>NZ_JBUZWE020000001.1:0-612014 GCF_055730135.2 Mesocryomonas lacus | reverse complement strand
CCCTTAAAGAGTATGCCGACTACGCCCCCGCCAAATAGCAGAAACACGAACCCGTAGAGGAACATCTTCACCGGCATACCCCTCCTTCAACCCCACGCAGCATGCGGAGAATGCGTCAACAACCGCTGAAGGTTAAGCGTAAGGCACAGAAGCTATGCCTGACGACCACCGGGCCATCGATCGCCCTTGCTACCCGTCCCCAGTGCAGACGGTGGGCTTCCGGTAGTCGGGGGAGATGCCGGGTAGCGGCGGCTCTGCGCTCCGCCATGGTGAGCCTAGCAATCGGTCGAGCGGGGCAGACGGCGCCTGCCTCATGAGTCAGCGCGAACTACATCACTCCCATTCTACGCTTCGACGGCAACCACACACGGCCGCAGCAGAAGGCTCGCTCAGCGCTGTTGCCGGATTTGCGGGAGCTTTCCGCATAGGCATTCACAATGATCGCTGAGACCCCGCACAAGCGCTACGCGCCGGCACATGATGAGGCCGCGAGACTCTTGGCTGAACACTTGGTGCTCAGCATGTGCAGACACGTTGAGACGATTGAGCGGGAGGGGAAGCCCGGACATCGGTCGGCGGGACTTGTAGGCAGCAAAGTTGTACACTGCTGCACCAGGAAATTGCAGGGAAAGCTTACGAGATGGTCGAGGTGGGTGGTTCAGACGACGCGCTCGTTGATGCTGGCGTTGGTGCAGAAATCAGGGAGCGCCGCAAAGCTCTCGGAATAAGCCAAACAACGCTTGCCGAAAAAATCGGAGTAACGTTCCAACAGATTCAAAAATACGAAAAAGGGACAAATTGCGTAAGCGCGAGTAAACTGTACCAGATATCTGAGTTTCTCAAGGTAGATCTCGCAGATCTGTTTCATAATCCGATAAGCGGAGCGTCCAAGAGCGCCACCGACAGCCCGCACAGTAAAATTGTTACTTTTGTAGGACGGAAGAGGGATAACGACTAAACGAAACGTGTGCAGATATTTCGGACATGCGCATAAAGCGAAAAATAATCGAGCTAATTCAAACCTTGGCGGCGTAACCGGAGCTGACCGAATACGGGACCGGTGGTCCGAACCTAGTTTACGGACGCATCGTGGTGCTCTAGATCGGTAGCTAGCTTCGTTAACGGGAGCATGACACGCATGCGCAGGCCTAAATCCGTTCAACCTCTCGATGCCGAGATCGGCGCCAAGATTAAACTGCGACGGCTATCGCTGGATCTGAGCCAGTCAGATTTGGCTTCCCTGCTTGGGATCTCCGTCCTTCAGGTCAAGAGATATGAAACCGGAAAGAGCCGGCTTAGCGCTGGCCGTTTGCATGCGGTCGCCGTGAACCTCGGCTTTACTGTCAAAGATCTTTTAGCGGTCGAAGATGCCACGACGGGGCCAGGTCTTAAGGCTGAGCCACCTTTGGCAGATCCCGTCATTCAGTTCCTATCGACGCCAGACGGCCTGCGCTTGAACGAAGCCTTCGCCCAGGTCAAAGATCGAAGAATACGACAAAACCTCGTGGACCTTGTGCATGCGGTTGCAGAGCAGTGCAACACAACTGGCTCGACCCAGACGACCAGCTCCTAGTCCAAATAATGTGATCTCCCGCAGAAAATAAGCCTGACATGGCAAGTTAGGCACGAACCGGCGACACCTCGTGCAAAATGTCGCCGGCCCCGTGCACCTGCTTCAGCGCTGCACTGGATTGGCTTAGGCGCTGGTAGCTGATCCTACAGCCCTCGACCTTGCCTGCCCCTTGTGTCTAGACCACGCGAGGCCTGTTCAAGCGGCTTTATCCTGGGACGTTGGATGCGCCGCAGCGATCGCGTCCGAAACGTCGCACAGGACTTTCTGAAGATGCTTAATCTCCGCAGAGACCTCGCCGTGCCGCCGGTGAAGCGCCTCTACTAATTGATCTTCCGACTTGGCTCCGAGCAGCTGCTTCACCTCGACGAGCGAAAAGCCGAGATGGGCAAGGTCCGTGATCTTTTTCAGGTGGGCCACGTCAGCATCGCTGTATACGCGGCGCCCGTTCGAGATGCGCTTGGGCGATATTAAATGAAGCTCTTCATAGAAGCGCAGCGTGCGCTGCGTGACGCCGAGCATCGCGGCGACCTGACTGATGGTGTGCGGGTGAGTATCGTTAATCGCGGCCAACTAGAGGCTCCTGATATGTGGGCCTATGCGGCGACGGATTCGTTCGGGGACGCGGTTTCCTTCCTAGGGAAGGCTTATTGATGGCGAGGATTGGCAGAGTGCAGGTCCGCCTCCGCGTTGCTCGCGCCGCGATCGAACAGCAAGCGCACGCCTACCTCTGTCAACAGCCCTATAGAGAGACGTTCTACAATTTTACCATTCAAGTAAAGGATGGTATTATTGTATCTCATACGCCCATCTGGGGTCTCAGTATAAGAAATAAATGGCCTTTTACTGGATTGGTTGTTGAAAATCGCGGCTGGAAGTGCCATCTATTGGTCAACGCCAACACGGAGGCCACGCCAATGCACACCGCGATCATCATCCAAGCCGAGCACGCAGCAGTAGCGGCGAACGATAACTTCGCTTTCGCAATTGGCCAGCGCGTCGAAGGCGCTTCAGGCGGGATGGCATCGGTCGTTATGGCGCGGTTCACGTCGGACGCGGGGCGTCATCTGTACGAGGTACTGAATGTCAGCGACCGCCGGCTTCGGACTTTCCTCGCGCCGGCTCTAAGGGCCGCCTGATCAAAGACACCCCTCGTCACCCTGCTTAACCAGCTTGCGTGCCGTTGTGGCTAGGCCCTCGCTCACCAGGCGAGTTGCGCCCGAAGCGCCGTCCGTCACCACCGGGCGGCGTTTTGCTATGTGCTATCCCCAGCCTGAAACTTGACTTTGTGCTAGTTTACTAGTACCTTGTATCACATGGCCCCACTTCCACGAATGCCCGGCTGGGAACGAATGATGCTTTACAGGACAGCTCGCACTATCGCGCAGCTCACGGTGCGAGAACTCGCCACCGAGGCTGACGTCTCGACCGCGACGATTACAAAACTCGAAAGCGGTGACGAGTTGAAGCCGGTGACGCTCCGGAAAATTCGCGCTGTTCTTGAGGCGCATGGCGCCGAGTTTATTCCGCATCGAAAGTTCGATGAATGGGTGCAGCCACGGGCTGATGGGGAGGAAGGTTGATGGCGCGCGCTTCTGCGAACGACAACCACCCTGTTGCCAACCAAATCCGCTTTGCTGTCGAGCCGCGACTTGTGCCGTTGGATAAGGCGGCACGTCGCCTTCATCTCACGACAATCTCCTTCAGGGACAAGGCAACGGCCCTCTATCAGGCCGGCTTCCCCCTACCCTGCTCCGTGACCGGTCACTACGATTTGCGAGCGATCGACGGATGGCTTGACCGCCGTTCTGGGCTGGCGACGGCAAACGACGCTGCTGCTGGATCCCTGGACGACTTCGAAGCCCGGCTCAACTCACTTGAGTAGCATCCGGCTCAAACACTACGCTGTCCGGAAAGGCCGGGGCTACTGGCTGGTTACGCCGAAGATGCGCGCGCTCGGTTTCGACAACGTGCGCTGTGGTGCGGACGGCCCCGCTGCTTGGGCCGTCGCGCAGGAATGGGAAGCACGCTGGCAGCTGGCTCGTAGCGGCAAAACTCCGTCGTCCCGTAAGATCTATCCGAAGAACTCGGTCGGCGACGGCTTTGAACGCTTCCGCCACCTTAACGAGTGGCAGCGAAAGCCCGTTCGGACACGCGAGGACTGGGACCGGGGCTATAAATATATCGAGCCAGTCTTCGGTGATGTCTCTCCGCGGCTCATCACATTTGAGCACCTAGACCGCTGGTACACTCGGCTGACGAAGCTTCACGGTGTCGGTGAAGCTGGTCGTGCAATGAAGACTTGGCGGGCGCTCTACAACGTCTTGGCCGCGATGAAGCTATGCGAATCCAAGGCCGACCCGTCTCTTGCTATTCGCAAGAGCTCTGTCGCTGGCCGCACCGAAGTATGGCGAGAGGGTGAAGTCATCCGCATGGTGAAGGCCGCATGGAGGGACGGCTACCGAGGCCTAGCGTGCATCATCGCTATCTCGTGGGACACGTCCTTCGCTCCGGTCGACGCTCGCACCCTGACGCCTGCCAATGCCGTAAGCGTCGGAACGGAGTGGGGCTTCTCCATCAACCGCGGCAAGACGGGAGAAGCTGCCTTTGGTATCCTGTCTCCGCGTACACGACGCATGGTTCAGGCGTACCTCGATGGCCTTCCCTATACCCTGCACGACGATGCCCCCATCTTCCGCACGAAGGGGTATGCGCCGGGAGCTAAAGGCGGGAAGCCACAAATCAGCGTCCCCTACCAGAAGAACTCGCTGTCGGAAGATTTCCGAATCGTCAGAGCATCTGTCTTTGGCGAGTCGGAAAAGCGTCGATTAATGGACATGCGTCGAACTGGTGCTGTGGAGGCGAACGCTGGTGGTGCCTCAGTCGAATCGTTGGCCGCCAAGATGGGCAACTCGATTGACGACAATCGAACTTTACAGCGCACCTACATGCCCGTGAACTTGGCTGCAGTTCGCTCTGCCGATGAGGCTCGGAAAATCGGGAGGAAGAAGCTTGCCCTAGAGCAAAATGGCCCCGTAAAGTTGAAACTTACAGGGGAAAGAAGTTGAAACTTCTCTCTATCTGGAGATTCAGCTTCCTCCTAAGTGCCTGTGCACAAAAGGAAAAAACTGGCGCGAGTGACGGGGCTCGAACCCGCGACCTCCGGCGTGACAGGCCGGCACTCTAACCGACTGAGCTACACCCGCGCTCCACCGCTCGTCGCGGCTGATGGCGGTGATTTACGAGAGCCCCCCTTCCCTGTCAAGCGCGTTCGAACGGAAACATGCGATCATCGCAATTCTTCCGAATAAACAGAAAAACAGCACCATGTGCGTGTGGAAAACGTCCGCACCGGCTTGCGCGCCCGGCGGGAATTGCCTATGCGGGCAGCACCTCGCAGAGGGCGATTAGCTCAGTTGGTAGAGCGCCTCGTTTACACCGAGGATGTCGGCAGTTCGAGCCTGTCATCGCCCACCATATCCCCGCAGGGGATAGCGGGTTTCCCCTCTCCCCCGCCTTCGATGATTCTGATCCTGGTCTTCCACTACCGGTCCCAAAGCTCTTCACGACGTCCGATCGATGAGAGCTGACCGGCTAGGCCCAACAGAGAACCCAAGTCGTTTGGCGCTGTCCGCGGCCTGACGGCAAAAACCTCTGAAGTGGCCGCGGGCCACGGGGTGATTCACGACATCAATGCCGCGCGGACCTGCATCACCTCGCGCGAACAGCCGTCGCATAAATGTCGAGGACGCGCTCGATCGAGGCGAAGACCAGCGCCTTTGCCGTCACCGGCTCTTCGGGGGTTTCGAAACGCCCGGCGATGCGGCCGAGATGCTGGCTGATCAAGGGCAGCGGAAGGGTGACGCCCTCCAGCCGACCGAGCAGCGCCGCCAGCGCCGCTTGCGCCTCCGGACGCGGCCAGTAATAGCGAATGCGGTCGCTGAAGCTGAAATGGCGTTTCACCCCCTGGAGCTCGGCGCTGCCGCCATAGTACTTCGCCCAATATGCCGGCTCCGCCAGCATCAACTGCTCCATCGCGGAGCCCAGCCCTTCGCCGGAACGGGACAGGCCGAGATCGCAGGCGATGGCGTCGAGGCCGTACAGCGCCTCGCGCAGGGCGAAAGTCAGCCATGGTCCGACCTTTAGGATCCGAAACCCGTCGTCGACCAGCGCCGTCAGTTCCGCTTCGCTCTGGTAGTCGGTCGAATGCGCCTCGAAGGTGAGGCCTGGGAGTTGCGTCAGCGCTGCGCTGAGGTCGGTGGCGCGCTCGCGGCGGTAATGCAGGACGTCGGCATCGCCGAACTCGACACCCGGTTGCACCACCAGACCGACGACGCGGTGGAAGGCGTCGGAAAGACCGGCAGCGGCAAAGGCCTCGGCATGGATGCGGTGCGTCTCGAGGGCTGCTTCGGGCGCGGTGGGCAGAACATGGTCGAGGGCTTCCAGTGCGCCGCCGGGCGTCGGCACCTCGGTGCCGATGATGTAGAGCGGCGGCGTGACGCCCGACCGGGCGGTCGCCGCCTCCGCCGCGGCCGCCAGACGCGCGGCCCGGTCGGCGGCCAGGCTGTCGCCCACGGCCTCCGGCTCGCCGGCGCAGCCCATGCTCGCATCCAGATGAATTTTGCCGAAGCCCGCCTCGACATAGGCAGCGACCATGGCCTCGGCATGCCGCATCGCGAGCTCTGCCGGCTTGTCGCGCCAAGGATTGGGGCCGAGATGGTCGCCGCCGAGGATCAGCCTTTCCAGCGGAAAGCCGACCGACGCAGCGATGCCTTCGACGAAAGCGCGGAAATCTGCCGGCGTCATGCCGGTATAGCCGCCGAACTGGTTCACCTGGTTGCAGGTGGCCTCGATGAGGACAGGCCCTACGCCTTCGATCGCATGGCGCAGCGTCGCCTCGATCACCCATTCATGCGCCGAGCAAACGGAGACGATACCGCAGCCCGTCTCGCCCGCGCCGCGTCCGGCCAACGCCTTCAGTTCCTGCAGCATTCCCATTCTCCCCCTCCAGACGCGGTCCATCAGAGAAGCTAGCCCGGCGAATCAAAACGATCAAGCTTCGTCATTTTTCTGATTGACGATGATCTTTTGCGCGGTCATCAATGATGCCTGGCAGTTTTTGACGGTGCCAGTGGCCATGACAGCCCCAGCGGTGGCGAAACCGCGGAAGGAGACCCGCCAGATGAAGGACGACCGCCTGACGGCCATCCGCCAGCACCTCTATTCGCACGGCTTCAGCTCGGTGCAGGACATCGCCGATGCCGTCGGCGCCTCGCTCGCCACGATCCGCCGCGACCTTCTGGCGCTGGAAACCGAGGGAATCGTCGCCCGCACCCATGGCGGCGCCCGCATTTCCAGCGGCAGCGGCGTCGAAGTTGCCTTCGCCCTGCGCGAGCAGGAAAACCTCGCCGCCAAGCGCGCCATCGCCGACGCTGCCTTCGAGATGATCAAGCCGCACAGCTCGGTCTTCCTCGATGCCGGCACGACCGTGCTGCAGCTGGCCCGGCGCCTGCGGCTCGACCCGATGCCGCTCGCGGTGTTCACCAACGGACTCGTCGTCGCGCAGACGCTGATGGAGATCCCCGGCCTGTCGGTCACGGTGATCGGCGGACGGCTGCGCGCCGAGAACGCCTCGATGGTCGGCGCGGCGGCCGAGGCGATGATCGACCGGCTCTGGTTCGACCAGCTCTTCCTCGGCGCCGGCGCCATTGCCGGTGACGGCCGGCTCTACAGCTTGGACGAGAGCGAGGCACGGTTGAACGAGCGAATGATGGCGCGTTCCGCCAAGACCGTTCTGCTTGTCGATGCGACGAAGTTCGGCCAGCGCCTGACCTATCTCGTCACCGCGCTCGGCCCCGCGCTCCACCTCGTGGCCGACGAAGCGCTTTCGCCGGACTGGCGGGGACGGCTGCGCGAACTGCAATGCGCCGTCACGGTCGCATCGGTTCCGCTCGTCGCGGTCGCTGACGGGGAGCCGAGCTGATGGGCCTGATCCTCGGCGTCGACGGCGGCGGCAGCAAGACCTTGCTGGCGCTCGCCACCCGCGACGCCGAGATCGTCTGGATCGAGACCGGCGCCGGGACAGACCCCGTCGCCGACCCCGACTGGGGCATCCGCCTGCGCGACATGATGGTCGCCGCCCGCGCTCCCGCGCTGGAGATCGATGCGGCTGTCTTCGGCCTGTCGTCCTATGGCGAGATCGACGCCCAGAGCGATCATCAGAAGAGCGTCGTCGCAGCGCTCGCAGGCGACGGCGCGCTGGTCGAGAACGACGTGCGCATCGCCTTCGATGGCGCTCTCGCCGGCGCCGGTGGCGTGCTGCTGCTCGCCGGCACCGGCTCGATGGCCTGGGCCAGCGCCGGCGGCCCCGAGGCCCGGCAGGTTCGCGTCGGCGGTTGGGGCGAGGCTTTCGGCGACGAGGGCAGCGGCTTCTGGATCGGACGCGAGGCGCTGAGCCTTGCCACCCGCGCCTTCGACGGCCGCAGCGATGCCTTGCCTTTCGCCGCTGCCCTCGTCGACAACCTCGACATCGGCCCGGAGGAGATCCTCTCCTGGGCCGCCGGCCTTGAGAGCCGCCGCGCCGGTTTTGCAGCGCTTGCCCGCATCGTCGCAGCGCTCTGCGAGACCGGCGACCCGGATGCCCAGCGCCTGATCCTGGCCGCCGCCGTGCACCTCGCCGCCCATGCCGGCGCTGCCTGGCGCATGGTCGGCGAAGCATCGCCCCTCGTCTGGAGCTACGCCGGCGGCGTCTTCGCCAGCCCGACCTTTCTCGCCACCATTTCCGAAAGCCTCGGCACCGCCCCGGTTGCGCCGCGTCTACCCCCCATCGGCGGCGCCTTGCTGAGGGCCGCGCAGCGCGCCGGCTGGCCCGTCGACGGGGCCTGGATCGACCGGCTCGCCACAGCGCTCGACGACCATCCGCTTCTCCTCCGCAACCGCAGCCAAAGGGAAATGCCATGAACCGACGCTCGCTTCTCGCCGCCATGACCGCCATGCCGCTCGTCTTCTCGCTTCCCGCTTTTGGTCAGGATGCCAAACCCCTGACCGGCAAGGCGATTTCCGCTTTGCTCCCCCCGTGGGAGACGCTGCCGAAGGACATGACCGACCGCTTCACTGCCGAGACGGGCGTCGCGCTCGAGACCCAGACGCTCGGCTGGGACGACATCCGCACCAAGATCGTCACCTCGATGGTCGCCGGCACCGCCCCGGCGAACGTCACCGAGGTCGACTGGTCCTGGGTCGGCCAGTTCGGCTCGGCCGGCTGGTACTCGCTGCTCGCCGACAAGGTCGACCCGGCGCTCCTCGCCGACCTGCCGACAGCCAAGATCTTCGAGTTCGAGGGCAAGCTGCTCGCCGTCCCCTACAACAACGACTTCCGCATCCTGATCCTCAACCGCGACCACCTCACCCGCGCCAAGATCACCGAGGCGCCGAAGACGCCGGACGAGTTGCTGACCGCTGCCAAGGCGATCAAGGCCGCCGGCATCGCAGATTACCCGATCGGCCTGCCGCTCTCGGCGACCGAAGGGAGTGCTACCGCCTGGTACCTCCTGACCAAGGCTTTTGGTGGCGAGCTGTTCGACGCGTCCTTCGCGCCGCAGTTCACCGCGCCGGACTCGGCCGGCTACAAGGCGATGGAGTTCGAGATCGAGGCGCTGAAGGCAGGGCTGATCGACCCCGCAGCCACCGGCTTGAAGGACGTCGAGATCCAGGAACTCTTCAAGAGTGGCCGCATCTCCTTCGACGTCGCTGGCTGGGCGGGCAATGTCGCTGTCTATTCCGACAAGGCGAAGTCGCAGGTTTCCGAGCATGTCGAGGCCGCGCTGATGCCATCGGTCACCGGCAAGTCGCGTACTTTCGGCCTGCCGGGTGCCGTCGGCATTCCGGTCTCTGCTGCCGATCCGGAAGCGGGCCTGGCCTTCATCGCCTGGCTGCTGAAGCCGGAGAACCAGACCCAGAGCTACCTGCAGCTTGGCAACCTGCCGACGCGGACCAGCGTCCTCGAAAAGCTGAACGCCGACGGCAAGCTCGCCAGCGGCGACGTCCTCCTGCAGCAGGCCGCGACCGTCGAGCCGCTGTTCGCACAGGGCACGCCCGGCTGGTACCCGGAATTCTCCAGCGCGGTCGCCACCTTCCTGAACCAGGCGGCCAAGGGCCAGATCACCGTGGCCGAGGCCGTCACGCAGATCGCCGACGCGGCCAAGACGGCGCAGGAATAGTCATGTCCGGCGAGGCCGTCACATCCCCTCCGTCAATTCGACGGCCTCGCCGCCTGAACGGCGAGGCCTGGCTCGGCCTCGCCTTCGTCGTCCCCATCATCGCGATCATGGGCGGGCTGGTCTTCCTGCCCGTGATCTCGACGGTGATCGACAGCCTTTACCGCATCGATCCGATGAAGGCGGGGACGCCCTTCATCGGCCTCGGCAACTACACCGCGCTCGCCGGCGACGCCAATGTCCGCCAGGCTTGGTTCAACACGCTGGTCTATGTCGTCATCGCCGTCGCCTTGCAGGCGGTCGGGGGCCTCGGGGCCGCGCTTCTGCTCAACCGGATCCGGACCGGACGGCGCTGGCTGCTCGCCGCCCTCGTTCTGCCCTGGTGCCTGCCGCCGGTGGTCAACGCCCTCGTCTGGCTGTGGATCTACAATCCGAGCTACGGCCTCCTGAACTCCGTGCTGCAGACGCTCGGGATCATCGAGACCAACAAGGTCTGGTTCAACGACCGCACCACCGCGCTCTTCCTCATCGCCCTCGTCCACGTCTGGCGGATGCTGCCGCTGACGGCGATCATTCTCCTCGCCGCGCTGCAAAGCATCCCGAAGGAGCTCTACGAGGCCGCCAAGCTCGATGGCGCCGGCCCCGTCAAGGCGTTCCGCATGGTGACGCTGCCGCTGATCTCCGGCGGCATCGCGATCGCGCTCAGCCAGTCCACCGTGTTCGCCTTTAACCTCTTCGACGAGGCCTGGATCCTCGCCGGCTCGAGCCTCGATACGAGGACGGTGATCATCCAGGTCTACATGTCGGCCTTCCAGAACCTCAAATTCTCGCTCGGCATGGCGCTGTCGGTGCTGGCGATGATCGCCTCGCTGCTGGTGTCGCTGATCTATGTGCTGCGGGTCTACCGCGAGACGCGGTACGAATGATGACCCAGCGCAGCCTCTCCCAACTCGCCGGCAAGATCGGCATCGCCGCCGCCGTCCTCGTGCTGCTGTTCTGGTCGCTCGGCCCGATCTACTGGGCCCTGGTGACCAGCCTGTCGACGCCGTCCGACCTCGTCTCGCGGACCCCGCATTTCTGGCCGCCGAACGTCACCTTCGAGCACTATGCCAAGCTGTTCGGGGCGACGAGCACCTCGCAAGGCAACGAGACGCAGTCGATCTGGCCGCAGGTATCGGCGGCCTTCCTCAACAGCCTCATCACCTCGCTCGCCTCGACCGTGGTGACGATCGTGCTGGCCGCCTTCGCCGGCTACGCCTTCGTGCGCCTGCGTTTTCCCGGCCGCGACGTGCTGTTCGTCCTCGTCGTCGCGACGCTGGCGATCCCCGCCTATACCGTGATGATCCCGCTCTACCGGCTGATGATCGCGCTCGGGCTGATCGACACCTATCTCGGCGTCACGCTGATCTACGTCTCGGCCTTCCTGCCGCTGGCGCTGTGGTTGATGCGCAGCGTCTACCAGTCACTGCCGCTGTCGCTCGAGGAAGCCGCATGGCTCGACGGCGCGGGCCGCACCTATACGCTGATCCGGATCGTGCTGCCGCTCGCGGCGCCCGGCCTGATCGCCGCCTCGATCCTCACCTTCCTCAGCGCCTGGGGCCAGTTCATGGTGCCGCTGGTGTTCTCGCCGACGCTGGCGACCAAGCCGCTGACCGTGCTGATCCCCGAATTCGTCACCCGCAACTACGTCGACTACGGGCTGATGAACGCTGCCGGCATCCTGGCGATCATTCCGCCCGTGCTCGTCGTCCTCTTCCTCAACCGATACCTCGTCAGCGGCCTGATGGCCGGTGCCGGCAAATAGCTTCCCCTCAAGGACCGATCCCATGAACGTCACCGAACGCGTCATCCGCGAGCAGTTCCCTTTTTGGAACGGCGCTCTCGACATCGCCTTGCCGGCGCCCGGCGAAGGGCTGAACGTCATCGTCGGCTGCGGCACGTCCTATTATCTCGCAATGAGCATCGCTGCCGCCTTCAACAGCCGCGGCCACATGGCGATCGCCGTGCCAGGCGCAGAATGGGCACGCCGCCGCCAGAACTATGCCGCCTGGCAAAACCTCACCGTCATCGCTCTGTCGCGCAGCGGCGAGTCCAGCGAGACGGTGCAGGCCGTCGAGGTCAGCCGGATGGCGGGCATCAGGACCATCGCCATCACCTGCGAGAAGGACAGCTCGATCGCCCGCGCGGCCGAGGTCGTGGTCTTTGCGCCGACGCACCCGAACGAGGGCATCGTCATGACCTCCTCGGCCTCGATCATGCTCCTTCTCGGCCTGCGGATGGCCGGCATCGTGATCGACGCCGGCATCGCGGCGACCGCCGAGGCGCTGATGCTGAAGGCCGACGCCGACATCGCGCGCATCATCCAGGGCCGCTCGCACTTCGTCTACCTCGGCGCCGGCCTCCTCTACGGCCTCGCCACCGAGGGCGCGCTGAAGCTGCAGGAGATGAGCCTCAGCTACTCGCAGTCGTTTCACCCGATGGAATACCGGCATGGCCCGATCAGCCTCGTCGACGACAAGACCTTCGTCGTCGCGATCTACAATGGCGACACCGCCGAGGAGGAGGCCGGGGTGATCCGGGACGTGCAGTCGAAGGGCGCCTTCGTCCTCGGCTTCGGCGGCCCTGGCGACCTGTCGCTGGACGTTCCGGCGGCCAACGAGGACCGGGCACTGGCGGCCCTTGCGGTGATGCAGATTCTCGGGGAGCGCGTCGCCGAGATGCGCGGCGTCGATACCGAGGCCCCGCGCCATCTCTCGAAGGTCGTCGTCCTCGCCTGAGGGCGAGCCTTCGTCCGCCGCGACACCGCGGCGGACGCCTGCAACAAGCGGAAGAGCATCATGGCGACGGTTGAAATTCGCGACGTGCGCAAGGCCTACGGCCTCCAGAAGGTGATCCACGGCGTCAGCCTGTCGATCGCCGACGGCGAGTTCGTCTCGCTGATCGGTGCCTCCGGCTGCGGCAAGTCCACCCTTCTGCGGATGATCGCCGGCCTCGAGGAAATTGACGAGGGCACCGTCTCGCTCGGCAGCCGCGTCATCAACGACGTCGCGCCGAAGGACCGCGACATCGCGATGGTGTTCCAGAATTACGCGCTCTACCCGCACCTCACCGTCGCCGACAACATGGGCTTCTCGCTTCGCCTGCGGAACATCTCCAAGGCCGAGACCCGCAAGGCGGTGGAGGATGCCGCGGACCTTCTTGGCCTCGGCCCCTATCTCGACCGTCTGCCACGCGCCCTCTCCGGCGGCCAGCGCCAGCGCGTTGCCATGGGCCGGGCGATCGTTCGCCAGCCGCAGGTCTTCCTGTTCGACGAGCCGCTGTCGAACCTCGACGCGAAACTGCGCGTGCAGATGCGGGTCGAGATCAAGTCGCTGCAGAAGCGGCTCGGCACCACGTCGATCTACGTGACGCACGACCAGATGGAGGCGATGACGATGTCGGACCGCATTGTCATCATGAACGGCGGCCGGATCGAGCAGACCGGCGCGCCGCTCGACGTCTACGACCGCCCCGCCAACCTCTTCGTCGCGACCTTCATCGGCTCGCCGGCGATGAACCTCTTGCCGGGCGTTCTCGGGCGCGACGCGGACCAGACCTTCGTCCAGATCGGCGAGACGCGGCTGGCGCTAAAGGGCAGCGTAGACGCGGCCACCGGCACGGCAGTCATGCTGGGCATCCGGCCGGAACACGCCGACCTCGTCTCGGCCGAGACCGCCGCGACCGGCCTGCCCTTCACCGTGGATCTCGTCGAGCCGACGGGCGCCGAATCCCACCTCTACGGCCGCCTTGCCGGCCAGGCGGCGGTGATCGCCGTGCACGGCCGCGCCCGCCACGCGCCCGGCGACACCGCCTTCGTCACGCCGATGCCGGGGGAAGCGCATGTCTTCAACGCCAATACGGGGCTTCGCCTCTGACGCAAAGTCGTGGGATGGCCGACCAAGCTCAGCCTGCAGAGCCGAGGAGCCCTCGAGCCGACCGGTCCGGTCGTTAGAGAGACGTCCACTCGCCCCGTGACCGCAGCGCCGCCTCGACCATCCTCAACCCGCGAACGCCCTCGACAATTCCCGGCGAGGCCAGCGCTTCGGGCCTGGCCGTCCGCCCTTCCTGCGCCGCAAAAATCTTCTCCGCCATGTCCTCGTAGAGCTGGCTCAGCGCCTCGAGGAACCCTTCCGGATGGCCCGCCGGCAGCCGCCCGGGGAACCGCGTGCCGCGCCCTGCCCGCTCGACCACTTCCGTCCTGCCGTCGAGTTCGGAGAGGATAAGACTGTTCGGCTCCGAGGCCCGCCACTGCAGCGCGCCGCGGTCACCATAGACCTGCAGCTTCAAGCCGCCGCTCTGGCCGATCGCAACCTGGCTCGCCCAGAGCGCGCCGGTCGCGCCGCCCTCGAAGCGCAGCAGGAGGTCGGCCTGGTCGTCGACCCGCCGTCCCGGCACCACGCTGCGCACCTCGCCGCACAAGGCCTCGCAGCGAAGGCCCGAGACATATTCGGCGAGGTGGAAGGCATGCGTCCCGATGTCGGCGAGGCACCCGGCACCGCTGCGCGCCGGATCGGTGCGCCATTCCGCTTGCTTGTTGCCGGCGCTCTCGACCGGTCCGGCCAGCCATTCCTGCGGGAATTCGACCCGAACGATTCGAATCGCGCCGAGACGGCCCTCCGCCACCATCGCACGGGCGTCGCGGACGAGGTTGTAGCCGGCATTCGTATAGGTGACGCCGAACTGCCGCCCGGTCGCCTCCACCAGTTCCTGAAGATCCAAGGCATCGGCCAGCGTCGTCGTCACCGGCTTGTCGCAGATCACGTGCAGCCCCGCTTCCAGGCAGGCACGGGCGGCGGCGTGGTGCAAATGGTTGGGCGTGACGATCGTCACCACCTCGGCACCATCCGGCCGCGCCGCCTCTGCGGCCGCCAGCGCGTGGACATCGCCATAGCTGCGGGCCGGATCGACATGCAGGTCTCCAGCGCTCGCCGCACCGCGGGCGGGATCGGACGAGAAGGCGCCGGCGACGAGTTCGAAGCGGTCGGTCAGCCGGGCGGCGGCCCGGTGCGCGGCGCCGAAGAAGGCGCCTTGCCCGCCGCCGATCATTGCGAGCCTCAGACGTCGGGACATGGTCTTCCTTCCGGTCTCCCGCGCCGCCACGGTGACGACGCGGGAGTTCTTATGATGGTGAAGGCTGATCGGCTTCGGCCGGGCTAGCTGCCGGACTTGCCGCAGGTGGTCTGGGCGTTCTCGGGCGTGCAGACTTCGGTGCCGGTGATGATCATCGGCGGCAAGGTCTCGCCCTTGGTCAGCTTGTCCAGCGCCATGATGGTCTGGAAACCCATGTCGTAGGGACGCTGGCCGACATTGTAGTGGCTGAGGCCCTTGGCCAGCAGCGGCAGCTGCGGGCCGAAATTATCGCCGAACACGACGACGAGTTCCTTCGAATCGAGCCGCGCTTTTAGCGGCTCCATCGCCTGGGTATAGGCCTGCGGGGCGTATTGCGCCCAGCCGCCGACGGCGACGAAGGCGTCGAGCTCGGGATTGTTGGTCATGACGTCGCGGACCTGCTGGGCGGCGAGCGTGATGTCGTCATTGTTGTAGACCGGGCAGCCCGCGGGCTCGGTCCAGCCGTTCTCGCCGGCAAGCGTGCCGACCGGCTTGTCCTTCGAAGCGCCCGCGAGCGTGTCGCGGATGCCCTGGATTCGGGCTTTCAGATTTTCCGAAGCCGGCGCGCCGGACTGGATGCAGACGGTGCCACCTTTTTTCTTCGACTCCAGCACCTTCTCGCCCAGCACCTTGCCGAACTCGTAATTGTCGGTGCCGATATAGGTGGAGCGCAGGCTTGCATCTTCCGGCAGCACGTCGGTGTCGAAGGTTACCACCGGAATGTTCGCGGCCTTGGCGAGCTTCAGGATGCGGGCCATCGCCTTCGGATTGCCGGCGGAGATGCCGAGGCCGGCGACGCCGCGGGTGATGATGTCCTGCGCCAGCTGCACCTGCTTCGCCTCGTCGTATTCGGTCGGGCCGACATAGGTGCAGGTGACGTCGCCGAGTTCCTTGGCCGCGGCCTTGCAGCCGGCGTCGATCGGCGGGCTGAAGGCATTGTTCAGCACCTTGAACACCAGCGCGAACTCGCGGTCGGCAGCCTCGGCAGGCATGCCGAGGCTTAAGGTGACGCAGGCGACCGACAGCGCCGTCGCCAGGCTTTTCAGTTTGGACATCGTTTCTCTCCCAGGTTTCGTTTGTTTCTCCGTCCCCGTCAGCGCGAGGATCGGATGCGTTCGAGCAGGACGGCGGCAAGGATAAAGCTGCCGACGAAAGTGCCCTGCCAGAAAGGATTGACGCCCGCGATCAGGAGGGCGTTGCGGATGACCTCGACGAGGATCGCGCCGATGCCGGCGCCGATCGCCGTGCCGAAGCCGCCGACGAGGCTGGCGCCGCCGATGACCGTCGCGGCGATGACCTGCAGCTCGTAGCCGGTGCCGATCGCGTTGGTGACGGCCCCCAGCCAGCCGACGAGGAAGATCGCGGTGCCGGCGGCCATCAGGCCGGAAAAGGCGTAGGCCGAAATCTTGATCAGCTCGACCGGAATGCCGGAGAGGCGCGCGGCGTTCTCATTGCCGCCGACGGCGAAGATGTAGCGGCCCCAACGCGTCATGGTCAGCAGGAAATGCAGCACGATGACACCGAGAATCAGCGCATAAACGACGTTCGGCAGCCCGAAGGTCGCCCCGCCGCCGAGCGCCAGCAGTGCGTCGGTGGCGGTGCCGAACTCGTAGAAAACCTCGTTGTTGCTGACGACCAGCGCAAGGCTCCGGCCGATCGACAGCGTCGCCAGCGTCACCACGAAGGGCGGCAGCCGGAGGTAGGCGATGACGGCGCCGTTGACCATGCCGCAGGCGATGCCGAGCAGCAACACCGCCGGGATCGCCGCGCCGAGCGGCCAGCCGGCGTTGCACAGGATGCCGAGCGTCACGCCGCAGAGGCCGAGGATCGAGCCGACCGAGATGTCGATGCCGCCGGAGATGATGACCGGCGTCATGCCGAGCGCCATCAGGCCGATGAAGCAGGCGTTCTGGAAGACGTTGAGAAGGTTGCCGGAGGTGGCGAAGCGTGGCGCGATCAGCGAGACGACGAGCCCGAGCGCCAGGATGGCCAGCGCGATCCAGGCTTCCTGCGTGCCGACGAGGCGCTTCGCCAGCGAACGCTTCGGGGCGCCGAGGTCGACCTGCATGTGGTTGGGAGAGGACATTGCATGCTCCGAATGGGGGCGGTCAGGCCGTGGCGATGGCGCCGGTGATGAGGCCGGTGACCTCTTCGGGGCTCGATTGCACGATCGCCTTGTCGGCGACCTTCTGGCCACGGCGCATCACCACGACGCGGTCGCAGACGTCGAAGACATCCGGCATGCGGTGGCTGATCAGGATCACCGACAGGCCCTGGTCCTTCATCCGCCGGATCAGCGCCAGCACCTCCGCAACCTGCCGCACCGAAATCGCCGCGGTAGGCTCGTCCATCAGCACGATCTTCGACTGGGCCAGCCGGGTGCGGGCAATCGCGACGGCCTGACGCTGCCCGCCCGACATGCGGTTGACGAGGTCTGCCGGCCGCGTCTCTGACTTCAGCTCGGCGAAGAGCTCGGCCGAGCGGGCGTTCATGCGGGGCCGGTCGAGCACCCGGAACGGGCCGACCTGCTTCATCAGCTCGCGGCCGAGGAAGACGTTGGCGGCGGCAGTGAGGTTGTCGCAGAGCGCAAGGTCTTGATAGACCACCTCGATCCCGTGCCGGCGAGCATCGGCGGGGCCGGAAAGCGAAAGCTGCTTGCCCTCCATGGTGAAGGTGCCGGAGGTCGGCTGGAAATTGCCGGCGATGGTTTTCACCAGTGTCGACTTGCCGGCGCCGTTGTCGCCCATCAGGCCCAGCACCTCACCTTGGTGAATGTCCAGCGAGACGTCGTTCAGCGCTCGGATGGCGCCGAAATCCATGACGATGTTCTTGAGACTGGCCAGCACCGCCAAGTTATCTCCTCCCGCTTTATTTGTCTTTTCTTTCTACAAACCAGACAAAACAGCGGGCGTCAATTTCTGCAGCGCATCCGCAGATGCTTGCGCTGCAGCATGGCTGAATGGTTGACGGCGAACGACCTGCACATTAGTTGCTTTTCTAAACAAATATCCACTCACCTGCTCGTGTTGCGGTGCGTTTAGGGTCGAACGAGGAATTCGGACGATGATGAAAGACGACAGGCGGCTGCGCATCGGCGTTCTCGGCTGCGGACCGATCGCCCAGGCCGCGCACTTCGAGTCCTGCACCAAGGCCCGCAATGCCGAGCTCTACGCGATCTGCGATGTCGCCGACGATCTGCGCGAGCGCATGGCCGCGACCTTCGCGCCGACCCGCGCCTTCTCCGACTACCGCGCGATGCTCGGGGATCCCGACGTCGACGCGGTCATCATCGCGACCGCCGACAGCTTCCACGTCGAGGCCTCGCGCATGGCGCTGGAGGCGGGCAAGCACGTCCTGTGCGAGAAGCCGATCGGCGTCGCGGTCGAGGAGGTCGAGGGCCTCAGGGCGGCGGTGGAATCCTCGGGCAAAGTGCTGCAGGTCGGCCATATGAAGCGCTTCGACCCCGGCATCGAAACGGCCAAGGCTTTCGTCGACACCGAGATGGGCGAGAAGCTCGGCTACAAGGGCTGGTACTGCGACAATACCCACCGCTACGCGATGACCGACGCGGTGCAGCCGCTGATCGTCACCTCGGCCAATGCCCGCAAGCCTGCGGTCAATCCGAAAGCCGACCTCAAGCGCTACTACATGCTGGCGCACGGCTGCCACATGCTCGATACCGCCCGCCATCTCGGCGGCGCGATTGAGGCGGTCGAGGCCCACCTCACCCAGCGTTTCGGCGCCCATTGCTGGTTCGTCACGGCCCATTTCGCCGACGGCACGATCGGCCAGCTCGATCTCACCGTCGCCGTCCGCATGGACTGGCACGAGGGTTTCCAGATCTACGGCGAGAACGGCAGCGTGCTCGGCAAGATCTATAATCCCTGGTTCTACAAAAGCAGCGACGTCGACATTTTTCGCGAGGCCGACGGCGGCTGGCATCGGACGCTCGGCGCCGACGGGCATTTCTACCGCCGCCAGGTGGAAGCCTTTGCCCGCGTCATCCTCGACGGCGCACCGATGGTCGGCGCCGACATCGACGAGGGTCTCGCCTCGGTGCGGGCCATGGTCGCCGTCGCCCGCTCGGCCGAGGCCGGCGGCAAGCTCGTCCGCCTCGCCGACGTCACGGGAGCCGTCTGATGCGGCTCGGAATTTTTGCGAAGACCTTTGCCGCTGTCGGCGCCGAACCGTCGCTGCGGGCGGTTGCCGCCGCCGGCTATGCGGGCGCGCAGTTCAATCTCGCCTGCCTCGGCCTGCCCTCGATGCCGGACGCGATCGACGCCGAGACCGCTGTGTCGATCGGCGCAGCATCCCGCGCCACGGGCGTCGTCATCGAGGCGGTGTCCGGCACCTACAACATGATCCACCCGGACCCCGCCGTACGTCGGCAAGGGCTCGCTCGGCTGGAGGTGCTCTGCGCCGCCGCCCCGGCGATGGGCACAAGGCTGGTGACGCTCTGCACCGGCACCCGTGACGCAGAAGACCAATGGCGCTTCCACCCCGACAACGCGGCGCTTGAGGCCTGGCGCGATCTCAGCATCGAAATGGCGAAAGCGCTCGAGATCGCCGAGACACACGGCGTCGATCTCGGCATCGAGCCGGAGCTTGCCAATGTCGTCGCCTCTGCCGCCGATGCGCGGCGGCTGATCGCGGCGATGGGAAGCCGCCGGCTGCGCGTCGTGCTCGACCCTGCCAACCTCTTCGAGGTCGCCGAGCCGACTGAGCGCCGGCGCCTCGTCGACGAGGCCATCGACCTTCTCGCCGGCGACATCGCCATGGCCCACGCTAAGGACCGCGACCCGCAAGGTGACTTCACCGCCGCCGGCAGCGGCGTCATCGACTTCCCGCATTTCGTCGCCCGGCTGCGCAGCGCGGGCTTTGCGGGTCCGCTTGTCACGCACGGCCTGTCGGAAGCCGAGGCGAAGGGCGTCGCGGTCTTCTTGCGCGGCGTCTTGGCCGAGAGCGGCAGCCGATGAGTTTTGCGAGCTTCCCACGAGACGGCATCGCCTTGCGCTACCGCGACGTCGGCAGCGGCCCGGCGGTGCTCTTCCAGCACGGGCTCGGCGGCGACGAGGCGCAAGTGGCCGGCATCTTTCCCGCCGCACCCGCCGTGCGTCGCATCACCCTCGAATGCCGCGGCCAGGGCGGCTCGCCTTTCGGCCCGGCGGGGCGCTTCTCGATCGCCACCTTTGCCGACGACCTCGCAGCCCTCGCCGACAATCTCAACCTCGGGCCGGCGGTGATCGGCGGCATCTCGATGGGCGCTGCGATCGCGCTCCGCCTCGCCGTGCGACAGCCGGACCAGCTGCGCGGGCTGATCCTCGCCCGCCCCGCCTGGGTCGCCGACCCCGGCCCGGCGAACATGGCGCCCTACGCCCTCGCGGGCGAGCTGCTGCAGGACTATGCGCCCGAGGAAGCGCGCCGGCGTTTCGGCGCCAGCGACACCGCAGCCGAACTTGCGCGCCTCGCTCCGGACAACCTCGCGAGCCTCACCGGCTTCTTCGACCGGCCGGAGCCGAGGACTTTTGGCGCTTTGCTGTCGGCCATCGCCGCCGACGGGCCCGGCGTGACGGAAGCGGAGATCGCCGCGATCGACCTGCCGGTGCTGGTGATCGGCCATGGCCAGGACCTCGCCCACCCCGAAGCCATGGCCGAAAAGCTGGCGGCATTGATTCCCGCCGCCGAACTCGTCCGCATCACCCCGAAATCCGTCGACCGAGACCGCTACGCCCGCGACTTTCGGACCGCACTCGCCGCCTTCCTGGAGCGGCTGCAGTGAGGGTCCTCTCGGTGGTCGAGATCGGCGGCACATCGGTGAAGATAGGCTTTGCCGAGAACGGCCGACCGAGCGATGTCACGCGGACCTATCCGACCCTGCGGATTCGCACCCCGGATCCCGCTGCCGCCCTTGCCGCCCTGATCCGCGAAGCCGGCGCGGATGCCGGCTTCGCCCCGACCCGCGTGGTGGCGACCGTGCCCGGCTTCCTCGACCACGACTTCGATACCGTGCTGCACGCCAAGAATGTTCCCGAGCTCGACGGCCACGGGATCGCGACGGAGCTCTCCGCCGCCCTCGGCCTTCCCGTGCGGCTGGAGCGCGATGTCGTGCTGCAACTCCTCGGCGAAGCCAAGGCTGGCGCCGTCGTCGGCGAGACGGAGGTTCTCGCCGTCTACATCGGCACCGGCATCGGCGCGGCCTATCTCGGACGGGATGGCATTTTTCGCGGCGGCGGCTGGGCGCTGGAGATCGGCCACATCCCGGTGCGCCCTGCCATGCCGGAAAACCGACCGGACAGCCTCGAGCACCACGCTTCCGGCGCGGCCCTCGCAGCGCTCGCCGGACGCTCGGGCATCGCTGTCGCAAAGGCCTTTCTCGGCGGCGGCGATCCGGCCTTTCGCGCAGCGCTCGACCAGCTCGTGCGCGACCAGGCGCTGGGCATCGTCACCGCCCTCGCGCTGTTCTCGCCGCGCCGGCTGTTGATCGGCGGCGGCGTCACCGAGATGGATGGGTTCCCGCGGGCAGCCCTTGCGGATCAAATCCGCGCCTGCCTGCCGGGAGAGACCGGTGTCCAGCCGCCCGAGATCGTCTATACCCGATTGGGCTGGCAGGCGGCGATCTGGGGCGCCCTTGCCCTCGATGCGGACGGCACGGCGGAACCGCCGGCGGCCTGACCGGCCGGCAGAGCAGCGCGGAGACACGGATGGCGGTCTTGACCCTCGAGGATGTCGATCGGCAGGAGGCAAGCCTCGGCTTTTCCGCCTTTGACGCCGATCTCGCCTGGAAGGTTGGCTGCTGGATCCGGGAGCAGGCGGCCGAACGGCACCTGAAGATCGCGGTCGAGATCAGCATCGCCGAGCACGTGCTGTTTGCCGCCGCCTTGCCCGGTGCGACGCCGGACAACGCCTTCTGGATCCGCCGCAAGCGCAACACGGTGATGCGTTTTCGCCGCTCCTCGCTCGCCATGCGTCTGCTGTGGGAGCTCAAGGGCAAGTCGCTGGCCGAGCGCTATGGCTTGGCCGATAGCGACTATGCCGCCAGCGGCGGCGGCGTGCCGATCATCCTTACCGGCACCGGTTGCATCGGCGCCGCTGTGGTCAGCGGCTTGCCGGACGTCGAGGACCACGCACTGGTGGTGCAGGCGCTACAGGCGTTTCAGCCCTAGCGTCCAGCTGCCGGACGAAGGCTTGGTCGCCGACCTTCATCCGGCGTCGGATACCGCGTCGTCTCGCCATGACGTTCCGCCGGCACGGGGGTTGTGACCTCTCGGTGCCGGCTCTATGCAGGAAGCCTCCTACCCGTCCGCCGCGCCGCCCCGTGGTCAAGGAAACGCCGTTGTCCGATCCCGCCGCGATCGCCAGTTCCCCGCGCCGCGTGCGGCAGAGCAACGAGGTCGCCGCCCTGCAGGCGCTACACCAGTTCGGCCATCTCAGCCGGGCGGAGCTCGCGCGCAAGCTGAAGCTCAACCGCTCGTCGGCCGGCCACATCATCGCCGGGCTGACGGCGAGCGGACTGGTGCGCGAGGTGGCGCAGGCGGCCGTCGAGCGGCCAAGCTATGCCCGGGCAGGCCGGCCGGGCATTTTGTTGCAGCTGGTGCCGGAGGCGATGTTTTTCCTCGGCATCGAGATCGGCGTCGAGCACATCAGCATCGTCGAGCTGGATCTGGCGGCAAAGATCGTCTCCTCCAGCGTCGAGCCGCTGGACGGCCCCTCGATCGGTATCGAGGCGGCCGTGGCAAAAGCCGTGCAGCAGGCCAAGAGGATGATCCCTGCAGATCGCTGGGGACGTTGCGAGGGTGTCGGCCTGTCGGTGCCCGGGCAGATGGACAAGAACGGCCTCGTCCGCATCGCGCCGCTGCTCGGCTGGCGCAACCTCTATCCCGCTGAATTTCTGGAGAAGGCTTTGCCCGTCCCGGTCGCCGTCATGGCCGAGAACGACGCCAACGCCTTCGCCATCGGCGCCACCTATGGCCGTGCGGCGCCGGAATCCGGCGTCACGCTGTTCCTGGTGCTGGAGAGCGGCGTCGGCGGCGGCATCATCGTCGACGGCGTGCTGCTGCGCGGCGCCCATGGGCTGGCGGGCGAGATCGGCCATCTGAAGGTGCTCGACGGCGAGCCCGGCCGTACGCTGGAGCAGGCGATCGGCCTCGAAACCCTGATCGCCGCCTACCGCGAGTCGCGCACGGCCGCCTTGCCCGGCTTCGAGAAGCTGGTCGCCGATGTCCGCGACCGGGTGCCCCGCGCCATCGCCATCGCCGAGGAGTGGGCCAAGGCGCTGGCCTTCGGCCTGGTGCAGGCCTGCCGCATCATCGACCCCGACAGGATCGTGCTGGGCGGCTCGGTCGCTGCGCTCTACCCGCTCGTCGCCAAGCGCGTCGCCGCCTACATGCAGCAGGCGCAGGAAGGCAGCTTCCCCAGCCCCGAGATCAGCGTCAACCAGGAGGCGGCCTTCGGGGGCGCTTACGGCGCGGCCTGCATGATGCACCAGCGCTTTCTGTCGGTGGAGGCCGCCCGTTACGTCGAGGACGCCACACAAAGCGAAGAGGCTGAGTAGGCCACCGCGGGGGTGCCACTCGCGAAATGGCGAGAGTGAGACCAGCTTTCGGTCCTGAATTTGGTCGTCCCCATGGAATATGTTGCACGCCAAAACAAAGCTGTTTATCCCTGGCTGAAAAGCGCCCCTGCGCGCGCCGTGACCCTCGTCAGGGCAGCGCTCAGCCCCCGACGCCGTCGCGGGCAGCAGAGAATGGCCGAAAAGGGAGGACCGTCATGAAGGACGCCTGGTACGGAAGCACGGCCTTTCATGGCTAGCGCTGCGGCCCGCCCCTCCGCGCTGGCGCCGGACGCGCTCGGGCCGACGGTGGTGATCGGTGAGATCCTGGTCGAGATCATGGCGGTCGAGCCCGGTCTCGGCTTCCTTGAGCCCATGCAGCTGGTCGGCCCTTATCCCAGCGGTGCGCCGGCGATCTTCATCGACCAGTGCGCCAAGATCGGTGGCCAGGCCGGCATCGTCGCGAGCGTCGGCGACGATGACTTCGGCCGGCTTAACATCGCGCGGCTGAGTGCTGACGGCGCCGACGTCTCCGCCATCTCCGTCAGCCGGACACTGCCGACCGGCAGCGCCTTCGTGCGCTACCGCGGCGATGGCGCGCGGGATTTCGTCTACAACATCGGCACCTCGGCGGCGGCCGAGATCGGCCCGACCGAGGCGGCTCTGGCGCTGTTCGCGCGCGCCGGCCATCTGCACGTGATGGGCACCGCCTTCGCCATCCCCGGCGCCTGGGAATTGACCGGGCGTGCCATCGACACCATCAAGGCCCGCGGCGGCAGCGTGTCCTTCGACCCAAACCTGCGCAAGGAACTGCTTGGCCAGGGCCAGACGCAGATCCGTTTCCAGAAGCTCATTGACGTCGCCGACCTGCTCCTGCCGTCGGGCGATGAACTCTTCGTCGCCGCCGGGGTCGAGGGCGAGGCGCAGGCCGTCGCGGCGCTGTTCGCCCGCGGCATGGGCGAGATCGCGCTGAAGCGCGGCGAGCACGGCGCCACCGTCTTCGCCGCCGACGGCAGCCGCATCGACGCGAAAGCCTTTACTGTCGAGGAAGTCGACCCGACCGGCGCCGGCGACTGCTTCGGCGGGGCCTATGTCGCGTGCCGGCGGCTCGGCCTCCCGCCGGCCGAGGCGCTCGACTACGCCAATGCCGCCGGCGCCCGCAATGTCGGCGTGCGCGGGCCCATGGAGGGGGCGGGCTCGCGCGCCGAGCTCGACGATTTCATCGCCCGGACGGCCCGCGCCGGCTGAGCGAAGCTTAACCTGCGTTCCGGACAGCCGTCCGGGACGGACATCACCTGGGAGGGATCCATGTCACTCGGTCAATTTCGTCTCGATGGAAAGGTGGCCCTGATCACCGGCGGCAACCGCGGCATCGGCCTTGCCTGTGCCGAACTGTTCGGCGAGGCGGGCGCCAAGTCCGTGCTCACCGCCCGGCGCGACAATCCGGAAGCCGACGCGCTGATGAAGGCCAAGGGCTACGAATACGACTTCGTCTCCGCCGACGCGACCGCCGAGGATACGCCGGAGCGGCTGGTGAAGCACACGCTCGACAAATACGGGCGGATCGACATCCTCATCAACAATGCCGGCATCGCCCGGCACGGCGACACCACCGATTTTGACGATGCGCGGGTCGACGAGCTCGTTGCCACCAACGTCACCCAGGTTTTCCGCTTTTCGCGCGCGGTCCTGCCGACCATGCAGAGCCAGGGCGAAGGCGTGATCCTCAACGTCGGCTCGATGTCGGGCTTTGCCACCAACATGCCGCAGCGCCAGGTGATGTATAATGCGTCCAAGGCCGCCGTGCACATGATGACCAAGAGCCTCGCCAGCGAGTTCGCCGCCGAGGGCATCCGCGTCAACGCCGTCGCGCCGGGCTATATCGACACCGACATGTCGCGCGGCGGCTTCACCAATCCGGAATGGGATCCGGTCTGGCGCGGCCGCACGCCGATGGGCCGCTATGGCAGCGCCGAGGAAGTGGCCAACTGCGTGCTGTTCCTCGTCTCGCCGGCTTCGGCCTACGTCACCGGCTCGGTGCTGCTCGTCGACGGCGGCTACACCACGCGCTGACGCTGATCTGGCCGGGCGTCCGCCCGGGCGGTCCGGCCTCGATGATTTCGTTATGGGAGTAGCGACATGCAGATGAAACGTTTCAGGGTCGACGGCGAGGTCGCGGTGATCACCGGCGGCGGCCGGGGCATCGGCCTTGCCTGCGCCGAAGTGTTCGCCGAGGCCGGTGCGACACTGGTGCTGATCGAGCCGACGGAGGAGGCCGGGCGCGCCGGCGTGGCGGCTCTCGAGGCCAAGGGTTTCAAAGCCGAAGCCATCGTCGGTGACGTCACCTCGTCGGAGCGGATGACGGAGATTGCCGACATGCTGGCGGCACGCGGCACGCCGGCGACGATCCTCGTCAACAATGCCGGCATCGGCGAAAGCGGCATTGCCTCCGAGGACGTCACCGATGCCGGCTGGCTTCGGATGATGAACGTCAACGTCAACGGCGTGTTCTGGTGCTCGCGGGCCTTCGGCCGTCACATGATTGCCGCCAAGCGCGGGGCGATCGTCAACATCGGCTCGATGTCCGGCACGATCGCCAACCGGCCGCAGCCGCAGACGCCCTACAACGTCTCCAAGGCTGCCGTGCACCATCTGACGAAGTCGATGGGCGCCGAATGGGCGCACCATGGCGTTCGCGTCAACGCCGTGGCGCCGACCTATATCGAGACGCCGATGGTGCAGGCCAATCCGCTGAACGTCGACCGCATTCCCGGCTGGCTCGCCGACACGCCGATGGGCCGCATGGGCCAGCCCGATGAAGTCGCCTCGGCCGTGCTCTTCCTCGCCTCCGACGCCGCCAGCCTGATGACCGGGGCGATCGTTGCGGTGGATGGCGGCTTCACCTGCTGGTAGGCGGGCCCGTCGCGGTATCGCACAGGCTCCTTCCCGGCAGACCGTCGGATCGGGGCGTCAGATCACGACGCAGACCGCCTTGCTCGGTCTGGTCTAAGAGAACCTTTTGGTCGCCTTGCCCGGAGGGCTCAACCGCGCTGGCGCTGGCAAACGCCGGCGTCAGGGTGGTCGGCTTGAAGGCGCGGGTCGCAGGCACTGACGGCTCCTTGGGCCTCGCTGGCCATTGCGCGCGGACCCTCACCTGACTTCCTTCTGCTGTTTTTTCCCAGCCAACGACTATACGCTACCGCCTCTGAGGTTAGGCATGGCTCGAGCTTACCGACGCGCGTGACGAGCATGCCGGCATCTGTGGTCGCGGTAGCAGGAAGACGTGCGCATGGACCTGATGAACCTTCTGAAGTCCATCGAGGAACTGCTGTACGAAGTCGTCTCGTGGCTCCTCTTCTACCCGCTGACGTTCTGGAAATGCATCCGGCAGCCGATCCGGATGATGGAATATGCCGAGGGCGAGCTGAACGCCGATCCGAAAAACCGCTTTGCCGCCGCCCTCAGCCCGCCGATCTTCCTCTTCCTGACGCTGATCATCGCGCATCTCGTCGAGCTGCGTTTCGGCTTGCCCGAGCGCGCCTTGACCGGCGCCATGGCCGATCAGCGCAACCTTCTTCTTTTTCGGGCGGTCACCTTCAGCCTGTTTCCCCTCATGCTGGCGGTACAGCGCGTCCACCGGAACGGACAGATGCTGACACGGGAGACCTTGCGGCCGTCCTTCTACAGCCAGTGCTACATCGCCGCCCCCTTCGCGCTGTCCTTCGATCTTGCCATGACGAGCCTTCGCTACGCGACGACCAGCGCCTTCGTCGTGACGGCCCTGGCCTTCGGCACGGGTCTTGTCTGGTACGTCGCCGTCGAGGTCCGCTGGTTCGTGCTGCGGGCCGGGATGGGATGCTTTGCCGCCCTCGCCCGGGTGGTGGCGACCTTGTTCCTAGTGGCTGCGATCTTCATCGCCGTCGCCTTGGCCCTCGCCCCGATGGTCGTTTCGGCCTGACTCAGTTGCGCTGCAAAAACTAAATGACAGGCCCTCGTTAGCATCGGGTCTGGTGGCAATTGTTTCACCTCTATCTGGCAGCATCACCGCGCGTTCGGGAGCGTGCGGTGAGCAGCAAAGCAAGTGAGTTCGTGGGGAGCGGCTACAGCCGGCGGGTCGTGGGCACCTTGCTGGCGATGCTGGCGGCTGCCGGGATGGTCGGTACCGCGCTGGTCCTGATCAGCGCCCATCGGCAGAACCATGCCGCTATCGAGGCGTCGGTCAAGCTCGCCGAGACGGCGCTCGGCGTGAAGCACCGGGAAATTGCCCGCAACCTCAAGGACTATACCGAGCGCAAGGATTTCCGGGAGCGGTTCGCCAACTCCGACGACCTTGGCTGGGCGGCCGGCGACGGCAATCTCGGCGCCAACATCTTTGCCAGCCTCGGCTACGAGATGGCCTTCGTGCTGTCGGACGACGAGAAGACGCGCTACGCGGTGGTGGAAGGCCGTTCGGTGGCGCTGGATGCCATCGCGGCGATCCCCGCAGGCCTGCGCGAGCTGGTCGACCGCGCGCGCGACCGCAGCATGCCCGAGGTCGGGCTCCTACGCTCGGGCGACGACATTCTTCTGGTAGCCGCCGCGGCCATTCGCGCGGAGACCGCAGCTGCAATGCCCGGCGGCCCCGTCCTCGTTTTTTCGAAGAAGCTGAACGGACCGCTGCTGTCCCGGATCGGCAGCGACTACCTGCTGAACCGCTTCCGGCTCCGGCCGAACGAGGGCGCCGACCTCGGGGCGTCGCTGGCGCTGCACGCGCCGACGGGCGGGACCATCGGATACGTCACCTGGATACCGGAACGGCCGGGCGACCAGCTCATGGGGTTCGTACTCCCGCCGATGGGAGCCGCCTTCGCGGTGTTCTCGGTTCTGGCCGGACTGACCTATCGCTACTCCAGACGTGCCAACGACCGGCTGACATCTTCCGCTCGGACGATCGACGCCTATGCCGAAACCTTGCAGAAGAGCGAAGCGCGCTTTCGCGACGTGGCGGAAGCCTCGTCCGACTGGATCTGGGAATGCGACCGCGACCTGCGGCTGGTCTTCGTGTCCTTGCGTTTCGAGGAGGTAACGGGACTTTCCGAGCGGGCGGCGATCGGCATGCCGCTCGAGAGCTTCTTCCGAGTCGATAGTTCCGAGGCCGGCTGGCTGCGGCCGTCGCCTTCTTCGTCGGCCGGTCACCGCGTCCGGGATCTGCGCTACAGTTACGAGGACGGCGAGGGTCGGCCGCGGATCGGGCGCGTCTCGGCCCGCTCCATCATCGGCGACGATGGCGTGTGGATGGGCTATCGCGGCACGGCGACCGACATCACCCGAGAAGTCGAGGCACAGGCGCGCGCGGAGCATCTTGCGTTGCATGACACGCTGACCGGTCTGCCGAACCGCGCGCTGTTCCGCGAGCGCCTCGACCGGGCGATGGAAAGCCACAGGCTCGGGCAAACTCAGCTCGCCCTCCTCTGCCTCGACCTCGACCATTTCAAGGAGGTCAACGACACCCAGGGACACGCGGCCGGTGATAGCCTGCTGCAGCAGTTGGCGCTGCGGCTGCAGTCTTGCATCCACGCCAACGACACCGTCGCGCGGCTCGGCGGCGACGAGTTCGTCGTCGTCCAGCAAGGCTTTGCCCAGCCTCTCGACGCCATGGCGCTGTCGCGCCGGATCCAGGCTGCGTTGAAGGCGCCTTACGATATCGCGGGGCGCGAGCACCATCTGGGCGTCAGCATCGGCATCGCCATGCCCGAGGCCAGCGCTATGTCCAGCGACCTTCTCCTACGCAATGCCGACATTGCGCTTTACAGTGCCAAGGAAGCGGGTCGCGGCACGGCGCAGGTCTACGAGGCGCATATGGGCCTCGACCGCGATGCCCGCCGTGCGCTGGAGCAGGATTTCCGCAAGGCGCTCGAACTCGACCAGTTCGAGTTGCACTACCAGCCGCTGGTGGCGCTGGAGGACGAGCGCATTCTCGGAATGGAGGCGCTGGTGCGCTGGCGCCACCCGGCGCGCGGCCTCGTTCCGCCAAACGACTTCATCCCGCTGGCCGAGGAGACCGGGATGATCGTGCCGCTCGGCGAATGGGTGCTGCGCACGGCCTGCGCCCAGGCGACGGAATGGCCGGGCATTGTGATCGCGGTCAACCTGTCGCCGGTGCAATTCATTCAGCGCGACATCGTCGCCCTCGTCGCTCAAGTCCTGGAGGAGACCGGGCTGGCGCCCGCACAGCTCGAACTCGAGATCACCGAAGGCGTTCTGCTGCGCGACGGGGCGGGAGCGCGAGAAACGCTGAACCGGCTGAAGGCGCTCGGCGTCCGGATCGCCATGGACGATTTCGGCACCGGCTACTCCTCGCTCGGCTACCTCAACTCCTTCCCCTTCGACAAGATCAAGATCGACAAATCGTTCATCGCCGATCTGTCGGCGGAGAAGTCAAATGCGATCGTTCGGTCGGTGATCGGGCTCGGCCACAGCCTTAACATGGTCATCACGGCCGAGGGCGTCGAAACCGCTGAGCAGGCCGAGTTCCTGCGGCGCGAGGGCTGCCAGCAGGTGCAGGGCTTCTTCTTCGGCCGTCCCTTGCCAGCGCTGCAGAGCGCGTCCCTTGTCGAGGGCTCGGTCGCAGCGATCAAGGCCGCCTGATCTCAGGCCGCCTTGATCCGTGCCCGTTCAGAAGTTGGCGGGGTTGCCGGGCTGGATGACGCCGGTTCCGTCGACGATGCCGTTCTTGATCCAGGAGATTTCCTTCGACCGGTTGATCCGCGCGCTCCAGCACTGCGCAGGCGTCGTCGCATCATAGGTGAAGCAGAGCGTGTCGCCGACAACGCTCCAGCGCCCGTCATAATTCGACCCCCGCAGCGTCCCGTCCGGCAGATAGAACTCCCGGTAGGGACCGCCCGCCGCCATGTTGCCCTGCACGGTATTGCCGGAGATGATTTTAGCGACTTCCGCCCCGGAAAGGGCTCGGTCTTCCTGCGCCACTGCTGGGATCGCGGAGATGAAGAGGGAAAAAGCGAAGAGATGGGCTTTGCGCATTTCTGGGGCGTCCGGTCGTGAGCGGTAGAGGAACATCGGCAACCCGCCAAATCTCCGCGATAAACCTCAACGCGGCGTTTAAGGCACTTGCCCTCCGACGCTAGGCCTGCAGTAGAATCCATTGTCCTGCCAAAGCCACGCTGTGTTTTCTGACTAGTTGGTCCACTCGACACCGAGCCTTCCGGCATCGGCATCCGCCCACCTTCTCCTCAGCGCTTGAACCGAACGCCGCGGCCGCCTGTGTCGTCGAACAGGAGTTCGATGCCAGCGATGTCGAACGTCTCGACCAGCAGCTTCTCGGAGGCGCGCTGAAGGCAGTGCCGCTGCGCCTCGAAATCCTTGATCGTGCTGCGCGAGATGCCCGCGGCGAGCGCCAGGTTTTCCTGGCTCCAATTGAGCAGCCCGCGGGCGGCACGGCATTGCTCCGGGAAAATAAGCATACGGCTGGCCCTATTGAACCTTGATAATATCAACCATATTGGGTGAAATAGCAAAACACACGATTTGGGGATCATCGATGACATGACCGGGGGCGCCTTGCTCATCTGGATGATCGCACTGCCGTTCCTCGGCAGCCTCGCGATGCCGCTGCTGCCGTCGCGCCTGCGCGACCTTCATGCAGCGCTGGCGATCGCGACGACCCTCGGCGTACTGGTCCTCGCTATCGCCGCCTATCCCAGCGTTTCCGTCGGTGGTGTCGCGGTCTTCCGGCTCGAATGGCTCCCGACGCTCGGCGTCGATTTCAAGCTGCGGATGGACGGCTTCGCCTGGTTGTTCTCCGTTCTCGTCGGCGGGATCGGCCTGCTCGTCGCGATCTACGCCCGCTATTACATGTCGCCTGAGGATCCGGTGCACCGGTTCTACGCCTTCTTCCTGGCCTTCATGGGGGCGATGCTCGGAATCCTCCTGTCCGGCAACCTGATCCTCCTCGTTGTCTTCTGGGAACTGACGAGCATCTTCTCGTTCCTGCTGATCGGCTACTGGTATCACAATGTCGGTGCGCGCGATGGCGCGCGGATGGCGATGACGGTCACCGGCTTTGGCGGCCTCTGCCTGCTCGGCGGTGTTCTCCTCATCGGCCACATCGTCGGCAGCTATGATCTCGACGTGGTGCTGGCCTCGGGCAACCTCATCCGCTCGCACGAACTCTACCTGCCGACGCTGATCCTGGTGCTGCTCGGCGCCTTCACCAAGAGCGCGCAGTTTCCGTTCCAGTTCTGGCTGCCGAACGCCATGGCGGCACCGACGCCGGTGTCGGCCTTCCTGCACTCGGCGACCATGGTCAAGGCCGGCGTGTTCCTGATGGCGCGCTTCTGGCCGGTGCTGGCCGGGACCTATGAATGGTTCTGGATCGTCGGCTTCGCCGGCATGATGTCGATGGTGCTCGGCGCCTATTTCGCCATCTTCCAGCAGGACATCAAAGGCCTCCTCGCCTATTCGACAATCAGCCATCTCGGCCTGATCACGCTGTTGCTCAGCCTCGGCAGCCCGCTCGGCGCGGTCGCCGCGATCTTCCACATGATGAACCATGCGACCTTCAAGGCCTCCCTATTTATGGCCGCGGGAGTGATCGACCACGAGACGGGCACGCGCGACATGCGCCATCTCGGAGGTCTCTTCCGCTTCATGCCGGTGACCGCGACGCTGGCCATGGTCGCGAGTGCCTCGATGGCGGGCGTGCCCCTGTTGAACGGCTTCCTGTCGAAGGAGATGTTCTTCGCCGAGGCGATCGAAACGCATGCCAACTCGCTGCTCGACACCGCAGCCCCCTATGCCGCCGTTCTCGCGAGCGCCTTTGCGGTCACGTATTCGCTGCGCTTCATTCACAGTGTGTTTTTCGGTCCGCTCTCCTCTGACCTGCCGACCGTCCCGCACGAGCCGCCGATGCTGATGCGGTTTCCGATCGGCCTTCTCGTCCTCGTCTGCCTCGTCGTCGGCATTATCCCGGGCGTGACGATCGGGCCCTTTCTCGACGTCGCCGTGCGGTCCGTCCTGCGCGAGGCGACGCCGGAATACAGCCTCTCGGTCTGGCATGGCATCAATGTGCCGCTGCTGATGAGCATCTTCGCGCTTGCCGCCGGCATGCTGCTGTACGTCTGGCTCAAATCCTATCTCGCGCATTGCGAGGAAGGCCCTCCCTATTTCCGGCGCCTGAAGGGCCAGCGCATCTTTGAGCGCATTCTCGTGACGGTCTCCTGGCGCTTTGCCCGTTTCATCGAGCAGCGGCTGGGGACCCGCAGGCTGCAGACGCAGCTTCGCTGGCTCGTCGTCATCGCCTTCCTCGCCGCCCTGGCGACGCTGGAAGCCAGCGGCTTCAGCTGGCCGACGCTGCGGCTCGCCGGAATGGATCCGGCCTATGCCGGGCTGTGCGCCGTCGGCGTCGTCTGCGCCATCGGGGCGGCCTACCAGGCGAAGTTCCACCGGCTTTTCGCCCTGATGCTGATGGGCGGGGCGGGCCTCGTGACCTGCATCAGCTTAGTCTGGTTCTCGGCACCCGACCTTGCGGTCACGCAGCTGCTGGTCGAGGTGGTGACGACGGTCCTGATCCTGCTCGGCATGCGCTGGCTACCGAAACGCTCGGAGGCGATCGCTTCGACGACGCAGCGTGTGATCGCGAGCCTCCGGCGTTTCGACCTTGCCATCGCCCTCGCCTGCGGCTTCGGCATCGCCGTTCTCGCCTATACCGTCATGGCGAGCCCGGTGCCTGCGAGCCTTGGCGACTACTTCCTTGAGCGCGCCTACTCCGAGGGCGGCGGGCGCAACGTCGTCAACGTCATTCTGGTCGACTTCCGCGGCTTCGACACCGTCGGCGAGATAACGGTGCTGGCGATTGTGGCGATCACCATCTTCGCGCTGCTGCGGCGTTTCCGGCCGGCACCCGACAGCATCGAGGCGCCTGCCCAGCAGATCGAGCAGAACGCTTTCGATGCGGCCCGCTCCGATAGAAGCGTCGGCGATACGCTGACCGACTACATGCTGGTGCCATCGGTCATCATGCAGTGGCTGTTCCCGGTCATCATGCTGTTTGCGGCCTACCTTTTCATCCGGGGCCACGACCTGCCCGGCGGCGGCTTTGCGGCCGGCATCGCGATGGCCTGCGGCTTCCTGCTGCAGTACATGGCCTTGGGCACACGGGCGGTGGAAGACCGGCTTCGGGTGCTGCCGGTGCGCTGGATGGGAGCGGGCCTCCTGCTGGCCGTCATCGTCGGTTGCGGCTCCTGGGTGTTCGGCTATCCGTTCCTCACCTCGCATTCGCAGTATCTCCACGTGCCGATCATTGGCGACGTGCCGATGGCGACCGCGCTGTTCTTCGATCTCGGCGTGTTCTCGCTGGTGATGGGCGCGACGGTCCTGATGTTGATCGCTCTGGCGCATCAGTCGACGCGCAGCCTGCGCGCCAGCCGCCTGGCGGCAGCGGAAAGGGAGGACGGCTGATGGAGTTCCTGCTTGCCATCCTCATCGGCGCCTTCGTCGGATCCGGCGTCTGGCTGATCCTGCGGCCCCGCACCTTTCAGGTGGTGATCGGCCTGTCGCTGATCGGCTACGGCGTTAATCTCTTCATCTTCGGCATGGGACGACTGCGCGTGAACGCGCCGCCGATCCTCGCCGATACCGCCGCCATCAACCCGGCTGACTTCGCCGACCCGGTGCCGCAGGCGCTGGTCCTCACGGCCATCGTCATCGGATTTGCGACGACGGCGCTCCTGCTCGTGGTGCTGCTGGTCTCGCGCGGTCTGACCGGCAGCGACCACGTCGACGGAAAGGATCCCGGATGATCCGCAACCACCTGATGATCGTCCCCATCCTGCTGCCGATGGTTGCCGGCGCTTTCCTGCTGCTGCTGGACGAGCGGCGCCACGGTATGAAGGCCGCCATCGGCCTTGTCTCCACGCTCGCGCTTGCCGTCGTCGCGGTGATGCTCGTTGGCATCGCCGATACCGGCGGCGCACCGGATGGCCGGACGCTGACCAATGCCTATCTCCTCGGCAACTGGCCGGCGCCTTTCGGCATCGTGCTCGTCCTCGACCGCCTGTCCGCCTTGATGGTGCTGCTGGCGAGCGTTCTTGCGGTGGCCGCTCTCCTCTATGCGCTCGCCCGGTGGGACCGGAGCGGCCCGCATTTCCACAGCCTGTTCCAGTTCCTGCTGATGGGACTGAATGGCGCCTTCCTGACCGGCGACCTGTTCAATCTCTTCGTCTTCTTCGAGGTGATGCTGGCCGCTTCCTACGGGCTGATGCTTCACGGCATCGGCGTCCCCCGGGTGCGGGCGGGCTTGCACTACATCGTCGTCAACCTCGTCGCCTCGCTGTTCTTCCTGATCGGCGTCAGCATGATCTACGGCACCACCGGGACGCTCAACATGGCCGATCTCGCGCGCCAGGTGCCGCTGCTCGGCGGACAGGAGCGAGCGCTGCTGCAGACCGGCGCCGCCATCCTCGGAATGGCGTTCCTGGCGAAGGCCGCCATGTGGCCGCTGAGTTTCTGGCTGCCGACCGCCTATTCGGCGGCCGCAGCGCCGGTCGCGGCAATCTTCGCCATCCTCAGCAAGGTCGGTGCCTACGCCTTACTGCGCCTCTCGCTGCTGGTCTTCGGCGCCGAGGCCGGCGGCTCCGCCGGTTTCGGCAGCACGTTCCTCGTCATCGGCGGCATCGCGACGATCGCCTTCGGCGCTGCCGGCGTGCTCGCCTCCCAAGCGCTCGGCCGACTGGCCAGCTACAGCATCCTCGTCTCCTCCGGAACCGTTCTCGCCGCCATCGGCATGCGGGATGTCGGGGTCACCTCGGGCGCCCTCTTCTACATGGTGAGTTCGACGCTGACGATCGGCGCCTTCTTCCTGCTCATCGAACTTGTGGAACGCATCCAGGACCCGGCGGCCTCGGTCTTGGCGGTGACGCTCGAGGCCTATGGCGAGACCGACGACGAGACTGAGCAGGCGGAGGAGGTCGGCACGTTGATTCCGGGAACGCTGGCGGTGCTCGGCATCTCGTTCGCCGTCTGCGGCCTGCTGCTGGCAGGCCTTCCGCCCTTGTCCGGCTTCGTTGCGAAATTCGCGATGTTGGCCGCGCTCATTCCCGCGGGCAATTCGAGCGCGCCTGCTGCGATGTCCAACGCCGCGCTGGTGCTGGCGGCGATGCTGATCCTCTCCGGCCTCGCTTCGATGATCGCGATGATGCGCGCGGGCATCCGCACTTTCTGGGCGCCGATCGCCGGGACGGTACCGGCGGTCCGGCTGCTGGAGATCGCCCCCATCGGCTTCCTCCTCGCCATCGGTGTGGCGATGACCGTGTTCGGCGGCCCGATCCTGCGCTTCACCGATGCGGCGGCGGCGGCGCTCCACGCGCCCGCCGGCTATATCTCCGACGTTTTATCCGCCCCGCGGGTTCCACCGGCTGCGGAGGCGCACCCATGAGCCGCGTCCTCCCCTACCCGCTGCTGACGCTGTCCCTTCTCCTGATGTGGCTGTTGCTCAGCGGCTTCTCTGCCGGACAGTTTCTGCTGGGGACGGTGATCGCCGTGATCACCTCGCTTCTGGTCGTGCCGCTGCAGCCGGAGAAGGCGAAAATTCGCCGCTGGTCGGCGATCCCGAAGCTCGTCGGCACCGTCAGCCTCGACGTCGTCCGCTCGAACTTCGCGGTCGCCCATCTGATCGTCGTCCCATCGCGGGGGGCCCAAAAGTCCGGTTTCGTCGATATTCCGCTGACGCTGCGCCATCCGACAGCGCTGGCGATCCTCGCCTGCATCCTCACCTGCACGCCGGGAACCGCCTGGCTCGAATACCGCTCGTCGAACGGCCATCTCCTCCTGCACGTTCTCGACCTCGTCGACGAACAGGACTGGATCGACCTGATCAAGAAGCGCTACGAGCCCCTGCTGCTGGAGCTGTTCGAATGACCGAGACTGCCCTCCTGGCCGCGATCACCGTGGCGCAGCTTCTTCTGTTCCTGGCGATCGCCTGCTGCACCGCGCGGATGATGCTGGGGCCGCGGGCGCAGGACCGGGTGATGGCGCTCGACGCGCTCTATGTCAGCACCATGCTGCTCGTCGTCACTTTCGGCGTGCGGACCGGATCGGTGATCTACTTCGAGGCGGCATTGGTGATCGGGCTGCTCGGCTTCGTCTCGACGGCGGCGCTTGCCAAATTCCTCATGCGCGGCGAGGTCATCGAATGAACCATCTCGCAAACCTCCCCGTCTGGGCGGCACTGGTTGTCGGGATCCTGATCGTCGTGGGGGCCGCCGTCACGTTGCTCGGAACGATCGGGCTCCTGAGGTTCGGCAGCTTCTACGAGCGCATCCACGCACCGACGCTTGGCAATACCGGCGGCGCCCTCTGCATCCTCATCGCCTCGGCGATCTGCTTCAGCGTTCTCGGCACCAAGCCCGTGCTGCACGAGGTGCTGCTCGCCGTGTTCCTCGTGGTCACCACGCCAATCAGCCTGATGCTCCTCGGACGCGCCGCGCTCTACCGCGACAGGACCGAGGAGGTCGATGGCGTGCCCCGGTCGACCGAGCGGGTGGATGACGCCCCCTCGCCCGAGCCTCAGCGCTGAACACGGGAGCAACGCGACAGAACAAGGAAAGTGAGGCGGCGCTTCGCAACGCACCGCATCGGCGCGGGATAGCGGCGGGACCGCTTGGGACAAAGACCGGTGGATGATCTATCCCTCGCGTCCAACTCGACCCCGTATTGAGGTTGAGGAAGGGGAGCGTCCCCGCATTGCCCGTGCCCAGGCGGCGCTCCGGAAAGACCAGAGGAAGATTCATGTCCCCGTCCAACGCCGAAACCATCTGGAACCTCGTCGACGCCCGTCGCGCCGACTATGAAGCGCTGAGCGACCGTATTTGGGGCATGCCGGAGATCGCCTATACCGAGTTCCGCTCCTGCGCCGAGCACACGGCCATGCTGCAGGGCGAGGGTTACACGTTGACCGAAGCGCCCGCCGGGATCCCGACGGCGGTGATCGGCGAGGCCGGTTCCGGCGGGCCGATCATCGCCTTCCTCGGCGAATACGACGCTCTGCCGGGCCTCAGCCAGGAAGCCGGCCTCGCCGAGCCGAAGCCGCTCGACGGCAACGGCCACGGCCATGGCTGCGGGCACAACATGCTGGGCTCGGCCGCCCTCCTCGCCGCCACCGCCTTCAAGAACTACCTCGCCGAGAACAAGCTGCCGGGCACGGTGCGCTATTACGGCTGCCCGGCCGAAGAGGGCGGCGCGGCCAAGGCCTTCATGGTGCGCGACGGTCTGTTCGCCGACGTCGACGCCGCCATCACCTGGCATCCGGCCTCGCTGACCCGGGTCGACGACGCCAAGTCGCTCGCCAACACCCGCATCGACTTCTCGTTCAAGGGCCGCGCCTCGCACGCGGCGGCGGCGCCCCATCTCGGCCGCTCGGCGCTCGATGCGGTCGAGCTGATGAATGTCGGCGTCAACTATCTGCGCGAGCACGTGCCCGCAGACTCCCGCATCCACTACGCCATGATCGACGGCGGCGGCATCGCGCCGAACGTCGTCCAGGCGCATGCGAAGGTCCGCTATGCCGTCCGCTCGCGTGACATCCACGGCATGAAGGCGCTGAACGAGCGGGTGATCGATGTCGCGCGCGGTGCGGCGCTGATGACCGGTACCGCGGTCGAGGTCCGAATCCTCAGCGCCGTCTCCAACCTCCTCGCCAACACGCCGATGGAGGAGACCATGCACGCCAATCTCGAGCGCCTCGGGCCCGTCGCCTTCGACGCCGAGGACCGCGCCTACGCCGAGCGAATCCAGGCGACGCTGAGCGAGGAGGACATCGCCAACGACTACCTGCGCTGCGGTATCGAGGAGCGGGCGAACACGCCGCTTTGCGACTTCATCGTGCCGCTGAACTCGGTCGGGGAGCCGATGATCGGCTCGACCGATGTCGGCGACGTGTCCTGGGCGGTGCCGACGGTGCAGGCGCTGGTCGCCACGCACGCGATCGGCTCGCCCGGCCATTCCTGGCAGATCACCGCATAAGGCAAGGCCCCCGCCGCCAAGAAGGGCCTCGTCTATGCCGCCAAAGCCATGGCCGGCACCGCCGTCGACCTTCTGAACGATCCGGGGCTCCTCGCCCGCGCCAAGGCCGATCACCAGGCGAGGCTGGCGAAGAAGCCCTATGCCTCGCCGATCCCGGCCGACGTCACGCCGCCGATCCAGCCACGGCCGTCGACGCTCTGACCCGACGAGCGGCGTTCAGCCCCCGGGCGAACGCCGCCACCGCTCCCCGAAACTCCAAGCGACCCGTCCGGTGAACCGCGGCGCTTCGCATCCGCGCTCTTGACCACCGGCAGTTGGCAGGAGATCACCATCGCCGTGCCTGCTGCACGATCCCCGGCGCCGATGCCGGCGGTTCGAGGCCATGAGGATGAAGCCGATGCTCGTCGACCCGACCGTCCCCCACGCCGAGGCCTGGAACACCTGGTCGAGCCGTCCGGCGGAAATGGTCTTCCTGCCGCTCGGCGTGCGGCTGACGCCGGTGCTGTTCTCGAACCGCCTGGGTAAGGCGACGACGATCCGACCCGGCCCCGATCTCCTCTTCGGGCGCCATGCGCCGTCGGGCGAGCTGGTGGAGTTCGAGACCCGCCATGGGGGAAGCCGCCTCGCCTTCCAGTACGACAAGACCGGCTCCTACGCGGTACGCGGCGGCTGGACGGCGCTGGAGCTCCAGGAATGGGGCCTGCGCTACTGGGTCTCGATCTGCCTCTCCGCCGAGAACGGCGCGGTGGCCGAGTATGACGCGGCTTCGGGTGCCGCCGTCATCAAGGTCGGCACGCGCTACGTCGCCCTCGTGACGACCGGCGAGCCGGTTCAGGTGACGGCGCATCCGAGCATCGAGGCCGTCGTCGAGGACTTCGACGCCAACGGCTATTTCCATCTCGGCAGCCGTGGCGACCGCGCGCCCGTGCTGGCGCTGCGGTTCGAGTTGGAAATGTCGCTGAGCGGCCGGTTCGCGGCCGCCGTCGCCGACAGCCGTGCGCTGGCCATTGGCGGGGCCCGGGCCGCGCTGGACGATGCGGCTGCGCTGCCGGCCCTCGCGGAACAGACCGGCCGCCATGCCGGCGCACTGGACGCCGTGCGCGACGTCACCGCCTGGAACACGCTGCACGATGCCGCCAACAACCGCCAGTTCACCGCCACCAGCCGCATGTGGGACCTCGGCGGCTCCGCCGTCTGGTTCAACGACCAGACCTACGCGGCGCTGATGTCCGGGCTGTTCTCGCGCCATGCCGGCATCGGCAATATGGCGGTCGCGATGTCGAACGCGACCCCGCAAGGCAATTTCGCCTGCATCGTCAACGAGAGCGACAGCTGGGTCGATCGCAGCCAGGCGCCGAACGGCGCCTTCATCGCCTGGATGATGTTCTTGCGCAGCCGCGACCGCGCTTTGCTCGATCTCGTCTATGCGCCGCTCGCGCTGAACCAGCGCTGGTGGCGTGCGATGCGCGATCCCGGGGGAATGGGTCTCGTCTCCTGCGGCACATCGGACGTCGGCGAAGGACTCTACAAGGGCATGCATTTCGGCGCCCGCAACGAGACCGGCATGGACAACTCAGCGACGCATGACGAGGCGGTCTACGACAAGGCGAGCCGGACTCTCTCGACCCTCGACGTCGGGCTGAACTGCTCGCTGGCGCTCGACGCCGAGATGCTGGCGCTGATCGCAGCCGAGCTAGGGCTTTCGGAAGACGCTGCCGAATTCAGCGGCCTTGCCGCATCCAGCCGGCAGAAAATCCGCGACGAACTCTACGACGGGACGCGCGGCATCTTCGCCAACCGCCAGCGGACCGGCGGCTTCGTGCGCAGCCTCGGGCCGACGAGCTTCTACCCGTTGATCGCCGGAGCGGCGACACCGGAGCAGGCGGCGAGCCTTCTCCGCCATCTCGCCGATCCCGCAACCTTCGGCGGCGCCTACGTCATCCCGAACGCGTCGCGCGACGACCCGGCCTATGCCGACAACGTCTACTGGCGCGGACGGATCTGGCCGAACGTCAACTTCTTCGTCTGGCACGGCCTGCGCCGCTACGGCTTCGACGCCGAGGCCTCTGCCTTCGCCGAAAAAAGCCTGGCGCTGTTCGACCAGTCCTGGAAGGGCCGGCGGATCGCGGCGGAGAATTACAGCGCCGAGACCGGCGAGCCGATGGACCAGCCGGACACCGACCCCTTCTATTCCTGGGCCGCCTTGCTGCCGATGCTTGGCATGGCCGAGGTGATGGACGTCAATCCCTGGGGTGGATGGGAGATCCGCCATACCGGCGAGCCTGTCGTGCTGGGCCCGGTCGAAACGCCGATCGGGCCGGCCACGGTGGTGGCGGAGGGTGGCTGGGTCACGCTTCGACGCCCCGACGGCATCGTCTTCGCCACCGATTTCATCGGCCGTCTCTCTCAGATCGTCATGGGGCCCGGTCTCTTCTCCTGCCGCTTCGATCCCGCAGAGACAACTGCGGAAGCGGTGCTCGAACTGCACGGCATCGGGATCGACAGCGTGGTCGCCGTCCGGCTCGACGGCGCCGAGGCCGAGGTCACCGGCATTGCCGCCGGTATTTGCGTCGCCCTAGGCCGCGCCAGCCGACTCGACGTTCACTTCACGCCGGCGGCCACCCGGTGACGACGGTGGCGCTCGACTCGCCGCTGTGGTTCCGCTCGCCGGACCGCCGCTTTCGCCCGGCCGCCTTCTGGTTCTGGCACCATTTGCCGACCGAGACGGAGATCGCCGAGCGGCTGGCGGAGATCGCCATCTCCGGGCTCGGCGCGATCATGATCCAGGCGCGGCTCGCTTTGCCTCTGCCGCTCTACCTCTCGCTGGATTACCTCTCGGCCGTCCGCTTCGCCAGCGCGGAGGCGAGACGGCTGGGGATCGGCGTCGAGATCTACGACGAGTACCAGTGGATGTCCGGTCATGGCGGCGGCCACACGGTGGCGGGCGCCGACCACCTGCGCGAACGCCACCTGTTCTGGGCGAGCGCCAGCGTCGGCGCCGACGGGCACGCGACGCTCGATATCGCGGAGATCCGCTCCCCCTTCCTGGAGTTCCTCGGCAAGGACGGCCTCGACTGGTGCTACGAGGGCGGCGTGCCGCTGTTCGACGAATGGCGGATCGTCGCCGCGGTCCTCGAGACGGACGGAGGGACGCAGGATCTCGGTTCGGCAACACGGCTGCTGTCGTCGGAGGGCACCGGCTGCCGGATCGGCGTCGATGCCGATGGCGGCGGAGGACAGCGGGTGACGGTGTTCGTCTCCGCCCGCTGCCGGACATCGCGGATGATCAACTACCTTCTGCCGGAAGCCGCTGAGCGCTTCGCCGAGGTTGCCTATGCGCCCTTGCTGGCGGCGTCGGGCGGATCGGCGGACGGCATCTTCTTCGACCACCCCTATGCCGGGTTCTACGTCTGGAAGGGCTTGGAGGGTGATTTCGGCAACAGCTTTCTCTGGGATGCGGAGCTGCCGGATCTTCTTCCATCCGAACCGCTCGGCCTGCAACTGCTGGCACTGACCAAGGACGTCGGGCCGCGGACGTCACGCTTGCGCGTGCGCTTCCTCGAGGCCTATTCGAACCGGCTGCACGAGGCCTTCTTCGGCACGCTGCGCCGCTGGTGCGACCGGCATGGCCTCGCCTTCTCCGGCCACGAACTCCTGACCCATGTCGGCGGCTGGACATTGCATGACGGCCTTGGCGGCATCGATCCGCGCGCCATGCCCGGCACCGACTATTTCGGCGTCGATGCCTATCGCAGCGAGACCTCGGTCGATGCTGCCGACTATGCGCCGCAGATCTCGGCACGGTTCGGCGACTCCGTCGCACGGGCGCATGGCCGCAGCCGTTGCACCGTCGAGCAGTATTCCACCGGGCGCGAGACCGGCATGCCGGGTGCCGCGGGCCAATGGGGGCTGACCCTTGGCCGCCTGCGGGCGCAGGCGATCCGGCATACGCTGTTCGGCGCCCGGCGCATTCTTCTGCATGCGCTCTATCTCGGCGACGGTTTTGCGCCCGGCACGGCGCCCGGACCCAACCCGCGCTTCGACTTCGCGCCGGGCTTCAACTTCCAGCCCTGGTGGCAGGACGTACCCTTGGTGTTCGACGAGATCGCCCGCCTCTCGGCGTTTCTCGAAGACGGCGAACCGATCCGACCGGTGGCGCTCCTCTATCCGCTGGAGACGATCCGCGCCGAGGCGATGGCGCCGGATTGCGGACGGCATTTCGGCTGGTGGGCGAAGGCGCTGTCGGAGTCCGGCATCGGCTTCGACATCGTCAGCGAGGATGCGGTCGCGGCGGCGGGGTTCGAGGACGGCGAACTCCGCTTGCCCGCGGGGCGCTACACCACCCTCATCCTTCCCGCCGTCACCACGCTCGCGGGCCCCGGCACCGCACGGACGCTGGCCCGCTTCGCTGCCGCCGGCGGAAGGATCCTCGCCTCCGGGCCGCTACCCCATCAGAGCAAGTCCGCCAGCGAGGATTCGGAACTTTCGACGCTGTTGCGCGCCTCCGTCGAAAACGGTGACCATCTGCCGGGGGCGACAGAAGCGGACGTCGTCGCGATGGTCGGCACCTTGCCGCTTGGCTCGCTCCGTTTCGAGGGGGATGGTCCGCACTGGACTGCCGCTGCCCGTTGCGGCGAGACGATCCGGCTGGTGACGGTCAACGACAGCGACAAATGGCGCGACCTCGCCATCCCACTCAGCAAGGCTTCCCGCATCGTCCGCTGGGGCGCCACGACGGGCACTCGGCTTGTCCTAGCGGAGACGGACAGCGTGCTGCGCCTGTCGCTCGCACCGGGTGCTCTTCTGTGCCTTGAGATCTCACCTTGCCCGGCCGCTCGCGAGACCGATGCGCTGCCTCCCGGTGGAGGGCTCGTCGCTGTCGAACTTCCTGGCGTACTGGAGCTGGCGGACGGATGGCAGTTCCGGACGGACGGCAGACCCTTCCAGGCGATCGACACGCGGCGCGGCTGGGAGGCGCAGGGCTATGAACGCTTCGCCGGCACGGGCCATTACCGCCGGACGATCGGCGTACCGCCTTGCCCGGCGGGCCATGCCTGGCATCTCGTCCTCCCCGGGCTCCGCGACACCGTCGTCTGTGATGTCGACGGCGTGGTCGTCGGCCGCTCGGTTGCGGGAGAAGCCGCGTTTGCGCTGAGAGAGGGCAAGGTCACCGTCGGCCTTACGATCCGCAACACCGCCGCCAACCGCTACTATGCAGGGACGGAATTCGAAGCGGCGGCCCATCAGCCCTCGGGCCTCGTCTCGCCGCCCCTGCTGGAGGTCCGGCCGGTCGGAAGTTCCGATCTGCGGCTCCTGGAGACCTGACCCAGGTGTGCGCCGGCGTAGGGCGCGATCCCTGTCGACGACGATTGTACACAACCGCCGGATACAATGCTTCGGATCACTCTATGCAGCAGATAACAGAACCGCGCGGCGTGATGGATGAGCAGGTCGACTGAAAAGACCCGCCCAAACGGAAACGGCCGGGATCGCGATCCCGGCCGTTTTCAACAAAGCCTTGCGGCTTACTTGTTGACCGATTCCTTAAGGCCCTTGCCGGCCGCAAACTTCGGCACGTTGCGGGCCGGAATGTCGACCTCGGCGCCGGTCGAAGGGTTGCGGCCCTTGGAAGCGGCGCGGTGCGACACGGAGAACGTACCGAAGCCAACGAGACGAATGTCGTCGCCGCTGGCGAGCGCGCCTTCGATCACTTCGAACAGGGCATCGACGGCCTGGCCGGCCTGCTGCTTGGAGAGTTCAGCCTTGTCCGCAACGGCGGAAACCAACTCGTTCTTGTTCATCGGACATTCTCCTGATTTTCTGGAAGTCGTTCACGACTCGCGTCGGACGATGGGCGAGTCCGCCGCATCATTCAAGCGGACATAGCCTCCAAACGGTGCAAAATAAGGCTTTGAACGAAAAATGCCGCCCCGAAGGACGGCATTTTTAGACTCAACGACGCCCGATCGGCTCAGTGAGCGACGGCTGTCGTGCCATCGGCGGCGGGAGCATTTGCCGCCAAGGGCTCCTCGGCCTCGGTCCATTCGATCGGCACCGGCTCCCGAACCAGCGCATGCTTCAGCACGTCGCCGATCCGCGCGACCGGGATGATCTCCATCCCGTTCTTCACGTTGTCCGGAATATCCGCCAGATCCTTGGCGTTGTCTTCCGGAATCAGCACCGTCTTGATGCCGCCGCGGAGCGCGGCCAGCAGCTTCTCCTTCAGGCCACCGATCGGCAGCACCCTGCCCCGCAGCGTGATCTCGCCGGTCATCGCGATGTCGCGGCGCACCGGGATGCCGGTCATCACCGAGATGATCGCCGTCGCCATCGCGACGCCCGCCGACGGTCCGTCCTTTGGCGTCGCGCCTTCCGGCACATGCACGTGGATGTCGCGCTTATCGAACAGCGGCGGCTTGATGCCGAAGTCGATGGCCCGCGAGCGGACATAGGACGCAGCCGCGGAGATCGACTCCTTCATCACGTCCTTCAGGTTGCCCGTGACCGTCATCTTGCCCTTGCCGGGCATCATGACGCCCTCGATCGTCAGCAGCTCGCCGCCGACCTCAGTCCAGGCGAGACCCGTAACGATGCCGATCTGGTCCTCCAGCTCCGCCTCGCCGTACCGGTAACGCCAGACGCCGAGATAGTCCGGCAGGTTCTCCGCCGTGATCTCGACCGACGTGCGCTCGCCCTTGAGGATCTGCGTCACCGCCTTGCGGGCAAGCGTCATCAGCTCGCGCTCGAAATTTCGAACGCCGGCCTCGCGGGTATAGCGACGTGCGATCTCCTGCAGCGCATCCTCGCTGACGGAGAACTCCTCAGGCTTCAGAGCATGGTCGCGGATGGCCTTGGGCAGGAGATGCCGTCGGGCGATCTGGACCTTCTCGTCCTCGGTGTAGCCGGCAATGCGGATGACCTCCATGCGGTCCAGCAAGGGACCCGGAATGTTCATCGTGTTCGCCGTCGTCACGAACATGGTCGAGGAGAGGTCGTACTCCACCTCGAGATAGTGGTCCATGAACGTCGCGTTCTGCTCGGGATCGAGCACCTCGAGCAGAGCCGAAGACGGATCGCCGCGGAAGTCCTGGCCCATCTTGTCGATCTCATCGAGCAGGAAGAGCGGGTTGGTCTTCTTCGCCTTCTTCATCGACTGGATGACCTTGCCGGGCATCGAACCGATATAGGTGCGGCGGTGACCGCGGATTTCGGCCTCGTCACGAACGCCGCCGAGCGCCATGCGCACGTACTCGCGGCCCGTCGCACGGGCGATCGAACGCGCGAGCGAAGTCTTGCCGACGCCGGGAGGACCGACGAGGCAGAGGATCGGGCCCTTCATCTTCGCCTGACGGCTCTGCACCGCCAGATACTCGATGATCCGCTCCTTGACCTTGTCGAGGCCGAAATGCTCCTCGTCGAGGATCGCCTCGGCCTTCTTCAGGTCGATCTTCACCTTCGAGCGCGTGCCCCAAGGCAGGCCGAGCAGCCAGTCGAGGTAGTTGCGCACGACGGTGGCTTCCGCCGACATCGGGCTCATCTGCTTTAGCTTCTTCAGCTCGGCATTGGCCTTCTCGAGCGCTTCCTTCGAAAGCTTGGTCTTCTTGATGCGGTCTTCCAGTTCGGCCGCCTCGTCGCGGCCTTCCTCGCCGTCGCCGAGTTCCTTCTGGATCGCCTTCATCTGCTCGTTCAGATAGTACTCGCGCTGGGTCTTCTCCATCTGGCGCTTTACGCGCGAGCGGATTCGCTTCTCGACCTGAAGGACCGAGATTTCGGCCTCCATGAAGGACAGCGCCTTTTCCAGGCGGTCGCGAACGCTGGTAAGGCCGAGCATCTCCTGCTTCTCGGCGATCTTGATCGCGAGATGCGAGGCAACGGTGTCGGCAAGCTTCGAATAGTCGTCGATCTGGCCAGCGGCGCCAACGACTTCCGGCGAGATCTTCTTGTTCAGCTTGACGTAGTTCTCGAACTCGGAGACGACCGAGCGGGCGAGGGCTTCGATCTCGACCTCATCCTCCTCCACCGCCGGGACGATGCGAGCGGAGGCCTCGTGCCATTCGGTCCGGGACGAGAAGGAATCGATCCGCGCGCGCTTCATGCCTTCAACGAGCACCTTGACGGTACCGTCGGGAAGCTTGAGGAGCTGCAGGACATTGGCCAGCGTGCCGAGGTCGTAGATGGCATCCGGCGACGGATCCTCGTCGCCCGCATTCTTCTGCGTGACCAGCAGGATCTGCTTGTCGGCGCCCATCACCTCTTCCAGCGCCTTGATCGACTTTTCGCGGCCGACAAACAGCGGCACGATCATGTGCGGGAAGACAACGATGTCGCGAAGCGGAAGAACCGGATAGAGCACTGCCCCGCCGTCGCCCTCGATGGTATTGGACATGGGAATTCCTTTCTTCGGCTTTCGCCGATCGCGGCCGTTCTTCGCAGACCTCACGTGAGCATCTGGAGAAACGCCTCTTGCCCCATGCATGTGGGCAGATGCCGTCTCTGCTTCAATGATTCGCAGGCCCGTCGCGTCTCACCAAATCACTGTTCACAAACGTCGAACAATGAGAGGGCGCATGAAAAAGCCCGTCCCGGCGGAGCCGGGACGGGCTAAACTCTGTCCGTCGGACCCCAATTCTCGTCGGCGGCAACGCCGCCGCCGCACTAGGCGCTGACGTTTTCCTTCTCGTCCTTGCGCTCGGCATAGATGTAGAGCGGACGCGCCTTGCCATCGATGACCTCCTCGGAGATCACGACTTCCTGCACGCCTTCGAGTGTCGGCAGGTCGAACATCGTGTCGAGCAACATCGCTTCCATGATGGAGCGAAGGCCACGCGCACCGGTCTTGCGCTCGATCGCCTTGCGGGCGATCGCCTTCAGCGCGTCCTCGTGGAAGGACAGCTCGACGTTCTCCATCTCGAACAGGCGCTGGTACTGCTTCACCAGTGCGTTCTTAGGCTCGACCAGGATCTGCACCAGAGCAGGCTCGTCGAGATCCTCGAGCGTCGCCAGCACCGGCAGACGCCCGACGAACTCCGGGATCAGGCCGAACTTCAGTAGATCGGCAGGCTCGACCTGACGGAAGAGATCGCCCGTGCGGCGGTCTTCCGGCGAGGAGACGTTGGCGGCAAAACCGATCGAGGTCTTGCGGCCGCGGTCCGAGATGATTTTGTCGAGGCCCGAGAAGGCGCCGCCGCAGATGAACAGGATGTTCGCCGTGTCGACCTGCAGGAATTCCTGCTGCGGGTGCTTGCGGCCGCCCTGCGGTGGCACGGAAGCGACGGTGCCTTCCATGATCTTAAGAAGCGCCTGCTGCACGCCCTCGCCCGACACATCGCGGGTGATCGACGGGTTGTCGGACTTGCGCGAAATCTTGTCGATTTCGTCGATGTAGACGATGCCGCGCTGCGCCCGCTCAACGTTATAGTCAGCCGACTGCAGGAGCTTCAGGATGATGTTCTCGACATCCTCACCGACATAGCCGGCCTCGGTCAGCGTCGTCGCGTCGGCCATGGTGAAGGGCACGTCGAGGATGCGAGCGAGCGTCTGCGCGAGCAGCGTCTTGCCGCAGCCGGTCGGGCCCATCAGCAGGATGTTGGACTTCGCCAGCTCGACGTCATTGTGCTTGGAAGCGTGCGCCAGCCGCTTGTAGTGATTGTGCACAGCAACCGAGAGCACCTTCTTGGCGAAGGCCTGGCCGATCACGTAATCGTCGAGAACCGCGATGATCTCCTGCGGCGTGGGCACGCCTTCGCGCGACTTCACCATCGAGGATTTGTTTTCCTCGCGGATGATGTCCATGCACAGCTCGACGCACTCGTCGCAGATGAAGACCGTCGGGCCGGCGATCAGCTTGCGGACTTCGTGCTGGCTCTTTCCGCAGAAAGAGCAGTAGAGCGTGTTCTTCGAATCGCCGCCGCTCACTTTGCTCATTGGTTCTTCCTTCCGGTCCGGTGTCCGTCGTCAAGCCGGTCGTATCGGACCCTAATTTATGCCAGCCCGAGCCGATTGCAACTGCAGCATTTTGCAGTCGGTTTTCTCGGTTTATGACACTTTAGCTCGTTGTCGATGATGCAGGAGCAACCTTGAGCGATGCTGTCCGGCGTTTGCGGCAAGGTAGAAGCGGGCGTCCACCAGATCAAGGCCGAGGCGCATCGCACTGTCCTGCGGGTCGGCAGCACCGCACGAAACGGTGAAGCCGAGCTGCCCGAATGCGCTGATAAAGCGCATCCGGGAAAGATGCTCAGCCGGCGGAAACGCCGGCTCGGCGGGTATCAGCCCGGCACATGCGCCTCGAGCTCGTCACGCGACGAGTAGACCTTATCGATCAGGCCGAACTCGCGCGACTCGTCGGCGGTCATGAAGTGGTCGCGGTCGAGGGTGCGCTCGATCGTCTCGAGATCCTGGCCGGTGTGCGTGACATAGACCTCATTCAGCCGACGCTTCAGCTTGATGATGTCCAGCGCGTGGCGCTCGATGTCGGACGCCTGGCCCGAGAAACCGCCGGACGGCTGGTGCACCATGATGCGGGCGTTCGGTGTGGCAAAGCGCATGCCCTTCTCGCCGGCGCAGAGCAGCAGCGAGCCCATCGACGCGGCCTGACCGATGCAGAGGGTCGACACGGGCGGACGGATGAACTGCATGGTGTCGTAGATCGCCATGCCCGAGGTGACGACGCCACCCGGCGAGTTGATGTAGAGGGCGATCTCCTTCTTCGGGTTTTCCGCCTCGAGGAACAGCAGCTGCGCGCAGACGAGCGTCGCGATGCCGTCCTCGATGGGCCCGGTGATGAAGATCACGCGTTCCTTGAGGAGCCGGGAGAAGATGTCGTAGGCGCGCTCGCCGCGGTTGGTCTGTTCGACCACCATCGGCACGAGGTTCATCGCTCTTTCCACGGGGTGCATCATGGGGGGTGCTTTCGGTGCTGGTGTTTCGGGCGCGGCGGAACCGCACCCCGGGAATCAGTCGGCCTTGGCCCAAAGCACAGATAGGGCGTGACGCCCCATCTGTGCAAGATGGCTCTCCGGGAAGCCGCGCGAAGGCTTAATCCGGGCAGCTGCGGCGCGGTGCGTCCGTCGCGGGATTTACGCTCCGGGCGATCCCGCCGCCTTCACCGCTCTCGGCGATTCAGCGCTCATCCTGCGGATTATCGAGGGCATCGATATCGCCCACCGCCGGCGGGATCCGCGAGCCGTCGCGGTTGACGGAGCCGTAGTGCGAGGCATCAGACGGGTCCGGCGCCAGCGCCCGCGCCGCCACGGCCGCCGTGATCGGGGCTGCGGCAAGATGCATCGGCGGCGCTTGGCCCCGCTTGTCTTCGCCGAACCAGACCGTCATGTGCGGGAACGGGATCTCCACGCTGCGCTCGTCGCAAAGGCGCTTGACGATCTCGTTGTAAGCACGGCCGATGCCCCATTGCTTGCCGGGCCGCGTCTTGATCCGTCCGCGCACCACCACGGCGGAGTCGCCGAGTTCGTTGACCCCGAACATCTCGAAGTCCGCGATGATGTCGGCGCCGACGGGCATCGCCCTCACCTCGTCGAAGGCTTCCTGCATCAGCGCCTTCACCTCCACAATATTTTCGCGATAGGCGACGCCGAGATCGATGAGGAACTGGGAGAAATCCTTGGTCATGTTGGCGACCTGGTCAACCGAGGAGAAGGGAATGAGGTGATAGGTCCCGTCGATGGAGCGCAGGCCGACCGAGCGGATGGTCAGCCGCTCGACGACGCCGGAGACGCCCGAGACGAGAACGACATCGCCCTCGTTCATGGCGTTCTCGAACTGGATGAAGGCGCCGGTGATGATGTCCTGCACCAGCTTCTGCGCGCCGAAGCCGACGGCAAGGCCGATGACGCCAGCGCCCGCCAGCAGCGGCCCGATGTTGAGGCCGATCTGCGAGAGCACCAGCATGATGATCATCGCGACGAGGGTGATCGTGAAGGCATTGCGCAGCAGCGACAGCAGCGTCCGCTCGCGCGAGGTCGGGACGGAGCCGAAATTCGGGTTCAGCCGATACTCGATCCAGGAGGAGACGCCGAGGAACACGGCAAAGCCGAGGAGGATCACCGTGCCCGCGCCGATCGTGCCGCTGACGACGCGCTGCCCGACCTCGGTCGTCGCCCAGCCGCCGAGATCGAACAGCCGCCAAGCCTCCAGGATGAACCCGATGACGACGATCACCACCAGGACGCGCAGGATGGTGAGGGCATTGGGAATGAAGGAGTTCACCCGGCGCTCCAGCAGCGGCAGGCGCTCCCTCACCCGGTCGGGCACCGGGATGCCCTTGACGATGATCTTGGTCAGCGTCGAGACAATCAGGCCGCCCAGCGCCATGGCGCCGACCGACTTCAAGGTCGCGAAGGTCATGAAGCGCAGGCCCTCGTCCGGGCTGCTCAGCCAGACGGAGAACAGCGACAGCACGAAGATGATCGCCAGCACCCACCAGATCTTGCCGAGGAAGGCATGGAAGCGCGCGCTGTAGCTGCGGTCTCCCCGCGCCCGCTGGCGGCTGAGCCTTTCGCGGACGGTCGCCCGGTTGCGCAGGATCAGGAAGATGATGAGGCAGAGCGAGATGAAGGCGACGATGAACCGGACAGCATCACCGGCGGCCACGCTCGAGTTCTTCTCCACCACCGGCGCCACGAAGAGAAAGGTATAGCCGAGGATCGAGATCAGCCGGGAGATCCAGAACGACCAGTAGAGCGCGTGACGGTCGCCGAAAGGCGTCAGCCGCAGCTTCGGGTGCCCGGGCACGACGAACACGTGGAAGGCCGCCTTGACCAGTTCGATGAACAGGAAGGCGTTGAGGAACAGCGCCTGGTTGATATTGGGCGGCCCGCCGAAGAACAGGATCGCTGTGACATAGCCTGCCGCAAGGCATGCGACAATCGCCAGCACGTCGACGGCGGCGACGATCGCGAGCAGGAGGAGCTTTGCCAGTGGCCCTGCGAAAGCCGCCCGTGCCTCCAGCCGGGCGAAGATCGGTCGCTTGACGAACTGCAGGGCGGCATAGGCGGCGAAAACCGCGAAGGCGACCAGCACGACCGGCAGGATCGCCTCGTAGATGCGGGGCAGATCGAGCGAGCCGGCCCCCGCCAGGAGCTTCTGCGCCCTCCCCGCGGACTCCGCCACCTCATCGGCGAGCGCGAAGGCATTGACGAAGAGCACCTGGCTCGCGCGCGCCACCTCGTCGGGCACGGATACCGCCAGCGGCTCGGATTCCGGCTCTACAGCCCTGGTTCCAGCCGCCGACTTCAGCGCTTCCACGAGCTTCGCGCGCGTCGTGTCGTTCTCGAGAATCTTGACGAGGTCGTCGAGCGTCGGATCGCTGGCGGCCGCCTCCGACGTTGCGGCTGGCTTGGTCAGGGCGGAGAGGCCCGGCACTTGGGCGCTGGCGCCGGCGGAGAAGAACAGCGCCAGCCCGAACAACATCAGGGCGGCTCCGGCTGAGACGAGTTTCTGCATCAGGAAACCATGACTTCGCTTCTGGTGTAATTGTCGCCACCGGCGCCCCGGCGCAGCATTCCCGATGCGCAACGCCGGCGTCCGGCGTCCGGCGTATTGGCTCATTGGCTCATTGGCTATGAAAACGCTCGGTTTGGCGAGACTGAGGCCTCACTCGCCGCCCATCCCCTGGCGCTGCAGAAAATCTTGCCCTAACGCAAAAGGCCGGCAAATGCCGGCCTTCCGCTTCAACTTTTTACCGAGCGTCTCAGGCGACGGCAGCGGTCTCTTCCTCATCTTCCTTCATCAGGTCTTCCTTGGAGACCACGATGTCGGTGACGTCGACGGTCGCGAGCAGGTGATCGACGACCTTCTCCTCGTAGATCGGCGCGCGCAGGCTGGCGACGGCCTCAGGATTGCTGCGGAAGTACTCGTAGATCTGCTGCTCCTGGCCGGGATACTGGCGGACCTGCTCGAACACGGCGCGCTGCATCTCCTCGTCGGTGATCTGGATGTTGGCCTTCTCGCCGATCTCCGACAGGACGAGGCCCAGACGGACGCGGCGCTCGGCAAGGCGCTGGTATTCGGCGCGGGCCTTCTCCTCGGTCGTCTCTTCGTCCTCGAACGACTTGCCGCTCTTGGTCAGCTCGCTGGTGACCTGGAGCCAGATGTTGTTGAACTCAGCCTCGACCAGCTTCTCCGGCAGCTCGAAGGTGTAGTCCTTGTCCAGCGCGTCGAGCAGCTGGCGCTTGACCTTCTGGCGGGTGGCCGAGCCGTACTGGCTCTCGATCTGCTCGCGGACGACGGTGCGCAGACGCTCGATCGATTCGAGGCCAAGCTGCTTGGCGAGATCGTCGTTCAGCTCCAGCTCGTTCGGCTTCGACACCGACTTCACCACGACATCGAACACGGCGGCCTTACCGGCGAGGTGCGGGGCGCTGTAGTCGTCGGGGAAGTTGACCTTGACCTGCTTTTCCTCGCCGACGGCGGCGCCGATCAGCTGGTCCTCGAAGCCCGGGATGAACTGGCCGGAGCCGAGCACCAGGCTCGATTCGTCGGACTGCCCGCCGTCGAACGGCACGTCGTCGATCTTGCCGAGGAAGCTCATGGTGACCTTGTCGCCGCTTTCGGCCGCGCCGTCCTTCGGCTCGAAGCTGCGGGCGTTCTCGGCGATGCGCTTGACCTGGTCCTCGACCTCCTCATCGGCGATCTCGACGATCGGACGCTCGATCTTGATGCCCTTGGTCTCCTGCAGCTCGAAGGTCGGCAAGGTCTCGTAGGTCACGGTGAAGGTGAAGTCAGAGGCGCCCTTCAGCACCTTCTCGGCCTCGGCCTCGTCCTCGGTCATCGCGACCTCTGGCTGCATGGCCGAGCGCTCCTTGCGGTCGGCGATGATCGAGCGCGGGGACTCGTTGATGATCTGGTTGACGATCTCGGCCATCATCGAGCGGCCGTACATCTTGCGAAGGTGCTCCATCGGCACCTTGCCCGGGCGGAAACCCTTGAGCTTCGCCTGGCCCTTCGCCTCGTGCAGCTTGGTCTGCAGGCGAGTCTGCAGGTCGGAGGCCGGGACCACGACCTGGATTTCGCGCTTCAGGCCTTCGGCCTTGGTTTCGGTAACCTGCATTGTCTCAACCCTTGACCTTTGCGAGCGGCGGGCTCTCGAACGTCCGCCGTGCGATAATGGAGAAATTCTGTCCCGTCGGTAATTGCGGGTGGAGTGCGCTGTCTCCACGCAGTCAGGCACCAGGCCCTATATCCAATTCCGAGACCTGAGGCGGCTTTTATCGCAGGGGTCCCTGTGTCGCAAGGGGGCGCGCGCCGGGTGCGCCCCGCGACGCGCTGCCGGGCGCAGAAGGCCCGGCACCCGACCCGCGAAGGTGCCGCCGCGTGCGGCTTGCCCTCCCCGCTTTGAAACCGGATCCCGATCCGCTGAACTGCAATGGAACGCTCAGTGGCGCCCAAAGGAAAGCTAGACACCTAATATTGAGTAATCTTTCTGACCCCCTGATATTTAGCTGTGACCGTCGAAAGCAGTCGGCGGCAACCGAAATATTGTATATGAAAGGGAACGGCGCATTTTGTCCCGAATATTTCTTCAAGGACATGAGATGGACCAACCCGGCGACGCAGCCCTGCTGGACACTACTTGGATGCCGCCGATCGCCCAGGACGAGCAGGCCGCCTCCTGCCGTGACCTCGGCTATCGCATCGCCGCCTTGCCAGCTGTTGTTCCGGTCAACGGTGTCGCGGCGGAGCGTCGGGCAACGGAGTCCTGTAACGAGGCACTGCGCAACAAGGACATGGAGATTGCGGCGCTCCGGCTGCAGATCCAGCTGCAGCGCGGCGTCTCGATGAAGGAATTCCACGCCCTGCAGTCGCTTCTGAAGCTGGCGAAAGAGGAAACCCAGCTGGCCTATGAGGATGCCGCCCGCGCCAACAACCGCGCCGCCGAGGCCGAATCCTGGCTGAGGCGAATGGAGGACGCGCTGCGCTCGGCTTTCGGCCAGCACGGCGAGGAAAACCGATCGCGCAAGTTCGCGGCTCGGCGAACAGGATCGCCGCCTCTGGCGTCCTAACTTCGGCATCGGACCGCGGGCATCGCCGCCAAGCCATACAAAATGGCTCTGGACGTGCACGTCGTTCTAGCAGCACCGGACGTCCTTAGCCCCCCCTGTAACGGCCGCTCCGGCTCGAAGAACCTCATCGGGCGACGGGCAGACGGATGCCGAGACCGTTATAGATTGTCAGGCAAAGGCTGGAAACCAGCATGCCCGCATGCGTGCGGAGAGAGAGACGGCGTACAAATACAAGGTTTCCCCTCGGCGGTCCGTCTCCGTTTCTGCACTTCCGCCAAACCCGTATGAATCTGCCGAGACAATGCGCGATCTACCCTCGCCCTCGCCATTCGCATGCGCACCATCAGCCGGGCAAAGGGGTAAGCCAAAACCGAACAGAGCTGGCAAGCGATACCGACTACTTCCTTTGCGTAAAAGCGCCCGACCATTTCGGACAAATTAAAGCTCTTACCACTTTGCGCTTACTCATCCTGTATCTTTATCTTTTTTAGGTTACTTTGATTTCTATTTAAGGCAATCGGCCGTTCTTATTGACAACGAACATTGCGCGCTACCGATTTCAGGACCGGGATTGGGCCAGCGCAACCCTTCTCGTATACGCTTAAGCTCGGCCTCAAACTGCACCGTATCTGCGTCTTGAGCTGCGTGGGCGCTCAGCTTGCAAGGCCGAGCTGAATGTCTCTAAACTCATGAACAGCGCGCCACATAAAACCGCGTAAAAGTAAGGTATACTTATTTTCGCCGCCAACAACTTTGGAGTGCTTCCGGCTCAAACAAGACGCCTACCGGTAGATCGCCCCTGCCGCAGGCCTTTCCACGGTCACGGGTCAGCATTCATTGCCAAACGCTCACTGACGCTTATAAAACCAGATGCACGGCTTACTGTGCAGCGTAACTTAACCTTCCGAACAAAAGTCGCCTTGTGATGGCGACGGAAGAACTAAAATGGCAAAGAAAATCTACCAGGCCCCGACCCTTCGCGCTCACGGCTCGATCGAGAAGCTGACCCAGGGCGGCTCCACCGGCAACTCGCTCGATGCGACGTTCCCGACCGGCACCCCCTTCAGCGAGCTTACTTTCTCCTAATTCTACGCGGCGGGCGGCAGGTTTACCTGCCGCCCGTACGACAGCCCGATGAATGTACAAAGCCGATGCGGGACGGTTCTGCTCTCAAACCTCGACAAGGCGCTCGCGCTGCAGCACGCTTGTCACGCCCCGTCAGCTTGCGTAGGCCCGCCGACATTGCACCGCTCGGCCTTCATTCGCACGACTACCGTCGAGGCAAGCGAGTTGATTGTGCAGCGGCATTGATCCGTAGAGCACGCGGCCGGATTTCCTCTCAGCACCGTCAGAACAGCCGGCGCTTACCAGCCGACCGTAAGGGTTAAGCCAAGCAGACGCTGGGGCTGGATATCCCTGCACAGCTTCGACACGCGCTTCCGCTGCCTCTTCGTCTGACGAACTGCACCAAGCGGTCCGATCGTTATCGGCTAGGTGGTGCGACGTATGGCTTATCGTTGCTTCCGATGGACGGATGATACCACTCACTCCGCAACGGTAGCGGCCGAAGTCTTAGCCGTTGGCTTGCTGCCAGATCCCAAGCCCTGAGGCCGCCAAAGGCTAGCCTTGTCGTTTCGATGGCTCGGAGCAACGGCTGCGTCATTCTGCGCACCGCGGATTGGCAGACCGTTCAGTTTACGTGTGACGCGCGATGCAGAAATATGCTGCAAGCGCGACACTTTTCGCAAACCCTCGCCTTACCAAGCGTCACCATGCCAATGTGGCCTGTGAGCTACAGACATTTGCTGGCAAACGGTTGATATAACGCGGTCGCGTTATTGAATTCGAGGGACGTCTATGGATATCAGGTCGCTGGCGCTGCGTGGAGCGGCCTGGGTTGCTGCGGCCAGGATCGCGATAAATTTACTGGGACTCGTCAGCACACTATTTCTGGCCCGGTTGCTCACGCCAGATGATTTCGGCCTTGTCGCCATCGGCACGACAATACTCGCCGTTGTTTCATCGTTTACCGAACTTCCTTTGGGGACGGCGCTCATCCAGCACGACAAACCTGATGAAACGCATTTCAACACCGTCTTCACCCTCAACTTTATTCGTTCGGCGGTGGTCACCGTCGGTGTCGCCGCTGCGGCCTATCCTATCTCCATCTGGTACGGCGATGCGCGCCTGTTCGAGCTGATCATGGCCTTGTCGCTCAGCAGCTTCATCATGTGCCTGAGCAATCCGAAGCGGGTCTTGTTCACGCGCGAACTCAACTGCCACGCCGACTTCGTCCAGGGCATAGCGATGAAGCTGACCGGGTTCGTCGTCGGAATCGTGTTCGCCCTCATCTACAAAAATTACTGGGCGCTCGTCGTCGGTTCACTCGCCGCCCAAGTCTCATTTGTCGTGATCAGCTACATTCAGCTTCCCTATCTTCCCGCCATGACCTTCAGGCGCTCGAGAGAGCTGTTGTCATTCTCAATCTGGCTGTCCTACTCGCAGATCGTGAACACCGTCAGCACGAAGATCGACCAGCTCCTGATCGGCTTTTATCTCGGCAGCGAGAAGCTCGGCATTTATTCGTTCGGCGACAATCTGGCGAACCTGCCGACGCGGGAGCTGACGACGCCGATCTCACAAATGTTGTTCCCGTCCGTCGCGGATGAACAGTGATCACCAACGCCTCCGATCCCCCTATCAGCTCGCCCAATCGAGCCTGTCCATGGTGGCGTTCCCGATTGGGATCGGGTTCGCGATCATTGCCCATCCTTTTATCCTGCTGGCCGTTGGCGAGAAGTGGCTGGGGGCTGAGCTGGTCATCCAGGTGGTGTCGGCGACGGTGGCCCTTCAGACGATCGGCAGCCCCATCCAACCGACGGCAATGGCCTTGGGAAAAACCAAAGCCTTGTTCAAGCGCGATGCCATCATCCTGTGCGCCCGCGTTCCGATATCCTTCCTGGGCCTCATCCTCGGCGGTCTACCCGGCATACTGATCGCGCGGGCGGTAACCACGACGATCGGCACTCTGATCGAGATGGCCCTGGTCAGCAGGCTTCTGGATCTCAAGATCGCGGACCAGTTGACGGCAAACCGAAGGAACTTCATCGCCACCGCCTGCATGGTCGTGACCGGGGTCACCTTCCAGATGCTGGTCGGATCGGAGGGACAGGTCATCGGCCTGCCCCTGACGATCATCGGAACCGTGGCTATATCGGGCGTCGTCTACCTCGCAACCTTGCTTCTGGCCTGGCGACTGGAGTCCTATCCGCGAGGACCCGAGCAGGAAATTATGGGCCTTTTTCGCAAGTTACGGGTGCTCCGCTTGAGGCGGGCCTGAACTGCGAGGTGGCAGGATGCCGGACACGCTGGAAACGGATTAAGCTGAGACCGTGAACTGGTATTGCCAGATGTTCAGACCGTAACGCACTACGCGTCGAAGAACCCTTGCTGGCATCGAGATCTTTGTAGGATCGCTGCATTCCCCGATCGTCGCAAGGCTCTCGCCCGACGCGGATTATGACACTAGATCAACGGCTTGGATATAGGCTGGTGCGGGTGGAGGGACTCGAACCCCCACGCTTTTGGCGCTAGAACCTAAATCTAGTGCGTCTACCAATTCCGCCACACCCGCACGGTGCGCCAGGCCGATCGCTCGGCAGGCACGGCTGCATAACACCAGTCCGGCAGGCGTCAAAGGGCAAATGCGCAGACGTGCAAGGCGAGGACCTCGAGCCGACATAAATCGTTCGGCCGCGCACCCGCGGCCCAGCGATGAGCATCTCGGAGGTCCTCCTCTGCCAGTCCAGGGCCTTAGCCCGCGCCCGTGCTGGGATCCGTTCGATACCATCCAACCTTACCGCGTCCGCTCGAACGAAGACATGTTGAGATTGCGTTAACGCGGGGCCGTTGTCTTCGGCAGGACGATGAGAGGCAGACGGCCGAAAACCCACTTTTCCAGGCATTCCGCTAGATTTGCTGCAATGCACAACCCGCAGATCAGCTATGCAAACTGCGATCTGGTACGCGGCCAGCCATGCAGCTACATCTAGCCCATCGAAACGGACGGACTGATAACTACCGTTTCAATCGATTAGAACCCGAAGTGAGAGCCATGAACAACATCGTCCGCAGCTACAACAACTGGCGCCGTTACCGCGAGACCTGCGGTGAGCTGAACCGCCTGTCGCAGCGCGAGCTTTCCGACCTCGGCATCTCCCGCGCCGACATTCCTTCGATCGCCCGCCAGGCGGTCCGCTAAACCCAGAGTTTCGCGAGGGCGCACTCCTCCTCCCAGCGCCCGAGCGGATTGAAGCCTGCGAATCCTCCTCCCATCGCAGGTTTGAAAACGACACCCACCGGTTCCTCCCCCGGTGGGTGTTGTCGTTTCTGGGGTCCGCTTTCCCCGCCGCTGCCCGCCGCTTTCCCCGCCGCCGGCCCGGTGCTAAAGTCTTCTCATGCAAAACAAACCTCTCCATGTCGTCGGCGGCGGGCTTGCCGGCTCGGAAGCCGCTTGGCAGATCGCTGAAAGCGGTGTTCCCGTCATCCTGCACGAGATGCGGCCGGTGCGCGGCACCGAGGCGCACAAGACGGAGCAGCTGGCCGAACTCGTCTGTTCCAATTCCTTCCGGTCGGACGACGCCGAGACCAATGCGGTCGGCATCCTGCACGCCGAGATGCGGCTGGCGGGATCGCTGATCATGCGCTGCGCCGATGCCAACCAGGTGCCTGCCGGCGGCGCGCTAGCGGTCGACCGCGATGGATTCGCCGAAGCGGTATCAGCCGCGATCGCAGCGCATCCGCTGATCACACTGCAGCGCGAGGAAGTGTCGGGCCTGCCGCCTGCCGAGTGGGGCTCGACGATCATTGCCACCGGGCCGCTGACGGCGCCCGCGCTAGCCGATGCAATCCGCGCCGAGACCGGCGAAGACGCCCTCGCCTTCTTTGATGCCATCGCGCCGATCGTGCATTTCGAATCGATCGACATGGACAAGGCCTGGTTTCAGTCGCGCTACGACAAGGTCGGGCCGGGCGGCAACGGCAAGGACTACATCAACTGTCCCCTCGACAAGGAGCAGTACCTCGCCTTCATCGAGGCGCTGTGTGCCGCCGACAAGACGCTGTTCAAGGACTGGGAAGGCACGCCCTATTTCGACGGCTGCTTGCCGATCGAGGTGATGGCCGAGCGCGGCGCGGAAACGCTGCGGCATGGGCCAATGAAGCCGATGGGCCTCACCAACGCCCACCAGCCCGACATCAAGGCCTATGCCGTCGTCCAGCTGCGACAGGACAATGCGCTGGGCACGCTCTACAACATGGTCGGATTTCAGACCAAGCTGCGCTACGGCGACCAGGCCGGTCTCTTCCGTAGCATTCCCGGCCTCGAGAACGCCGAGTTCGCGCGACTCGGCGGCCTCCACCGCAACACCTATCTTGATTCGCCGCGCTTGCTCGACACGGCGCTGCGGCTGAAGTCGCGGCCGGACCTGCGGTTTGCCGGCCAGATTACCGGCTGCGAGGGCTATGTCGAATCGGCCTCCATCGGCCTCCTCGCCGGGCGCTTTGCCGCGGCCGAAGCGCTCGGACGGGATCTTGCGCCGCCGCCGGCGACGACGGCCATGGGCGCGATCCTGTCGCACATCACCGGCGGACATCTCTCGGCCGTCGAGGAGAGCGGCAAGCGCTCCTTCCAGCCGATGAACGTCAATTTCGGCCTGTTCCCACCGGTGGAAGTGTCGAAGCTGCCACGCGTCGACGGCAAGCGCGTTCGCGGCAAGGAAAAGACCAACCACCGCCGCCGGGCGATGTCCGTCCGCGCGCTGGCCGACTGCCGCGCCTGGCTGGGTCTGCCAGCCTTGGCGCCCGTTCAGCCGGCGGCAGAGGTGGCCCCGGACGCGGTCTCAGTCGCGGCGGAGTGAGGGCCAGTCGGCACGGCGCAAGAGAAGCGTCACCGTCAGCTGCGTCGGCAGGCCCGTCGTCCCGTCGAGCATGGCGTAGCTGATCCGGGCGCGAATTTTCCGGCCGGTCTCAGAGGTCAGATCGGCGACGACCGCGGCAAGGTTTGCCGCGGGCGTCGGCGATCGATCTCCGTCCATCGCTCTGATAGCCGGAGCAAGCGAGAACCTGTCGGTTTCCCGCCGCGTGCTCAGCACGAGGTTGCCGCCATCGAGCGTCGCGAGCATTGGATCCGGCGTCAGGCTTGGCGCCGTTCCGCTGACGGGATAGATGATCTGCTCGGGGAGCGCCGTATCGAAGCCGTCCAGCGCAAAGGCGGCGGGACGCAGGGCGGAGAAGGTCCGGGGGACCGGCGCATCGGCCGCCTCGCCCGCCACCTGCCCGTAGCCGATGCCAAGCCGTGTCATCAGCACCTGCGCGAGCGTATCTGGCGCTTCGCTTTCCAGCGCTGCCATTTCCGTGCGCAACGGTTCGGGCAACAGCGGTAGGATGCGGGGGATCTCTCCGACCTCGCCGAGGGCGTAGAGGCGCGAGCGCAACGCCTCCGATTGCGATGGGCCAAGCGACTCCGGCGCACCCGGCCCCAGCAGCGAGGCTGCGATAAGCCCGGCCTGGCTCCGCCCGACCGTCGCTCCGGCACCCCACGGCCCCGCAGCCGAGAGCGCCAACAGGAGAAGCGGCAGCCCGCACATTAGGCGGATATCGCCCCGCAGGCGCGGCACCGCCTGCAAGGCCACGATCAGCACCGCCGCAAGGGTCGCCAGGCTGAGATAGTAGCGTTCGAGCGTGATACCCTCGGCGGCGATGCGCACGCCGGCGGCGTAGGTGAGAAGGCCCAGCGGCACCACAAGCATCCACGCCCAGATCCGGCCGAACAGCCGGGTACTCTGCGCGCCGGTCTCGGCAAAGGGATCCACCACCACCCGGATCGACAGCACCAGCAGCGCATAGAAGCTGACGATCCAGCCGATCTCGTTCTTCGGCACGGCGCCGAGGAGGACCTTGGCGGCATAAAGATGCAGCACGACGGCTGTCACGAGGGCGAGCGGCGTCGCAACCCAGTCGAACAGGAAGCGCACGCCTTGCGCCAGACGGTCGTCGGCCGCCGAGGTCGTCTCCTCGAACTCGGTCGGGATGCGGCCGAGCGCAAAGAGCGGGCCGACCAGTGTCAGCGCGGTCGCATAGATATGGCCGTAGGCGTCACTGCTGAGCCCGATCTCGAAGAGATAGCGGACCATTTCGAGGATGGCGGAGACCCCGAGCACGAAGAGCAGCACCGACAGGAAGGCGAGCGTCACGCCGACGACGGTCCAGAGCGTGAATGTCCAGAATTTCGCGTCGTCGGGCCGACCGAGATAGGGCGCCAGCGGAATGGCGAGTGTCAGGGCGGTCAGCACCGGCGGCGCGAGCAGCCAGAGCTGGCCGGTTGCGGCGATGCTAAGGCCCGCTGCGGCTGCGGCCACCAGTGGCAGCAGCGTTTGAGAGCGGTGGCCCATCGCCCGCGCTTCGGTGAACAGGCGGGTGCCGACGGCGATCGCCGCCGCCGCATGCAGCGCCAGCACCAGCCGGATCATCTGCTCCTCCGGGAGAAGATCGATCCCGGCCAGGGACGCGTTGGCCAGCACCGACACCGTGAGGATCGCGAGTGCGGCGACCGGAAACCGTCCGGTCGCCAGTCCCGCGCCCCGCGCCAGCTGGCGCGCAAACCGCGTGATGCTGCTCATGCGTGTCGGGGCCATCGCTTTCTCCATGGTCGGCGGAAGACAGGCCGGGCTGCCGCAGGGGTCGGCAACGGAGGGCTCACCGGAGGGCCCGGCGTCCGATCGCCCCACAACGGACGTTTCGTCGTTGGGAGTCCAGCGGACAGGACCATGGCTGGGTATTCAGCGGGTAGTCAGGCAACAATGGACGACACCATTACCAGCGCGGGAAGAAGCGTGCTCGCGGCAGCAGACGGCGCTCGCTAACGCCGCATGGCGCGCCAGTAGAGGAAGGACCGGCGGAGGGGACCGATACGGGACGGCGTTTCGATCTCGGCGGAGCCGCGGGCGGCGATACGGTCGAGATACACAGCGGTCATTTCGGCCGGCAGAAAAGCCGCTCGCACGCTGGCCGGCAACCGGTCGCGCTGATGACGGTATCGTCCGAAATGGTCGCGGCCGAGCGCCAGCATGGCGGTGACGGCCCGCAGCGTCGGCTCGGCCGCCCCCGACAGCAGGTCGTCGGCCGACGTTCCAGCTGCCGCCAGCAAGTCGGCGGGGAAGAACACCTGGCGGCGTGCCCGGTGGATCGGCAGCAGGCGTACGGCGCCGACGGCGGCCTGCGCGACGCCGGCATGGCCAGCCGCATCAGTCACTTCCGCGGCTTCCCTGCCAGCCAGAATCATGGCGGCGAGGACGATGATGGCGGAGGCGGTTTCCCCGGCATAGCCTTCGAAGGCTTGCCGGTCCGGCATCGCGTCATCGTAGAGGTCGAAGATGCGCGCCTCGAGATAACGCTCGAAGGCATCGATCGGCAGCTCGAAGCGCTTGATGGTATCGAGCAGCGCCTCCGCCACCGGGTTGCCTTGCCCGCCCTCGCCGTCCGGACCCGCTTCGATCCGGTCGCGCCACCACTGCAACCGGATTTCGCCGGGCAGCGGCTGGCTGATCTGCTCGCGCACCCGTGCGGTCTCGATGTTGAAGGCGTAGAGGGCGAGAAGATGCTCGCGTCTGTCGAGGGGCGCGAAAAGGACCGAGACCGCGCGGTCGGGATCCTGCGCCTCTACCAGCCGTGCGCACTCGGCATAGGCATCGGCAAGCGCTGCTGGGGTCATCGGCGGGCGTCCGGACGATCCACCACGTCAGTCCACCGCCACGAGGGCCGCTGCGACGGGGCGGCCTTCGGCGAGCATGACGTTGAAGGTGCGCACGGCTGCTCCCGTCGACATCGGGTCGCAGGAGATGCCGGCCTTGCGAAAGCGCTCGGCCAGCGCTGGCGGCAGGCGCCGGATGTCCGGCCCGGTGCCGAACAGCACGAAGCGGATCTCGTCCGACTCTTCGAAGACCTTCAAGAGGCGCTCGCCGGTGAAAGGCTGCTCGATCGTCGCTTCCCAGCCGTAGATGCCGGAAGGCAAGCAGAGGATCGAGCCGCGGTGGGACATGGCGGCAAAGCGAAAGCCGCCATTGCCATAGGCCTCGATTGGCGCCCTGCCTGGGAAGTGCGCCTTGCGAAACTCGATGCCCTCAGCCATTCGCCTATCCCTTGGCGCCGCCCGAAAGCTGCGCGTGCCGACCGGATCCGTCCGGCCGACGATGGTCTCGCTCCCTTGGGAGGCTGTCTTACTTCGCGTTGGCGGCCGTCGGCTCGCCCTTGACGCGCACTTCGGTGACCGTGCCTTGGAGGACGCGGATCTTCACCTGCTCGGCGATCTGCACTTCGAGCTCTCCATTGTCGAGCACCTTGATGACCTTGCCGATGATGCCGCCGCCGGTGACGATGGTATCGCCGCGGCGGATGTTCTTCAGCATTTCCTCGCGGCGCTTCAGCTGCGTGCGCTGCGGGCGGATGATCAGGAAGTACATGATCGCGAAGACCGCGACGAAGGGCAGGATGCTGATCAGCAGTTCGCTGGTGCCTCCGCCAGTGGAAGGAACAACGCCCTGGGCGAAGGCTTCGGTCACGAACATCGACTACTCCTGGAGATACATGGCGAGGAAAACGACCGCGTCATCCTTTACGTCCCGCGCGGAATATACGATCGGTCCCCCCGAATGCAACCGCTGCCGGCCCGCAAGGCGCGGCCGCACACCGGTTTGATGAGGGAACGGCGCATGGACAAGAACCCGGACGATCTGATGTCCGTGCTGCAGCGGATCGCGGCAAGCCTCGAGCGGCTGGCCCCGATGAAACCCGAAGCGCCCGATTTCACCACCAGCGACTGCTTCGTCTACGAACCGCCGGCAGCGCTGCTGCCCGTGACGCGGGTCAACCGGGTCGCCATCGACCTCCTGCGTGGCATCGACCGCTCGAAGGATATCCTCACCGAGAACACGCTACGCTTCGCCAAGGGCCTGCCGGCCAACAACGCCCTCCTCTGGGGCGCGCGCGGCATGGGCAAGTCCTCGCTCGTCAAGGCGGCGCATGCCGCCGTCAACGCCGAGATAGGCGGCACCCGGCCGCCGCTGAAGCTGATCGAGAGCCACCGCGAGGACATCGAGCACCTGCCGCATCTCATGGGCTTCCTGCGCGCCGCTCCGTTCTCCTTCCTCCTGTTCTGCGACGACCTCTCGTTCGACCAGGGCGACGCCTCCTACAAGTCGTTGAAAGCCGCGCTCGACGGCGGCGTCGAGGGACGGCCGGACAACGTGCTGTTCTATGCGACGTCGAACCGCCGGCATCTCCTGCCCCGCGACATGATCGAGAACGAGAGCGCGACGGCGATCAATCCCGGCGAGGCGGTGGAGGAGAAAGTCTCCCTGTCCGACCGTTTCGGGCTGTGGCTCGGCTTCCACAAATGCAGCCAGGACGACTATCTCGCGATGGTCGACGGCTATGTCAGCGCCTACGGCATCATCGCCGACCCCGCCGAGACACGGCATGCCGCGCTGGAATGGGCGACGACCCGCGGCGCCCGCTCGGGCCGCGTCGCTTTTCAGTTCATCCAGGACCTCGCCGGACGCCTCGGTCAGCCGCTGGCATCCTAGCGCCGCCTCCGCAATCTCTCTCAACCGGCAAAAGGCCTGCTCCGGGCCCGCGGACGCGACCATCGCGCGCGGGTCCGGTCAAGAGGGCTCTGGCGAAGAGCCTGGCTTTCGCGCCATGGTGCTGTCCAGCCCTGGAAACACCCACAGCGTGCGGCGATCGCCCGTCCGGTGGATCCGCCGGATACGCTCAGCCAAGCCGCATGAAAGCGGGCATCCGGTTTCCAGGCCGTTCGCTCCGACCTACCCTTTCCCTCCCGCCAGATGGTCGTCTTCATGCGAAAAGCAGTCTCCCTCCCCGTGGCTGCGTTTCTGCTGTCGATCCCGGCGGGGTGCCTTGCCCCCGCGCAGAAGTGCGCCGATGCCGTTTACCCGCGTTCGGGAACGGTGCACCGCGTCTGTGCCGATGGAAGCCGATACCACGTCGAAGAGATCACCCGGCCGCGCGGCCGCAGCCAGGAAACGCAGGTGGCACGCTCGGTGGAGTATGTCCGCCGCGCCGAGCGAATGTAACGGCTACTCGATCGGCCTCGGGAAGCCGTTGATCATCGTGATAGACTTTTCGAGTTCCACGCCGAAAACCGCGCGCTGGGTGCTGGTATCGAAGATCTCGACACCCTCCGCCGTCGCCTCGATCGAGAGCCGCTGGCCGTCGCAGATGACGATGTCGGTGAGGCTCTGGTACTCCTGCGGGTCGATACTGAGATCGCGGCATTCCGCGAACCTGTCGACGGACATGACGCCGTCGGAACCGGTGATGACGACGCTCGCGCTGTTTTTCGCCCTTGAGAAGGAATACTCCAGACGAACCGTCGCGCTTCCGCTCTTTTCGACCGGCCGCTCGACGCAGTTCGCCTTGCGCGACAGCTCGGAGAGGCTTCTAGCGGGATCGCAGGGCACGGCGATCGCGGCCTGGGCAGCAAGGTACAGTTCCAGCAACATCTCGGCCTCCCCCAAGGTGACGAGAGGAAGGAGGAAGCCTCCCTCCTCTCTTTCGGCTTAACGCACGCGTGCACTGCAGGTTTGCGGGTCAAGGCTGTAGTGTTCTTCCTCGACGACGCGGCGCACCTTTTCGTAAACAGCTGCATGGCGCTCGTTCCGCACAATACCGCCGTTGACCATCTCACCCGTCCAGGAACGGCGTTCGCCCCGGATCAGACGTCCCCTTGTGTTGACTTCGACCGTCCGCGGAACGTACTCGACCGACCAGCAGCTGTCTCGATTCGGTACTTCCGTGTACTTCCTGAATTCGGCCAAGGCGGACGTCGAAAAGACCGCTGAGATCATAAGGCCGATAACAATCACCCTGACTTTCATTTCTACTCTCCCTCAACATCCATTCAGTGAGCGAATGGTCCTTTATATATCGGGAGATCGACTTACATTGTAAATAGAAAAGCTCCTATACGTCATACTGTGCATCTATATTGTATTCGCAATTATGCATGTAAGACTTAATGAAAACTCGTCAGTAAGCTAACGCTAAATGCAGTGACTTAGTGTCCAGCTTACCTGACGGTCGTATCGGCGATGGGCAAGGTCAAAGGCGAGCAAACCGTTGCGGGAGCGGACGAGCAGGCCGGCAGCGGTTCGGCAAATCCAACGGCGGGACGCCGAGACCCTCACTTGTCCCATGAACACAAAAAGCCCGGCGACCTTGCGGTGCCGGGCTTTTGATAGGCGTCGAGGTTGATCCTACTGCAGGTACTTCGACGGGTCGACCGGGGCGGAGTCCTTGCGGACCTCGAAGTGGACCATCGGCGTATCGGTATCGCCGCTGACGCCGGCGGTGGCGATCTCCTGGCCGCGGCGGACGGTGGCGCCGCGCTTCACCTTCAGCTCGTCGGCATGGCCGTAGACGGTGACGAGGCCGTTGTCGTGCTTGACGAGGACGGTGTTGCCGAACTCCTTCAGGCCGTCACCGGCATAGATCACGACGCCGTTCTCGGCGGCCTTCACCGGCGTGCCACGCGGCACCGAGATGTCGAGGCCGTCGCTCCGCTTGGCTCCCGACTTCTCGCCGTAGCGCTTGACGACGCGGCCCTGGACGGGCCAGCGGAACTGGTCGATGCCGGTCCCGGCAGGCGCGGCGGTCGCGACCTCGTTCTCGGTCTCGTCAGAGACGGTGCTGGTCGGCGCCGCCTTGACGACGGGCTCGGCCTTAATCGGCTCGGCCTTCACCGTTTCAGTGACAGGGGCCGCGGCGGCGGGCTTCTCGACCTTCGCGGCGGCGACGAGCTTCGGCGCCTCGTAGGGCTTCGGCTGGGCGGCCGCCACCGGCTGGGCCGGCTGCACCGGCGCCAAGGCCGGGGCAGTCTTCGGCTCGGCACTGGCGACACGCTTGGGGACAGTCGTTCCAGCGGGCAGCTTCAAGGTCTGGCCGATGCGGATATTGTCGTCGGACAGGCCGTTGGCGGCACGCAGTTCGGCCACCGGGACGCCGGTGCGGCGCGAGATGCCCATCAGCGAGTCGCCGGACTCGACGACGATGCCGGACCCGCGAGACGCGCTCTTTTCGGGAACGCGCAGCGGCTGCGGCGCCGAGCCGAGCGCCGGCGTCTCCGGGTTCGACGAGGCCGCGGCGGTGCGTATGCCGGTCTGGCCGTAAGAATAGGTCGGGATGGCGATCTGCTGGCCCGGACGCACGTCGCTGGCGCTCTTCAGGCCATTGGCCGCCATGATCGCCTTGGCGGGCACGCCGTAGCGGTTGGACAGCGTATCGACGGTGTCGGTGCTGCCGACGGTCACGGTGTTGCCGGTGTTCTGCCAGCCTGCCTTGCCGGTTGCTGCGGCGCGTGCCGGTGCAGGAGCTGCGGCGGGCTGGTAGGTCGGCTGCTGGCGCATGGGCTCGGACGCCGGCGGGTCGTAGCGCGGCGCGTCGTTCATGGCGGGCGAGCCGGAGGGCGGCGCGAGGGTGCTGCGCTCGACGGCGGCGGTCCGGGTGGTTGCGCCGTACTGCCCGCTGCCGGGTGTCTGGGCGGAATAGAGCGGCGCGACCTGCTGGCGGTTGCCGCCGGCATTGCTGGCGTAGCCGCCCTGCCGGACCGATCCGGTGTTCACCCCATCGAGGTCGCCGGGATAGGCTTGGCCGCCGACATTGCCGCGCGGTACCGGCTTCTGCGGCACGGCGCCGGTGTAGAAGCCGTCGTCGAAGCGGGCGACATCGGAACTGCACCCCGCCACCAGCGTCGCCAAAGCCAACACCGCGACGGAGCCGGCAAGCCGCAGTCGATCAAAATTCAGCACACCAACACGCATCGATGACCCCATGCCCACGCAATCTCATTGGGATCATTCAACACTGTTAATCTTACTGCCCCGTTAAACAGCGGGGTATCGTCGACATTTCTTGTTATTCATATCTGCGGATTTTCACAGTCCGGAGAGGACGGCGCAAGACGCTGTCACTTTGCCGTCGCTTCGATCAGCCCGGGAAGTTCAGCGAGGAATGCCTCTCGCGCCCGGTTGCCCGCGGGACCCTCTTCCTTCCTGTCGTCCTGGATCAGACGGGCGAAGACCAGGGTCCGCTCTCCCTTCACCGCCCAGCCGACGAACCAGCCATAGGCGCGCGCCTCGTTGAAGCTGCCATCGGCATTGCGGGGGTAGGCCATGCCGGTCTTGCCATGCGCCTGCCAGCCGTCGCCGATGGGGCGCTGCTCGACCACGGCGTCGACGAGATCGAAGGCCGCGGGTGCGACCTTCAGCTGCCGCCGCACGAGCTTCGAGAGAAACGCCACTTGCTCCCCCGGCGAGATCTTCAGCGAGGAGATGATCCAAGCCCGCTCCAGGCCATTGTCCTTGCCAGGATCGCCGGAGAAGTCGGCATTGCCGTAGTCTAAATCCTTGGCGTAGCGGGTCAGCGTTTCCGCCCCCAGCGCCTTGGTGATCTGTTGGGAATACCAGACCACGGAGTATTTCATCCAGCGGGTCGGGTCGGTGTCCGCAGTCCAGTTGGCACCGCCCCAGTCGGGATAGCCTTTCTTGAATGGCAGGCTCGGCGCATGGGCGTCTTTCAGGAACCCGGCGTCCGATCCCATCAGCGCCAGCGGGATCTTGAAGGTCGAGGCGGGCGTGACCTGCGTCTTGCAGTCGCCCTCCTCCGACAGGACCTTGTCGTCGGCAGCATCGGCAAGAATCGTGCAGATCGTGCGGGCCTCGGCGGCCATCGGCGCGGCGAGGAAGAGGCACGTCACGGCAAAGCGAATCGGGATCATGTCGGCGGCTCCTGGGTGGACGATACGCCCTCGATAGGACCCCCAAGCGTTAACAGCTCATGAAGATGGCCGGTCGCCCTCTTCCCAGGGTCACGTCTCGCCAGGCGGCAACGCAGCCGTCGCCATCGGCAAAACGGACGGCGCGCCGGCGCTCGCTACAGCATCTTCGCCGTGCCGGCGGCGAGCGGCTGGTAGTAGACCTGGCGCAGATCCTCGCGCTCCAGCCGGCTACCGACCTTCTGCAGGCGAACGAGGGTCTGCGCGCCGAGCCCCGGGCCGATGGCACAGACGATCTGACCATGCTGGGCCAGCTGCTCGAGGAAGGTGCGCGGCAGCGTCTCGAAAGCGGCGTGGACGATGATCCGGTCGTAGGGCGCGGCATCGGGGTATCCCTCGCGCCCATCCTCGTGGATCAGCGAGACATTGGTGATGCCGCAGGCTTTCAGCCGCTCGTCCGCCGTCTTCAGGAGCGAGCGGTAGCGATCGAGCGAGACGACGCGGGCCCCGAGCCGGGCGAGCAGCGCCGTGACGTAACCGCTGCCGGTGCCGATCTCGAGAACGCGGTTGCTCGGCTCGACGCCCAGCGCATGCACCAGCGCCACCGCCGACGAAGCACCGGGCATCGTCTCGCCGCAGTCGATCGGCAGCGCCGAATCGCCATAGGCCTCCTCGATGCCGTTGCGCAGGAACAGCCGCCGCGGCACCGCCTCCACCGCCTCGGTCAGGCGCGTGCCCGCCATGTGCGCCGAGCGCAGCTTCAACAGGAAGGCCGCGAGTTCCTCGCGGTCCGGGCCGGTCACGCTCATGCTCATGGGAGAAAATCCGTTCGGGTCTGGGGCGCTTGGCGGTCCCGCGTCATGCGAACAGCGATTGCAGCTTCTCGCGAAGAGCGTGATCGGTGAGGTCGAGCATCAGCGGCGTCACCGAAATCCGGCCAGCCGAAAGCGCGGCGATATCGGACTGCGCCATTTCCGCACCGGCCTGTCGCCCGAACTTCAGCCAGAAGTAGGGAAAACCGCGGCCATCGCGGCGCTCCTCGAAGCCGAGATTGTAGTCGAGCTTGCCCTGGCGGGTCATCTCAGTGCCGGTCACCGCGTCGGCCGCGACGGCGGGGAAGTTGATGTTGAACAGGACGCCTTTCGGGAAGTCGATGCCGGCGAGCTTGGCGAGCACGGCCGGGGCGTGCGTCTCCGCTGTCTCCCAGGGCGTCGCCCGGTCCGGCCCGTGCGCCTGGCTGAGCGCGATCGACCGGAAGCCGAGCATAGTGCCTTCGATGGCGCCGGCGACCGTGCCGGAATAGGTGACGTCGTCGCAGACGTTCTGCCCGGCATTGACGCCGGAGAGCACGAGGTCCGGCGGCCCCGGCAGCACGTGCTTGACGCCCATGATGACGCAATCGGTGGGCGTTCCCGACAGCGCGAAGCGTTTCTCGGCAATCTTGCGCAGCCGCAGCGGCGAAGAGAGCGTCAGCGAGTGCGCGAGGCCGCTCTGGTCGGTCTCGGGCGCCACCACCCAGACGTCGTCCGAGATCGTCGCGGCGATCCGCTCGAGCACGGCCAGGCCCTCGGCATGGATGCCGTCGTCATTGGTGATGAGGATGCGCATCAGGCGGCCTTCTCGATTTTCTCCAGCCCGCCCATATACGGCTTCAGCGCATCGGGCACGGTGATGCTGCCATCGGCGTTCTGGTAGTTCTCGAGAATGGCGATCAGGCAGCGGCCGACGGCAACGCCCGAGCCGTTCAGCGTATGGACGAAGCGCGTCTGCTTCTCGCCGGCGGCCTTGTAACGCGCGTTCATGCGCCGCCCCTGGAAGTCGCCGCAGACCGAGCAGGACGAGATCTCGCGGTAGGCGTTCTGGCCGGGCAGCCAGACCTCGATGTCGTAGGTCTTGCGGGCCCCGAAGCCCATGTCGCCCGTGCACAGCACCATGGTCCGGAACGGCAGGCCGAGGCGCTTCAGCACCTCCTCGGCGCAGGCGGTCATCCGCTCGTGCTCGTCGAGCGAGGTCTCTTCGGCCGTGATCGACACCATCTCGACCTTATAGAACTGGTGCTGGCGCAGCATGCCGCGCGTATCGCGCCCGGCCGATCCCGCTTCCGAGCGGAAGCAAGGCGTCAGCGCGGTATAGCGCAGCGGCAAGACGGCGGCGTCGACGATCATCTCGCGCACGAGGTTGGTGAGCGGCACCTCGGACGTCGGGATGAGGTAGTGGTCGCCGGTGGTCTTGAAGAGATCTTCCTCGAACTTCGGCAACTGGTTCGTCCCGAACAGGGCGTCGGCCTTCACGAGGATCGGCGCCACGACCTCCTGATAGCCATGCTCGGAAGTGTGGAGGTCGAGCATGAACTGGCCGAGGGCCCGCTCCAGCCGGGCGAGTCCGCCCTTGAGGATGGTAAAACGCGAGCCGGAGATCTTCGCCGCCTGGTCGAAGTCCATCAGGCCCAACGCCTCGCCGAGCTCGAAATGCTCCCTCGGTGCGAAGCCGAGTTCCGGCGGCGTGCCATGGCGGCGCACCTCGACATTGCCGCTTTCGTCGGTGCCGAAGGGCACGTCGGCATGGGGAATGTTCGGCAAGCGGGCGAGCATGTCGCCGAGCGTCGCGTCGATTTGGCGCTCGGTCTCCTCGCCCTCCTGGATCGCGGCCTTGATCTCGGCGACTTCGGCGATGACAGCCTCGGCCCGGGCATTGTCGCCGGAACCCTTAGCCTTGCCGATTTCCTTCGAGGCGTCGTTGCGGCGGGTCTGCAGCTCTTGCAGCCGCGTCACATGACCCCGCCGCTCTTCGTCGAGGCGCAGGATCTCGGCGGCGACCGGGGACGCCGAACGCGCCTTCAGGGCCTCGTCAAGCGATTCCGGATTCTCGCGTATCCATTTGATATCGAGCATGTTTCCCCTCGTCTCCAATCAGCGGAAGACGGGGCCGGACCGGCCTAGACCGGGTCGCTCGTCGCGTCGCTCTCGCTGACCTCTTCGGCCCGTTTGCGTTCGATCATCCGCGCCGCGATGATCGAAATCTCGTAGAGAAGGATGGTGGGGATCGCAAGGCCGATCTGCGACATCGGGTCCGGCGGCGTAAGGATCGCAGCCGCGATGAAGGCGAGCACGATCGCCCATTTGCGCTTGGAGATCAGGCCCTCGGCGGTGACCATGCCGGCCCGCACCAGGAGCGAGGTCACCACCGGCAGCTGGAACACCATGCCGAAGGCGAAGATCAGCCCCATGATCAGCGAAAGGTATTCTGAGACACGCGGCAGGAGCTGGATCGCCGCCTGCCCCGGCACGTCGCCAGACTGCTGCATCGAGAGGAAGAACCACATCACCATCGGGGTGAAGAAGAAGTAGACGAGCGAGGCGCCGAGCAGGAAGAGCAGCGGCGTGGCGACGAGGAACGGCACGAAGGCGGCGCGCTCCTTCTTATAGAGGCCGGGCGCCACGAACTTGTAGATCTGGATGGCGATGATCGGGAAGGCGAGGAAGAAGCCGCCGAAAGCCGCGATCTTCACCTGGGTGAAGAAGAATTCCTGCGGCGCGGTGTAGATCAGCTCGACCTTGTCGTCGTTGATCCCAGCCCAGTGAACGGCCGTCTGGTACGGAATGACCAGGAGGTTGAAGAGTTCGCGCGCGAAGAAGAAACAGATGAGGAAGGCGACGAAAAACCCGGCGAGCGCCCAGATCAGACGGGTGCGAAGCTCAACCAGATGCTCGATCAGCGGGGCCGAGGAGGCTTCGATTTCAGCGGTATCGCGGCTCAATGACTGTCTCCGCTGGCATCCTTGCCATTCAGGGGGGCGCCGCCATTGGGTCTCGCGGCTGCACGGTCTAGCGGAACGGCCGGGAGGGTGATGTCGGCCGGCGGCACCGGCAGGCTGTCGGGTGCTGCGGGGTTGGCGAGATCGGCGGCCAGCGGCCCCGGTACCGACTTCGGAAGTTCTGCGACCGGCTGCTGGGACGCGACGACTTCCTGCAAAGGGGACGCCGTGGGCTGGACGCTCGCCGACGACGGCAGCGGGTTGGTCGACGGCGATGCGGGACTTGCGAGCGGCTGCATGTCGGCATTGCCGATCACGCTCGGTTCGGCAGGTCTCGCGGGCGCGTCGGCCAAGGGCACTTTCGGCTCGGGCGCCTTGGTCGCCGTCATGAGGCTGGAGCGAATCTCGTCGCCGACCGCGCGGATCGGGTTCATCGCCTTGCGGATGTCCGCGGTCGGGTTCATCGACTTGATGTTGTCGCGGACCTCGTCGAGCTCGGCCTCGCGCAGAGCCTCGTCGAACTGCTTGCGAAAGTCGCCTGCCATTCGCTTCAGCTGGGTCGTGGTCTTGCCGAAAGTGCGCAGCATGCGCGGCAGGTCTTTTGGACCGACGACGACAATCAGCACGACGCCGATGACCAGAAGCTCGGACCAACCAATTTCGAACATTTCGGTGACATTCCGATGGGGCGCTGGAGCAAGGCTAGCCGGACGCACCGGCAGATCACCAAGCGACGGTCACCGCGCCCTGCAGCGGTGATCTCGCCCTGAGACAATCCGACAGGAAAGAACGCGGAGCGCCGTCCCTGCCGGATGATCGATGTTAGAGGCGCGACTTCTCGGTCTCGCGGGTCACGATCTCACCGTCATTGTTGTCGATGGTGCGGCGCTCCTGCGTGGTCGTGGTGGTCGTCGTCTCGTCGTCGCTCATGCCCTTCTTGAAGTTCTTGATGCCCTTGGCGACATCGCCCATCAGTTCGGGGATCTTGCCGCGCCCGAAGAGCAGCAGCACGACTGCCAGAACGATCAGCCAATGCCAGATGCTGAAGCTACCCACTGTCATTCTCCTTGTGCCGCAAGGCACGTGCCCCGCGAGTTGTGCCGCAAGGCACATGCCCCGCGAAGTATGCCGCAAGGCGCTTGGCCCCGCGGGATTCCGTTGTTTCGACTGGCCAACCGCTCAATGCGAGGCGACAGGCGTCGACGGTGCAGGCGCGACTTGTCGTTTCTGTGACGCACCGGCACCCCCTCCACAGGAGATCGGGCGTCAACCCGGCTCTTTCAAGCACGATAACCGCGGCAAGATCAACGGAGACGATGCGGTTGTGACCAAGTAGAGGAAACGATGCAGGAAGCGGCAGGGACTGGCATGAAAGTTCTGCTACCGGCGCAGGCACGGGTCGGCGCGCCACCGCAGGAATGGCGCCGGAACGCGCCGCCGTCCGATCAGGCCACCCGTTCGACCAAAGCGGCGTATTCCGCGCGCAGCTCCGCCTCGTCGGCCGGATGCGGAACGGCCGAGATCACCGCCTCGGCAGCCTTCGCCCGGCGCTCCGCCTCGCCGCGCAGCGGCTGCACGGCGCTCGAGACCTTGCGCATCTCGCCTATGTCGCCGTTGCAGTGGAGAACGACGTCGCAGCCCGCGGTGATCGCCTTGGCGCTGAGCTCGCCGATGTCGCCCTGCAGCGCCTTCATCGACATGTCGTCGGTCATCAGCAGGCCGTCGAAGCCGATCTCGTTGCGGATCACCTGCTCGATGACGATCGGCGACAGGGTCGCCGGGAAGGTCGGGTCGATGTCGGAGTAAAGCAAATGGGCGGTCATCGCCGCCGGCAGATGGCGCATTGCCTTGAACGGCAGGAAGTCGGTGCGCGACAGTTCGGCGCGGTGGGTCGGGACCACCGGCAGCGACAGATGGCTGTCCGCATTGCCCCGGCCGTGCCCCGGCAGATGCTTCATCACCGGCATCACCCCTCCGGCGGTCAGGCCGTCGGCGGCCGCACGGCCGAGCGTCGCGATGGTCGTCGCGTCCATCGAGAAGGCGCGGTCGCCGATCACCGAGTTCGCGCCCTCGACGGGCATGTCGAGGCAAGGCAGGCAGTCGGCGTTGAAGCCGAAACCGGCGAGGTCCCAGGCGATAAGGCGGCCGTGCAGCCAGGCGGCGCGCTCGCCGGCGGCCGGATCGGCATCGTAGATCGCCCCGAGCGTCGCCGCCGGCGGGTAGGACGGGGCCAGCGGTGGCCGCAGCCGCTGCACCCGCCCGCCCTCCTGATCGACGAAGACCGGTGTCGAGATGCGGCCCCCCGCCTCTTTCAGGCTGGCGACGAGGTCGCTGACCTGGGCCGCCGATTCGATGTTGCGCCCGAACAGGATGAAACCCCAAGGGTGCTCGTCGGCGAAGAAGGCGCGCTCGTCGGCCGACAGGCTTAGCCCCGCGACACCAGCGATCCAGGCTTTCGATCCGGTCATGAAATCTCCCTCGCAAACAGAAAGGGGCGGCCTGCACGTCGGCGGCCGCCCCAAGAATCAGATGATGGGCACGCGGCCGAGACCGAGCCCGGCCGTGATCATGTTAGCGGGCGACGAAGCAGTTGCCGCCGGCGGCCTTCAGCTGGCCGCAGATGTCGGAGGCATCGTCCTTCGAGGCTGCCGCGACGCGGACGCGGTAGAACGTGCCCTTGCCGGGGATCTCGGCGGGCTGGATGCCGACGGCGCGGCCCGAGATCACGCCGGAGAACTTTGCCCCCAGGCTGCGCATCGACTGCTGCGCCGCGGCCTCGGAGGGCTGCGACGAGATCTGCACGTAGTAACCGCCTGCAGCCGATGTCGCCGCAACCGGGGCCGGCTTCGGCGCGATGGCCGCGACCTGCATCGGGTCGGCGGCCTCGTCCTGCTGACGCGGCGCGGGTGTGACGTCGGCGACCTGCTGCACGGAACCAGCGGCCGGCTCGACCGGCGCAGCGGCCTCCGGCGCAGGGGCAGCCTCGACTGTGCGCACCGGCGGCGGCGGTGCGGCGGGGATGGCGGCGACGGCCGGCGCCGGCGCCGCCGGGGCAGCTTCGGCGGGCGCGATCGTGCCATCCGGCCGCACAACCATGGTCCGCACCTTGCGCGGCTGCAGGACGGGAACCGGCGATTCGGCTGCGCCATCGGCGGCGGCGACCTCGATCCGCTCCTGGCTCGGATCGACCTCCGCCGACTGCGCCCCGATGGGGTCGACGCCCGGCAGATCCTGATAGGCGGCGGGCTCCTCCTCCACCGGAAGATCGATCGGCTCCTCGGCATCTGTCAGCAGCGCCTGCTGCGTGGTCGAGGCACCGGCTTCGCCGTTGACGCGGTTGTAGACCGCCTTGTTCTGGTTCGGGACGGTGCGACCGCCCGGATCCTTCGGCACCATCTTGAACGGCTCGTTGTCGGCCTTGATCAGCAAGGGTTCGTTCGAGGCCTGAAGACCCGCATCGGCGGACTTCCCATTCCACACGAACAGGCCAACGACGCCGATCAAGGCGAGCGACAGCACGCCGCCGCCAACCGTCACCGCCGTCCGGCGACGCGAAGAGCGGGCGATCGGTGCCGGCGCCGCGTCGTCGGCATAGTATCCGTCGTCTTCATACTGAGCCGCATCGCCAGCACCCTGGCCGTGCGCTGCCGCATCATCCTGCTGGTAATAGCCGGGATACGCCTGTGCACCGCCATGCACCGGCTCTTTCATCACCGCCAGCTCGCTGGCGATCAGCTCGTCGAACTCGTCGAGCTCCGGCTGGGCGGGCTCATGCCGGTAGTCGTCCACCACCCGCTCGGGGGCGAAGGACTGGGTTTCCACGACGATGACGTCGCGCGGATTGGCGGGCGCGCTGAGGCCGTGGATCGCGGTCTCGAGATCGGCGCCGAGCGAGCGGCCGCCGGTATAGCCAGAGCGGCCATGCGTGACGGTGGCAGTCGTCGCTGTGGCCGGGCGCATCGGATCCGCGGCCGCCGGGCGGCTGCCCCGCGGAACGATCCAGCTCTGATAGGCATCGGCAGAATCGGCCTTCGACGGCGCGGCAGCCTGACGCTCGGGCCGGCGGGTCGAGGTCGCCGCCGGAAACTCGTCGCCGAGGGCGGCTTCGAACGCGGCATCGAAATCGCGATCATGCGGCGCTAGCGGCGCATGGCGCCCGGCCGAGTCGACCCGGCTTCGCGTGCTGGTGGACGCTTGGACGTAGCGCTCATGGTCGGAAATGGGGCGGACGGCGGGAGCGCGGCTGGCATGGGTGTCCATCGCCAGTTCGGCCTCGAACATGTCGGCGAGCTCGGCGAAGGGATCGCTGTCCTCAGCCCTCGAGAGGGGGACGCCGCGACCCGGATTCTTCATGTCTCCCATGCCGCCAAACTCCACTTTTTCCGTCCCAGGCCGGCCTCGGAAAGGCTCGCCGGAAGGACTTCACCGCTATGAGACGATATTGACCAAAGCGTGATCCATCACCGCATTTCCTCCGGTGCATGGACGCCGATCAGCGCCAGACCTGAGGCAATGACGGCCGCAACCGCGCGAACCAGGGCCAGTCTCGCCAAGGTCAACCTTCGCTCTTCAGGGTTAACAAAGCGTAAGCCAGGCACGTCCCGGCCACGATTATACTGGGCGTGGAAAGTCTGGGCGAGATCATAGAGGTAGAAGGCGATCCGGTGCGGCTCCTTCGCCTCGGCGGCCGACTGCACCAGGCGCGGATATTCGGCGAGCTTGCGGATCAGCCCGATCTCGCCCTCGTCCGCCAGCAGCCCCAAAAGCGCCGCGTCGCTCTCGGCGTCGGTGACGGCGATCCCCTCGCCCGCCGCCTGTCGCTCGACCGCCTTGGCGCGCGCATGCGCGTACTGGACGTAGAAGACCGGGTTATCCTTCGACTGCTCGGTGACCTTCTGGAAGTCGAAGTCGAGCGGCGCGTCGCTTTTGCGGAACAACATCATGAAGCGGACGGGATCGCGCCCGACCTCCTCGACGACGTCGGCGAGAGTCACGAAGTCGCCCGAGCGCTTCGACATCTTCACCGGCTCCCCGTTGCGGTAGAGCTTGACCAGCTGGCAGAGGACGACGTCGACCTCGGCCGTGCCGCCGGAAACCGCCTTCGCGACCGCTTCCAGCCGCTTGACGTAGCCGCCGTGGTCGGCGCCGAGGACGAAGACCATCTCTTGGAAACCGCGGGCGAACTTGTCCTGGAAGTAGGCGACGTCGGCGGCGAAGTAGGTGTAGCTGCCGTTCGACTTGACCAGCGGGCGGTCCATGTCGTCGCCGACATCGGTTGAGCGCAGCAGTGTCTGCTCGCGGTCCTCGTAGTCCTCCGGCAGCTGGCCCTTCGGCGGCGGCAGCGCGCCTTGGTAGACGAAGCCCTTGTCCCGGAGATCGTCGATCGCCATCGCGATGCGGCTGGCATTGGCGCCCTCCGGCACAGCATGCAGCGTCCGCTCGGAGAAGAACACCTCGTGCGTGATGCCGAGCAGTTTCAGGTCGTCGCGGATCATCATCATCATCGCGTCGATGGCGTAGTCGCGGATGACCGGCAGCCATTCGGCCTCGTCCTGGCCAAGGAACCGGTCGCCATAGCGGATCGCCAGCGCGTGACCGACCGGCTTCAGGTAGTCGCCGGGATAGAGCCCAGCCGGGATCTCCCCGATCGTCTCGCCCATCGCTTCGCGGTAGCGCAGGAAGGCCGAGCGGGCGAGCACCTTCACCTGCTCGCCGGCATCGTTGACGTAATACTCCTTCACCACCGTATTGCCGGCGAAGGCGAGGAGGTTGGCGATGGCGTCGCCGACCACCGCACCTCGGCAATGGCCGACATGCATCGGTCCTGTCGGATTGGCCGAGACGTATTCGACGTTGATCTTGCGGTCGGTCGTCGTGCCGCGGCCGTATTGCGCGGCATCCGTCAGGAGGACGGCGAGGTGCTTGGTCCAGAAGGCGGGCTGGAGCCGCAGGTTGATGAAGCCAGGGCCGGCGATCTCGACCGCCGCGACGTCGCCGTCCTCCCGCAGCCGCACGGCGATCGCCTCCGCAAGATCGCGCGGCTTCAACTGCAGGGGCTTGGCCAGCACCATCGCGGCATTGCTGGCGAGGTCGCCATGGCTGGCGTCGCGCGGCGGCTCGACGGTGATCCGCGACAGGTCGGCCTCGGCGATTCCCTGAGCGGCCAGAGTCGCTTGCACGGCGGCTTTGATGCGAGTCTCGAAGTCGGCGAAAATGTTCATGTAGAGGTTCCAGAAGGGATCGCAGGCGGCCCGGCGCGCCCAAAGGGCGGGCGGTGGACGGACCATAGAGGAAGGCCCGCCATCAGGCGAGGATCGGCGCGCCTAACGCAAATCCGGAGTGGCGTCAAACAGCCGGCGGTGCTCGGCCAGGGCATAGCTGTCGGTCATGCCGGCGAGGTAATCGGCGACGCGGCGGGCCTGGCGCGCCGGATCGGACGCCGCCGTCATCGTCCCGCCATCGCCGTGCATCTCTGCGGGGTCGTCGAGGTAGCGGTCGAAGAGATCGGCGACGACGGTCTCCGCCTGGTCCATCACCCGCATGATCGCCGGGTTGCGGTAGACGCGGCTGAACAGGAAGCGCTTGGTCTCGGCCTCCGCCGCCTGCATCGCCGGTGAGAAGGTCACCAGCGTGCGACCGGCATCGCGCACGCCGTCGGCATCCACCGGCCCGAGCGCTGAGAGCGCCGCGAAGGTGGCGCGGATCACGTCCTCGACCATGCGGGTGATGTGCCGACGCATGATCTCATTGATCAGCCGCGGCCGCTCGAGGCCGGGATAGGCGGCGCGGACCTCGCGGAGGATGCTGCCGGCAAGCTCGAGCTCTGCGAGGTCCTCGATGTCGATAAGGCCAGCCCGCAGGCCGTCGTCGAGATCATGTGTGTCGTAGGCGATATCGTCGGAGATCGCCGCCGCCTGCGCCTCTAGGCTGGCATGGCGGGAGAGGTCGAGCGGATACAGCGCGTCGACGTCGAGGATCGGCTGCGGTACCGGCTCGCCGTTCGCGGCGGGTCCTGTCAGCGGACCGTTGTGCTTGACCAGCCCCTCCAGCGTCTCCCAGGCAAGGTTCAGCCCGTCGAACTCGGCATAGCGCCGCTCCAGCGCGGTGACGATGCGCAGCGACTGGGCATTGTGGTCGAAGCCACCGAAAGCCGCCATCTTCGCCGCCAGCACCCGCTCGCCGGCATGTCCGAAAGGCGTGTGGCCGAAATCGTGCACCAGCGCCACCGCCTCGGTCAGGTCCTCGTCGAGCCGGAAGGCCCGGGCGAAGGCGCGGGCGATCTGCGACACCTCGATCGTGTGGGTCAGCCGCGTGCGGAAATGATCGCCCTCATAGGCGACGAAGACCTGTGTCTTGTGCTTGAGCCGGCGAAAGGCGGTGGAATGGACGATGCGGTCGCGGTCGCGCTGGTAGGGCGTGCGGGTCAGGCTCGCCGGCTCCGCGACGAAACGGCCGCGGCTTGTCGCGGGATCGACGGCGAAGGGCGCACGGCCGTTCTGTCCCATGCCGATGGCGGGCATCTCAGCATCGGTCATGTCCGGATCGGTCCACTCTGGCTGGGCGCGGCGGCAAAGCCCGCGGGCGGCGATGGGAAACGGGGACGCGGATTGACCGTCCCCTCCGGCGTGCATACTTAAGGCGCAGCGTTTCAACAAGCAGAGGCCGGATGCCCGCCAAGGCGGATGCCGGATGAGATCATGAGCGAAACGATCCCCGTCACCGTCTCCGACGCCGCCTTCAAGCGGATTGCCGCGATCGTCGCCAAGAGCGATGCAGGCCGCGCGCTGCGCATCTCGGTCGAGGGAGGCGGCTGCTCCGGCTTCTCCTACAAGTACGACCTCGCCGACGATGCGACGGCCGACGACCTCGTCCTCACCAAGGACGGCGCCACCGTCCTCATCGACCAGGTCTCGCTGCCTTACCTCGACGGGTCGGTGGTCGACTTCGTCGACGATCTGATGGGCCAGTCCTTCCAGATCCGCAATCCCAACGCCGTCGCGTCCTGCGGCTGCGGCACCAGCTTCTCGGTCTGATTCCCCGCTTATGCTCATCGCCACCTGGAACATCAACGGCATCAAGGCCCGCATCGACACGCTGCTGGCCTGGCTCTCCGAGCGCTCGCCCGACATCGTCTGCCTGCAGGAGATCAAGAGCGTCGACGAGGGATTTCCGCGCGAGGCGATCGAGGCGCTCGGCTATCACGTCGAGACGTACGGCCAGAAGGGCTTCAACGGCGTCGGCCTGTTGTCGAAGGTGCCGCCAAAGGATGTCTCACGCGGCTTGCCGGGCGACGACAGCGACGAGCAGTCACGGTTCATCGAGGGCGTCTGGCGGGTGGGAGAGCGCACGATTCGCGTCGCCTCGATCTACCTGCCCAACGGCAATCCGATGGGCACAGAAAAGTTCGACTACAAGCTGCGCTGGATGGCGCGGCTGGAAACGCATGCACGGAAGCGGCTGGAGGAGGAGAGCGACCTCGTGCTGGCCGGCGACTACAACGTCATTCCGCAGCCGGAAGACGTCAAGTTCCCGCAAGCCTGGCTCGGCGACGCCCTCTACCAGCCGGAAAGCCGCGCCGCCTGGCGCCGTCTGCAGAATCTCGGCCTCGTCGACGCACTGCGGGCGACGACGTCAGAGGCCGGCATCTACACGTTCTGGGACTACCAGGCCGGCGCCTGGCAAAAGAACAACGGCATCCGCATCGACCACCTGCTGCTCTCCCCGGAAGCCGCCACCCGCCTCGCCTCCGTCGGCATCGACAGCCACGTCCGCGGCTGGGAAAAGCCGTCGGACCACGTGCCGGTGGTGATTGAACTGGCGGTGTGAGACGGGGGCGATCCCTCAAGCGCTCGTCATCCCGGACTTGATCCGGGATCCATTCCTCTCCGCGTCAGCGCCGCTCCGGCCCAGATCAGCATCCAAATATCAAACGGTTTGGAATGGATCCCGGATCAAGTCCGGGATGTCGAGCGTCGCGTGAACAAGGGCAGGACGTCCTGCGCGGGCAGAGATGCAGGCCGTCGATCTTGGCGACCGGAGGTCAGCGACAGCCGTCCTCAACCTATTTGCGCGACCTCTGACCGCGACTGACCGTCTTTTGGCCGAACCAGTGCAGTACGCCCGCACGACGCCCAACCTTGCTGCCCTCAGTTCCCCGCGAACCCCCTGCCGCCTTCGGCATAGGCGAGCGCCGTGCGGCGGTCGGCTTCGGTGGCGAGCGAGAACGCCTCTTCCTGCAAGGGGCGGATCCAGGCTTGGTCGGTCGGCTCGGCCTGCTTCAGCGCCGCGGTGAGCATGGCAAGACCGCGGACCGGCTCGGCGCGCAGCTTGATCTTCTCGCCGTCGAACAGGAGATAGCCGAGCAAGGCCTGGGCGCTGACATTGCCTTTTTCGGAGGCGAGCTTCAGCCAGCGGGCGGCCTGCCGCGGGTTCGGGCGACCACCCTCGCCGTTCAGGAGCATGCGGCCGAGCTGGTACTGCGCGCGCGGATCGCCGAACACCGAGGCGGCGTGGAAATAGAGCTGCCGGGCCTGCGACAGGTCGACCGAGACCGGCGAGTCCGGAATGCCCTTGCGCATGTAGTCGGCAAGCGCGGTCACCGAGCTCGCGACATAGGCGGCGTTCGGCGAGGATGACGTGTCGTCCTGCTCGGCATTGATGATCTCCTCGAAGATCTTGAACGCCTCGAAATCGTTCTTCGGCACGCCGTCGCCTTCGGCATACATCTGACCAAGCTTCCAGCGCGCGCCGGGATGGCCTTTGTCGGCGGCATAGCGCAGGGCTTCCACCGCCTCGGTCTTCTCGCCGCGCTTGTAGGCCTTGAAGCCGAAGGAGAAGAGCTCCATCGGGCCGGCATCGGGGGTGACGAGGGTGTTCGGATCGAGCGCAAGGCTCGGCCGGACGCCGACGCCGACGACGGCAGCGAGCGACAACGCCGCGAGGATTAGCGCGCGCGGCAGGCTGCGGCCGGCGCGGGAACCAGCCGTCAAGGAGACGAGGGCTGCCCTAGAGGTCTGCATAGGTGTGCTTCTCGGCAGCGCCGCCGGGATGGGTGACGGCGCCCTGGCGGGCGGAGCCGACCTGCTGTGCGTATTTCCAGATCGAGCCCGAGGCGTAGTTGGTCTCCCGCGGGCGCCAGGTGGCGGCGCGCGCTGCCAGCTCTTCGTCGCTGACGCGCACGGACAGGGTGCCGGCGATGGCGTCGAGATCGATGATGTCGCCGTCCCGCACATGCGCGATCGGGCCGCCGGTCGCCGCCTCCGGCCCGACATGGCCGACGCAGAAGCCGCGGGTGGCGCCGGAGAAGCGCCCGTCGGTGATCAGCGCCACCTTGTCGCCCATGCCTTGCCCGTAAAGCGCAGCGGTGGTTGACAGCATCTCGCGCATGCCCGGTCCGCCGCGCGGGCCCTCGTAGCGGATGACCAGCACGTCGCCTTCGGCATAGGCCTTGCTCGAGACCGCCGCAAAGCACTCCTCTTCCGAGTCGAAGCAGCGCGCGGGGCCGGAGAAGATCAGGTTGCCCATGCCGGCGACCTTCACGATCGCGCCGTCCGGCGCGAGGTTGCCGCTGAGGCCGACGACGCCACCGGTGACGGTGATCGGCTTGTCGGCCGGGCGCACGACGTCCTGCTCTTCGTTCCAGGCGATCTTCGCCATGTTCTCGGCGAGCGTCAGCCCGGTGACCGTCATGCAGTCGCCGTGGAGATAGCCGTTGTCGAACAGCGTCTTCATCAGCAGCGGAATGCCGCCGGCCTCGAACATGTCCTTGGCGACGTAGCGGCCACCCGGCTTCAGGTCGGCGATATAGGGCGTGCGCTTGAAGATCTCGGCGACGTCGAAGAGGTCGAACGCGATGCCGGCCTCGTGTGCGATCGCCGGCAGGTGAAGCGCGGCATTGGTCGAGCCGCCCGAGGCGGCGACGACGGCTGCGGCATTTTCAAGCGACTTCCGCGTGACGATGTCGCGGGGCCGGATGTTCTTGGCCAGCAGTTCCATGACCTTTTCGCCGGCGGTGTAGTTCAGCTGCTCGCGGATCGAATACGGGGCTGGCGCACCGCAGGAATAGGGCAGCGCGAGGCCGATCGCCTCGGCGACGGTCGCCATGGTGTTGGCGGTGAACTGCGCGCCGCAGGAGCCGGCGCCCGGACAGGCCGCCTGCTCGATCTCGGAGAGGCCAGCATCGTCGATCGCGCCGACCGAGTACTGCCCCACTGCCTCGAACACGTCCTGAACCGTCACTTCCCGCCCGCGGAAAGTGCCCGGCAGGATCGAGCCGCCATAGATGAAGACAGAGGGAACGTTCAGCCGGACCATCGCCATCATCATGCCCGGCAGCGACTTGTCGCAGCCGGCGAGACCGACGATCGCGTCATAGCCGTGGCCGCGCATGGTCAGCTCGACCGAGTCGGCGATCACCTCGCGCGAGACCAGCGAGGCCTTCATGCCCTGGTGGCCCATGGCGATGCCGTCGGTGACGGTGATGGTGACGAACTCGCGCGGCGTGCCCTTGGCGGCAGCGACACCCTTCTTCACGAACTGCGCCTGGTGCATCAGCGAGATGTTGCACGGCGCCGCCTCGTTCCAGCAGCTGGCGACCCCCACCAGCGGCTGGTGGATCTCTTCGGTGGTAAGGCCCATGGCGTAGAGATAGGAGCGATGCGGCGCGCGGGACGGGCCTTCCGTCACATGACGGCTCGGCAGTCTCGACTTGTCGAATGTTGTTACCAACGCCACATCCCTCACATACCCATCAGGACCAGCGCCCCCGCGCCATGCCTGCCGCCATTCCCCCCGAATGACGACCCTGAGGTGAGCGTCGTTTATGGCGGCAAGGCGGCAATGTCCCGTTGGGCGTGTATAGCCGATGCAAGATTGCAATAGTGTTGCCAGAAGCCCACAAGGCTATGGGATCGTATGGCAGGAACACGCGGTAAGGCGCTGTACTGAAACCGAAAAAGGCGCACCTCCCGGCGCGCCCATCAATTTTGTGCAGTGAACACTCAACGCCGCATCAAACGGCGGGAATCGTGCCCTCCGCGTTGGCTCCGCAGCTCGCTGCCGGTTGAAAGGCTTGACCTTTTCATCCGGTGCTGCTGCGCCGCCGGAGCGTACTCTCAGAAGCTGAGCTTCAACGAGGCGTTGCCGGCGTAGACGAAGGTGCCGTCCACGCTCCCGTTGAAGAAGGCGCCCTCGGAGATCTTCTGCTCGCCGGACGTCCAGTAGCCGACGAGACCGCCGAAACGGATCTCGCTCCACTTGTTCTGCTTGAACGAGACGCCGCCGGAGACGGTGTAGAGATCGGTGTAGGTCGTCTCCGCGCCGGTCGACACGCCCTTGTCGTAGCCGAGCGTCAGGACGCCGGAGATCTCGTCGTTGAAGGCGCGGCCGATGCCAATGCTGCCGGTGTATCCGTCCTTCCAGTGATAGGGCGAGAAGCTGGAGGATGAACCGAGGGTCGGGCTCGAGATCGTGCTGACGACCTCGTTATTGGTGCTCCAGTCCGTCCAGCGGAAGGAACCCAGCAGCAGCGTGCCGGGCGCAATGCCGGTCTGGGCGTTGATGGTCAGCGTCTGCGGGCTGACCGCATCGCTGAGGACTGAGTCGACGTTGAGGACGCTGCCGACGCCCAGCCCACGCTGCGCCAGCGCCGCTGAGACGGCACCGCCGAAGGCGGTCGGAATGCTCGCCTGCTGACCGTTCGGCAGGGTCAGGAAGGCGGTGTCGGAGATTTCGACCGTGCCGGAGCCGCGGATATCGTCGTGCCGGACCTCGGAGCGGTAGAGGATCTGTGCGCGAAGGGCGATCTCCGGGCGCTCATAGGCCGCGCCGATGCGGTAGCCAAGTTCGAAGTCGCCGTCGCTGTCGACGTCGACGAGCGTCGGCAGCGTGATCTGCGCGCCACGCAGAGCCGCGACGAGCCCTGCCCCTTGGGCACCGGTCGACCGGAACAGCGGGTTCAGATTGCGCTCGCCGATGCTGCTGCCGTCGAAGCTGAAATCCTCGACGAACAGGCCGCCGATGAAGCTGAACCGCGCGGCCTCGGTGGAATAGCTGACACGGCAGGTCGCGCCGAATTCGTTCGTAGTGAAGTCCGTGCTGATCGTCTGCGACGTCGAAGTGGCAGAGGATGTCTGGCGCGGAAGGGCACCGTTCGGCGCGCCGCTGTAGTCGGCCTCGGCCGCGAACGGGATGGTGTAGGTTCCGGCGCAGGCGAAGCCTTCATTGCCGAAGGCGACGGCGAGCGACGGGATCTTGTACGTCCCGGTATAGTCGCCGAACTCGCCCCTCTGGCCGTTGATTGAATCAAAACCGCGGTTGGGGTTGACGTAGGTGAAGCCAAAACGCGACGACACCGCGCCTTGCTCGTAGAGAATGTCGGTATCGGCAGCGCCCCGCTGGAAACCGCCCGCCATGGCCATCGACGCGGAAAACACCAACGCCAGTGCAGTTCCTGCCGTGATCAGCTTCAGAGTCCGCATCGCTTGCCCCCACCCGTGTTCGTCCTCCCCCGAGGAGCCGGGCTTTCACATCCCGTTGACGAGAACGTAAATGAAAAGATCGGGTTTGCAACGGAACGAAATGCGTCCCGCGGTTGCCGACGACAGTTTCGCCACAGTCTCGTCGCTTCCGGCACTGAGTCCAGAAACACCGTTAAGCATCTGAAGATGCAGTAAAAATTCGTTCAGCTAAAAATGACGACGGCTCTCCGGCGGGGCTCTCCGCCGAAGAGCCGTCCAATCGCCAACGAAGCGTGGCGAAAATGCGACAGTCTTGAGCAGCGCCTTCAGTCGTCCTGAAGCAGCAGGAGCGCCTGCGAGAGCTTCTCGGCTTCCAGGCGATAAGCTTCGCGCTTGCGGCGCTCTTCCTCGACGATGTCGTCGGGCGCGTTGGCGACGAAACGCTCGTTGCCGAGCTTCTTGTCGATCCGCCCCATTTCGTCGAGCGCCTTGCCGTGTGCCTTGGTGAGGCGGGACCGTTCGGCCGAGATGTCGATCATTCCCTCCAGCGGCAGCGCGAAGGTGGCGCCCCCGACGAGGATCTGCGCCGACTGCCGCGGCGCGACGTCCGCCGTCGCGATCGACGACAGGCGTGCCAGCCGCTTCAACGAGGCATCGTGGCGCGCCAGCCGTCCGGCCAGCAGATCATCCGGCTGCACCGCGACGAAGGCCGCCTCGGCGCCCGGCGGAACATTCATCTCGCTGCGCACCGACCTGATTTCATTGACCATCTCGATCAGCCAGTTGATGTCGCCCGCCGCATCGGCATCGACGAAATCCACCGACGGCCAGTCGGCATGGCAGAGCAACGTCGCGCGCGGCGCGGCCTCCGGCGCCGTCAGCGTCCAAAGCTCCTCCGTCAGGAAGGGCATGAACGGATGCAGCAGCGCGAAGACGCGGTCGAGCACATAGCCGGTGACGCGACGCGTCTCCGCCTTCGCCGCCTCGTCCTCGCCGAGGAAGATCGGCTTCGACAGCTCGAGATACCAGTCGCAGAAATTGTTCCAGACGAAGCGGTAGAGCGCGCCCGCCGCCTCGTTGAAGCGATAGGCCTCTATCGCCTTCTCGGTCTCGGCAACCGTCCGCGACAGCTCCGTCATCAGCCAGCGGTTCAGCTGCAGCGTCAGCGTCGACCCGTCGACCGCAACGCCGTGCTCGGCGCCATTCATCCCGGCGAAGCGCGTGGCGTTCCAGAGCTTGGTGCCGAAGTTGCGGTAGCCGGCGATGCGCTGGGTATCGAGTTTCACGTCGCGGCCCTGCGCGGCCATGATCGCGAGCGTGAACCGCACCGCGTCGGCACCGAACTCGTCGAACAGCTCGATCGGGTCGATGACGTTGCCTTTCGACTTCGACATCTTGGCGCCGTTCTTGTCGCGGACGAGCGCATGCACGTAGACGGTCTGGAACGGCTCCTCGCCCATCACGTGCAAGCCCATCATCATCATCCGGGCGACCCAGAAGAAGATGATGTCGAAGCCGGTGACCAGCGCCGAGGTCGGGTAGTAGGTGGCGAGCTCCGGCGTCTTCTCCGGCCAGCCCATGGTCGAAAACGGCCAGAGGGCGGAGGAGAACCAGGTATCGAGCACATCCTCGTCGCGGGTGATGAGGTTGGCGCGCAGCGCCGGGTCCTCGGCCATGGCGCGGGCCTCCTCATCGGAGATCGTGCCATTGGTCACGTAGTGCGCGAGGGCGGCGGCGACCGCCTCCTCCTCAGTCTTGGCGACGAAAATCTTGCCGTCCTGGCCATACCAGGCGGGGATCTGATGTCCCCACCAGAGCTGGCGCGAGATGCACCAGGGCTGGATGTTCTCCATCCACTCGAAATAGGTCTTGTCCCAGTTCTTCGGGACGAAGTTGGTGCGGCCCTCGCGCACGCTGGCGATGGCGGGTTTCGCCATGGTCGCCGCATCCACGTACCACTGGTCGGTGAGGTAGGGCTCGATCGGCACGCCGCTGCGATCACCGTGCGGGACGGTGTGCGGGTGATCCTCGATCTCCGCGAGATATCCGCCCGCCTCCATCATCTCGACGATCTTCGCCCGCGCGGCAAAGCGGTCGAGGCCGTGGATCGCGGCGATGGTCGCGTCGAGCTCGGCCGTGTGCTCGAGGCCGGCGAGGAAGTCCTCGTTCTCGGCGAGCGTGATCGCCGCCTCGATCGTCATCAGGTTGATCTTCGCCAGATCATGCCGCTTGCCGACCTCGAAATCGTTGAAGTCGTGCGCCGGGGTGATCTTCACCGCGCCCGAGCCGGCCTCGGGATCGGCATAGTCGTCGGCGACGATCGGTATTAGGCGGCCGACCAGCGGCAGGCGCACGTGCTTGCCGATCAGCGCCTGGTAGCGCTCGTCCGCTCCATTCACCGCGACGCCGGTATCGCCGAGCATGGTCTCGGGACGCGTGGTGGCAACAGTGATGAAGCTGGCCGGGTTCTCCGGATCGAAGACTTCGCCTTCAATGGGATAGCGGAAGTGCCAGAGATGGCCCTTCACGTCCTGCTGCTCGACCTCGAGGTCGGAGATCGCCGTCAGCAGCTTGGGGTCCCAGTTGACGAGCCGCTTGTCCTTGTAGATCAGCCCCTTGTCGTAGAGATCGACGAACACGGTGCGGACGGCCTCGGACAGGCCTTCGTCCATGGTGAAGCGCTCGCGCGACCAGTCGCAGGAGGCGCCAAGCCGGCGCAGCTGGCCGAGGATGGTGCCGCCGGACTCCTGCTTCCACTGCCAGATGCGCTCGACGAAAGCCTCGCGGCCCATGTCGCGGCGGCCCGGCTCCTTGCGCTCGCGCAGCTGGCGCTCGACGACCATCTGAGTCGCGATGCCGGCATGGTCCATGCCCGGCTGCCAGAGGACGTTCTTGCCGCGCATGCGCTCGAAACGGACCAGCACGTCCTGCAGCGTATTGTTCAGCGCGTGACCGATGTGCAGCGAGCCGGTGACGTTCGGCGGCGGGATAACGATCGAATACGGCTCGGCACCGGGCTTGGCACCCGCGCCGGCGCGGAAGGCGTCCGCCTCCTCCCAGCGCTCGGCGATGCGGGGCTCGAGGCTGGCGGCGTCGTAGGTCTTCTCGATCATGATGGCGTCCGATGGAAAGCAGGAAGGCGTATCGCCCCGGTTACGCCTAAGCTTTCCGCCGTGTCAACGAATCCCGGCGCCGAGCTTCAGCGGCGGGGTCCGCGCGATACGCGTTCGATCTCTTCGCGCACCATGCGCTCGACGATGCGCGGCAGGTTGTCGTCCAGCCATTCCTGCAGCATCGGCCGGAGCATTTCGCGCGCCATTTCCTCCATCGACTTCATCTGCCCGTCGCGGATGGCCCGGGCGAGATCGTCGAAGGCGGCCGCGACCTGCGCGCCGGCGGCTTCCGACATCAGCGAGGACGCAGCCGTGATCACCGAGGGCTCCGGGACCGGTGCGGGCGGCACCGGCGCGGCCTCTGCCGCGTCCCGCCCGAGGCCGACTGCGCGGTGCAGTTCGGAGCTGAATTTCTCTTCGTCGAAGCCAGCCACCAGGTCGACGGTCTCGGCCGCATCCGCTGCAGCAGGCGCAGTTGCTGCGGCGGGGGCCTCTGCGGCGGCGACGATGGGTGCCGAACGGCTGGCCTCGACCATCGGGATGGAAACGTCTCGGTCGGCGGCGACGATCGCGACGTCCGGCAGCGCGGCTTTCTGCGCCGGCACAGCCGTCGCCTGCGATGCCTTCGCGGCCTCCCCCTCGCCCATCGCGGGTCTGGCGGTGCCTTCCGCCGGCAATAGCGATGGCGACGCCTCGCGACCGAAGGCGCCGGCGAGCGACAGCCCGTCACGGGTCACGCCCTCCCGCAGGAGAGCCCGCGGCGGAAGCTCGGGGCGGCGCGGCATGGGCTCGCGCCGCGGCACACGCGACCGCGAGCGCAGAAGGGTCGACGATTCCAGTGAGGTTGGCTCGGGCGAGGCCGGCTCCCGCGACTCTGGCTCGGACGGCGGCGTGCCGACGAAGACGTCTGCGGTTTGAGCCTTCTGTTCCGCGGCAGCGACAGGCGCGTCATCGTGGATCGACGCCTCGTCGTCCGTGGCGGTCACGTCGACGTTGACGGCAGGCGCGGTCTCGACGCCCTTCCGGGGCGCATCGCCATTGGCCGGCGCGAAGTCGCGCGCGAGCGTGCCGAAATCCCTGTCAGGGCCGTCGGCGGACATATCGGCATCGCCGCCGCTCGGCGCGGGATGACCATGCAGAACGTCGCCCGCAGGCTTCGGCCGTTCGTCGCCGCTCTCGATAATCCGGCGTATCGACGCCAGGATTTCTTCCATCGAAGGCTCTTTAAGGGAAGGCGCATTGCTCATGGGGGCTGCCTGCATCTTCGAGAACGGCCGCACGCGGTCGAATCATGAAGATCAGCCTAACGCGAAAGCCGGCGGGAAAGAATCCCCGGCCGGCTTTCGCAGTCGATATCACCAGATGAATACGCTCGTCGGACGCGGGCGGCCTAGCGGCCGTCGGGTGTGCGCATGCCCGACCACTTGTCCTTGACGGCTTCGTAGTGCTGCTTCGGCTCGTAGACGGCGACCGCGAGCTTCAGGCGGGTGACCGAGAGGCGACCGATCGCCGAGGCCAAGGCGTAGCTCGCCACCACCTCGTCGCGCTGCGCGCCGACGAGAAGGATTTGCGCCGAGATCAGGTCGCCCTGTGCGTTGAGGACGTCAAGCGTGGTGCGCTGGCCGACATTGCGCTCTTCGATGACGCCATTCAGCGCCAGCCGGGCGGCACGGGTCTGCGCGTTGTAGCCGGTCACGTTGGCACGTGCGGCCTGCAACTCCGCCCAGGCGGTGGCGACGGCGGCGCGCACGGCGTCACGCTGGCTGTCGACCTCGATCTGCCGCTGGCCCAGCACTTCCTTGAACTGGCGGACCTGGGAGGCGACGATGCCGCCCTGGTAGATCGGAATGCTTAGCGTCGCGCCGACCGTTGCCGACATGTCGTTGCTGGTCGTCACGTCGACGCCCGGCAGGCTGTTGGAATTGGGCGTCGTGTCCGACAGTGCGTAGTCGTTGTCGACCGAACCGGACAGGCTGAGGGTCGGCAGTGCCTGACCTTCGGCTGATTTCACTTGGAACGCCGCGGCGTCAACCGAGTAGAGCGTCGCCAGGATCGCCGGATGTTCCTTCTGGGAGATCGCCAGCGCCTGGGTAATCGAGTTCGGCATCATGCTGTTCGGCGCTTTGCCGGGATCGAGTTGGTTCGGCGCATCGCCAATAATTTGGAGGTAGCTAGCCTCGCTGGTCGCAACCTGCGCCAGCGCCGAGTTCAGCAGCGCGGTCGCCAGCGCCTGCTCGGCCTCGGCCTGCGCGACGTCGGTGCGGGTGCCCTCGCCGACGTCGAAGCGGGCACTGGCGGCGCGCACCTGCTCGTTCAGGAAGGCGAGGTTCTGCCGGCGAAGCGCCGCGATCTGGCGATCGCGCAGGACGTTCATGTAGACCGTCGCCGCATCGTAGAGCGTGTTCTGCTCGGTGTTGGCGAGGTTCTGCTGCGAAGCCTTCACCGTCGCTTCGGCCGAGCGCACGTTGTTCGGCGTCTGGAAGCCGTCGAAGAGGGTCTGGCTGACGGTGACGCCAAAGCCGATCTGGTCCGCGCGGTTGCGCTGCGTGGTGATGTTGTCGCCGTAGGTCGTCCGCGAGCGGGAAAGCTGTCCGCTGCCGGAGGCGGTAACCCGGGGACGCAAACCGCCCTTGGCCTGCGGCACGTTTTCGTCGGTCGCCCGCAACTGGGCACGGGCAACGTTCAGATCCTGATTGTTTCGATAGGCACGCGCCAGCGCGCCGGTCAGGCTTTCCGCGCTGACGCTTCCAACACCGGCCAACACGGTACCGGCCGCCAGCGCGACTTTGATCCAGGAATTAAACTTCACTCGACGTCTCCAGATCTAAAGTACCACCGCAGCCATATACCCTGTGGCCTGCGGTGTCCGCGTCGCAAAGAGATCAACCCGCAGTTTCCATCGGAAATTGCGGATCAACCCATGCGAACGCTGCTGCGACCCCCACATCACGTTAGCACTTGAATCGGCCGTATGGTGTGGCCGGAAACAAACACTCTAGAATGTAAATTTTGCAGTGCGCTCAAAGCCCGGCAGCGGTCGGATGCTGCAGTTGAAGGCGAAGCGACCGGACACGACGCCCTCCTCCTTCAGGTAAAGCATTGCCGCGGCAGCGTTTCCGAGACCCTCGACGGCGACGAGCCGACCGCCTTCCGCCAGCTGCGCGAAAATCGCGTCGGGGATCACGTCGACAGCCCCCTCAAAAAGGATGACGTCGTAGGGTGCGCCATCCGCAGCCCCGTTGGCGAGCGGCGCCTCGACCACGCGGCACGAATCGTGTCCGAGACGGGCGAGCGTCGCCGTTGCGGCAGACGCCAGGTCCGTGTCCGACTCCACCGCCACGACGCTGGCGGCCAGATGCGAGATGATGGCAGCCGAGTATCCGGTGCCGCAACCGATATCGAGCACCCTGTCGTCGCGGTCGATCTGCACCAGCTGCAGGAGCTTGGCGAAGGGCGAGGCCTCCATGACGAAGCGGCCCGGACCGATCGGCAGATCGCCGTCGATATAGGCAAGGCTCTGGCGCGGACCGGTGACGAAAGCCTCACGCGGCACACTGAGGAAAGCCTGAAGAATGCGCAGGTCGGTCACATCCGTGGTGCGGATCTGGTTGTCGACCATCTTGATGCGAGCGGCTTCGAAATCCATGTCCGCGGTCCCGTCTGCGAGCGATGCCCTCCCTTAGTCGCCCGCCCCGGGCTGTGCAAGACGGAACGCCGGAAGGCACGGGGCAAGGCGTTGCCGCCGAAACTTACGCCCGCCGGCATACCGCTCAGAAGGCAGCATCAACGCCGTCCGTGTCGCCTTGGCGCGATAATAAGCATGCCGCGCCAGACAGACTATAAACTAGGCGATCCATGCCACTTCTGCATAAGTCGCGTGCAGTCTTTGCTCTTCTTTTACGCACACGCGCGGCGTATCTAGGCAACATCAAACCAACCCGAAAGCGCACCAACACCATGTTCGCCCAGCTCGCCAACCGCATCAAAGACTTCCGCGCTCACCGCCGCACCGTCAGCCTGCTGTCGCAGATGGAAGACCGGCAGCTGTGGGACATCGGTCTGATCCGCGGTGACATCGATTCCGTCGTTCGTCGCGGCCGCATCCAGCATTAATCTCTAGGCATCCTGCGATGGGGCGAACCTCGTCGAATTGAGATGCTAGAGAAGCTAAGACGCTGCGTTTGTGTGATGTCTCCATGTTGGACGAACGCCGCGGCAACTGAGTTCTACTCCGCCCGCTTTGAAGCCCCGTCGCACCCGCGGCGGGGCTTCTTTCATGTCACGATCCGGCAGGCTGCTTCTTCTCGCTCGGGCTTGAGGATCGGCCCTCCCCGAACCCCGGCGTCCGCCAAGCCTTCCCGCACAGCAGCGTCGCGACGAGATCTCTGAGATCGTCGATGTCCTGCGGTATGCGGTCGTCGCCGCGGCTGGCGGAGGCATGGAAAATGCCGTCGAGGTGGAGCGTGATGGTCCTCGCCGTCTTGGCGACGTCGACATCGGCGAAGAGACCAGACGCCACGCCGCGGCCGATGCAATCCTCGAGCAGCGCCTGTTCCAGGCGGTAGAAATCCGCGATCAGTGCGTCGGTCGCCGCATCACGCGCGCCGGAAGCGGCATAGTCGGCCATGATCTTCAACATGCGACCGATCGTCGGCGCCAGCTCGACATGCATGTCCAGCCAGGCGTCGATGCCACCCTTCGGGTCGTCCGCACCGGCGCGCCGCGCTTCGTGGCCGGCGACGAGGCCCTCGACGACATGGCCGATCGTCCGGCGGAAGAGCTGGTCCTTGCTTTCGAAGTAGTAGTGGATGAGCGCTGCGTTGATTCCGCAGGCTTCCGCGACATCGCGGACGGTGACGAGGCTGTAGTGGCGCCCGGCGAACTGGCGCAGGGCCTCGTCGAGGATCAGCGCGCACCGGGTCGCAGGGTCGAGCCGCTGCCGGATTGCGGTCTTCATCCAATCTCCTTCCGCGAGCATCCATCCCCCGCGCCGCCATTTGGCCATGCCGGCTGGTGGGTGGGCAGACGCTGACCATGCGCTGCACAATTCGCGCTCTTCCGCCTGTAAATTACAACCATATCAATGCCTTGAAGGATGGTATGACGCCATTTCTTTGAGCTGTGCAAACGCCGGGAACCGTCTCATATTAATCCATCGGTGAATAGCGCCAACCCGCCGGCGCGTCGATCAGGAGCCTCGGATGAAACGTCTGTTCCGCGCCGCCGTCCTTACCCTTGCCATGAGCCTTGCCGCCACCGCCGGCCATGCCGAGGAGCGCAAGAGCTTCAAGCTCGGCTACAGCATCTATGTCGGCTTCATGCCATTCGCTTGGCTGAAGAGCTCCGGCGTCATGAAGAAGTGGGCGGACAAGTACGGCATCGACGTCGAGATCGTGCTGCTCAACGACTACGTCTCCGGCGTCAACCAGTTCATCGCCGGCGATCTCGACGCCTATGGCGTCGCCAGCATGGATGCGCTGGTGATGCCGGCGGCGGGGGGCGTCGACACCTCGATCTTCCTCCTCGGCGACTACTCCAATGGCAATGACGCGATCGTCTCGAAGTCGGTCAAATCGGTCGCCGACCTCAAGGGGCAGGAGGTGCACCTCTTGCAGTTCAGCGTCTCGCACTACCTGCTCAACCGCGCTTTGGCGCTGGCCGGCCTGAGCCTCGGCGACGTGAAGACGGTGAACATCTCCGACTCAGAGATCGCCGCGGCCTACCTCACCCAGCCCGATATGGTGACGGCGGCGACCTGGAAGCCGATGGTGCCGGACATGGTGAAAAGCGTGGCAGGGTCCGAGATCATCTTCGATAGCTCGAAGATTCCCGGCGAGATCATGGACGTCTTCATCGGCAAGACCGACGTGCTGAAGGACAACCCGGCCTTCGCCAAGGCGGTGACCGGCGCCTGGTACGAGGCTCTCGCCACGATGGAAGGACCGGACTCGGCGGGCATCAAGGAAGCGATGGCCGCCGGCATGGGCACCGACGTCGCCGGCCTCGCCACTCAGGTCGAGACGACGCACTTCTTCAAGACCCCGGCCGAGGCCGTCAGCTCCATGACCGACGCCAAGACCAAGGCGATCTGGGACAGCGTGCGCACCTTCTGCTTCGACCAGGGCCTGTTCGGCCAAGGCGCCGACAGCGTCGACGCCATCGGCATCGAGATGCCCGACGGCTCGGTGCTTGGCGCCAAGGAAAACATCAAGCTGCGCTTCGACCCGACGTTCGCGAAGATGGCGGCCGACGGCACGCTCTAGGCAGAAGCAGGCCGGGAACACGCGCATGCGCCGCATCATCAACTATCCGCCGAGCCGCATGCAGAAGCTGGTGCTCGGCACCTTGCCCTTCTTGCTGATCCTTCTCGTCTACGTCCTCGCCTCGAACGCCCGCCTCGCGGTGGCGCCGGCCGACAAGATCATGCCGAGCTTCGAGAGCTTCTATGCGGCCATCGTCCGGCTGATGACGAAGGTCGACCCGGCGATCGGCCAGCCGGTGTTCTGGTTCGACACCTGGCTGAGCCTTGGCCGGCTCGGCACCGGCCTCGGCCTGTCGGCGCTGATCGGCCTCGTCATCGGCATTCCCATCGGCTTCATCCCGCAATTGCGGGCAGCCTTCGATCCGGTGCTGGCCGCGCTGTCGCTGGTGCCGCCGCTCGCTTTGCTCCCGATCCTCTTCATCGCCTTTGGCCTTGGCGAACTGTCGAAGATGGTGCTGATCGTCTTCGGCGTCGCGCCCTTCCTCGTGCGCGACGTGGTGCTGCGGGTGGCGGCGATCCCGCGCGAGCAGATCGTCAAGGCGCAGACGCTCGGCGCCTCGACCTGGCAGATGCTGCTCGACGTGGTCGTGCCACAGGTGATGCCGCGGCTGATCGAATCGGTGCGCCTGTCGCTCGGCACCGCCTGGCTCTACGTCATCGCCGCCGAGGCGATCACCGCCGAGGGCGGCCTTGGCTACCGCATCTTCCTCGTCCGCCGCTACCTCGCGATGGACGTGATCCTGCCTTACGTCTTCTGGATCACCTTGCTCGCCTTCCTGATCGACCTCGCGCTCCGCCAACTCTCGCGCGCGGCCTTCCCCTGGAACGAGCTGAAGGACGCCTGATGACGGAAATCCGCTTCGACGGCGTCTGGAAGGAATACGGGCCGGCGATCATCCTCGAGAACATCAACTTCACGCTGGCCGACCACGAGTTCCTGGTTGTGGTGGGCCCAAGCGGCGTCGGCAAGACGACGCTGCTGCGCATGCTGCTCGCGCAGGAGCGTCCGACGCGCGGGCAGATCCTGCTCGACGGCAAGCCGATCGCCGCAGAGCCGACCGCCGACCGGGGCGTCGTCTTCCAGCGCTACTCGGTCTTCCCGCACCGGACGGTGCTCGCCAACGTCATGACCGGTCCGCAATGGGCGGCCTCGCCCTTCACCGGCCGGCTTTTCGGCGCGGCAAGGCGGGCGCTGCGGGACGAAGCGATGGCACTGCTCCAGCGAGTTGGCCTCGCGGAATCTGCGCAAAAATATCCGCAGCAGCTCTCCGGCGGCATGCAGCAACGCCTCGCCATCGCGCAGGCGCTGATCAACCGGCCGAAAGTGCTGCTGCTGGACGAACCTTTCGGCGCGCTCGATGCCGGGACCCGCAAGGCCATGCACACGCTGGTCGGCGAGCTGTGGGCCGAGCATGAGATGACCATCGTCATGGTCACGCACGACCTCAACGAGGCCTTCCTCTTGGGCACGCGCGTGATGGCGGTCGACAGGGCGCGGCACGATCCGCACGCGCCGGAGCGCTACGGCGCCGGCATATGCTCGGACTTTTCCACCAAGCTGCGCATCGTGCGCGACAGCCAGCGATTCGAGGCCCGGCGCTTAGCCGCCGCCACTCCCTCTCATCTCTCCCTCGTAAAGGACTGACATGACCGACAAGCGCTTCCACCTTGCCTGGTTCATGAACTTCACGCCGGACGAATGGCGCGAGCCTTTCGGCCAGGGCGGCCTGCCCTGGGACGGCGCGTTCTATGTCGAAATGGCGCAGACACTGGAGCGCGCCTGCTTCGACTACATCATGATCGAAGACAAGCTGATGGTGCCGCAGAGCTATGGCGGCTCGACCGAGGCGGCGCTGAAGCTCGGCATGATGGTCCCGAAGCATGATCCGGTGCCGCTGGCGGTGGCGATGGGCATGGCGACGTCGAAGCTCGGCATCGTCGCCACCATGTCGACGCTCGCCTACCCGCCCTTCCTGATGGCGCGCCTCTCCTCCACCATCGACAGCCTGACCAAGGGCCGCTTCGGCTGGAACATCGTCACGTCCGCTGAGGACCTCGCCGCTCAGAATTTCGGCCTCGACAAGCTGCCGCTGCGCGAGACCCGCTACGAGATGGCGGACGAGTACATGGAGGTGATGGGCAAGCTGTTCTCCAGCTGGGAGCCCGACGCGGTCGTGCTCGACCGAGAGGCCGGCGTCTATGCCGACCACACCAAGGTCCACACGATCGACCACGTCGGCAAGCACTTCAAGGTGCGCGGGCCGCTCAACACCGTGCCCTCGCCGCAAGGCCGCCCTGTTTACGTTCAGGCCGGCGCCTCGCCGCGCGGACGCGACTTCGCCGCCCGCCACGCCGATTCCATCATCTCCGTCGCCTCGGGCGTCGAGAGCATGAAGGCGTTCCGGGCGGACCTGCGCGCCCGGGCCGCGGCGATGGGCCGGGATCCCGACGAGATCAAGGTGCTGTTCTGCGTCACCCCGACGGTCGGCGAGACAGAGAAGGACGCGCACGAGCGGCACGCGCGGCAGATCAATGCGCCAAACTTCATCATCGACATCCTCGCCTCGCTCTCGGCGATCACCGAGATCGACTTCGCGCAGTTCGATCTCGACAAGCCGCTGCCCGGAAAACTCGTCACCAATGGCGAATCGGGAACGCTCGACAAGTTCCAGCAATGGGGCAGCGGCAAGACCTTGCGCGAGCTGGTGGTCGACGGGGCCGGCGGCGTCGTCTCCTCGGTGGAGCTGATCGGCACGCCCGACCAGGTGGCCGCACGAATGGGCGAGGTGATGGAGGAGGTCGGCGGCGACGGCTTCCTGATCACCACGCCTGTGCTGCGCGTCAGCCGGCGCTATCTCGTGGAGATCGCCGACGGACTCGTGCCTGCGTTGCAGAAACGCGGCCTTGTTCGCTCGCACTATTCGCACGACATGCTGCGCGACAATCTGCGGGCATTCTAATCGCCGCCGACAGAGGCTATGGACGACACGATGACCTTGATTGCGCCCTTCATCCTCCCCGGCACGTCCGTAATCGCCGATGCCCCGACGACGGCGGAAGCCCTCGGCCTCCTCGAACGCCCGGTTGTCGAGCAGAGGGCCTATCGCGACGCCATGGCGAGCGTTGCTGCCGCGGTGCACATCATCACCACGGCCGGACCGAACGGCCCCGCCGGCTTCACCGCGACCGCGGTGAGCAGCGTCACCGACCAGCCGCCGACTTTGCTCGTCTGCGTCAAGCGCGAGAGCTCGGTCGGCGCTGCCTTCCAAGCCAATGGCGCGCTCTGCGTCAACACGCTGGCATCCACACAGGAACGGCTGTCCAACCTCTTCGGCGGAAAGACGCCGATGGCCGAGCGCTTCGCCGAGGCGGAATGGTCGACGGCGGTGACCGGCTCGCCGGTGCTGGCGGGCGCGCTGACCACCTTCGACTGCCGGATCGCGAGCGCGGTCGATGTCGGCACCCATGCCGTCCTGTTCTGCGAGGTCCTCGCGATCGTCGAGGGCCCGCCCGGTGACGGCCTCGTCTATGCCGGCCGCCGCTATGCTGCCGTGGCGGCGCGCGCCGAGAGCTGAACCGGCGACGCAGGCCAACCGGCGGCATATTGCCAAGGCGATGCGTGTATTCGGTCATCGGAGGGGCACGGGTCGAAGCGGAGAGCGGCCGTCTGCGAAGTTCACACCCCGCTTGCGACCATAAAGACACTGCGGGCAGGCTTAGTGTGGACGTTGCTCGCTAAGCCGTGGGTACGGTTCCGCAAGGGGCAGCCCCGTCACATCCAGTATCACATTAGTTTCACGGCCATCAGCCCCGTGGGCGCCGTCATGGGCGGAACGCAGATCTGCGTCAGGCTTTACCTAAGCGATCCGCAAGACGGAGTGAGCCGGCCTCGAGGTCGGCGCAGCAAAGGATAATCCTATGAAGAAGTTCATGATCGCCGCCGGTATCTCGATGATCGCCACCGCCGCTTTCGCCCAGTCCCCGGCCCCGGCCGACAGCAACTACAACGCCACCACCCAGCCGAACGGCGTGACCTCGTCGACGACGGCCGGCCAGGGCACCGGCGCCGGCGCCGACATGGCGAAGAAGCCGATGATGGGCACCGACGCGATGTCGACCGGCAGCATGACCCCGGACGCCAACGCAAACACCCAGCCGAAGGGCGCAGGCCTCACCGCTGGCGGCAACAGCAACGCCTCCACCGACGTCAACGGCGTCTCTTCCTCGACCTCGGGCGGCCAGGGCACCGGCGCCGGCGCCGACATGGCCAAGTAAGCTCCAGCTACAGTCATCGAGAAGCGCTCTGCCTCACGGCGGGGCGTTTTTCGTTTGTGCCAATAGTCGCCAGTCCCATTCCTCTAAAGCGCCCGTACCAACGGTCCCCTACAGCCTGAACCTCTCCAAGCGACACAGCACATCGGGGTTACCTCCTCAGCGCCCTTCCGCAGCCCACCGGCAACGCCGAGACTGGCCAGCAGGCAGGGACTGATTGAGGCAACGGCATCTCCGCTTCCGTTTCGATCATAGCTCTCCCCTTCATCCCTCCGGGACAAGGCGAAACGAGAATGGAAGCAGACACCGTGGAGACCGTCAAACTGACTGTTGCGCGCGAAGAAGGTCGCACCGGCAATGACCTCGATGCTGCCCGCGCCCTGTTCCTGGGGCTCTGCCTGTCTGCGCTGTTGTGGGATGTGTTGTTCTTGGCGCTTTACTAAGGCCTGGGTCGCCCTCGGAACATGAGATCCCCGTATCCTGCAGGCATCATCAGATCCGAGACGCCGTTAGTCCAAGAGATCGAGTGTCCGCGTCAGCGCGAAGCAGAAGCGGGGCCGGCGTCAGACAAGGCCACCGCCAGCGCCAGCGTCGCATGATGGGGAAGAGCTAAAAGCCGTTCTGCCGAAAGCCGTTCAAATGACAAGTCTCGCAATATCCAACGACTGCTGAAAATTGAACTGGAGGCCTCGCCCGGAATCGAACCGGGATGCAAGGATTTGCAGGCCTCTCGCAGCTATTGAAATCGTTGGCCTTTCAGGGCCTCTGTTGCATCCGTGTTGCAGTCAGCTTAGCAAAGCCGTCGCCGCGTCCGCCAATTCGCCGCCGTCATCGTCCCGCGGGAACAGGTGCCCGTAGACGTCCATCGTCATCACGATCGACGCGTGGCCGAGCCGCTCCTGGACCATCTTCGCCGTTAAGCCCAAGCCGCCCTCCTCTTTCCGGTTGATCAGCCAACTGGCGTAGAAGTGCCGGAGGGAGTGCATGCCGGTGTATTTCGCATCGCCCTCATCAGTGACGACCCCTGCCCGCTTCATCGCCGGGACCAGGCCCTTGTCGATGATATTCGTGTGCGATCGCGGTCCGCCGGAAGGGTTCGCAAAAACGAGTTCATGCTCGGCCGGCTGACGAAGGCGATGCTGCTTCAGCGCGTTGATGACGGGCGGCGGCACCGGGATGGTGCGGACGCCCGCCTCCGACTTCGGCGGGCCAATCTCTCCAAACTCGTCAGCGCGCTGGCTGACGCGGATCCTCGAGCGCTTGAGGTCGACGTCCTTCCATCGCAGTCCGCGAAGTTCTGACGATCGCATGCCGGTGAAGATGGCCGTGACGAGAAGAGGACGCCAGTTCGGCTCCAGCGCGTCCACAAAGGCCTTGATCTCCTCCCGGGCCGGGATGTCGACGCCGATCTCCAGGCGCCCCTTCTGCCGCCGCTCGGCACGCCGGTCGCGCCCCTTCCGACTTCCGCGGATCTCCCGCACTGGATTGCGCGCGGCAAGGCCCCGTTCCATGGCGTCTGAAAGGATGGAGCCAAGGGACGTCAGCACCTTCTTGGCCATCACCGCAGACCGTCCCTCCTTTCGAAGCCTGTCCTCGAAATCTCGGACCGCCGGAAGCGAGAGCTTCGACAGCAGGACTTCACCAATCATAGGCGTAATGTGGTTCGTGAGGTGGCTTCTCCGCTGATTGACGGTCGACCGCTCAAGGCCGGCCGTCTCGCCTGAGGCTATCCAGAACTCACCCGCCTTCTCTATGGTCACACTGGCGCTGTCAGCGACATGCACACCCTGCCGCACCTCTACAGATGCTGTCGCACTGAAGGCATCAGCCTCCTTCTTTTTTGCGAAGGACTTGTGCCGGCGCTTGCCCGACCCGTCCATGTAGTCGACCGCCCATACAACCCTCTGGACGCCCTTGGCAGTAATCCAGGATCGCTTCCGGACGGACATTCACGTCTCCTTGTCGTCGCTGTTGATGATTTTCTCGATGAAAGATGCACTTTTCGGATCTGAAATTCGCAAACTGGCCAGCAGGGCTTGAGCCATTATTCTCTGATTTTTCAGAATACTTTCCAGCTTCTCATTCTGAGCACGCTTGGCGCGTTCTTGGCTCGCATAGATATCACCGAACGTGTCTCCCCATTCTGATCGCTCCTCAGCATGCGAGGGCGATAAGCGCGCCTCAAGCTCAAAAGATTCATCGAGCCGAGCGACGATCTCAGCGTTCATAGATCGCTGGTTCGCCAGCGCCGCTGCCTTTAACCGTTCGCGCATTCCATCAGGCAATCGGATCATTGCCTGATCCGAGCCGCGTCCAATCGCTTTCATTTCCCATCCTCACGCTTCCCGATCTAGCACTGTGCTGAATTACGCTTGACGTCAATATCAGCACCGTGCTTATAGTTAGCACCGTGCTAATGACCAAGGGTTACTGAAATGACAGAAAAAACGGAAAGCCTCGATCTCGTTTGGGGGATCAAGGGAATTGCGAAGGTCATCGGGCGCAGCGAGCGCCAGACCTATGACATGTGCGCGGACGGTCACTTGCCTGTCCGGCAGGTTGGCGCGCGCTGGGTCGCCGAGCGCGGCCAGCTGATCCGCTTCTTCATGGAGTCGGCAGCATGAGCGCGGTTAATGGCAGCCGGCGCGGCGGATGGATCAAGGACCACCGCGCCACCGCCAGCGCCCCGCTGGCCGACGTCCTCGCCGATCTCGTCAAGGTGCTGGATCGCCTGACGGTCGCTCGGGATCGTGCCGCCTACCACATCAAGGGCGGCCACTTCACCGATCCGCAATATACCGCCGAGGAGTTGGCGGCGCTGGAGGATGCCCTGCGGGTCGTGCGGGGGATCAAGCCGGAGCGGATGCTCGACAAGGTGGCGAAGTTCGAGGACGACCAAGGCCTGCCGGTCTTGCCTCGCGAGGTCTCGGCCGAAGCAGCCGAGGATTACCTCCGCTTCCAGGCCGAACAGGATCGGCTGTTCGCCAACGGCCTGAGTTTCAAGGCGGTTGGCAGAGAGCTTAAAAAGCTCGGCTGGGAGCTCGAAAAATGAGGGCGCCTATTCAGCTCGCCGATTTCCTGACGTCCGTGGATGATCTTCAGATCTGGCAGGACCACATCAACGGCATGGCCCAGAGGATGGCGGAGCGCTTCTTCCTCTCATGTCCCGAGGGATCGGCACACCCGAACTACGCCAAGTTCTATGGCGACACGATCGATATGCTGCGGGCTCAACAGCGGAGCCAGTTGCAGGAGATGAACCTCGCAGTGGACGTGATCATGGTGGCCGAGGCGGCCGTTGTCGACGCCTTCATTGCCGCCCTTCGCCGCGTCTATGCGACCGCTCACCCGGGAGGCCTGGCATGAGCGAGTCCGATTGGGTGAAGGAAGCGCTCCAGCGAAAGGCGAGGCTCAAGACGCGCGTCCCGCCGCCTATAGCCACGGCATCGAAGTGGTTGGCTGACCGGCCGCCGCAGCACTGGCCGCGCCCGCTGGAGTCGGAGGTCCGGCGGCTTTTCGATTTGACCGAGGCCGAGGCGGCTAAGGCGATCGCAGCGGCACGCGTCGAGCATGGGCGGGCGAATTGAGCGCCCGTACCGCGAAGAAACCCGATGCAGAGGAAACCAAGGCCCCGCGATCGGGGGTGCGATCGACCCCCGACGAGGCGGCAGCCGTAGTAGCGAGATGGCCAGATACGGCTAGGGAACGCTTCGAGCTTTTCGATTTTTGGGCCCGTCAGGTAAACCGCCTGTTGGCAAAGATGAAGTCGAGCTATCGGCTGATGGCGGTTATCCGTCTGCGGATCAGATGGCAAACGGGCGAGATTACCGCAACGAACCGCATGCTTGCAGACGATGCCGGCGGCTGGGATGAGAAGACGATCCAGCGTGAGGTCACCCTTTTGCGCAGTGCCGGCTACCTCGCCGCTGAGTATGGCGGCAGAAGGAACGGCGAAGGTGTGCTGGTGAAAACTCGAATTCTTCGGCTCTCGTTTCCGTCAGTTGGGCCAAACGCGACCGGACAAGCGTGGTCCGGTCGGTCAAAGGGGGCGACCGGACAAGCGTGGTCCACCCCGACCGGACAAGCGTGGTCCGATACCTCTTGTACTCCTGAACAAGAGGAGCCGACCGATGACCTCTTCTGATCAGGCACGAGGCGGTTGCACCGTCTTGTCGAACAGGAAAACGGCTTTCGTGATCAGCGCTCGCTCGCTGCGCTCTCTCTCGCTGAATCCCGAAAACCTAATTTCCTGCCCGACCTTGATGGCGTTGGCGTTTACGTGCGCGAGCAGGAAGCAGAATGGAATTTCTCTTGGAATAGATCAGAGGAGGAATCTTCGATGAAGAGCCATGATGGTCTGCCGCTGTTCGATTGGAAGCCTCACTGCAAGATCCTTCCATTTCCGGAGATCCGACAAGTCTGGAGGGTGCAGAGGGCGGCTGCTACCCTTTCTACCGGCACTGAGAAGCAGATCGCTCACAATCGGCAGAAGATTTTCGAGGGCGTAGAGAACCGCTTTCTGAAGGTCGGCGTCGAGCCTGAAGTCGCTGCTGCGGAGCGGCATCGGTTTGAAAAGGCAGTTGCCGAGGAGATGCAGCGTCGCGGGCTGGGCAGTTATGTGGCTGCACCGGACGGTGCAGCATGAGCCGGCCCGAACTGACACCTGACATGTTCGACGCATTGAACGCCGTCCCAAGGAAGCCAGGGCGGATCATCTGGACACTGGTCGGCATCGGCGCCAGGATAGGAGTTGGACCTGACTTCGTGAGGGACACGCTGGCAAAGCAGCCCGGCTCGCCAGTTAAGGAACTTGGCGGCCGATATTATGCCTTTGAGGACGACCTGATCGCTTTTCTGAGGAAAGGAGTATCATTCACTACTTGAGTACTCCAATGTCCCTCCTTCCGATCTCGATGATCTTTCTTCTTGCGGGCTCGATGACTGACCATTCCATTTCGACAGACTCGAGGAAGTAGGTCGCATTCCTTCGAGCTTTGTCTATGTCTCTCGGAAGGTTTTTGACTATGTCCGCCACTTCCTCAGAAAGCAAAAGCTGGGCGGTACCTAGATTTTCTTCTAGACGTCGCCTTGCTTCCCCGTAACGTGTCAAAGCGGCCTGCTTCGCTTCCAAAGACATTTCCCGATCCTCAATCTCGGCTGTCTCCCATAGTCCGTTTACATCGACCATTGTTCCCATTGCGGTAACCAGCTCGGTGTAGGCGGTCATGCGCCGCTCCCAGTGCTTCTCCTGCTTGTAGCGGCGAAGCGCCCACTGCACAGCCTGCCACGCGATTGCCGCCGCACCCGCGAATTGAAGCAAAAGCTTCAGCAGTTCAAAGATTAAAAATTCCCAGCTCATTGTAAGCCCTCCCCAACTGCGTCTTCCCACGAAATCCCTGATCAAACCATTCCACAAAAGCGGTCGCCTGCGCGCATAAGCTTGTCATGAGCCAATGCGCTGCCTTCGCCCTCTCAGCCCTCGATCGACAGCTCGCCAGCAAGGGCGCGCCCGTCACCCTACGTCGTGAGGATTTCGACGCTGACCCGGTCGACGCTACCGTGCTCGGCTTCGTCCGCGGCGCCACAGCCGACGAGCTCGCCGGCGGCATGGATCAGTTCGACAGCACCGTGATCATCTCGCCGACCGGCCTCGCCGCCGCCGGCTGGCCGCTCCCCGTCAAGCTCGGCGACGTCGTCATCCACCAGGGCAAAAGCCGCACCGTCGTCATCGCCACGCCCATCGCCATTGGCGAAACCGTCGTGCGGATCGACCTGAAGGTGACCGGCTGATGGCCCGCGCCAGCGCCCGGGAGCGCGGCTACGGCACCGCCTGGGAGAAGGCCCGCGCCGGCCACCTCCGCAACCATCCGTTCTGTGTCCGCTGCGAGGAGGAAGGCCGGCTCGTCCGTGCCACCGTCGTCGACCATGTGAAGCCGCACCGCGGCGACCAGGCGCTGTTCTGGGACCGCGCCAATTGGGCCAGCCTCTGCGCCCCTCACCACAATGGACCGAAGCAGGCCGAGGAGCGCAACGGCTACTCCGCGCGCATCGGTGCCGACGGCCTCCCGACAGATCCCCGCCACCCGTTCAATCAAGGAGCCCTCTCATGAGCGCTGTCCGCTATCACATCGTCGCCTATCCGGTAGGCTACCAGGAAGGACCCTTCAGCAAGGGCAAGCTTGTCGCCTCGGGCAAGCTCACTGCGACTACGACCGTCCTCAGCGACGTGATCACTGTGCCCGATGCGCCAAAGGGCACAGAGCTGTCGCTTCAGGTCTTCTCGCGCTACGTCGACGATGCGGCCAAGACCGGTGCTGGCTACAGCTACCTTGGCATCTTCCCCGTCGGGGTGACGCCAGCCTTCGGCACGTCCAACGTCTCCAATGAGGCAGTGCCCCGCTACATCCTCCCGCCGGCCAGCCCGAACTACCTCGCGGGCGGAGACTTCCCCGTCTACCCGGGCCAGAAGATCGCCATCCTCGATACGGGCTGGGCTGTCTGATCATGCAGACCGTCGGCATCCCCCTTTGCAAGGCCGCTCAGAGCGTCCGCTGTGCCGTAAGGCTCGCGGTCGCGTCGGCCATCGGTGCACGCGTGCGGCCATCGTCGGTCGCGTGCGAGGCATCGTCGCAGAGGGGGGGTGGTCGAAAGCTGACGAGGCGAGGGGATTGGGACCGGCTTGGGTACCTCTCCGCAGAATTAGTTTCAGCCGATTTGATTTTCGGCCGCTCGTCGAGGGCCCTCTAATGGGTGCCCGCGGACCAGGCGCATCACGTCAACGCATCGCCCGGGAGGCCCTTCCGGAGCGCAAACGTCGGCTGCCGTGGAACCGGAAGGGTCTCGACCGCGCCGAGCGGGTGATTGCCTTCCTGCAGTTCCTTCCGATCACGAAGGGTCCGCTCGCCGGCAAGAAGATGAAGCTGCTGCCGGAGCAGCGCGACTTCGTACAGCAGATCTATGGCGACCTCGATGCAAAGGGTCTCCGCAAGCGCCGCATTGGCATCCAGAGCCAGCCGAAGGGCAACGGGAAGAGCGGCCTCTGCGCCGGGCTCGTGCTTGCGCACCTGCTGGGGCCGGAAAGCGAGGTCCGCGGCGAGGTCTATTCGGCGGCGATCGACCGCGGCCAGGCCGGGATCATCTTCAATGAGATCGTCGCCATCATTGATCAGATTCCGGAGTTCGCCGTCCGGGTGAATATCCAGGCGTTCCAGAAGAAAATTCTTGTCACCGAAGGCGTCGGCACGGGCTCCCTGTATCAGGCGATGTCCTCGGACGCTCGCGCAGCACATGGTCTTGCGCCATCGCTATTCGTCTACGACGAGCTTGCGCAGGCTCGTGACCGCATCCTCCTCGACAACCTGATGAATGGCCTCGGCAAGCGAAAGGAAGCGCTCGCGCTGATCATCTCGACGCAGGCGCCAGACGACGAGCATCCACTGTCGCAGCTGATCGATGACGGCTTGAGCGGTGCCGATCCGTCCATTTTCGTGCAGCTCATCTGCGCCCCTCCAGAGGCTGACCCCTTCAAGGAAGCCACCTGGCTTGCCTGTAACCCTGCGCTCGGCAAGTACGTGTCGCTGACGGAGATGCGCGAAGCCGCTGCGCGCGCGCGGCGCATCCCGGCGTTCGAAGCGTCCTTCCGCAACCTCCGGCTCAATCAACGCGTCGACGCCCGCGAGGAAAACCGGATCGTCACCGCATCCGTCTGGCGCCGCGGTAACGTTGCCGTCGATCGTAAGGAACTGGCCGGCCGTACCTGTTTCGCCGCGCTGGATCTGTCCGGCAAACACGATCTGACGAGCCTGACACTCGCGTTCCCGGATGATCAGAAGGAGCCAGGCTTCGATATTCTGCAGTGGTGCTGGACACCAGAAGGCCAGCTTGGCGTCCGCCGGCCGGCCGAACAGGACCGGTTCCGTGCGTGGATCAAAGCAGGCGACCTCATCAGCGTGCCGGGCCCGACGATCCGTTACGGCTTCGTCGCGATGGAGCTCATCAAGCTTGCCGCCGAGTTCAACATGGTCGTGCTCGGATACGATGAGTGGCGCATTGAGGACTTCAAGCAGGAGCTTGCGGACGTGGACCCGGATTTTCCGGTCCCGCTCGAGCCCTTTCGGCAGGGCTTCAAAACGATGGGCCCCGCCGTCGACTGGTTTTCAGAGCTGGCGCTCACCGGACGCATTCGCCACGGCGGGCACCCCGTGCTCACGGCCGCGATGTCCGGCGCTATCATGGACAGTGATCCCGCCGGCAACCTGAAGATCGCAAAAGACAAATCTCACGGCCGCGGCCCGGTTCGCATCGATGCGGCGGTGACGCTCGTCATGGCGCTCGACCTTGCTCGCCGCTTCGAGCCGGAGCCGGTCTTCGATCTGGGAAACTTCCTCAAGAAAGTGGTGATCGTATGAGCGCGCTCGTGAACCTCGCGCGCCGTTTCGGCCTGAAGGAAACCCGCATCTGGCGCACGTACTTCGGTACGGAATCATGGTCGGGAAAGAATGTCACTCCCGACACTGCAATGCAGGTCGCGACGTTCTGGGCCTGCGTCCGGCTGATCTCGCAGACGATCGCAACGCTACCGCTGTCGCTTTACTTGCGGCGGGCCGACGGCGGCCGCGACATCGCCAGCGCCAATCCGCTGAATTCGCTTCTTCACGACCAGCCGAACGCCGACCAGACCTCCGTCGAGTTCTGGGAGGCGCTCGTCGCCCACGTGCTCATCTGGGGCAATGCCTTCGTCGAGCTCGGCCGCGGCGTCGGAGGCGGCGTGGTAGCGATGACGCTCCTGCGCCCCGACCTGATGGAGATCTATCGCACCCGGGGCGGCGATCTCCGCTACCGCTACAGCGACCCGCAAGGGATCATGGAATTCGCCGCCGCCGATATCATGCACGTGCGCGGCTTCGGTCTCGGCGGCGATCTCGGCCTCTCTACCGTAGCGCATGCCCGGCAGACACTCGGCGCAGCCATGGCAACGGATGAGGCCTCGGCCCGCACCTTTGCCAACGGCATGAGGCCCGGTGGCGTCATCACCTACGAAGGCTCGATGACGGATGAGCATCGTGAACAAACCAAAGCCGCGCTGATTGATCCGTTCGTCGGCGCCGAGAATGCCGGCAAGGTAATGCTCCTCGAGGGCAAAGCCGGCTTCAAGTGGCAGGACGTCAATATGCCGCCGCGCGACGCCGAGATGCTCGCGACCCGCGCCTTCCACATCGAAGAGATTTGCCGCTGGTTTGGCGTGCCACCGGTGCTTGTAGGGCATAGCTCGGCCGGCCAGACCATGTTCGGCGCTGGTGTCGAGCAGATCATGCTCGGCTGGCTTACCCTCGGCCTTCGCCCCTACCTGACCCGCATCGAGCAGGCGATCAAGCGCTCGCTGATCGCGCCCGGCGACCGGGGCATCCTCTACGCCGAGTTCACCGTCGAAGGACTTCTCCGCGCCGACAGCGCCGGCCGAGCAGAGATGTATTCGAAGCTGATGCAGGTCGCGGCCATCACGCCGAACCAGATCGCCGACCGCGAGAACCTGCCGCGCTTCGTGGGCGGCGACGTCCACCTCGTCAATAGCACGCTCGTGCCTCTCGATCAGGCGGGGCGCAATCCCGGCCGCGTCCAGCCGGCACCGGGTGAGCCAATCCCGGAGCCCGCCACATGACCGCGACGAAAACCCGCTCTTTTGAGCTCGAGCTGAAGTCGGTGAAGGATGACGGCACGTTCTCCGGCTATGCCTCTGTCTGGGGGGTGGTCGACAGCTATCGCGAAGCCGTCGCTCCAGGTGCCTTCACCGCCAGCATTGCCGGGACGAAGGACAAAGGCCGGACGTTGCCGATCCTGTGGCAGCACCGTTCCGACGAGCCGATTGGGCAATGGGACGTCCTGCGCGAGGACGATCGCGGTCTCTATGGTGAGGGCACCCTGTGGACCGACGAGGCGGCTTATGCCCGCATCGCGCTTCGCGGCATGAAGGCTCACGCCATCACCGGGCTCTCGATTGGCTACTACGTCCGCGAGGATTCCTTCGACGAGAAGACCCGCATCCGCAGCCTGAAGGTCGTGGACCTGATCGAGGCGTCCGTTGTGACGAACCCCGCCAACGATGAGGCGCGGGTGGACTCGATCAAGGCGAAGCTGGCCTCCGGCGATCGCATCTCCGACCGCGAGTTCGAGCGTCTGCTGAAAGACCGCGGCTTCTCAGCGTCCGACGCCGACGAGATCGCGGCCGTCGGCTTCAAAGCCTGGTCCGCCCGCGGCCCGGCACCGTCCAACCCTCCCGGCAACGACCTGGGCGCGCTCGTGGCGTCGCTCCGCACCCCCCTGTCCCTTCCGACCTTCTGAGGAGAACTCCTATGAACATGCACCCCCTCCACCAGTCCGCCGCACCCCGCGCCTTCCATACGAAGGAAGCCGGCGCCGCTGCTGATGATCAGCTGGAAATCAAGGCGTTGGCGGAAGGCCTGAAGGCCCGCGATGCGCAGATCCAGGCCTTCTCCGAGAAGGCGGCCGCCGAGATCAAGGATCACGGCTCGATGCTGGCCGAAACCAAGGCGGCGCTGACCAGCCTCGCGAAGGCCGGCACCGATTTGCAGGCGCAGCTCTTGGCCGTCGAGCAGAAGCTCGCCCGTCGCGGGGGTGGTGACGGCCCGGCGGTAAAATCGCTCGGTCAGACGTTCACAGAGTCGGACGAATGGAAGGGCATGAAGACCCGCGGCGGTGGCACGGCGCGCATCTCGACCAAGGCCGTCACCAGCGTCTCGAGCCTCACGACCGGCACCGGCGGCGTCGGCGATGCCATTCGGCCGGCGCGCCTTCCGTACATTGTCACGCCTGGCGAGCGCACCTTCACCATCCGCGATCTTATGATGCCCGGCCGCACGGAATCGAGCTCCATCGAGTACGTGAAGGAGAGCGGGTTCCAGAACTTCGCCGCGCCGGTTGCCGAGCTGGCGGTCAAGCCTCAGTCCGACCTGCAGTTTGACCTTTTGTCGACTCCGGTTCGTACGATCGCGCACTGGATTCACGCGTCGAAGCAGGTGCTGGACGATATTCCTCAGCTGCAGAGCTACATTGACGGCCGCCTGCGCTACGGCCTGGCAATGGTCGAGGAGTCGCAGATCCTCGGCGGCGATGGCACCGGGCAGAACCTCCTCGGCCTCATCCCTCAGTCGACAGCCTTCGCCTATTCCACGTACTCGCTGGCTGGTGACACGAAGATTGACCGCCTTCGCCGCGCCATCCTGCAGGTGCGGATCTCCCTCTATCGCGCGACTGCGGTGGTGCTCAACCCGATCGACTGGGCGGAGATGGAGACGCTGAAGGACTCCACCGGCAATTACGTCATCGGCGACCCCCGCGGCGTCATCGAAAAGCGCATCTGGGGTCTGCCAGTCGTCGATAGCGATGCGATCGCGCCCGGCAAGTTCCTAACCGGTGCCTTCAACATGGGCGCGCAGCTCTTTGACCGTGAGGACGCCAACGTCCAAGTGTCGACCGAGGACCGCGACAACTTCGTCCGTAACGCTGTGACCATCCGGGCCGAGGAACGCGTCGCGCTCGCCGTCACCCGGCCCGACAGCTTCGTCTACGGCAACCTCGTCAGCGGTAACGCCGGCTGACGACAACGGCCGGGCGCCCGACAGCCCGGCCGCTTCCTTAACTCTAGGAATGGAGACGACGATGGAAACCGAAATCGAAGCCTTGAAGCCGTTCAACCGAACGCCGCAAGGCGATCTCTGCGACCCGGGCGACGTCTTCGATGTCGCCGCGACGCGCGCCGATGAACTCGAACGTCTGGGCTTGGCCCGTCGCACGAAGGCGGCGCCGAAGCCCGAGAACAAGATGGCCGCAGAGCAGTCGAACAAGGCCGCCAAGCCGGGCCGTAAGCCGCTCGCTGTCGCGCCGCAGGAGTAAGCGTCATGCTGACCGTCATCACTCCCGCAACCGCCACCGACCTGACCACGCTTGAACGCGCGCGGTCTCTGCTTGGCTTTGCGGCTGCGCAGGACTCGACGGTCGGCATGCTGATCTCGCAGGCCTCGAGCGCGATCGTCGACCACTGTCAGCGGCCGTTCAAGCGCGAAACGGTGCGCGAGACCTTCGACGGGCCGACTCGCGCCGGGGGCGTGATCCTCGGCCGCTCGGCGGTGACGGAGATCCTTTCAGTGTCGCAGGGCCTCGAGGTCATCGCCTCGGCCAGCTACCAGTACGACCCGGCGACGAATGCGCTTTTCCACCTGGGGGAAGATGGCTGGCGCCTCTGCTGGGGGTCGCAGATCGCCGCCACCTATGTGGCCGGCTATGTCCTGCCGACCGATGATAACGCCGGCACGCTGCCGCCTTCCGTCGAGCGCGCCTGTGTCCGCCTCGTCAGCGCCTACCTGTCGACGACCGGCCGCGATGCCCTGATAAAGTCCGAGACGACAGAGGGCGTCGGTGCAACGTCGTGGTGGGTGCCGAGCTCGGCCGGCGCGCTAGCCGATCCGGAGGCCGAACAGCTCCTCGCACCATACCGAAGGCTCTTCTGATGGAACCTACCAAAATCACCGGGATCACGCTCACGGATCTGCCGCCCATCGTCGATGGCTGGAAGATCGTGGCGTTCTTCGACGTCAATACGCGCGGCCTCGAGATGAAGGGCTGTTCACTTGTTGTCGACCCTACCGGTACCACCGCCGTCTGGCCGCCGCGGCCGGACCCGCGCGGATCGACGGTCAGCCGCGTCCGGTTTGTCGAGCGTGAGCTGAAAGACGAATTGATCGCCATGGCCTTGAGGGCGTTCGCCGCTCTCGGTGGAACGATGCCGGAAGGAGCTACTCCGTGAGCAACGTAGTCGAGATCGTCACCGTCAAATACCAGGAGACTGGCGGCGCCGCGCTTCGCGCCATGGCAAAGGACCTGACAGCGGGTCATGCGCTGATGGACAAGGCCACGCGCGGCGCCACCGCGGCGAGCAAGGCCAGCGAAGTGCAGCTCGGAGGTTGGGCCTCAAGCTATAAGGCACTTGAAGGCCGCATTGCCGGCGTCGCGCGGGCGACCCGTCAGTTTGACGCCGACATGAAGGCGCTTAACAACGGCGTGAAGGCTGGCGTGGTTGATGGCCAGGAGTTCGCCTCGATGCTCGGCAAGATCCGAGGCAACCTCACGGCGATGGGGGCCGCGACCGGCCGCGATACCGGCATGGCCGCGGACATCTCCAAGCGCTTCGGCATCGGCGACACAGCGAAGTCCGCCGAGAGCGCGTCGAGCGCCTTCCTTAAGATGGGAGCACGCCTCGAGCAGATCCGCGCCGAGATTGATCCGCTGGCCACGGCGCAGGCGAAGCTCAACTCGGAACTGGCCGAGTTCAGCATGTATGCCCGCATGGGCGAGCTAAGCGCAGCCGACCTCGCCAAGGCTACAGCGCAAGCGAACGCCCGGTTCGATGATACGACGAAGCGCCTTGGCGGGACCGGCGCGGCGGTAAAGCTGACCGGCGGCCAGGTGCAAAATCTCGGCTACCAGCTGAATGACGTTGCGACCATGATGGCTATGGGCGCGTCGCCGTTCGCCATCATCAGCAGCCAGGCGGGCCAGGTCATCCAGTCCCTCGGCGATGGGCCGCAAGGTGTCCGCGGTTCGCTGAACGCGCTGAAGGACAGCCTGCTCGGCGTCCTGACCCGCATCGGCCCTCTCGGGATCGCCTTCGGCGTCGCCGGCGCGGCGGCTGCCGCCTACGCACTCATGTCGCGCAACGAAGTCCGCCCGGTCTCGGAGATCGTTACGGACCAGGAGAAGCGCGTGAAGGCGCTGGCCGATGCGTGGGGCCTGCCGGGGAAGGCTGTCGAGGACTATGCGAAGCGCGGCAAGGCTGCGCTGCAGTTCGACGTCGAGAGCGGCCTACGCGAGACGACGAACGCCCTTGGCCAGTCGACGGCAAAGCTCATCCAGCAGCTGACGAGGACAAGCGCGGTCACGGATGGCGTCGGCGGCGTCATCACGACCGTGACGCCAAAGTTCGCTGAGCTGGCGGGTGTGCTGCGCGAGTTCCAGACCAGCGGCGACGTTAAGGCGCTCGACGACTCTCTCGGCGCCCTCGGCTCGTCCACACCGAATGCAGAGCTGAGGGCGTTCATCGCCACGCTGAGCGCGAGTCGCCAGGAAGCCGTTAGCGCTGCAGCGGCGTACAACGCCAGCGCGGACGCGCTCGACCGTCTCGGCGGCAAAGGCGGACGCATCTCCGCCGATCCGCTTGGTCCGGGGACCGCGAAGAGCACATTCGGCGATCGGATGGGTGGCCGGACCGCGCTCGACGATCGCCTGAACGTCGAAGGGCTCAATGACATCCGCGATGGCCTGAGGGCTCAGACGGAGGAGATGACGAAGGCGACGAAGGTCGGAGACGACTATCGCAAGGGCGTCCAGGAACGTGCGCAGGCGACCAAGGATTCCGTGGTCGCCTTGCAGCTGGATCTGAAGGCGGTTGGCATGTCGACCTCGGCGGCCGCGGCGCTGCGGTTCGAGTTCGACGCCGTGACGGAGGCCAAGCGCGCCGCCGCAGAGGCCGGCCAGATCGTAAGCGAGAAAGAGCTTGCGTACATCAGGGAGGCCGCCAGGCGCGTCGGCGAGTTCACTGCGGCGATCGAGAAGGCGCGCGAGGAAATGCAGAAGGCCGAAAAGCTGACGCAGGCCTTTTCCGATCTCGCGTTCGATCGCCAGCAGATCACCCGCTCGCCCGTCGAGCAGGAGGTGCAGGAGAAACTTCGGGAGCTCGGCGTCGCCTACGAGAGCCTTGATGGCCAGCGCATTGCCGGGGAGGTTCGCTATAACGATGCCCTTCAGAAGACCTATGACAAAATGGAGGATTCACGCGATCTCGCTCGCGACTTCGCCGAGACCCTCGTCGGCGGCCTGACCTCCGGCGAAGGTGCGCTGAAGTCCCTCACGAACGCGTTCGCGGGCCTTGGAAACAAGCTCGCATCCAACGGCCTCGACACGCTGCTGAGGGGCTTCCTGGGCGGCGATGCTGGCGGCGGGAGCAAGGCAGGATCTGGCAGCCTCGCCGGCACCTTGTCGTCGATCGGCAATCTACTGAGCGGCAACCCGGTCGCTGCCAACTCGAACAGCGCTTCGGCGACGAGTGCCTCTGCCGTTTCTGCGCCGGTCTCCCGGCAGCTGGCCGAGACTGTGACCAAGTCGGTTTCCGGCAATCTGCTGTCGTCGCTTCTCGGCGCCGGCAAGGGCGCCAGCCACATCTCGAACCTGAACACCTCGTTCGCCTCTGCGCTGACGAGCATGTTCGAGGCCGCGCCGAGCGCGGTGAAGTCGGCTGTGCAGATCAACTCCGGCTTCCGTTCGATCGCGCGGCAGGGGGAGCTCTTCGACGCGGCAGTCCAGAAGTATGGCAGCGTCTCGGCAGCGCGGAAGTGGGTCGCCCCTCCCGGCAAGAGCCAGCACAATTTCGGCAACGCGGCAGATCTCGGATACAGCTCCGGCGCGGCCAAAGACTGGTTTCACGAGAACGCGGGCAAGTACGGCCTGGCGTTCCCGCTCGGGAACGAGGATTGGCACATCGAGCTCGCCAGCGCTCGCGGCGGCGCGGCGGCGGATACCGGCATTTCGTCGAAGGCGGTTTCTGACGGTCTGGTCGACTTCAATCGCAAGGCGGCCGCGGGAGCGATCCCCGGCGTCTCGAATGGTCCTTCCTACGGCGACAGCGTCGCCGCGGGCGTCGACCCATGGAACGCGGGCGGCGTGGATATGCGCAAGACCGCGAGCAATCTCGGCGCCGGCATGAACGCCCTCGGCGCCGGCCTCGGCATCTTCGCCAGCGCCTACCAAGGTGGCTCACCGGTCGGCGGTGCGGTGTCCGGGGCGCTCGGTGGCTTCCAAGCCGGAGCCTCGATGGGAGCCGGCCTTGGGCTCCCCGGCGCAGTTCTCGGCGGTCCTGTCGGCGACGTCGGCTCTCTCTTCCTCACCTCGAAAGGATAACGCTATGTCCGCCCTCAATGTCATCCTCGGCAAGTCCGCTGGATCCATCCTCACTGACTCGCTTCAGTATCGCCCGACCGGCGAGGTCGTCGGGTTCGGGCACAAATGCTTCGAGGCGCCTGGCACCGGCATGGCGGTCGCCAGTCGAGGTGATGTTCGAATTCCCGCGCTGATCGCTCAGAACCTAGCGCGCTGGTATCCGAGCATCGAAGAAATGGTTTCTGATAAGGGGCGCTCGCTCCAGCGGTTCTACGACAAGACCGTCTCGAGCCATCCGGAGGGCGTGCTATCGGCGAAGACTGACATCGTCGTCGTGGGATGGTCGAAGAGCCGCGGCCGGCCTGTGGGCGCGGTTGTCCGTTTCGACAATAAGGCATGGTCTTTTTCCGTTATTGACGGGGGCATCGCTGCGCCCCTGCCTGACGAGAAGGCCATGCAGGAACTTGAGATCCTTGAGGCGGCTCCAGGTGAGCACTACAAGCCGAACGAGTTCGTTCCGGAGGTACACGGCGTTGCCCTGATGGAAGCGCAGCGCCGAATGAAGTTCGAGCCCTTCGTTGGCATGGGGGGCGTCAAGGGTCACATGGTGGGCGGGGAGGTTCTGCTTACAACGATCACGCGCCACGGTGTCGAGCAGCGCGTAATCCTGCGGTGGCTCAATGATGAGATCGGCACTCCGATCGCACCGGCGCCCTTCGGCGTATTCGAAGGCCATCAGGTTAATCGACGGGCGAGCTGAGATCGGAGATAGCGCCGATGTAGGGCGCCGGTGGTGGCCTGCTGCGTTTATTGGACATCTCCGCAGCAGGCTGCCGAAATCCACTTCCATTCCCGCCTACGGCGTGATTGTTTCTCTACCTTTGATTGAGGAGATCAACATGCGTCTTCGTAGTGGTATCGAGTGCAAAACGGTTTTTACAACGGAGGCGGGAGAATGGATACGCATGGATACGCGCGTAGGTCCAACAATCTGCTGGGTCGTTGCAAAACCGGAGCCCTCTGTACGCCAGATTCTGTGCTTCGACCTCAATGGTAAGGAGCCACCCCGGGTCATTAATTGCGTGACTGATTATCTATGCCTATCGTTCGGGGGTAACTGCGTCATTGATCCAAGTGGCGTTGCCGAGGAATTTGCGAACCGTGGGGAATTTATAGACCAGCCGGGTGTTCTATTGCTTTCAAAAGCCGGTAGTTTCCTGACAGCCAACGACACACGTGGCCACTGGAATGATCACGTTGCGCTAAATATTGAGACCGGCGCCGATCGACAGGATTATGGGCAGGCTGAAATGGTTTTTCCGCGCTGGACTCTTTGGGAAAGCGACGCCTCTCGAATTAGTGGCACTGCAGATCCCATTCTTGAGTTCACGGCATTACCTCGCGCTTAGCGTTCACGGCACCCTCTCGGGAGGCGTCCGCATAGAATGCCTCCTTGCAATCGCTACTCTGCGGATCGCTTCGCGAGCGGGATGAGTGGTTGCGTCGTCAGCCGGCAGTCATCGTGCAGATTCACTCCGGTTAATCCGGACTGAAACGATTAGGACTCTGGAGATCTCGCCGCATTCGTACACCGTGTCGCATAGAGAACGTGGTGTCGTGTTCCTATGTATGACATTAGACAACGCACGATTCTTTCTAGGGAGGACGCAATGAGCTCGACATTGACACGTCCAGACTACGCCCGCGTATCCAGGGAGGTTCGCAGGCTTCATAAGGAATTTTCAATCACCTCGCCGCCGGTGGATCCGCGCCAGATTGCCCGCGGATTAGGTGTTAAAGTTACCTTCGTCACATTCGACGCAGCAAACTCGAACGTATCGGGCTTCTTCGACTGCGAGGAAGGCGCCATTATCGTCAACAAGAACGAATATCCGCTTCGGCAGACATTTACGATCGCTCACGAGTTGGGGCACGTCGTCCTTCATCAGGAGTGGGCTCGATCAAACGACTATCGTGTTCTGTTGCGCGACTCTGAATATGCCGGCGACGAGGTGCATGAGAAAGAGGCGAATTCCTTCGCCGCTAACCTGCTCGTGCCTCGCTTCATGCTCGACAAGTATTGGAATTTGCTAGGCGTCGAGCAGCTCTCTCAGCTCTTTGCAGTTTCTGTTCCGATGATCAAAAACCGGCTGAAGTTTGAGTATGGCATCTGATTCCGCTCGAACCGCGGCCAAGCGATCCATGTCCGATCCCGATGACACGGATCCGGAGATGGATGCGAAAATTGCTGAAGGTGCGAGCTTCCAGCTCGACATGATCAAAGAGAATCATCGTCATGTTGAGCAAACACGTAAGACAGATCTAGGGTTTCTAGGTCGCGCTTTAGGTGGCGAGAAAAGTGCGCCGACATTCGTAGCGATGATCGCGATGATGGTGGGATTGGTGGGCGCGGGTCTCGCGATGTATCTGGCCGCTCGAGACCCCGCTACCTCAGAATTTTGGTCGAAGCAGCTTGAGCGAGCAATTGCGTTTGCTTCGGCTGCACTCGCTTTTATTTTCGGCCGTGGCTCAAAGGAATAAAGGTTCGCTGCCGCTCGATCAGGTTGTAAGCGCAGTTCCGGCTTCGCTAAAAACTACGCGCTCGCGCGACTTTTTCCTTCGCTTCAGAAATCAACTTTCTTTCCTCAACGATAACGGCGTCCACAGCGGCAATCTGAAGCTGAATTTCGCGGATAGCCTGTCCGTCTTCAGCGCCGTAAGACTCAGAGATCGTAGGGTTCCCGTTGGCGAGAAGATCATTGCGTCTCTTTTGAACATTCGCCAGCAATTTCCGACGACTAGCGACCAGAATTGCGCGAAACGCTACAGCGTCATTTAAAAAAGCTTCCATTCAATCCCCTCGAGGCGCAGCAATTTAGACGTAAGATGGCCTAATCAAATAGCGGATGCAAACGACCATTAAAATGCGGAGGGATCCTCGCGCGGCCGACCGACCATATACCGATCTTTTTTCTGCAATTCGTCGTCGAAGTAGCGGTCGACCGCCTTGGAGTCTGTGCGGCTGACGAGTGCATGCCTCTTGGGGAAAAAGCGCGTCGCCCTCAGCCGGCGCAGGGCGCCTTCCGTCAGGCCGAAGTAGGCTCGGAGCTGGATGTCAGTCATAAATCGCGGGAAGTGGGCCGGGCCGGCGCTTGGCACCTCCGGATCGTCGTAAATCATTCGTTGCCCTCGAATCCATGTTGCATTTCATGTTGCATGGATTCGCGGCGGGTTTTGGGAAATGCCGAGAAATGAAGGGAATTGGAAGCAACATGCCTGCAACATGAAGCTTCACTCCCCGAAGGGACTGGCATCCGTAGCACACTGATTCTGCTGCGAAAAACGGTGGAGGCCTCGCCCGGAATCGAACCGGGATGCAAGGATTTGCAGTCCTCTGCGTAACCACTCCGCCACGAGGCCTCACCGGCGCTGTACCTACTGCGACATCCCGGCCGGCGCAAGAGGTTCTGCGGGGCCAGCGGAAACATTGCGACGTTGACGGGGGCATCCGTAACGCCGCGCCCGCATAGACCAAGCGACTTGCCCTGCGATTCCTGAGCTAGATTTTGCCCTCGTCCGTGCGGACGGCCTGATCCACGCGGGCGGCGGCAGCAACGCGGGCGGCCTTGGCGAGGCGACGGCGCTGGCGCCAGCGGTTCCAGCGGACGTCATGGCGGCGGCGCCATCGGCGCACGAGCGCGATGTCGATCGACAGGACGAGGAGGCCGAGCGGCAGCATCCACAGGCCGAGCACCGGCAGGAACCACAGGAAGCCGCCGAGGCAGAACAGGATGCCGACGGCCACCCGCCCCATCCGAGAGCCCGGAAGGGCGAAGGTGCGGCCAAAGATCTCGAGCCGGTGTCCCCGGAGCCGGAAGAATCGTCTCTCGCTCGCCATTCCCATCCCTCCGGCCGCCGATTCTCGGCCCGGGCGGTCAACAGGCGCGCCACTCTGTCGGTTCCGCGCCCCGCAGAAAGCCCAGAAAACCCCAGGCTGACGGCCAGTTTGGGGATAAATGTGAAATTCTTGCCGATACGGCTTTGCAAGAGCGGATTCGTCTTGCTATAGGCTGCCTCGCGTTGACGACGCACTGTTCCCCGATAGCTCAGTTGGTAGAGCGCGCGACTGTTAATCGCTAGGTCGTAGGTTCGAGTCCTACTCGGGGAGCCACTTCTTTCAGACCTAAAATGATCCGGTAATCGCGTGCTGATGCGCACGATAGGTTGGGTTTCGCGGCCTGCGGCATCGCGACAGGTTTCGGCGGAAACGGTCGACAGCCCATCACGATGCTGGCTATGGGTATCGGCAAACCGCCAGGGCCCCCGGCGGGCCGATCATGGCCCCGCGGGCGCCTGGCCGAGACCCGGACGGTGCCGACATGACCACATCCCCTCCCCCGATCGTCGTCTGGCTGCGCGATGACCTTCGCCTCCTCGACAACCCCGCGCTCAGCGATGCCGCCGAGAGCGGCCGTCCGGTGGTTGTCCTTTATGTGCTCGACGAGGAGAGCGAAGGTGTTCGCCCGCTCGGCGCCGCGCACCATTGGTGGCTGCACCATTCGCTCGCCTCGCTTGACAAGGACCTTGCCGGCATCGGCGCGACGCTGATCCTGCGGCGCGGCGCGGCGGGAAAGATCGTGCCGGACGTCATCACCGAGACCAAGGCGACCGGGCTCTGGTTCAACCGGCGCTACGACCAGGGTGGCGACGCGCTGGACGACGGCATTGCCGAAGCGCTGCCGGAGGATGTCGAGGTGCAGCGCTTCCGCGCCAACCTTCTGCATGATCCCAAGGCGGTGCAGACCAAGACGGGCGGCTTCTACCGCGTCTACACGCCGTTCTGGCGCAACCTGTCGCAATCGGGCGAGCCGCGCGACCCGATTGACGCGCCGACGAAGCTTCTGGCCCCGAAGCACCAGCCGAAATCGGATGACCTCGACGCCTGGAAGCTGCTGCCGGTGAAGCCGGACTGGTCCGGCGGCATGGCGGCGGACTGGGTGCCCGGCGAGGCGGCGGCGCTCGAGCGGTTCGACGAGTTCTGCGAAGACCTTCTCGACGACTACCACAATGGCCGCGAGCGTCCGGCCGACGACGCGACCTCGCGGATGTCGCCGCGGCTGCGCTTTGGCGAGATCTCCCCGTTCACGCTCTGGCACCGCGCGACAGAAGCGGCACGGCGTCGCAAGGGCGTGCCGGACAAGGCGATCGAGACCTTCCAGAAGGAACTGGTCTGGCGCGAGTTCAACTATCACCTGCTCTACCATTTCGGCGCACTGGGGACCCGGAACTTCAACCCGCGCTTCGACAAATTTCCCTGGCGCAAGTCGGCATCCGACCTGAAGGCCTGGCAGAAGGGCCTCACCGGCTATCCCATCGTCGATGCCGCCATGCGCCAGCTCTGGCAGACCGGCTGGATGCACAACCGGATGCGGATGATCGTCGGCTCGTTTCTCACCAAGGACCTGTTGATCGACTGGCAGGAGGGCGAGCGCTGGTTCTGGGACACGCTGGTCGACGGCGACATCGCCAGCAACACCTCGCAATGGCAGTGGATCGGCGGTTCGGGCGCCGACGCGCAGCCGTTCTTCCGGATCTTCAACCCGGTGGCGCAAGGACAGAAGTTCGACAGCGCCGGCGTCTACATCCGCCGCTACGTACCGGAGCTTTCGAAACTCTCCGACAAGGACATCCACGCGCCTTGGACGCTCAGCGCCTCGGTGCTGAAAAAAGCCGGCGTGACGCTCGGCGAGACCTATCCCGAGCCGATCGTCGACCACGGCGGCGCGCGTCAGCGGGCACTGGAGGCCTACCAGTCGACGCGGACATAGCACCACATTCTGCCGCAGACGCTTCGAGCGGCCGAGAAAACCCTGTGCCGGCAGCCATTTGCCGGCGTGCCGCCTTGCCTTGAACCGGCCCTGGCCATAGGTTCCGGGCCGACCCGTCAGCAACAGGCCGCATCTCCATGTCCCGACACCTCAACGTCCTCGACGCCATCGGCAACACACCGCTGATACGGCTGAAGCGCGCCTCCGAAGAGACCGGCTGCGAGATCTACGGCAAGGCCGAGTTCATGAATCCCGGCCAGTCGGTGAAGGACCGCGCCGGCCTGTTCATCATCCGCGATGCCGAGGAGAAGGGGCTGATCGCCCCCGGCGGACTGATCGTCGAGGGCACCGCCGGCAATACCGGCATTGGCCTTGCCCTCGTCGCAAACGCGCTCGGCTATCGCACCGTCATCGTCATCCCGGAGACCCAGAGCCAGGAGAAGAAGGACGCGCTGCGCCTGATGGGCGCCGAGCTGATCGAAGTGCCGGCGGTGCCCTACCGCAACCCGAACAACTACGTGAAACTCTCCGGGCGGCTCGCCGAGCAGCTGGCGAAAAGCCATCCGGCGGGCGCGATCTGGGCGAACCAGTTCGACAACACCGCCAACCGCGACGGGCACGTCGTGACCACGGCGGAGGAAATCTGGCAGGCGACGGGCGGCGAGATCGACGGCTTCATCTGCGCCGTCGGCACCGGCGGCACGCTTGCGGGCACCGCGATGGGGCTGAAGCGCCATTCCGGCCACATCAAGATCGGCATCGCCGACCCGTTGGGCGCCTCGCTCTACAGCTATTACACCTCCGGTGAGCTGAAGGCCGAGGGATCGTCGATCACCGAGGGTATCGGCCAGGGCCGCATCACCGCCAATCTCGAGGGTTTTGCGCCGGACTTCGCCTATCAGGTGCCGGATGATGAAGCGCTGCGGATCGTCTTCGACCTGGTCGGCGAGGAAGGCCTCTGCCTCGGCGGCTCGTCCGGCATCAACATCGCCGGCGCCATCCGCATGGCCAAGGAGATGGGACCGGGGCACACCATCGTCACCATCCTCTGCGACTACGGCAACCGCTACCAGTCGAAGCTGTTCAACCCGGAATTCCTGCGCTCCAAGGGCTTGCCGACGCCCGGCTGGCTGGAGCCGCATGCGCCGGAATTCGACGTGCCGTACGAGGCCTGAGCCGGTGGAAACGGAACAGGTCTACCAGGACGACGCCTACCGCGCCGAATTGACGGCAACGCTGCTGCGGATCGAGGACGGTCTGGTCTTTGACCGCGTCAACTTCTTCGCCAGCGGCGGCGGCCAGCCCGGCGATACCGGAACCGTCGTGACCGCCGACGGGCTTGAGATCGCCATCGTCGACACCGCCTACACCGCTGACCGGTCGGCAATCCGGCTGATCCCAGCGGAGGGTGCCTCGCTCCCTTCCGTCGGCGACACCGTGACGCTAAAGCTCGACTGGGAAAGACGTCACCGGCTGATGCGGATGCACACCGCCTGCCACCTGCTGACCGTCGCGTGCCCCTACCCCGTTACCGGCGCCTCGGTTGGCGAATTGGAAAGCCGCATCGACTTCGACATTCCCGATGCCGAGGCAGACAAGGCGGCCGTCACCGATGCGCTGATGGCGCTGGTCGACGCGAACCATCCCGTCTTCACCCGCTGGATTACCGATGCCGAACTCGACGCCGATCCCGGTCTGATCAAGTCCGCCAACGTCAAGCCGCCGCGCGGCAGCGGGCGGATCCGCCTCGTCTGCATCGGCCCGGACGGCAGCGTGGACACCCAGCCTTGCGGCGGCACGCATGTCGCGGCGACCGGCGAGATCGGCGCGGTGCATGTCGGCAAGATCGAAAAGAAGGGCAAGGCGAACCGGCGGTTCCGGCTGCGCTTCGGGCCCTTGCCCGCCTGAGCGCTGGCACCCTCTAGGCATGCCGCTGGCGGCCGTGCCGTTTGCTCTCGACTGGTCAGCAAGGTCTCGCCGAGAGGCAAACGAAGAGAAATTCCCGTCGGACCGCCGCAAGGCTTGATCCCGGCGGTCAAGCGGACCAGTTGCTGTCAGATCGATCTCCCGAGACGCGAATCAGCGCCCGGGCAACGGCCGGAGTTGATGTCATGACCAATCCGCTTCTCATCTCGCCCGAAGCGCTTTCGGCGCTGCTCGGCCGTCCCGGCGTCTCGGTGGTCGACGCCTCCTGGTACCTGCCGGCGCAAGGGCGCGCGGCGCTGGCGGAATTCGAGACGGAACACGTTCCCGGCGCGGTCTTCTTCGACCAGGACGCCGTGGTCGATCCGGCCTCAAGCCTGCCGCACACGCTCCCCTCGGCGGAAATCTTCGCCCGCGCGGCCGGAGCGCTCGGCATAGCCGAGACCGACACCATCGTCGTCTACGACGGTCTCGGCCTGTTCTCAGCCCCACGGGTCTGGTGGATGCTGCGGACGTTCGGCGCCAAAGACGTTCGCTTGCTCGACGGCGGCCTGCCGGCCTGGAAGACCGCGGGACTGCCGACTGAGGCGGGCCCGGCACGGCCGGCGTCCAAGACCTTCAACGCAACCTTCGACGCCAATGCGGTCGCGACACTGTCCGACATGCGCGGCCATGTGGCGGCGGGCAACGCTGCCGTTCTCGACGCCCGTCCTGCCGAGCGGTTCGCCGGACTGGTGCCCGAGCCGCGCGCCGGCGTGCGCTCCGGTCACATTCCGGGGGCGACCTCCTTGCCTTTCGGACAGCTTGCCGAGAACGGTCGCCTGCGCTCCCCGGAGGAGTTGCGGCAGATCTTCGAGACGGCCGGCATCGACCTCGACGGGCCGATCGTCACCTCCTGCGGGTCGGGTGTCACCGCCGCGGCGATCAGCCTGGCCCTTGCCTCCGTCGGCAAGACCGACGCCAAGCTCTACGACGGGTCGTGGACGGAATGGGGCAGCCTTTCCGACACGCCGGTTGCCACATCGGGTGGAGCTGCATGAACTTGGTCCGCCTGCTGGAGACCCGGGTCACCCAGTTCGAATTGCGCTCGCAGCCTCGGCTCCGAATGGCAGCGCCCGACAGCGGCTTTTCGCTGGTGCTGGCCGAGGCAAAACAGATCCCACCTTCGTTCTACGCCTATCTCTACGACAGGGTCGGCCGCGACCATCACTGGACGTCGCGGCTTCTGCCGGAGAAACGGCTGGCGGCCGAGATCCACCGGGCCGGCATCGCCGTCCACGTGCTCTATGCCGACGGCGCCCCGGCCGGCTGGTTCGAGCTCGACTGGGCGCGCAAGCAAGGCGAGACGCGGCTGGTGCATTTCGGCATTCTGCCCGAGTTCCGAGGTCGCGGTCTCGCGCGCTATCTTCTGTCGGAAGCGCTGGCGGCCGGGTTCGCGATCGGCAACAAGGTGATGACGCTCGAGACCAACACGCTCGACCATCCAAGGGCGCTGCAGCTCTACGAAGAGGCCGGCTTCATTGCGGTGAGCATGCGCGTGGTGTCGACGCGCGCCATAGACGGCTGAGGCGTCGCGGCGGCCGCGCCGCGGCCGCAAACCGACCCTACAAAGCCTGGCCGAAAAGGCCTATGACAGCCCGTCTGCTTTCCGATCTGGACCGAACGTGATCCTTCGCCTCAGCCTTATCCTGATTTTCCTCATCGCCCTCACCGGTGCCGCCGCTTGGTTTCTCGGCCCGCGCGAGCCGGCGGACCTGTCGGTGACGTTCGACCCCGCCGTCATCGGGACCGATCCCGACGCCTACCTGGCGCGGACCGAGGCGGATGTGCCGAACCTCCGGCCGGCCGATGCCAAGGAAATCGTCTGGGCCTATCCCGCCTCGCGCGCCAAGACGCCGCTCGCCATCGTCTACATCCACGGCTTTTCCGCCGCCAAGGAAGAGGTGCGGCCACTGGCGGACGAGGTGGCGGGCAAGCTCGGGGCGAACCTCTTCTACACCCGCCTCTCCGGCCACGGCCGCGACGGCGTCGCGCTGGCCCGCACCAGCGTCAACGAGTGGATGAACGATCTCGCCGAAGCCGTCGCCATCGGCCGGACCATCGGCGAGCGGGTGGTCGTCGTCGCCAGTTCGACAGGCGGGACGCTCGCGACGTTCGGGGCGAGTCAGCCGGGGCTGATGGACGGGGTCTCCGGCCTCGTCATGCTATCGCCGAACTACGCCCTGCTCGACCGCTACGCGTTTCTGCTCGACTGGCCTTTCGCCCGCGACTTCGGGCCGTGGCTGATCGGCGAGGAACGCAGCTTCACGCCGCTGAATGAGGCGCAGGCCGCGCACTGGACAACCCGCTACCCATCGACCGCGCTCCTGCCGCTCGGCGCGCTGCTGCGCGCGACCCGCAGTGTCGATGTCAGCCAGCTGACGATACCGGCGTTCTTCCTCTATTCGCCGGCGGATCAGGTGGTCGATCCCATGGCGACCGAGAGCGTCGCGGCAAAATGGGGCGGGCCGCACCAGGTGCTGCAGGTGCCGGTGACCGGCGACCCCGCCAACCATGTACTGGCGGGGCGCATCATGTCTCCCGGCACGACCGATGAGTTGGCGGCGCGCATTGCCGACTGGATCGGCAAACTTCCGAAGTAAGAGAGGTGCAGTCCGCAACCTTGGACGGCTGCGGACACGCTCAGGCAGCCTTCCTCAGATCAGGAAGTCGGCGATCACCTGGTTGTCGGTGATGTCCTCGTAGCGGATGCCGTTCGCTTCGAACCGCTTGAAGATGTCCTCGAAATTGGCGGCGTTCTTGGTTTCGATGCCGAGGAGGATCGAGCCGAAATCGCGCGCCGACTTCTTGAGGTATTCGAAGCGGGCGATGTCGTCCTCGGGGCCGAGCAGAGCGAGAAAGTCGCGCAGCGCCCCGGGGCGCTGGGCGAGGCGCAGGATGAAGTACTTCTTCAGCCCCTCGAAGCGCAGCGCCCGCTCCTTCACGTCCGGCAGCCGCTCGAAGTCGAAGTTGGAGCCGGAGACGACAAGCACAACGGTCTTGCCGCGGACCTCCTCGCGCAGGACGTTCAGCGCGTCGATCGCCAGCGCGCCGGCGGGCTCCATGACGATGCCCTCGATGTTCAGCATTTCCAGCATGGTCTGGCAGAGCCGGCCCTCGGGTGACAGCACTACCTGGTCCGGACGTGCGTGGCGCAGCGTCTCGAAGGGGATGCGGCCGATCTCGGCCACCGCGGCACCGTCGACGAAGCCGTCGAGCTGCGGCAGCCGCACCAGTTCGCCGCGGGTGAGGCTGGTGTGAAGGCTCGGCGCCCCCTGCGGCTCGACATAGCGGATATCCGGCAGCGTGCCGGCGCCCTCCGAGAGGTAGCGGGTGACGCCCGAGGCAAGGCCACCGCCGCCGACGGGGAGGATCACCATGTCGGCCGCCTCGTCGCCGAGCTGGGCGACGAATTCACGCGCGACGCTCGCCTGCCCCTCGATGATGTCCTCATGGTCGAAGGGCGGCACGAGAGCGGCACCGGACGACGCCGAGTAGGCCTTGGCGGCGGCATAGCAATCGTCGAAATAATCGCCGATCAGCTCGATCTCGATGGCGTCGCCGCCGAAGATCTTGGTCTTCTGGATCTTCTGCTGCGGCGTCGTCACCGGCATGAAGATGCGGCCCTTGAGACCGAAGAACCGGCAGGCGAAGGCGAACCCCTGCGCGTGGTTGCCGGCGGAGGCGCAGCAGAAGGCCGTCGCGGTCGAGCCCGAGGCGATGTGCTTGCGCATGAAGTTGAAGGCGCCGCGGATCTTGTAAGAGCGCACGGGCGTCAGGTCCTCGCGCTTCAGGAAGATGCGCGCGCCATATTTCGCCGAGAGATGCTCGTTCAGCTGCAGCGGGGTCGCGGGGAACAACTGGCGGATTGCCTGCTCGGCCTCGGCGACGCGGGAGGGGAAATTAGTGTCGGACATAAGGATATCTTAATCTGGGGAGGCTCGCTCCCGGAAAAGGCCGCCGGGCGAAATGCCCGTCGCGCGGAAACGGCGGTCAGCGGACGTGACGCGCCGTGCACCGGTCGCACCGATGGGTCAGGACTGCCGCGGCAGTTTCACGTGCCGGGGCTGTCGGTCGCCTAACGTGCGCCGGCGCCGATAATCAGGGGCATGGCTCCGCAAATCGATGTCGTGAATGCCATCTATGCCCCTTTCCTCGCACGCGTTGCCGTTGCGGCTAGCCATCGGCCAAGTCGGCGGAATTGTAAAGGTGGCCGTCCGCGTCATTTGGCGGTCTAGTAGCGGACGAGTCCGGTCAACGAATTCGTCTGGAGAAGCCCATGATACCCGCTGTCACCCTTGCCGACCTGCCGCTGGAACACTGGACGCGCGGCGAACGCTACGAAGCGTCCAATCTGTCCTTTGGCGACCAGCTCGGCCTGACCCAGCTCGGCATCCGCATGAACGTCGTGCCGCCGGGCAAGAGCGGCTGTCCGTTCCACAACCACTTCTGCGAGGAAGAGCTCTTCATCATTCTCGAGGGCGAAGGCACGTATCGCTTCGGCGATGAAGAGCGGCCGATTCGGGCCGGCGACGTGCTCGGGGCGCCGGCCGGTGGGCAGGAAACAGCGCATCAGATCATCAATACCGGTACTCTCCCCCTGCGGTATATCGGGCTATCAAATCAAGCCGTTGCCGACGTCTGCGAATATCCCGATTCCGGAAAGTTCCAATCGACGGCGCGACTCGCAGACGGAAGTCGCTTCCGCCATCTCGGGCGCCCGGAGGGAGAGGTCGAGGACTACTGGGACGGGGAGCCCGGTGCCTGACGATCACACGAAGAGATCGACGATCTCGAACGTATCGACGTCGACGAGGCCCTTGTCGGAGATGCGAAGGCTCGGGATCACCACAAGCGCCAGCAGCGAGTGCTGCATGTAGGCGTTGTTGAGGGTGCAGCCGGCGTCGCGCATGGCCTGGAGGAGGCGGTCGGCCTTCTCGGCAACGATCTCGGCGCGTTCGTTCGACATCAGGCCGGCGATCGGCATCTCGACCATCGCCTTCTCCTCGCCATCCGCGAAGAAGGTCACGCCGCCGCCGACCGCGCCGAGGCGGTTGGCGGCGAGCGCCATCTGGGTGCGATCGGTGCCGACGACGATCATGTGGTGGCTGTCATGCGCCACCGTCGAGGCGAGCGCGCAGGCGCCGGTATAGCCGAAGCCGGAGACGAAGGCGTTGGTGACGTCGCCGCTCGCCCGGTGCCGCTCGACCAGCGCGATGTAGGCGACGCCCTGGCGCTCGTCGGCTTCGACGAGACCGTTGAGAATCGGCAGCGTCGCGGTGAGCGCCTTCGTCGGCGCCTGGTTCTCGACGACCCCGATGACGCGGACGGTCGCGGCATTCGCGCCCTCCGGCGCGGTCACGGCGAAGTCGGCGGCCTCGAGGCGCTTGCCGAGTTTTACCGTCGATTTGGCCGAGGCGGGATAGGGATAGGCCGGGAGGTCGATCAGCAGCTTGCCCGCCTCGGCGACGTGCTGGCCGCGCGCATACACCGCATCAATGGTGAGGGCGGCGAGATCGGAGACGAGGAGGAAGTCGGCACGGCGGCCGGGGGCGATGGAGCCGATCTCGCGGGCGAGGCCAAAATGCTCGGCGGTGTTCAGCGTCGCCATCTGGATCGCGGTGACCGGCTTCAGGCCCTGCTGGATGGCGTGGCGGACGACGCGGTCCATGTGGCCGTCATGGACAAGAGTGCCGGAATGGCAGTCGTCGGTGCAGAGGATGAAGTGGCGGGGGTCGAGGCCCATCTCGGTGACGGCGCGGACCTGCGTCGCGACATCGTACCAGGCCGAGCCGAGCCGCAGCATCGCCTTCATGCCCTGGCGCACGCGGGCCGCGGCATCCTCCATGCGGGTGCCCTCGTGGTCGTCCTCCGCCCCGCCGGCGACATAGCCGTGGAAGGCGCGACCGAGATCGGGCGAGGCGAAATGGCCGCCGACGGTCTTGCCGGCGCGCCGCGTCGCTTCGATTGCTCCGGTCATCACCGGGTCGTTGGCGGCGACGCCCGGAAAATTCATGACCTCGCCAAGGCCGATGATGCCCGGCCAGGCCATCGCCTCGGCGATCTCGGCAGCGCCAAGCTCCGCGCCGCCCTCCTCCAGCCCCGGCGCCGAGGGCACGCAGGACGGCATCTGGGTCCAGACGTTGACCGGCTGCACCAGCGCCTCGTCGTGCATCAGCTTGACGCCGGCAAGGCCGAGGACGTTGGCGATCTCGTGCGGGTCGATGAACATCGAGGTCGTGCCGTGCGGGATGACGGCCCGGCAGAACTCGGTGACGGTGATCATGCCGCTCTCGACATGCATGTGCGCGTCGCAGAGGCCCGGCACGAGATAGCGGCCGGCCGCATCAACCACCACCGTCTCGGGGCCGATGGCGTGGCTGGCGTCGGGCCCGCAATAGGCGAAGCGGCCGTCCTTCACCGCGATATCGGTGCCAGGCAGGCACTCGCCGGAGTGGACGTTCACCCAGATGCCGTTCCGCACCACCAGGTCGGCGAGGGCGCGGCCCATGGCGACGTCGACGAGAGCGGGTGCGGCAGTCTCGAACGGGCTGAGGGCAATCGGCATCAGAGGATTTCCGGAAGTTTCGAAGGAGGCGCCAATGTCGGCTTTCCCACTGCGGCGGGCAAGCCTGCCCCCCTCGAAGCCGGGCGTTGCCTGCAGCAGAAGGCGTGGCGCTCGTCGCCGCAACATTCAGTCTCAAGCACTTGTGACCGTTTCTGAACGCAGGATGAAGGGATCCTTCTGCTGCGGTTCACGGTTGGTCGGCTCTACTCGACTGTCGAAAAACATGACACTGGAAGGAAACGGACTATGAAAAAGATCATTCTCGCCACCGTCGCTCTGGTTCTGGCATCCGCCGTTCCGACGCTGGCCCAGAGCGCGCGCAGCGAGTACCGCGAGCACCGCCAGGAGCACAGGATCGGCCGGGCGATGGCGCGCGGTGATCTGACGCCTGCCGAGACCCGCAAGCTCGTCCGCCAGCAGCGCCGGATCGACCGCACCAAGGCCCGCGCCGCCCGCGACGGCTACGTCACCCCGCGTGAGCGCCGTCAGGTTGAGCGCATGCAGAACCGAGCCTCCCGCAACATCTACCGCAAGGCGAACAACTACCGCCGCTACTGAGCCGGCGACGGCAGCAGACACTTTGAACGCGAAGGGTCCGGGAAACCGGGCCCTTTTTCTTTATGGCCACAGCCCAGGCTAGAGCAGCGCACCCGGAGGGCGCAGGAAGGCGCCGCCTGGCTGTCGTAACGGGCGGTCTGAAGCCGCCCCCCCCGCGCTCGCCTCAGTAGCCGACGGTGAAGCGGCGGCGGCGGTGCTGCGGCGTCTCGATCTCGTCGACGAGGGCGATGGCATAGTCCTCGAAGGAGATGCTGCTGCCATCCGCGGTGGCGAGGAGCGTGTCCGTGCCGAGCCGGAAGGTGCCGGTCCGTTCGCCCGGCACGAACGCCGCCGCGGGCGACAGATAGGTCCAGTTTAGGTCTGGCTCGGCCTTCAGCGCGTCGAGGAAGGCCGCGCCCTTCGCCGCCTCGGCCTTGTAGGCATCCGGAAAGCCCGGCTGGACGATCAGCCGCTGGCCCGGCGCCACTTCGAGGCTGCCGGCGCCGCCGACGACGAGGTAGCGCGGCACGCCCGACTGCTTCACCGCCGAGATGAGAATGTCGGCAGCGGTGACGAGGAAGTGGACAGAACTCACCACGGCGTCGTGGCCTGCGATCAGCCGGGCGAGCCCGGGACCGTCATTGGCGTCGCCGGCGACGGCTGTCACGCCCGGCAGAGCGGCGATCTTCTCCGGGTTGCGGGCGATCGCGGTGACCGCGTGGCCGCGGTCGGAGAGTTCCTGCAGGATGCGCGCGCCGGCATTGCCGCTGGCGCCGATCAGGGCGATCTTCATGGGAGGCTCCTTCGTTGTTGGCCGGTCGACCCGGTTCAAAATTTCATCCAGGATGAATTTTTATACCCGGTTCGGTTCGTGGTATCTGACGCTCGCTGCGACCCGGCGCAAGAAGGCACAGCCATGGTGCTCGGTCATCACGGTGTGACCGCCCGGCCGCCGGGCCGGCAAGATGAGACCCGACCGGCGCGCGGCAAACGGGCCGCTGAGGAGACGACATGACCCCTGCCCCCGCACTGCCCGCCCTGGACGAGCCCTGCCCGATCCGCGGCGTGCTCGACCGGATCGGCGACCAGTGGAGCGTACTGGTGCTGCTGTCGCTCGCCGATGGAACGCAGCGCTTCAACGAGCTGAAGCGCGGGATCGGCGACGTCTCGCAGCACATGCTGACCCGCACGCTGAAGCGGCTCGAGCAGGACGGCCTGGTGACGCGGACGATGTTTCCGGTGATTCCGCCGCGGGTCGACTACGCACTGACGCCCCTCGGCCAGTCGCTGCTGGTGCCGCTGCGCGGCCTCGTCGCCTGGGCGGACGAGCATCACGACCTCATCCGCTCGGCCCGGCGGACACAGGAGAACCGCGCCGCCGGCTGATCTTTCGCGCTGGCGCTGCGGCTTTTGCGCCCGGGCGACTTTGCAATCCGTCGCGCCTCGCTTACGAGGGGAGCCGTGCGGACGTGGCGGAATTGGTATACGCAGCAGACTTAAAATCTGTCGCCTTCGGGATTACGGGTTCAAGTCCCGTCGTCCGCACCAGAGATCCGCGCCCAGCACCTTCTGGAAACGCGCGCTGGACGCTGCGAGAGCCTGCTCCGCTCCGCTTCCCGCTCATCGAACCACGTCCCTTGGCGCATCGTGCACCCGGCCATCGCCCTACACGCCCGTCATACGCCTGTCATCGGCGTGCCGCATGGAGCCCGGACCAACCGTCTGGGAACCTTGATGCGCCGCCGCTTCCTCCATCTCCTGCGCCAGCTCATGCCGCGCCGCCTCGTCCGGCGAGCGCCCGAAAGGCGGCTGTGCAGCTTCGAGCGGAGGCGGATCATCTCGATGATCGATGCCGGGGAATCCTACCGGACGATAATCCGTCAGCATGGCTTCACCCGAGCCGAGGTGGACCGCGCCCTGCTCGCGCAGACCGGCGGCCGTTCGGACAGCTGAAGGCCCGCGCTGCCAGGTGATCCACGATCAGCGATCGAGCGCCGCGCTTCATCGCCGCGGACACAAACCGGCCAACACAATAGCGCTGCCTCAATAGTTTCAACCGCAAGCAGCGACAAAGCATCGCAGCCGCTAATCCTTTACGCCATTACAGATTTGCTGGGCCTATACGGCCGATGCTGTCATCCAATGTTCATTGTACAGCGAACCCCGGCCACTTTAGTGGCACAGCGTCGGAGCCCGGAGGGGGTGCCGGACGCACAACCATTCAGGGGTTACCATGCTGAAGAAGATCATCGGCGCGCTGGCGCTTTCGGCGGTTATGACGGCATCCGCCCAGGCGGCGCCGGTGAAGATCGATTTCTGGTACGGCAATAGCGGCGACATTTCCAAGCGGGTGATGGAGCAGTGCGACCGGTTCAACAAGAGCCAGGCCGAGGCCGAGGTGGTCTGCACCAGCCAGGGCACCTACGACGCCTCGCTGCAGAACACCATCGCCGCCTTCCGCGCCGGCCAGCAGCCGACGATCGCGCAGGTCTCGGATGCCGGCACGCTCGACATCATGCTGTCGGGCGCCTTCTACCCCGCCGAGAAGCTGATGGCCGACAACGGCTACAAGATCGACTGGAAGGACTATTTCTCCGGCATTTCCAGCTACTTCGCGACGTCGAAGGGCGAGATGTACTCCTTCCCCTTCAACTCCTCGACCGCCCTCCTCTACTGGAACAAGGACGCCTACGCCAAGATTGGCAAGGACCATGGTCCCGCCACCTGGGAAGAGGCCGGCGCCGACTTCAAGGCGCTGAAGGATGCCGGCTACGCCTGCCCGCTCGGCTTCAACATCTCGCGCGACGAGGTCTGGCAGCTGGAGGAGCAGTTCCTGGCCGTGCACGGCGAGCCGAACGCCAGCAAGGGCAACGGCTATGAGGGCCTCGACGCCGAGATGGTGTTCAACAAGGGCAAGTGGGTTCAGTTCGTCCGCGACCTCAAGGGCTGGTACGATGCCGGCGAGGCCGTGCTGAAGTCCAAGGAAACCGGCCAGACCTTCGTCGACGCGTTTGCCGCCGGCGACTGCCAGACCATCCTGACCTCCGTCGGCGACCATGGCGGCATCGGCCGCAGCGCCAAGGAAGGCATGAACTGGGACGTCGCCATGCTCCCGGTCTACGAGGGCACCGAGCGCAAGAACTCGCTGGTCGGCGGCGCCTCGCTCTGGGTCATCGCCGGCAAGTCCGATGCCGAGTACAAGGCGGCCGCGGCCTTCCTCAACTTCATCGCCAAGCCTGAAGAGGCCCTCACCTGGTCGACCGTCACCGGCTACATCCCGGTGCGACAGTCCGGCTACGACTACCTCGTCAGCCAGAAGTTCTACGACAAGGCGCCCTACAAGGGCCGCGAGCTGGCGATCACGAGCCTGACCTTCACGCCGCCTACCGAGGTCACCCGCGGCCAGCGCCTCGGCGGCCTCCTGCAGATCCGGCAGGAGATCTCCAACGGCCTGCAGGCGATCTTCATCAAGAACGCCGACATCCAGACCTCGCTCGACGAGGCGAAGACGCGCAGCGACGCGATCCTGCGCCGCTTCAAGCAGACCTATGCCGGCAAGACCCTGCCGTAACGCGGCCATCTGACGACACGCCCCGAAGCTTACGGCTTCGGGGCGCCTTGCATGCAGCGGCGGGACCGACATGGAAAAACGCGTGACCTTTTCGGCAGGCGGCACCGGGCTGATGTTCGCCTTGCCGATGCTGCTTCTGATCTTTGTCTTCTTCTACTGGCCGACGGGACAGGCGCTGTTCTGGGCGTTCACGCTCGAACAACCCTGGGGCGGCGGCAATACCTTCGTCGGCTTCCAGAACTTCCGGCAGCTCCTGGGCGACAGCGTCTACTGGGGCTCGATCAGCCGCAGCATGGTGTTCAGCCTCGGTACGACCTCGCTGGCCATGGGCATCGCCCTCGTCCTGGCGCTGATCGCCGACCGCGAGCTCACCGGCCACCGCCTCTACAAGTCGGTGCTGATCTGGCCCTACGCGATCGCAGCGCCCGCCCTCGGCCTCGCCTTCAGCTTCATCCTCGCCCCGCAGGCCGGGCTGCTGTCGTCGATCAACAGCATCTGGCCGGGCCTCTGGAACCCGGCGCTGGACGGCAAGGACGCGATGATCGCCATCATCATCGCCTTCGCCTGGAAGTATGTCGGCTACAACTTCATCTTCTTCATGGCCGCGCTGCAGGGCATTCCGCGGACGCTGACCGAGGCCGCCGCGATGGACGGCGCGAGCCCGCTCCGCCGGATGCGCGACATCCAGCTGCCGCTGCTGACGCCGACGCTGTTCTTCCTGCTGGTGATCAACATCACCGAGAGCTTCCAAGACAGTTTCGGCATCGTCGACATCATGACCGGCGGCGGGCCGGCCCGTGCCACCGAGCTGATGGTCTACAAGATCTATTTCGACGGCTTCAAGGGCCTCGATTACTCCGGCGCCGCTGCCCAGAGCATCATCCTGATGATCCTCGTGATGGTCCTGACGGTCGTGCAGTTCCGCTTCATCGAGCGCCGCATCCACTACAAGTGAGACCGTCATGATCGAACGCTCCCCCGTCTTCGACGTCGTCTGCCAGGTGCTGCTGTTTCTCGGCCTGGTGATCGCGGTGACGCCCTTCGTCATAGTGCTGATCGCGGCGACGCACGACATTCGCGAGGTCAACCAGGTGCCGATGCCGCTCTGGCCGGGCACGCATTTCCTCGACAACGTCGCCGCCGCCTGGGTGCGGGCCGACCTCGGGCGCAAACTGTTCAACAGCTTCGTGTTCGCGTCGTCGGTCGCTTTCGGCAAGGTGGCACTGGCGTCGATGGCGGCCTTCGCCATCGTCTACTTCCGCTTTCCCGGGCGGATGCTGATCTTCTGGGCGATCTTCGTCACGCTGATGCTACCGCTCGAGGTGCGGATCGTGCCGACCTATGCGGTGGCCGCTAACGCCCTGCAGCCCTTCCAGGCGATCCTCGACGTCACCGGCCTCTCCTGGGTGATCGCGCAGCTGACCGGCGTGACCGTCAAGCTGCAATGGGGCCTGCTCAACTCCTATACCGGCCTCGCCCTGCCGCTCGTCGCCACCGCGACCGGCACCTTCCTCTACCGCCAGTTCTTCCTGACGCTGCCGGACGAGCTCGCGGAAGCTGCCAAGATGGATGGCGCCGGGCCCGTGCGATTCTTCTTCCAGATCCTCCTGCCGCTGTCGAAAGCCAACATGGCGGCGCTGGCGACGATCATGTTCGTCTGGGCCTGGAACCAGTATCTCTGGCCGCTGCTCGTCACCACCGACCCGAGCTTCGGCACCGCCGTCACCCAGTTGAAAGAGCTGATCCCCGCCAAGGAGGGCGTGCCGGAATGGCACATCGCCATGGCCGGCACGCTCTTGGTCATGTTGCCGCCGCTCGTGGTGATGATCGCGATGCAGCGCTTCTTCGTCCGTGGCCTCGTGGCGACCGACAAATAGCAGCGGGACCGACCGACCTTCGACCCAGACAGGAGGCCCCATGGCCGACATCGCCATCCGCAACGTCAAGAAGGACTACGGCAAGACCGCTGTCGTCCACGGCGTCGACCTCGACATCAGAAGCGGCGAGTTCATCGTCATCCTCGGCCCGTCCGGTTGCGGCAAGTCCACGCTGCTGCGCATGGTGGCGGGGCTCGAGGCGATCACCTCCGGCGAGATCGCCATGGATGGAAAGGTGGTCAACGACCTCGAGCCGCGCGAGCGCGGCTGCGCGATGGTGTTCCAGAATTATGCGCTCTACCCGCACATGACGGTGGCCGAGAACATCGGCTACGCGCTGAAGGTATCCGGCGTCGGCAAAGCCGAGCGCCAGGCGCGAATCCTGGCAGTGGCCAAGACAGTCGGCCTCGACGCCTATCTCGACCGCAAGCCGATGCAGCTCTCCGGTGGCCAGCGCCAGCGGGTGGCGATGGGCCGGGCGATGATCCGCGAGCCGAAGGTGTTCCTGTTCGACGAGCCGTTGTCGAACCTCGACGCCAAGCTGCGGGTTTCGATGCGCGCCGAGATCCGCCGCCTGCACCGCCGGCTCGGCGCGACGTCAATCTTCGTCACCCACGACCAGGTCGAGGCGATGACGCTCGCCGACCGCCTGGTGGTGATGAACGGCGGCAAGATCGAGCAGGTCGGCACGCCCTCAGAGATCTACAATGCGCCCGCCAGCCGCTTCGTGGCGAGCTTCGTCGGCGCCCCGCCGATGAACATCCTCGACGGGACAATGGGACCTGCCCAGCGGCTGGTGATTGATGACCGAAGGGCTTTGGTCCTCGACGCCGGCCCCAGCCTTCCCCCCGTCGGACAGAAGCTCGCCGTCGGCATCCGGCCGGAGCATGCACGCCTCGTCCGCGCCGGAGCGCATGGCAGCCTGCCGGCAACGGTCGACTTCATCGAGGAGCTCGGCGCCTCGCGCGTCGTGCACACCGACCTGGACGGCACCGGCTTTGCCGTTTCCTTCTCGGAAGGCACCGTCCTGCAGCCGGGCGATGCCGTCGGCCTCGAGCTGCCAGCGGACCACCTCCATCTCTTCTCGACCGAGACCGGACGGCGCATCGACCGCCCCGCGCTCGCCGTTTCCACCCCCCAGCTGCAGGAGGCCTGATATGGCCGCGATCACCCATGTCGGATTCAGCGTCACCGCTGGCGACGGCGACCTGTCGCGTCTTCGACACTCGCTGGCGGGAATCGCCGATCTCGGCGCCGATGTCGCCGAGCTCTCGCTGTTTGGGCACGACCTCATCGCCGGCGGGCGGGTGATCGAGGGCCGCGCCAAGGCGCTGGCCGAGATCTGCGCAGAGTTTCCGTTGCGCTACACCGCGCACGGGCAGATCGTCTCCAACTTCATGGACGGGGCGAACCTCGCGCGGCAGAAGAAGGTGGTTTCGGCCATGCTGGAACTCTGCGAGCGGGTCGGCGCCGACGTCCTCGTGCACCATTGCGGCAAGGCCAAGCTCGGCGGTCGTCCGGAGCGCGAGGCGCTCGACCGGATGGAGCGCGAGGCGCTCGCTGAAATGGCCGAGGTTGCCCAGCGACGCGGCGTGCGCATCGCCTTCGAGAACATTTTCGCCGTCGATCCCGGCGAGTACCGCCAGACGCCCGCCGAGATCGCCGAGACGGTGCGCGCTGTCGGGCACCCGAACGTTGTCGGCCTCATCGACTTCGGCCACGCCTATATCGAGGGCAACCGGCTCGGCCTCGACTGGCGCGGCGAAGTCCGGGAGATGGCCGCTGTCACCGGACACCTCCACGTGCACGACAATTTCGGCACGCCCTACATCATGTCGGAATTCTTCCACCGCAGCGAGGCGGTGGCACTCGGCATCGGCGACCTGCATCTGCCGCTCGGCTGGGGCGACCTGCCCTTCGCCGAGATCTTCGACGAGATCACCGTGCTGCCGGGGACGGCGCTGATCATGGAAATCGACGAGCGCTTCGCCACCGAGCGCGCCGAGAGCCTGGCGATCGCCCGCCAGCTTGCCGCCGCGGTGAACGCGCGGGCAGCGGCACCGTCCGCGGGGGCGTAAGGGCATGACCATGAGCCAGGACCAATTGATTCGCACCATCCTCGCCGAGCTGCCCGCGCCCTCGAAGGAGATCACATCGGAAGCGCTCGGCGCCGAACTGACGCTCGACGAGCATCACCGGCTGGCCGCTGCGGTTCCGGCCTTCACCGCGATCGAGCAGACACCGGCGGCCGCCATGCCGCCTTTGCCGACGCTGCACATCGCGGCCTGGAATGCCGAAAGGCTGAAGTTTGCCGAGCCCTCGGTGCGGCTGGTTGAGCAGGCGGATGCCGACGTGCTCTTCCTCACCGAGGCAGATCTTGGCATGGCGCGCTCGGGCAACCGGCACACTGCGGCCGATCTCGCCGAAGCTCTCGGCATGGGGTTTGCCTATGGCGTCGAGTTCCTCGAACTCGGGCTTGGCGACGACCGCGAACGGGCGGCGCATGCCGACGACGAGAACCGTGTCGGCTTCCATGGCAATGCCATCCTCACCCGCATGCCGCTGGAAGACGCGTTCCAGATCCGCCTCGACGACGGCGCGGTCTGGTGGCTGCAGGCGGAAAAGGGCCAGCAGCGGCTGGGCTGGCGCATGGCGATCGGCGGCCGGGTGGAGATGGAAGGCGGCCCGGTCTGGCTGGTCTCCGTGCATCTCGAGAGCAAGACGACCCCGGCCGATCGGGCCTTGCAGGTTCGGCGCCTGCTCGACCACGTCGACGCGCTCTCGGCGGGCGGTGCCGTGGTGATCGGCGGCGACATCAACACCAAGCTGATGATCGGCGATGATGTCGACGCCTGGTGGGCCGCTCCTGCCGGCCGCGAGCCGTTGTTCGCCCACTTTGCCGACGCCGGCTATCGCTGGGCGGGGGCGAACACGCGCGAGAACACCACGCGAACCCGTCCGGACGGTGCCCCGACGCCGCCGCACAAGCGACTGGACTGGCTGTTCACCCGCGGATTGTCCGCCCGGCACCCGGTGACCCATCCGGCGATCGACGACCGCGGCAATGCGATCTCCGACCATGATCTGGTCGTCGCGGAGTTCTTCCGCGAGGCTTGAGCCAGCGTCAGTCTGATCGACCTGTCGGACTTTCCGGCGGCAAACGACAAAGGCCAGGAGAGTGATCTCCCGGCCTTTTCACGAACCGACTTCGAAGGATCCGTCGCCAGACAGCGTGGATCAGTTGAGGCCGACGCCGCCGCCGAACTCGTAGCGCAGGCCGGCGCGGATGGTGTGGATGTCGAAGCCGTCGTCGCGGGCCTGGACGCCCTTGGCACCAAAGGAACGATCGGCCGCGTCGTAGCCAAAATAGTCGCCGTCGGCGATGCGGGTGTAGCGATAGCCGGCATCGAGCTTCAAGCGAGAGGTCAGGTCGATGGTCGCGCCGGCCATCAAAGCGGCGGCAAAGCGCCAGCTGCTCTCGCCGGGATGGTCGAAGGTCGGATCGATACCGGTGCAGGCCGGATCGGAGCCGCAGACCTCGGTGCTCTTCACCTCGTCGTACTTGACCCGCGCAGCGCCGAGACCGGCACCGATATAGGGGGTCACGATGCCGAAATGGCCGATGTCGACATAGGCATTGGCCATCGCCGTCCAGACGCTGACCTCAGAACGGTCGTCGAAGCCACAATCGTTGTAGAAGCCAAGGCCCTTGCTGGCGGTGACGTAGGAAATGCAGCTGGTCGAGCCCCGGACGTCGGCCTTGAAGTGGTCGAGCGTCACGTCGGCACGGAACATGTCGGTGAAGCGATAGCCGACGCCAGCACCGAAGCTCGCGGCGGTCTTGGTCTCCAGACGATCGTACTCGAAGATGTCATCGACGCCTTCGACGCCTTCGAACTGGTTGTAGAAGCTGTAATCGCCGGTCGTCTTGTTCTTCAGGACGACGCCGACATCGCCACGGAGATACCAGCCCGCCGTCGACGGCGCTGCCTGCGGAACTTCTTCATAGGCCGGTTCGATCAGATCGGCGGCAGCCGCATAGCCGGCGGTATTGAGAAGGGCGATGACGGCAAGCGCCGGCAAAACTCGGTTTGACACAGAAGATCTCCAAGACTGAGCAGCTCCAGGTCTGTTCCTGCTCCTCCGGAAGAATTACCGCGGCATGATTAATGGCCGGTTAAGCCGTGCCATCGCGAACGCGCTCCGCGGCGTGTCTCCGGGCGTTCGCGACCGTCCTCTCTGTCCCCGCAAAAGGCCGCAGCGGCGGGGTTTCTGCGCCCAAACTAAGGCAATGCAGGGTTGAAAGCTGTCCAGGCGCTGGGCCTGATCAGGTTACGGCAAGCAGGCCGGCCTTCGGACTTCTTTTACGTGTAGGTGTCTACATGACCGGGCAAGGAGACGATCTTTTGCCAAAGGCTGCATTGACGACCGAAGAGACAAAACATTCGCACAAGACCGCCGGCCTGTGCCGCCGGCTGCTTGCCGATATCAGGGGCGTGGCGGCGATCGAGCTGGCCCTGGTAGGGCTGCCCTTCCTCTTCGTGATCTTCGCGTTCATCGAGACGGCGGTGGTCACCGGTGCCGGTGTCGTGCTCGACAATGCGGTCAACAGCGTCGCAAGGCAGGTCCTGACCGGCGAGGTCCAGGCGGCCGATCTCGACCAGACCGCATTTCGCAAGATGATCTGCACCGAGGTGTCGATGCTGCTCGATTGCAGCAAGGTGAAGATCGACCTCCGCACCTTCGCCACCGCCGACAGCATCCCCACCTCGGCGACGCTGAAGCTCGGCTCGGTCGACGACAGCCAGTTCTGCTACGACCCGGGGGCCCAGGATACCATCACCGTCCTGCGGGCCTTCTACGAATGGCCCTATGTCGCCGGGATGCTGAGCAATCTGACGAAGGACACGAACGGAAATGCCGTCCTGATGTCGATGGCCGCGTTCATGAACGAGCCTTTCGGCGTTCGCGCCACCACGCATTCGACCTGCACCTAGATGCGACGCCATTTCCTCCACCTCCTCTCCCGCCTGAGGCACTTCAGCCGCCAGAGGAAAGGCGTCGTCGCGGTCGAGTTCGCGATGATCCTGCCGCTGCTCCTGATCTTCTACCTCGGCGCCTTCGAGGGATCGCAGGCTTTGTCGGCCAACCGCAAGGTCGAGGCGGTCGCCGATACCGTCGGCAACCTCGTCTCCCGGTCGACCGCCATGGACACGACCCGGCTGAACAACATCATGGCGATCTCCAAGGCGATCCTGGCGCCCTTCGCTACGAGCGGGCTGGTGATGACGGTCACCACCGTACGGGTCGACCTCAACGGCAAGGCGACCGTCGACTGGTCGAAGGCCAGTTCCGGCAACGGACTTGCGGCAGGCTCCACCTACACGCTGCCGGCGGACCTGCGCGGTTTCACCGATACCTACTTCGTCTTCTCGACGGCCGCCTATCCCTACAAGGCGCTGCTCGGCTACGGCGGCATGATCCCCAGCATGACGATGGCCGAGACGACCAGTTTCCGACCCCGCAAGAGTTCCGAAATCCCCTTCAGCTGACGCGTCGCGTGCCTTCGCGACCGGGCGGCTGAACACTGATGGACTGCCCGATGCAGAAACATAGCCAACTCGCTAAATTTGGGCAGCACCGTGGGGGCGCGGTGGCGATGGTCACGGCGTTCCTGCTGCCGGTGTTCATCTTTAGCGCGGCTGTCGCCGTCGACACGACACGGATCTTCTCCTCCCAACGCCAGCTCCAGCGGTCGCTCGATGCCGCAGCGCTTGCCGCCGGCAAGCAGTACGGCAAGACCCAGGACACCGCCGAACTGACCCGGTGGGCGAACGGCTTCTTCCTCGCCAATGCAAACAATCAGGCCGACCAGAACACCAAGTTCAGCTATGACGGGGTGAAGGCTGCCAACGGCAATACCGTCCTGACCGTCTCGGCGACGCGGGACGAGCCGACCTTCTTCGGAAATGCGGTGTATGTCCTGTCCGGCGGAAAGGTGCCGAAAACCTGGCGGCTCGCCGTGTCCAGCCAGATCGTCATCGAGAACCGCTCGGTCGAGATGGCGCTCGTGCTCGACAATTCAGGCTCGATGAAGAACTCGCCCGCGAGCGGCGGCACCGCGAAGATCACCACGCTGAAACAGGCCGCGACCCAACTGGTCACGCAGGTCCTGACGCCGACCAGCAATGCGAACGTGCCGAACCCGGTGAAGCTCGGGATCGTGCCGTTTTCCGGCGCGGTGAATGTCGGCAACAAGTACGCCGACGCCAAGTGGATGGACACACAAGGCCTCTCCAGCTCGCACAACGACAATATCAACTGGCAAACCTACACAAAAACCACCTTAGGCGTCACGACTCAACAGTCGTTCAAAGTGCCGGGCAGCGCGACTGCGTACAAAGAGTTAGTCACACTTACCCCGCTGACACGATTTTATCTTTATAATAAAATGTCGTTAACTTGGGAGGGCTGCGTAGACTCTCGGCCCAACGGCCTCGCGATTACCGATACGGAGCCGTCGCTGTCAAACCCAGACTCGCTCTTTGTTCCCATGTTCGCCCCGTCCGAGTACTATTGGACGAAAGGCGACGGCGTCAGTTTGGTTCGAAACAACTATATCAACGACTCGTCGGATAAGAAAAACAACGACAACAATACCGCGCTCGTCAATCTGAAGCTGCAAAACAACGTCATGAAGTACTTCAATGATCCCTACACTGCGAACCCCACCGATACGCAGAAGCAGCGGGCCAATTTCGTCTGCGATACGACAGCGATCACGCCGCTGAACATCAACATGGCGACATCGAAAGCCGCCATCGCCGCCATGCAACCAGTCGGCGCCACCAATATTCCCGAGGGCCTCGCCTGGGGTTGGCGGGTCCTCTCCTCGCGCGAGCCGTTCACCGAGGGCGTGCCGTCGACGACCCCGGACAACCTCAAGGTCCTCGTGCTGATGACAGACGGCGAGAACACCTACAACCCGACCTACTCGACCGGTCAGGCGCTCGACGTGCAGAACGCCAACGTCTCGATGTACGGCACCTACGGTTTTGGACAGATCCTCAGCACCGACAAGACTAGGGTTGTCCCGGGCCGCATCTTCGATGCGACGAAGACGACTCCGAAGGTAGCGGACGCCGACAACTACGTCGCCGCGCTGAACGAGATGACCACCAGCGTCTGCGAGAACATCAAGGCCGACGGCAGGACGGCCGGTAGCGGGGACGGGATCGTCATCTTCGCCATCGCCTTCGACTTGGCCGACAGCAGCCCGATCAAGCAAAGGCTGAAGGCCTGCGCGTCCAACGGCGTCGATGGCAAGAGCGCCAAGCTCTACTACGACGCCAAGAACTCGGCGGATCTCCTGGCCGCTTTCTCTTCCATCACCGAGGAGATCTCGAGCTTGCGCGTCTCGCATTGACGCGGTTTCCGGCCGAAGACCGAAAGCTCGCCATCTAACGAAAACCTTGCTTCGAAACGGGCAGCCACCGTCGCGCGGCTGCTTCTTCAGGCTTACCGTATTAGATCAACGAACCTGACGTATCAGCGCCGGAAACCGTTTGGAATCAACGGGTCCGCCGCAGCCCTGAATACAATGCCGATTGATTTGCGCCAGAGTTTCCGCTATTAATAGCTTGGTAAGCTTTGGAACATCGAGCGGAAGGAGATGGGTGGATGCAACGTCGTCGACAGACCGCCGTGCAGTATTGTCTCAGCCTAGAGGCGCCTGGCGTCGATGCCCTCAGCGGCGACTTCCCGTCCTTTCTCCTAGCCCGCCTTCGCCTTGAAAACTCAGCTCTTGAGAGCCTTCGTCTGGCGCTCGTGGGCAATGAGGAACGGCTGCTCAGCGTTTCAGCTTAACGGCGAAAGCTCCGGCGGCTGATAGCCGTTAGACGCGAAAAGCCCCGCCGAGAAGGCGGGCCTTTTGCGTTGAAGTGAGAGCCGGCGGGGCTGTGGCCGCCCGGCAGTGCTCAGCCGAAGAGCTTGGTCGCCACTTCCGCCGTGTGCTTGCCCTGGAAGCGGGCGCCGTCCAGTTCGGTGCTGCTTGGCATGCGGGAGCCGTCACCATTGGCGATTGTCGTCGCGCCGTAAGGCGAGCCGCCGGTGATCTCGGCATTGCTCATCTGGCCCTGGAACGAATAGGGCAAGCCAACGATGACGAGGCCATGGTGCAGCAGCGTCTTGTGCACCGAGAACAGCGTCGCCTCGTTGCCGCCGTGCTGGGTGGCGCTAGACGAGAACGCCCCGCCGACCTTGCCGATCAGCTTGCCGCCGAACCAGAGACCGCCGGTGCGATCCCAGAAGCTCGCCATCTGCGAGGCCATGTTGCCGTAGCGGGTCGGCGTGCCCACGATGATGGCGTCGTAGTTCTCGAGTTCCTCCGGCTGGACTTCCGGATAGTCGTGATCGGTCTTGAAGTGCGCGGCCGCGACGACCTCGGCCGGTGCGGTCTCCGGCACCCGCCGGATGTGGACGGTGGCGCCGGCGCTTTCCGCGCCCTCGGCGACGGCCTTCGCCATGGCCTCGATGTGACCGTAGCTGGAATAATAGAGCACCAGAACTTTTGCCATCGGATCAGTTTCCCTGCGTTGAGCCCCCGTGGAGCCGTTGCGGCATTAGATAGGCGGAGCATCGCGATGGAAAGGCGGAGGCCGGCAACGGACCGTCCACCTCGAAGCAAGGGCCGCCTTGCGTAGCCGGCCACATCAAACTTCTGAGCACCGAGGGAAAGCCTGCGCCAAGTCCGGCGTGACCCGCCTGCATCGCCGCGTCCGCCTTCGCATTCCCGCGCTTGCTTTTTCGTCTGCCGCCTCGCTCTACTCCCGACAAAATAGAGACCACGGGCGAATCGGCGGACCCACCGCCGGACCCGATCGCCCGACGTTTGGAACGAGACCATGACGCAGCCCCTGCCCCCTACGACGGCCGCCATGCTCGCGATCGGCGATGAGATTCTCTCCGGCCGGACCAAGGACAAGAACATCGCGCATCTCGCCGATGTCATGACCATGGCCGGCATCGACCTCAAGGAAGTGCGGATCGTCGGCGACGAGCCGGCCTTCATCGCCGACACGCTGAACACGCTGCGCCGGCAGTACGACTTCGTCTTCACCTCCGGCGGCATCGGTCCGACGCATGACGACGTGACCGCCGAAGCGGTGGCGGCCGCCTTCTCGCTGCCGCTGATCGAACACCCCGAGGCCGTCGAGCGGTTGGCCGCGATGTACCAGCGGCGCGAACTGCCGTTCACCGAGGCGCGCCGGCGCATGACGCGGACGCCGGACGGCGCGACGCTCATCGACAACCCGGTCTCGACGGCCCCGGGCTTTCGCATCGACAACGTCTTCGTCTTCGCGGGCGTGCCCTCGGTCTTCCAGGCGATGCTGGCCAATGCGCTGAAGGAACTGCCGGCGGGCCAGCAGATCGCCAGCGAGGCGATCGAGTGTCCGTATGGCGAGGGCGACATCGGCGATCCGCTGGCCGCCGTGCAGAAAGCGCATCCCGGCGTCTCGATCGGCTCCTATCCGCGGCTGGAGGGCGAGCGGTTCACCACGCAGCTGGTGCTGCGCTCGCGTGACATGGAGAAGCTTGCCGCCGCCCGGCAGGCCGTCGAGGCGATGCTGGCTGAGATCGCCGCCGCCTGACGACCACGCCCGCCATGTGACTTGCCCGAAACCCTTCTGCGGTCTATCGGAGCGCGACATGCCCTCCCCGCCTGGAGACCCCGATGCCGAACCCTGAAAAATCCTTCCCGGTTTCCTGGGACCAGTTCCACCGCGATGCGCGGGCACTCGCCTGGCGCCTCGCCGGGATCCGGCCGGAGTGGAAGGCGATCGTCTGCATCACCCGCGGCGGCCTCGTGCCGGCAGCGATCATCGCCCGCGAACTCGGCACGCGGATGATCGAGACAGTCTGCATCGCGTCCTATCACGAGTATTCCGAGCAAGGTGAGCTGAAGGTGCTGAAGGAGATCAGCCCGGTGCTGCTCGAGGACGAGGGCGAAGGCATCCTCATCGTCGACGACCTCACCGATACCGGCCGCACCGCGGCGCTGGTGCGCGCCATGCTGCCCAAGGCGCACTTCGCCACCGTCTACGCCAAGCCGAAGGGGCGTCCACTGGTCGACACGTTCATCACCGAAGTGTCGCAGGACACCTGGATCTTCTTCCCTTGGGATCTCGGCCTAACGTTCCAGGCACCGATCGCGAAGGGCACCGCCGGCTGAAACGCGCTTGAGCGGCACTCTCCGCTTTCTGCTTCAGGGGCCTTCGGGAGCCGGGCTCAGCTCAAATCCGCCACGAGATGCAGCCCGGTCGGGAGCCACTCCCGCTCGATCCGGCCCTTGTGCTGTCGCACGATCAGCGCGTCGAGCAGCGTCGCGCCGAAACCGTCCGCGGCGGGCTCGTCATCGATCCCGGCGCCAGTCTCGGTCCATTCCAGCCGCAGCCGTCTTTCCCCGTCCTCCAGCCGTTCGGCCCAGTGGATGGCGATCCGGCCGCCTTTGGCGATCGCCCCGTATTTGGCAGCATTGGTGCTGAGCTCGTGCACCACCATGGCGATGATGATCGCCTGATCCTCCACCAGTTCCACGGGCTCGCCCAGCAATTTCAGCCTGCCGGCCTCCTCGTAGGGCTTCATCTCGTTGCGCAGCACGGCGGCAAGCGACGTGGTGCGGCCGGTGGCCTCTACGAACAGCGACTGCGTCTTCGCGAGCGACGCAATCCGCTGCGTCACGGCATGGCGCACCGCCTTCAGGTCGCGGCCATGCCGCATGGACAGGCTGACGATCGCCTGCACCTTGGCAAAACTGTTCTTCACCCGGTGCTCCATCTCCCGCATCAGCAGGAGCTTGGCCGCTTCGGCGACCTGGCGACGCCGGATCTCCGCGCGCAGCGCCAGTTCGGTCTCCAGGATGTCGACGAGATCGGTCATCGTCGCCGTTTCCTCGGCCGTCCAGCCGCGCGGATGGCGATCGATGGCGCAGAGCGAGCCGATCACCGAGCCGTCCGGCGCATGGATCGGCACGCCGAGATAGGCCTCCACCCCGAGGTCGGGGATCGCCAGGTTGTTGCGCACCAGCGGATGATCTCGCGCCGCATCGACGACGAGCGGCGCATTGGTGGCCACGACGTGCTGGCAGAAAGAATGCGTCAGCGGCGTCTCCCGCTTTTCCCGCCAAGGATCGGGGAGCCCGACCGCACTCTTGAAGAACTGACGGTCGGCATCGAGGATGCTGACAAGCGCCACCGGGACGCCAAGAAGCTTACCGATCAGCCGGGTGATTCGATCGAAGGCAACTTCGGGCGGTGTGTCGAGAAGGTCGACGGCACCGTAAGGGGCGTCGGCAGTATCGGTCATGAGCGTTTCCTCGGGTCGGCGCACCGCATCAACAACAGGTTTGGCCATCGCTTCCCGGGGAAAGACGGTCTGTCTGCGCGGCAAAGGCGCGAATTCCAGAGGCCGGTCAACCGGCAATCTCGGCGAAGGTCTTGCCATTTCAAGGGCCGAGGCCGGCCCAGCCGGAGAAAGCATTGGCGAGTCGCGATTCGGGTTCTGCCCGTTATCCACACCCCGCCGAGAACGTGATGAGCGCAATCCGTGCGGCCCGCGACCTTTCCTTGACCCACCCCGCGGAGTCGCCTTAGCGTCTTTTTAACGGTGCCGCCGGCCCGCGCGACAAGGGTTTCCACACCATCCACCGGGCATCCCAGCAGTTTCTTGGCGGCCCGTACCGCCGTTGCAGATATGCTCCCTGACGGGAAAAACTTGCGAGTGCACGGTGGAAAAGGATTCGATTAACCGGCGCTGATCTACTATATCTAGTGTCGCCTACCCCGGCATACACCACATAGCCGCCGGCTCAGCCGGCTCGCCATTCTACCACCGTCACACCGGCGGCGCGCTTTCGCGTCTGTCGTTTGGCGTCCTGCATCCAGTCAAGGACAGTCCCATGGGCATGAAGATCGAGCGTCGCTACACCAAGGCTGGCGAAGGCGCCTATGCCGGCGTTGCCTTCCGCAAAGCGACCAGCGAGATCCGCAACCCCGATGGCTCCGTCGTCTTCCGGCTGGAGGGCATCGACGTTCCCGCTCAGTTCAGCCAAGTCGCCAGCGACATCCTGGCGCAGAAGTATTTCCGCAAGGCCGGCATCCCGGCCAAGCTGAAGCGCGTCGAGGAGAACAGCGTCCCGTCCTGGCTGTGGCGCTCGGTCCCCGACCACGCCGCGCTCGACGCAATGCCTGAGGGCGAGCGCTACGGCTCTGAAATGGACGCGCGGCAGGTCTTCGATCGCCTTGCCGGTACCTGGACCTATTGGGGCTGGAAGGGCGGCTACTTCGCCACCGAGGAGGACGCGCGCGCCTTCAACGACGAGCTCGCCTTCATGCTGGCGACCCAGAAGGTCGCACCGAACTCGCCGCAATGGTTCAACACCGGCCTGCACTGGGCCTATGGCATCGATGGCCCCGGCCAGGGCCATTTCTACGTCGACTACATCACCGGACAGCTGACCCGCTCGGCCTCGGCCTATGAGCACCCGCAGCCGCACGCCTGCTTCATCCAGTCGGTCGCCGACGACCTCGTCAACGACGGTGGCATCATGGACCTCTGGGTCCGCGAAGCCCGCCTCTTCAAGTATGGCTCGGGCACCGGCTCCAATTTTTCGCGCCTGCGCGGTGAGGGTGAGAAGCTTTCGGGCGGCGGCAAGTCGTCCGGCCTCATGAGCTTCCTGAAGATCGGCGACCGCGCGGCGGGCGCTATCAAGTCCGGTGGCACCACGCGCCGGGCCGCCAAGATGGTCGTCGTCGACATCGACCACCCCGACATCGAGGCCTACATCTCGTGGAAGGTGAAGGAGGAGGAGAAGGTCGCCGCCCTCGTCACCGGCTCGCGCACCATCTCTAAGCACCTGAAGGTGATCCTGGCCGCCTGCGTCAACTGCGAGGGCCCGGAGGGCGACTGCTTCGAGCCGATGAAGAACCCGGCGCTGAAGCGCGCCGTCAAGGACGCCAAGAAGTCCCAGGTTCCCGAGAACTACATCAAGCGCGTCATCCAGTTCGCGCGCCAAGGCTACACCGACATCGACTTCCCGGTCTACGACACCGATTGGGATAGCGAAGCCTACCTCACCGTCGCCGGCCAGAACTCCAACAACTCCGTCCGCGTCACCGACGACTTCCTTCGGGCAGTCGAGGACGACGGCACCTGGAACCTCACCGCCCGCAAGGACGGCCGCGTCGTCAAGACGTTGCAGGCCCGCGACCTCTGGGAGCGGGTCGGCTATGCCGCGTGGGCCTCGGCCGATCCCGGCATCCAGTTCCACACCACGATCAACGACTGGCACACATGCCCGGCCGCCGGCGAGATCATCGCCTCGAACCCGTGCTCGGAATACATGTTCCTCGACGACACGGCGTGCAACCTCGCCTCGCTGAACCTCATCCAGTTCCGCGAGCCCTCCGGCACGCTCGACACCGACGCGTTCGAACACGCGACGCGCCTCTGGACCGTGGTGCTCGAGGTGTCCGTCCTGATGGCGCAGTTCCCGTCGAAGGAGATCGCCCAGCGCTCCTACGACTACCGCACGCTCGGCCTCGGCTTCGCCAATATCGGCGGCTTCCTGATGACCTCGGGCATCCCCTATGACTCGGCCGAAGGCCGCGCGATCTGCGGTGCCGTCTCGGCGCTGATGACGGGCGTCGCCTATGCGACCTCGGCCGAGATGGCCGAGAAGCTCGGGCCGTTCCCGGACTACGCCGCCAATGCCGACCACATGCAGCGTGTCATGCGCAACCATGCCCGCGCCGCGCAAGGCATCGCCAACGGCTACGAGAACCTCTCGGTCGACCCGGTTCCGCTCGACCATGCCGCGCTGAAGGACAAGCGCCTGTCGGCCCGCGCCAAGGCGTGCTGGACCAAGGCCGTCTCGCTCGGCACCGCGCACGGCTACCGCAACGCCCAGGTCTCCGTCGTCGCACCGACCGGCACAATCGGCCTCGTGATGGACTGCGACACCACCGGCATCGAGCCCGACTTCGCGCTGGTGAAGTTCAAGAAGCTCGCCGGCGGCGGCTACTTCAAGATCATCAACAACGCGGTGCCCGCCGCGCTCCGCTCGCTCGGCTACACCGAGGCGCAGATCGGCGAGATGGAGGCCTATGCGGTCGGCCACGGCAACCTCAACCAGGCGCCCGCCATCAACCCCGGCTCGCTGCGCGCGAAGGGTTTTGGCGAGACCGAGATCGAGGCCCTGAACACCGCGCTGAAGGCGGCCTTCGACATCAAGTTCGCCTTCAATAAGTGGACGCTCGGCGAAGACTTCTGCCGCAAGACGCTCGGGCTGACCGACGCGCAGCTCGCCGACTTCTCCTTCGAGATCCTGCCCTTCCTCGGCTTCTCCCGCGCCGACATCGACGCCGCCAACGTCCACATCTGCGGTGCGATGACGCTCGAAGGCGCGCCGTTCCTGAAGGACCAGCACCTGCCGGTCTTCGACTGCGCCACCCCATGCGGCCGGATCGGTAAGCGCTACCTCTCGGTCGAGAGCCACATCCGGATGATGGCGGCCTCTCAGCCCTTCATCTCCGGCGCGATCTCCAAGACCATCAACATGCCGAACGATGCGACGGTGGAGGACTGCAACGCGGCCTACATGCTGTCGTGGAAGCTCGCGCTGAAGGCCAACGCCCTCTACCGCGACGGCTCGAAGCTTTCCCAGCCGCTCAACGCCTCGCTGATCGCCGACGAGGGCGATGACGAGGACGATCTGGTGGCGGAAGCGACCGAGATGCTCATCGCCCAGCCGGCGACCGCGCGCGCGGCGGAAGTCGCCGAGCGCATTGTCGAGCGGATCGTCGAGAAGGTGATCCGCGACCGCGAGAAGCTGCCGAACCGCCGCAAGGGCTATACCCAGAAGGCGATCGTCGGCGGCCATAAGGTGTACCTGCGCACCGGCGAATACGACGATGGCCGCATCGGCGAGATCTTCATCGACATGCACAAGGAAGGCGCCGCCTTCCGCGCGATGATGAACAATTTCGCCATCGCCATCTCGCTGGGCCTCCAGTTCGGCGTGCCGCTGGAGGAGTATGTGGAGGCCTTCACCTTCACCCGCTTCGAGCCGGCGGGCATCGTGCAGGGCAATGAGGCGATCAAGAACGCGACGTCGATCCTCGACTACGTCTTCCGCGAGCTTGCCGTGTCATATCTCGGCCGGCACGACCTCGCCCATGTTCAGCCGGAGGATTTCGGCACCTCGACGATCGGTCGCGGCGTCGAGGCTGACAAGCCCTCTCCGGTCAGCCACGGCATGGTTCGCGGCCAGACGGCGAAGTTCCGGCTCGTTTCGTCCGATCCGGCGGGCACGCTCAGCACCGGCACCGACGGCCGCACGCCGGCGACGACGCTGAAGGGCACAACGCCCGCCGCTGCCCCCCGCAGCCCGGCGGTCGCCACGACCGGCGCGGCGGTGACGCAGCTGGCAGGCCGCGGCCCGACCAGCTTCGGCGGCGGCAACCAGGCGACGGCGCTGAAGCGCGACTACGAGACGGCCCCCGTCTCCGACCCCGCGCCGATCGCCGACGTCTCGCCGGCGCAAGGCATCTTCGACAGCCCGCTGGCCTTCAAGGCCTCCGAGCGCGAGACCGCCAAGGTCGAGCAAGCCCCCGGCCCCAGCGCCAACGAACGCCGCGCTCAAGCCCTGATGAAGGGCTACACCGGCGAAAGCTGCTCGGAATGCGCCAACTTCACCATGGTCCGCAACGGCACCTGCTTGAAGTGCGACACCTGCGGCGCAACGAGCGGCTGCAGCTGAGGCAAAAAGCCGGTGATGGATGCCCCTGAGTTATGTTCTTAACAGCCTGAGTTCCGAACCAGGGTCTTCAACGACAGCAACTTAGCGAGAGCGAGGCGGACGGCCGTTTTGGCCATCCGCCTCTTTTTGTTTACTCTCCTGTATGCCCTCACCGAAGTCCTGTCGCCTCACAGTCATCCATCTCAGCATCGGCTCCCTCCTCCAGATGTCGGATCAGCTCCTCGGCATCGGCCATCCTTTGGGCGAGCAAAGGACCCAGCGCCGTCGATCTTTCTCGGTTCGCTTCCAAGTCGGCATCAGTGACTCGCTCCGGATGTCGAGCGTCCAAAAGGAAGGAGTACATCGCGTCCTTCTCAAACGCGGATCCCTCTGGCGCCCAACCGAGCTTCAGCAACGTCGTCACGAAGTCGCCTGTCCGCTTATGCGATATTGCTCCAGAGTCACGTAGATGGACCTCTGCGAAACCGAAAGGCGAAGCCCGTGCGTGCGATCGCTCGGTCGCACCAGTTCTTTCGCGACCCGACGAGCTCTTGCTAGATCACCCGTTACCTGGACCGAGTACCAGTGACTTCCAGTCATGGCTGCTAGTTCGTAAAGTGCCCAGCCATGCGTCGATTTGCTGAACTCGGTCGGGCGACAGAGCACGACTTCAAACCGATCCCGGCGAACTGTCTCCTCAGCCCACTCGAGATTCGGCGGGGTCCGCGAGACCATGGGTCGCGGCCACGTTCGTGCCGGTTCGGTCTCAACAAAGATTTCGTCCAAGCCAGTCGAATGCTTTGCCATCTTCGATCTCCCTCCGTTGGAGGGTGGCTTGGCGACCTGAAAGGCACCAAGTCGGCGGGCATCCGTTCAGCCTCACGCTTCCATGCTGACGTACTTCATGCCGGCCGCTGCCTTAGCAACAGGGCGAGCCACTAGCCTAGGTTCAGCCCGCCACCGCGTCGGTCAATTTCAACCGTTCTAGAGCCGTGGCGCCGAGCGCTCAGTGCGGCAAACCGCGAAGTTGGGTGAAGTCGTCGTCCGAGTTCGCCGCAGAGCCCGAAGCCTCCTGGTTTGAGGCACTTTCTATTGGGTACCGGGTCGAGTGGCGTTTGCGAACGATGTCGTCCGCCTGGCGACGAGCACTGCGAACGACGGCGCTCAGAGGATCCAGATCAGAAGCTGGATAACACCGACGGGTACACCCACAACAGCGGCGACAGACGCAGTGACTCTTGCCTTCCTGGAGTCGAGCAGCTACTGACGAAACCTGCAATTCAAGAGGTCGGGCGGGTACGGCAGGTTTTAGGATCGCGCGGGATCGATCTGCACGGCTAAGATGGGCGCTTAGCGGGAATCATTTCCGGCGTCGGATACGGGCCGAAGGCGGTCCTTCCGTTTCCGAGGCCATCTCGCGAATAGCTGCCATTCTGCATTCAACCCTTTAAAGACGTTGCAAGGACCAGGGTCGAAGCCCGTTGAGTCTTCCGCTTACGCCCCCTCTCGGCAAGCCGAACGGCTCGACGCGCAACGAGAAGCAAACGTTCTCGAAGGCGCTTGGGGGTTGGCACCCTACCGAAGGTCGTGCAGATCCGTCCCAAGATGGTTCGTCAGCGTCCAATCTGAGAAGTGGACTGCTAAACCCGCTCGCTCCGGCGTGCAGCACATCGGACCGACGTGGTAGCTGACGCCTTCCGGGAACGGACACAGCCGCACCAGGGGCCAGAGCCTCCCGTCGCTCGAGGCCTGCACGCGCAGGACACCGTCGGCCAGGGACACGCGCATCCAGAAATCCATCGGGTCGCCGTCAAAACGTCCCGTTGCCCAGTCGGACCGCTCCTGCGTCAGGACGCTGCCAAGGAGGGCATGTCCATCCGAAAACTCGAGCCCGGCCTTGATCCAGTGCCGCTCGTCGATCCGGACCATGATGCCGGCCTGATCGTAGAGGCTCTCGAACGTCGCCCGGATGCGCACCTGCGCGGTGAAGCCGTCGCCTGTCTCCAATCCCAGGAAGTGGCCGCTGTCGCGCGTGAAGCCGTAATGCGTCTCGCGCCAGAAGTCGGTCCGCTCGTCGGTCACCATCTGGAGGCTGTCGGGGCCAAGCTCAGCCTGCCTTGGTTCGTTCAGCCAGACACCCTTCCTGAGATCAGTCATCGACCCTCGTCCTTCGATTGTCTCACGGCGCTGGCGCACCAACCCGGCGACCCCTTGCTCAGTCTCGATGGCTGAACCGGGTCGACGTACCGGAGCACGGTCCATCGGGCGCTGCAACGCAGGTCCGGCAGCTTACGCTAGCTTCCCCCAAAAGTTGCCCGACCGCTTTCACCCGTAAAGTCTTTGGAGATAGGAACTCGGGTGATCGGATGCGGCCAAGCGAGCTTCGAAGGGATTATTGCACTTGCCGCGTCGATTTCCGACCGGAACTTTGCTTCGCGTCGATGGGAAGGGTGCGCGCCTGCAGCAGACGGATTTGCTTCTGGAACTGAAGTGGGCTCGTCGCGGTAGCCGACGTGACAAGCCGGACAGCGTGATCCGGCATGGCGATATTGCGCACCAGTCCGCCATGCTACTCTTGCAGTAAGCCAGGAAGTCCGTACCAAGCAGTATCTTTCCACCACGGTAAGCTACGTCACCAAAAAGCAGAAGCCTTCACATAATCTCGCGACTTTCGGCCCGGTAATGGCTTCACACCGTTGATCCGCCATGCCGCTAAGCCGAAATAGCCCACGCCTTGGCGCTAGCCCGAACGGCCACAGCTTCGTCCGCAGCGGATGCCTGTGACGGCGGCAGCGATGCCGATGGCGAGGACCGGGAGCACGACGTGCAGGACGGCTGCACTGAGGGCATCGCCGTCGATGCTGCCTCGGTCGCTGGCCAGTCCGATCAGCAACGGTCCGAGGCCGAGGCCGCAAAGTGTGGTCGCCGCGAGCATCAAGCCCGAGACGGTGCCCTTCGCTGGGGTAGCGGTGACGTTCTGGAGGAGGGTCAAGCCGGTCGGGGTCGCCGCGCCCATGGCACCGGCGAAGAGAGATAGGCCTGCGAGCGACAGCGTGAGGTCGGCCGCCTGCGCAAACAGGAGAAGGCCGGGGCACGCCAGGAGAAGCGCGATGGCGGCGATGCTAAAACCGCCCCGCAGCCGAAAAACGCGCATTGCCCGATCGGTCACCCATCCGCCGACGGCGTGTCCGGCAACGCCCGCGAGGAACGTCACTTTGCCGGCGGCCAGCGCCGCCATGGCGGGCTCGAGCGCGAAGCGGCGGTAGAGAAGCGTCGGCGTCCAGGCCGCCACCCCCTGGATCGCCAGAACCGTCGCCGACATCACGAGCAGAAGCGGCAGATAGGTCTGCCAACCCGCCGACAGCCAGGCGAGAGCCTGGCCGAGCATGGCCGTCCGAGACGGCTGCGGCGTGCTCTCTTTCGCGGCCCCACCATCGCGGACGGTGAAGAGAGCCAGGAGCGCTGCGAGGTTCAGAACGAGAGAGGCGAGGACGACGGCGCGCCAAGGCTCCGCGGGCAGGTCGGCAAGGCCAGTCAGGCGACCGAGCAGCCAGCCGCCGCCGATCAGCGCGGCCGCCCGGCCAGCGAGGCCGGCGGACGTGAAGACGGCGGTGGCCCGGGCGCGCCGGGGTGCGCTGACCCGCTCCGCGATCAGCGACAGCACGCAAGGCAAAAGCACCGACTGGCCAAGGCCAACCATGAGAGAGGCCGCGAACAGCCACGGAAAGCTCGGTGCGATCGCGTAGCCGAGGATGCCGCCGCTCGAGACGGTCAGGCCGCACAGGAGCAGGCGTCGCCGGTTGGTCCGATCAGCCAGCAGGCCAGCCGGAATGATGGCGAGCGCGTATAGCAGCGCAAAGCCTGTTCCTTGGAGAAGGCCGAGCTGCGTGTCGGTGAGGCCGAGGCTCGTCTTGATGGGCGTCAGCAGCACGGCCAGGAGACCTCGGTCCATCAACGCCGTGAACTGCACAAGCGCCAGCGCCGCCACGAGGCCGTAGGCGGAGCGGCGGACGGGACGGCGGGCATCAGAATCGGCGGCGATGCTGTCAGTCGGCGGGCTCAACTCAGCGCCCGCAGCCAGTCGTCGAAGAGCGGGCGACCGTTCGCCTCGTCCAGCACTGCCTCGCCGTTGCTGTTGCCGTTCACTGCGCGGAAGCGTCCGGGTGTCGTGCCATAAGCCTCTGCAAAGGATCGGTTGGCGTGGCTGTCGGACGAGAAACCGGCCTGAAGCGCGAGCTGTCCCACGCTGACCGACACAAGGTCGGGGCGCTGCATCAGCGAGTGCAGGCGCATGACACGCCGCTTCACGATATAGCGTGAGATCCCGCCGAAAGGCTTGAAGAGTTCATAGAGAACGGTGCGCGAAACCCCGGCCAGCGTCGAGATCATGATCGGCGAAAGGTCACGGCGCGACAGGTTCGCCTCCACGACGAGGCGAATGCGGTCGAGAACCGCCGCGGCACTGCGGTCGCGCAGGAGCGCGGTATCCTCGGAACGCAGCGCCAGCGCCAGCGCGCTTTCCAGAATGCCCACCACCGGCGCTGGCTCGGTGTTCGCCGCGCTGAGCTGCCGCTTGACAATAGAGGTCATGACGTCAGCCAAAAGCCCGGACTGCGCGCTGGACAGGATGCGCCCGTGCAGTCCCGCCACCTGGACGCTCGACCGCTCCACTAGGTCACGCGGAACCGAGAAGGTCAGAAGGCGCACGTCGAAGGCCGTGGTGCGCTGCGGGCGGGTCAAGTCGAAGAGGGCGATGCTGCCGGGCCCCGCTTCCTCGGCCTGGTTGTCGTGCTCGACCACCATGCGGCCGGAAACGACGAGCTGGAGCGTGAAGTGCGAGAAGCCGTCGCCGCGCACGCGGGCGGCGGTGCGCTCGTGCGCGACGTCGTTGAGCTGTCTGTCGAACAGGACAAGGGGTCCCAGGCGGCAAGCCTCGAGGCGCGCGTGGAAGCCAGGTCCGGTCTGGTGAACATCCGTGCCCCCGGCATAGAGCGCGCGGTATCGCCCGAAGGCATCGCCGTCCTCGACCGCGACGCTGTCGAACTCGTAGTACACCGGCGGCGATCGGGTCATGCGGGGCAAGGCATCCTGGCGGCGTGCGGATCGGTGAGGCAGCCCTTCCAGCTGGATCGAAGAAAGGCCGGGCTGCGGTCTCTTTCCGCACGGCCTGACTATGGCGCGCGAGACACAGTTCGCATGTCGAACGATCCTATAGGGACTTCCGGACGCTCAGGCAACGAATGGCGGACGCTGGTGCAACGCCGCTCCGCCCCGTTCCGTAGCTCACCGCGAAGCCGGCCCCTAACTATCAGTCATCGCAGGAGGCGGCGCCAGGCCGGGCCGTCTCGCGCAGCGGCACGGCAAGCAGGGCGCGCAGCCGCCTGTCCCGCGTCGCAGTGCCGGCCCCTGAGCAGAGACCCGTTCATGCCGATCCGACGCCGCTCCGCCCCTGCGCTTCTGCTCCAAGCCACCCGTCCGATCTGCGGCGTCCGTGGCGAGGCCCTGGCGTGAGCGCCGCTTCGATGATCGCCCCGGCCAGCCCCGGCGGCAGCGAGGATCTCGTCGTCACCTCCTCGCGGGGCTTCCCCGACTGGCTGGCCGCGCAAGGGGCCAGCCTCCTCTTCACCACAGACCAGGCGGACAGGCTTTTCCGGATCGGCACGCACGGCGGACGCCTCTCGGTCGTAGAGCGCAGCTTCCCCCGCCCGATGGGCCTCGACGTGTCGGCGGATGGGAGATCGGTGCTGATGGCCACGCGCAACCAGATCATCCGCTTCGACAACGTCGTGCCGGCCGGTGAGAAGGCGGGGGCCAGCGGCGACGAGGGCTATGACGCGCTGTTGTCGCCGCAGGCTACCTGGAACACCGGCGACCTCGACGTCCACGACGTCGCTTTCGGGCCCGATGGTCGGCCGGTCTTTGCCAACACCTTATTCTCGTGCCTCGCAACGGTTTCGGACGGCGGTTCTTTCCGCCCGCTATGGCGGCCCCCGTTTATCTCGAAGCTGGCCCCCGAAGACCGCTGCCACCTCAACGGCATGGCGACCGACGAGACCGGAACCCCGCACTTCGTCACCGCCGCGTCGCGCTCGGATGTCGCGGACGGCTGGCGCGACTGGCGCGCGGACGGCGGGCTCTTGATCGACGTCACGTCCGGCGAGGCCGTCGCTTCCGGCCTGTCCATGCCGCACTCGCCGCGCCTTCAGGACGGCTGGTTGTGGATCCTGAATTCCGGCACCGGCGAGCTTGGCCTCGTCGACACCGGCTCGGGGCGCTTCGAGCCGGTGGCGTTCTGCCCGGGCTATGCGCGGGGCCTCGCCTTCGTCGGCCGCTTCGCGATCGTCGGCCTCTCCCTGCCGCGCGGCCAGAAATTCTCCGGGCTGCCACTCGATGCGGCGCTGGCAGTGCGGGATGCCGACGCGCGCTGCGGGCTGCTCGTCATCGACACCCACACGGGTGACACGGTGGAGTGGCTTCGCCTGGAGGGCGCCGTGCACGAGCTGTTCGACGTGGCCGTCCTGCCGGGTGCGCGGCGCTTGGCCTCGATTGGCGTCCAATGAGATCGACCGCGTCCGGTCGATCGGAGAGCGTGAAACGGGCTGCTGACCCCTCGCACGCACATTTTTGGCACGGCGCCGTCCCCGCCGTCCTGCTTCCCCTGCGCCGACCCGTCGCTCCCCTACCCTGCCGGGCTCTTGCCCCGCGACGAGCGACGACGCCAGGCCGGCGTTCGGCGCCCGTCGCAGGGGGCAATCAGTACATCGGCAGGCCGCCGGTGACCGGGATGACGGCGCCGGACATGTAGCTGCCCTCGCGCGAGGCCAGGAGAACGTAGGCGGGGGCAAGTTCCGCCGGCTGGCCGGCGCGGGCGAGCGGGGTGTTATGGCCGAGTTTCTCCAGCTCGTCCGGCTCCTTGGCGATGACCTGGATGGGCGTCCAGACCGGGCCGGGCGCGACAGCGTTGACGCGGATGCCCTTCGGCGCCAGGAGGTTGGACAGGCCGATCGTGAGGCTCGAAATCGCGCCCTTCGTCGCGGCATAGACGATCATGTTTTCGGTGGCGACCTTGGCCTGGATGCTCGTCGAGTTGACGATCGCCGAGCCCGGCTTCATGTGCGGCGCCGCGGCCTTCGCCAGGCGCAGCATCGCGAAGACGTTGACGGCGAAGGCATCCTGCATCTCGTCGTCATCGATGCTGGCGAGATCCTCGTTTGTCGTCTGCGCGGCGGCGTTGTTCACGAGAATGTCGAGACCGCCGAGCTCCGAAACCGTTTGTGCCACGAGGTCGGCGCAGAGATCGCGGTCGCGGAGGTCGCCCGGCACGAGGACGCAGCGGCGTCCGGACTTCTCGACCCAGGCCTTGGTGTCCTCGGCATCGGCCTGCTCGGTCGGGAGATAGGAGATCGCGACGTCCGCGCCCTCGCGGGCATAGGCGATCGCGACTGCCTTGCCGATGCCCGAATCGCCGCCGGTGATCAGCGCGACGCGGCCCTCGAGAAGGCCCTTGCCGACATAGCTCTCTTCGCCATGGTCGGGCCGCGTGTGCATCTTCTCCTCAAAGCCGGGAAGCTGCTGCATCGTCTCTCCGGGAAACTGTGTGGGCTGGCTGGTGCGGGGATCGTCGGTCATCTCTGTTCCTGTCGTTTGAAGGTCAGGGCAGCAACGATCCGTCACGGATATCGCTCCCGCACCAAGGCCGATCCCCGTGCCGGAATGCGTTCGAAGGCCGACAGCTCCCCGCTCGACCCTTCGCCGCGCGAGCGCCTGCCGCCCTCAATCTTGATGCGGCAGGGCCAAAATCCATCTCGAAACCTTATGCGCGAAGACCGATCGTCGCAGCGGAGCGCATCGGCCTATCCCCGGATGGTGCCATGGCGCCGTGTCGAACGGGCTCTCGGGCCGGGAAGAGTTCATGCTGTCTCACCTTCGCAATGACGTCGTCCTCACCGGACTGCTCGCAGCCGCCACGCTCCTCGCTCAGCCGGTCGCGACGCTCGGTCTCGCCCATGCCATGCTGTCCGCCCCTGCCCTCGCTTTGGCAGCGGCCGCCGAACCGGAGCGATCCTGAATGCGCGTCCGGCTGATAGCGTCGGACGTCGGCGGGCCGGGCCGCCGTCCCGCGTCGCCTCCGCCAGCCCGTCGCGGGCGACGCCGCGTGCTGGCGGTCGCCGCCGCGGTCGCGATCATGGCAGCGATGGTTGGCCATCCGGATCCGACCTCGTCCGAGCGGCGGCACACGGCTTCGCCGGACGAGCGCGAGACGGTTGGCTCGGCGGCCACCGCTGCCGACGCGAGGCGGATCCGGGTGTCGAGGCTCGTTGGTTCGATGGTTTTCGGGCCGCAAGGACAGCGCGTTGGCACCGTCGATGACGTGCTGGTCGACGCCAGCGGCCGCGTGGTGGCGGTGACGCTCGATGTCGGGGCGTTTATCGGGGTGGCGACGCGAACTGTTGCGGTGCCGATGGCCTTGCTGAGCCTCGTGCCGGCGGCAGAAGCGGCTCACCGAAAAACGCCGCCAGCGCCGACCGCCCCGGCCGGCAAGAGTGCCGCAGGCCTTCTCGAGGACCTGATGACGCGCACGCCGACCCGCTGGCAGGTGAGTCCCGCCGACCACGTCGAGGTCAGCCTCAGCCGGCAGGACCTCGCTGGCATGCCGGCCTATGCCGGCGACTGAAAGGACGCCGGACGAAGCCTGTCCTTGCCGAAACACTACGGAGACGGCCCCTCTTCCGTATCGAAAACTTACGCGGAAAGGCGGATTCAAGGGGTATCTGCAACAGCGAAGGTCTTCCTCGCATGCCCACCATGAACCCGTCGTCTATCGCCCGGTATCCTTCTCCCGGGGCGCCGATGTCCCTCTTCGCGCTGAAACAGGACGGCGACGGTCGCTGGGTCGTCAGCGGAACCGGCGACCAATGGGGCGGCATCTTCGTCAGCCGCGACGCCGCCTTGCGGTTCGCCTGGACGGAACTCGGGCAAGCGGCCCCGGTATCGGCCCGTTCGGCCGTGGAGCGCCTGGCTTGAGCGCGCAGGCTGTCGTCGCGGCGCTCCTTCTCGTCACCGTCTCCGCCGCGATGATGGCGATGGGCAGCCTCTACGCCCTGACCCTCAGCTGATGCCAGGACGGCATCGGTCCGTCGCAGCCCCTCACCCTCTCCCTGAATATCGAGGCCATCCCATGAACACGCCCGGTGTCGTCACCTCGCTCGTGACGCCCTTCTCCTCGCCTGCCGATGGCGCCAGCGGAACCAGTCCTATCATCGACGAGACGTCCTGGCGGCGCAGCTTCGCGTTCCAGCGCGACAGTGGGATTCCCGCCGTCGCTGTCGCAGGATGGATCGGCGAAGGCGCCACTTTGTCGCGAAAGGAGCGGCAGCGGCTGGTGTCGCTGGCTGCGGAGGTCGCCGGCCCGATGCGGGTCTACGCCGACGTCAGCAGCAACGACACGGCAAGGGCCGAGACCTACGCCGCGGATGCCGAGGCGGCCGGCGCCGACGCGGTCATCGTCGTCACGCCGTCCTACAGCCGGCCGAACGTCGCGGGTGTCCGGCGACACGTCGAGCGGATCACGATGGCGGTGGATCTGCCTGTCTACGTCGAGTTCGACGAGGCCCGGACGCGGTGCAGCCTCGGCGCGCGCGACATCGCCAAGCTGGTGCGGATCGACGGCGTCGTCGGGCGGATCGACCACAGCGCCGTTCTTTCTGCAGGCGATGATTTCGGGCGCGCACCCGGGGCGACGCAATTGTTGGCGGCGAACGAGACCACCTGTCCCGCCTCCTGCTTCAGTGGTGCCGATGGCCTGTTCAGCGCCATCGCCAATCTCGCACCCCCGGAGGTGCTGGCGCTCCGAGAGGCGTGCCGGGACGGAAACGTCCGTCGCGCCTGCGTGCTGCACGCCCGGCTGATGCCGCTGATCGCGGCGGTGGAGGCGCACGGCGTCGCCGCACTGAAATACGCGCTGCTGCTTCGCCGCGGGCTCGAGAGCAGCGTGCGCCTTCCACTGGTGCCGCTCGAACGCAGTGCCGAGATCGAGGTAGAGACGGCGCTGTTCAAAATGACCACGGCGGAACTGGAGGAAACGATGCCAAACGCCCATTCCGCCCTTCTCGGCAAGCCGTCCCAGGCTCACCGGGAGCGCCGCATCAGCGGGGGTCGCGGGCGATGACGCCACCGGACAAAGAGCCCGCCGATGGCACGAAGCTCTGCGGCGGCCGGTCTGCGCCGACGGAGCCCGCCGACGCCGCAGCCGTCCTCGGCTGGATAAGGCAAGGCGTAGAACGTGGCGAGGACCTTCAGCGCCAGCTGAAGCACGCAACCCCGGACTTCGCGCAGGAAGCACTCCTGGCATCAACCCGGCGTCTGCTCGAGAAATGCCGCGAGGAGGTGTGCGTGCTGGAGGCCGGCGGGCACGCCGAGCGGAACGGCCGTGGACCGGTCTGAACCTTCGGATGCGGAGCCGGACGAAATGCGGCCGGTGCTTCCGGCCGTATGGCGCGTATGCCGTGCGCCGGATAGGGCGCACGGCATCGAGGTTCTAAGGCTCGTTCACGACCGGGCGTGTTGCCCGATCTTCGATCTCTACGCCGCGAGGTGCTTGAGGAGGACCTTGGCCGCGAGCGCCGACGAACCGGGGTTCTGCCCGGTGGTCAGCAGCCCGTCGGTGACGACGTACTCGGCCCAGTCCGCGCCCTTTTCATACTGTCCGCCCTTGGCGACAAGTTCGTCCTCGACGAGGAAGGGCACGATGTCGGTGAGGCCGACGGCGGCTTCCTCGCTGTTGGTGAAGCCGGTCACGCGCTTGCCTTCGACCAGCGGACGGCCCGCCGGCGTCTTGACGTGGCGCAGGACGCCCGGCGCATGACATACCAGCGCCACCGGCTTACCGGCGGCGATGAAGTCTTCGATCAGCTTGACCGAGTTCGGGTCCTCGGCGAGGTCCCAGAGCGGGCCGTGGCCGCCGGGATAGAAGACGGTGTCGAAGTCTTCCTGGGCAAGCGTGTCGAGCCGGACCGTGCTGGCGAGCTGGGCCTTCGCCGCGGCATCCGCCTCGAAACGGTGGGTCGCGTCCGACTGGGCGTCGGGCTCGTTGCTCTTCGGGTCAAGCGGCGGCTGGCCGCCGGCCGGCGAGGCCAGCGTGATCTCGGCGCCTGCATCCTTGAAGACGTAGTAGGGCGCGGCCAGCTCTTCGAGCCAGAAACCGGTCTTGCGGCCGGTATTGCCGAGCTGGTCGTGCGAGGTGAGGACCATGAGGATCTTCATCGGTCGTTCCTGTCTGGAAGAGGGATCGATTGGGCGAAGCGCTCTTGTGAGCGTCTATCGGTCATAAATCCAATTTATCTGTTGAATTTCAGACATTCACTCTGCAGCATGACTGCATGCGCTACGACCTCAACCTCCTGCCGGTGTTCGTGACCCTCATGGAGGAGCGCAGCGTCACCCGCGCCGCCGAGCGGCTGGGGATCACCCAGCCTGCTTTGTCGAACGCCCTCGCCCGCCTGCGCACCATGCTCGGCGACCCGCTTTTCGTGCGCGAGCGCTATGGCATGAAGCCGACGCCGGTGGCGCTGGAACTCCTGCCGGTGATCGCGGCGTCGCTGTCGGCGATCGAGGAGGCGGTTCGCAGTCAGCAGGAATTCGATCCGGCAAAGGCGGAACGGCTGATCACCATCGCACCGAACAGCTATGTCGAGTTTGTCCTGATGCCCCGGGTCGTCGCCCGCCTGCAGGCCGAGGCGCCGGGCATCCGGCTCCGTCTCGTCCCCTTCGGCAATGATCTGGTCGAGACCGGCGCGATGTCGGGGGAAACCGCCATGGTGCTCGGCCGGATCGTCGAGCCGCCGGACAGCCTGGTGGTTCAGCACCTGATGGACGACGGGCTGGCCTGCGTCGTCAGGGCCGGCCACCCGGAGGTGGGGGCAAGCCTTTCGCAGTCGGTCTACGAGAGCCTCCAGCACGTTAACGTGCTGCCCCCCGGCCGCCTGCGCGCGGGGCTGTTCCAGGCGCTGGAGCGGCGGGGCGTGCGGCGCGAGGTCGCCGTGTCCGTCACGCATTTCCTCGCCGTTCCGGAAATCGTCGCGGTCACCGACTACTGCGCCACCTTGCCGTGGCTGATCTGCCGCCACATCGCCCGCGACCCCCGGCTGAAGGTCGTGCCGGCGCCTGTCGACCTCGGCACCTTTCCGGTCGATCTCGGCTGGCACGTCCGCTACCGCAACGATCCCGCCCATCGCTGGGTGCGCTCGCTGGTCATCGCACTGGCAAAGGAGTTGTCGGCCGAGCGACCGCCGGACTAGCAGGACGCCATCCGGTGGAAGGCACGCGGATGACTTTATGGGCGAGGCTTGGAGCGCCGCCCTTCGACGGGCCACGCGCCCACAGAATGTGCGGGATTGGTGATCTGCAGCCGGCGCTCTATGTGACGGCTTGCGAATCACCCCCCGAAAGCCCGCCATGATCGTGTTTGAAACCATCGTCGCGATGCTGGCTGTCGGGGTGCTGATGCTCGGTCTCGCGCGTCGCTGGCACCTGCCCTATCCCGTTCTGCTGGCGCTCGTCGGCGTCGCGCTGGCGATCGCGCCGATCGATATCGACTTCAACCTCGACCCGTCGCTGGTGCTGGCCCTCTTCGTCGCGCCGGTGCTGCTGGATGCGGCCTACGACACGTCCCTGCGCGACCTCCGGCGCAACTGGGGCGCAGCGCTGAGCCTTGCGCTCGTCGCCGTCGGCCTGACGACCGCAGCGGTAGCCGTGGTCGTTCACCTCCTGGTGCCGACCATCCCCTGGGCGGCCGCCATCGCCATCGGCGCCATCGTCGCCCCGCCCGACGCGGTGGCTGCGACGACGGTGCTGCGCGACGTCAAGCTGCCGCACCGCATCGCCGTGATCCTGCGCAACGAGGCGCTCCTCAACGACGCCTCGACCTTGCTGATCTACCGGCTGGCGCTCGCGGCGGTCGCTTCGGGCGGCGGCATCGGTGCCGAGGTGATCGCCCCGGCCTTTCTCCTGTCGCTGGTCGGCAGCCTGGTGGCAGGCCTGGCGCTGGCCTGGCTCGTCGGCCTCGTCACCGGCCGGATCGAGGATGCGCCGACGTCCATCATCGTGCAGTTCGTGTCGACCTTCGGCGTCTGGGTTCTGGCCGAGCGGCTGGCGCTGTCGCCGATCCTGACGATCGTCATCTACGGGATGACGCTGGCGCGGCTGCCCTCCGCCTACCCCACCGCCCGGCTGCGCCTTCCCTCCTTCGCCGTCTGGGAAACGGCGGTCGTCGTCCTCAACGTCCTCGCCTTCCTCATCATCGGCCTGGAACTCGGTCCGGTCATCGCATCGGCCTCCCCGGACGAACTCCGGCACTGGATGGTCGTCGGGGCGGCCGTGCTGGCAACCGTGATCGGCGTCCGGCTGGTCTGGACCATCGCCGCGGCCTTCTGGAGCCGGTGGCAGATCGCCCGGACCGACGGCGCAACGGTCGAGGGCGGTCTCCTGCCAGACTGGCGAACGGGCGTGATCGTCGGCTGGGCCGGCACGCGGGGCATTGTCACCGTCGCCACCGCCCTGGCTTTGCCGACAGATTTCCCCGAACGCGGCATGCTGCTGTTCTCGGCCTTTGCCGTGACCCTCGGGACGCTCGTGATCCAAGGTCTGACGCTGCGCCCGCTGGTGATGGCTTTCGGGCTCGAGGAGGACGACCCGGTCGCCCGCGAAGTGCGCGAGGCGCGTATGGCGACATCCGATGCCGGCATTGCGGCCGTGCGGGACGACGCCTCGCCCGGGGCGGCCGCGCTGCGTGCCGAGCTGGAAGCCGAGAAACGGGTGGCGGAAGCGGCCGAAGAAGGTTTTGGACGGCCGACCCCGCCGGAGAAGGCGCTGCGGGCAAAGGCCCTTATCGCCCGGCGCAACCGTCTTCTCGCCCTCCGGCGCGACGGAACCATCGGCGACGAAGCCTTCCATCTCATCGAAGAGGAACTGGACCTTGCCGATCTCGCGGTCGCCACCCGCACCTAGGTCTGACACCCGCATGAGTGTTCTGGTCGCCGACCCGTTGTCCCCGGCCAGCGTACTCGCAGACTGGAACCGGCGACCCGCCGGGATGCCTGCTCCTTCGACATCGGCTTAGCTGGGCCGCGGCGACCAGCGCGACAGGTCCTCGCGATCCACGCCGTCCAGTGGAACGTAACGGACAAATCTCGCACGCTTGCGGCACCAGGTGCAGCGCCAGACGCGCGCTTCGATGTCCTCGCCCGGCGCGATGACGTCCATGAAGTCGGAGGCGCGGAAGATCGCCCGCTTACCGCATTCGCACCGCACGAGGATGCCGAGCCCTTTCCTCAGCCCGTCCGAAAAGCTCTTGATCGACTGAACCATATCCCGCCCTGATGTCCGCTTAGAACATATCAGGAACATCTACCTAAGGCGAGGGTTCCGCTGTTAAAGCCGCGCACCAGTCCGTCCAACCAGCATCGGCCAGTTCAACGGGCGAAGGCGAATTCTCCCGCGGACTCCCAGGGCCCGCCGCGATAGTGCCAGAGCAAGAGGCCGGTTGCGGTGACCTCGAAAGGCTCGAAGTCATCTGCAAGCGCGTCAAACGTCTTCCTTGCCGCCGCCGCAGAAGTCTTGTTCTGGATGGTCACGTGCGGCCGGAACCCTTGCGCGTCCTGCCGTGTCAGCGCGTCCGCGAAGTGGGCGGCAAGGCCTGCACGTAGTGCCGAGAGGGCTGCGCTCTCGATCGCGTAGGCAGTGCCTTGCCCGAGAAAGCGAAGGCCGCTCACCGCCACGGTGAAGGGAGCAGAGTCGGATGCCTTCTCCGCCACGGCGGCCGATACCTCGGCATAGCGGTCGCCGGGCAGATGGTGGAACAGTGTGAGGTGCGCAGGGATGAAATTGCGGGCCGGCGGAAAATACTGCCGGCGCATCCGATCGAAATGCGCAAAACTGTCGGCGTCGAACTGCAGTGTCAGGATCAGGGGTGCGTCTTCCACGGGGCATTCTCCGGCTGGCCTGGCCCTACCCGTCTGCGGGAAGCGAGGCCGGGAGGTTTCCCATCTGGCGCCTAGGCGGCACTCCGCCACCACAAACCCGCGTGATACTGGCGCGGTGAAGCCCTGCCGGCGCCACGACGCACGGCGATGACGGCGATTCAGGCCTTCTGGAGGGCGGTTGGTGCCGCCAAGGCAGCACGCCGCGGCAGATTGGACGCCAGACCCGCGGTCTCGGCGATCAACGGCGGAAACACGACGCGCATGATCAGCCCCGGTGCGTTGTCGGCGGCCTCGATCCGCGCATCGTGAAGGTCCACGATCGCCGCCACGAGGGCGAGGCCGAGGCCGTTGCCGGGCGTCGTGCGGCTGCGGTCCAGCCGGTAGAGCCGCCGGAAGATGCGCTCGCGCTCCTCGACCGGGACACCGGGCCCGTCATCGCTGACCCCTGCGACGACCGCGCCGCCCTCAGCCCTTGCCCACAGCCTGATCAAGGCCGGTGCCGGGGCATGGGTGATCGCGTTCTCGATGAGGTTGGCGAAGAGCTGCTGGAGAAGATCGCGGTCGCCGAAGATCTGGAGGTCGCCGGAGACGTCGAGCTCCATGCGGTGGCCGCTCGCATCCGCCACGGTATCGAACACGTCCTGCAACTGCGTCAGGAGGACGGAGAGGTCGATGGAGCGGAATTTCGCTTTGCGCGCGCCGGCCTCGATCTGGGCGATCCGCAGCAGCGCGTTGAAGGTCTCGATGATCGAATCGACTTCGGCGACCGCCCCGTCGAGCGTGCTCTTGCGCAGCGTCCCGGCGGCATCGCCGTCCTGAGCCGCCTCCAGCGTTTGCCGCAGCCGGGCCAGTGGCGTGCGCAGATCGTGGGCGATGTCGGTGGAGACCTGGCGCAGGCTGCTCATCAGCACGTCGATGCGGGCCAGCATGGCGTTGATGTCGCTCGACAGCCGGTCGAGCTCGTCGCGCTTGCCGGCGATCGGCAGCCGAAGGTCGAAACGCCCGGCGGCGATCGCCCGCATCGCGGAGGCGATCGCATCGACGCGGCGCGTCGGGCCGATGCTGACGACCAATCCGCCGCCGAGCGCCAGAAGCACCGAGACGACGCAACCCCAGAGCAGGGCAGCGAGGATGATCTCCTGCGTCTCGTCGAGAATATGCGAGTTGCGCGCGGCCATCACCCTGTAGCCGCCAATCACCGCCCCGACGCCGAAGAGCCGAACCTCGTGATCGCTGTTGAGGCTGGCGGCATTCACGAGAGCGGGGCTCTGCTTGATCACCGAGCGCTTCAGCTTGCGCTCGCTCCAGCCGTCCAACCAGACTTCCGCCGGTAGATTACCGGCAATCTTGCTGCCGTCTTCGCGGGTGAGAAGGTAGAAATGGTCGTCGGAAACACTGTTGGAACGCCGCGCAATGTCGGCGCTGAGGCCTTCGAGCCCGCCCGTCGTCCAGGCATCGCTCAGCGCCCCCATATCCTCGTCGATCGACCGGCGAACGATGCCGTCGACCTCCGACGTCGCCTTGAAATAGGTCACGCCGAGAATCAGTACGACGGAGACCAGCAGCAGCAAGGAGTAGCCGAGGCCGAGGCGGAAGGAGGTCGAGCGAAACTGTTCAGGCAGGTGCATTGAGCGAATATCCAGCGCCTCGTACGGTGCGGATCATCTCCTTCTCGAACGGCTTGTCCACCTTTGATCTGAGGCGGCTGACATGGGTCTCCACCACATTGGTCTTCGGATCGAAGTGAAAGTCCCAGACACGCTCCAGCAGCATGGTCCGCGTCAGCACCCGGCCCCGGTTGCGCATCAGATATTCCAGCAACCGGAACTCCCGCGGCTGCAGCTCGATGGCGACCCCATCGCGCACCACCGTGCGGGCGATCAGGTTCATCTCGAGCGCGCCGACCTTCAGCACCGTCTCCTCCTTGCGGCTCGGGGCCCTTCGGCCAAGCGCGTTGATCCGCGCCATCATCTCCGAGAAGGCGAAAGGCTTCAGCAGATAGTCGTCGCCGCCGGCCTCGAGGCCCTCGACCCGGTCGTCGACGCCGCCCACCGCCGTCAGGAACAGTACCGGCGTATCCCGGCCGGACGATCGCAAAGCGCGTACGATCGACAGGCCGTCGAGGCCCGGCAGCATGCGGTCAACGATCATCACGTCGTAGTCACGGGTGCAGGCGAGCTCGAGCCCGTTCGGCCCATTCGCGGAATGGTCCAGATCATGACCCTCCTGGGCGAGGCCGCCGACGATATAGTCAGCGGTCTGTCTATCGTCTTCAATCAGCAGGATTTTCATTTGGCAGCCAACATCTCCCTGTCGCCGAAGGCTACAGCACGTCGCCCCGACGCGTCCCAGTATTCCGCGAATTTTGCAAAGGCCCGGTCCATTGCCGCCGTGCGCGAGCCGAACCAGGGAAAATGCCCGTAGAACGGCGAGAGCTGGCTGGCGGCCGCCTCCTTGCTGCTGCCGGCGACCACCAGTTCGTAGATCGCCGCGGCGAGCCCGGTGCGGTCGGCGCCGCTGCGGCAGTGGACGAGCAGCGGGCCCGGCGCATTGCGCTCTGCATTGGCAAGCGCCAGCATGGTCGCCATGTCCGGCTCTTCGGCCGAAGACAGCGGGATCGGGATGTACCGCACGCCGTACCCATCGGCGACCGAGTTCTCTGCGGCATACCAGTTGGTGTCCGGATGCGCCCCGCGCAGGTTGATGATCGTGCGGATGTTCTTGTCGAGGACGAGCTTGGTCAGCGCCGGCCCGTCCAGCTGCCCCGAGCGGTAGAGCATGCCATCCTCCACCACATGCAGATTGCCGGTGACATGCTGGTAGGCGGCGTAGCCGAGCGCCGGCGATAGGAGGACGAGAACCGCCACCAAGGCCAGGCGCAGGCGAATTTGCAAACGGGACATCGGCACCTCGTTACGAGAACTTTCCCCGTGATAGAGGCGTCTCCCCCTTGAACCGATGGCCGGAACTATACCGATCGCCAATGCCGGCGCCTGATAACTTCGCTTCTGCAACCTGGCTTTTGCGGCTGCGGCGGGCGCTGGAATATCGTAGTCGGAACGAGGCCGGCACGGATGCCGCTGGCCTGTTCGCGCCTGGGAGTTCCACACGATGCTGACCGCCGGATTTCACGCCGTCCCGCAAGGGATGCTCGCCACCATCGTCACCTATCTCGAGATGACTGGGCGCCCCGAGCTGCGGCCGGAAACGGTCGGGGACGGCTGGCAGCTGGAGCGGATGGCTGCCGATCTCGCGGCCTACCGGGAGCTCTACCGCGCTGTCGGGATCGACTGGCTCTGGTTCAGCCGTCTGGCGATGGACGATGCGGCGCTGGCCGCCGAGATCGCGCCTTCAGGGTTGGAGATCTACCGGCTGAGCGACGGAAAGGGCGGGCTCGGCCTGCTCGAGCTCGATTTCCGGCGGGAAGGCGAGTGCGAGCTGCTGTTCTTCGGGCTCTCGCAGTCGCTGATCGGCGGGCCGGCTGGGCGTTTTCTGATGAACCGCGCGATCGAGAAGGCGTTTGCGCATCCGATCCGGCGGTTCTGGCTGCACACCTGCACGCTCGACCATCCAAGGGCCATTGCCTTCTACACCCGCTCCGGCTTCACCGCCTACAAGCGCGAGGTCGAGATCGCCCCCGACCCGCGCCTGGATGGCTTGGCGCCGCCGGATGTCGCACCGCACATCCCGCTGCTGGCCGGCTGAGGGCCGCGACACGCGCTCCACCCGGCAGGCTCACGCCGTCTCCAACCGCTCCAGCAGTGCGTTCATCTCGGCCGAAACGGCAATGCCGTCTTGCGCCGACCGCGCCCGCGCCGAGAGGCGGCGGTCTCCGGGCAGGCGGTCCTGTCCGGCGTCGTTCAGCAGATGGAGGAGCTGCTCGACCCGGACGGCGAAGTCCGGCAGCGCGCCGCGCCCGGCCTGGGGATTGATGAGGATCAGCGACTGGCCGGTGTGCGGGGTATGCGCGCCGGGATGCGAGGAGAGATCCACCTCGGCCGAAAACTTTCCGCCGACCAGTGCCGCGCAGAGGATCTCGACCATCACCGAGAGCGCTGCACCCTTGTGGCCGCCGAAGGGGCGGAGCGCACCGCCCTCCAGCACGGCGGCGGGATCCGTCGTCGGCTCGCCCTCGCGGTCGACGCCGACACCTTCGTCCAGCGCGCGGCCCTCCCGCCGGGCGACCTGAACATCGCCGTTCGCCATCGCGGAGGTCGCCATGTCGAACACCAGCGGCGGTCCGTCGGCGCGTGGGCTGGCGAAGGCGATGGGGTTGGTACCGAGCACCGCCCTCTGCCCGCCTTGCGGTACGACGCTCTTCATCGAGTTGATGAAGGCAAGGGCTACCAGCCCCTCCTCCGCGAACGGCTCGACGTCGAGCGACAAGGCGCCGAGATGGTGCGAATTGCGGATGGCGATGACGGCGACGCCGTTCGCCCTTGCCCGCGCGACCGCTTCCGACCGCCCGGCGGCAAGCGCCGGCACGGTGAAGCCGTTGCGGCCGTCGATGCGTAGGAAGCCGGATGCGGCGTCCTCGACGACCGGAACGGCGCGGCCGTCGACCCAGCCGTTTGCGTTGAGACTGTCGACATAACCCTTCATGCGGAACAGGCCGTGGCTGGCGGCGCCGTCCCGCTCCGCCGCGGCACAGTTTTCCGCAAGCAGCCGGGCGACCTCGGGCGAGCAGCCATGCCGTTCGAAGATCGGCTGCAGCCGATGCACCAGTGCCTCGAACGTCACCCGTTCGCCAGCCATCGCATCCATATCATGCCCTCTGAGTTCGGCTTTCCTTCCACCGGCAGGCAGTCCTACCGGGGTGTTGGCCTTGTTGCGGGACGGTGTCACCGGCTGGGCCGGTCTGTCCAGCCACCTGCCGAAGAGATCATCCGGCTGCGGCGCTGTGCCTCCTCGGGCGCGGGATCAGACGCACTGCATGAGGAAGGCTGATGGGACGATTGCGCTTTCTCATTTCAAAGCCGCGGTCGCTCTCTCCTAATCTCCAGCGGATGGCGGTTCTCATGCCGCATGCGCCGACCCGAAGAGGCCCCCATGAACCAGCATGTCGCCGTGACCAACGACCTCCTGCGCGTCCAGCGCATGCACAATGGCGAGAAGGCGGTGCCGACCTTCTCGGCCGCCGAGATGCAGCGGCGGCAGGATGGCCTGCGCGGCATCCTCGCCGACCTCGACCTCGATGCGGCGCTGCTGACGTCCTATCACAACATCAACTACTTCGCGGACTTCCTCTACTGCTCCTTCGGCCGGCGCTATGCCTTCGTGGTCACCCCGGCACGGGCGGTCTCGGTGTCGGCGGGGATCGATGCGGGCCAGCCGTTCCGGCGCACCTTCGGCGACAACATCACCTATACCGACTGGCGAAAGGACAATTTCTTGCACGCGCTGCAAAGCGAGCTGAAGGACTGCCGCCGCATCGGCATCGAGTTCGAGCACATGACCCTCGAACTGCACCGCCAGCTGCAGGACGCGTTTCCCGGCTGCGAGCTGGTCGACCTCGGCCAGCCGGTGATGTGGATGCGCACGATCAAGTCGGCCGAGGAGATCGCGCTGATCCGTCTCGGCGCAGAGACCGCCGATATCGGCGGCGTGGCGGTGCGGGCTGCCATCCGGAACGGCGCCGCCGAGCACGAGATCGCGCTTGCCGGGACGCAGGCGATGGTTCGGCACATCGCCACCGTCCTGCCGCATGCCGAGCTGATGGACACATGGACCTGGTTCCAGTCCGGCATCAACACCGACGGCGCGCACAACCCGGTGACGTCGCGCCGGCTGCGGCGGGGCGACATCCTCTCGCTCAACTGCTTCCCGATGATCGCCGGCTACTACACCGCGCTCGAGCGGACGCTGTTCCTCGACCATTGCGACAATGCGAGCCTTGCCATCTGGGAGGCAAATGTCCGGGTGCACCGCCGCGGACTGGAGATCCTGAGGCCGGGCGCCCGCTGCGGCGACATCGCAGCAGAGCTGAACGACCTCTACCGGGCGGAGGGCCTGCTCGGATACCGCTCCTTCGGCTACGGACATTCCTTCGGCGTGCTCTCGCACTATTACGGCCGGGAGGCCGGCGTCGAACTGCGCGAGGATGTGAACACGGTCCTGAAGCCCGGCATGGTCGTCTCGATGGAGCCAATGCTGAGCCTGCCGGAGGGCATGCCGGGCGCCGGCGGATACCGCGAACACGACATCCTCGTCCTCGGCGAGAACGGCGCCGAGAACATCACGCATTTCCCGTTCGGACCGGAGCACAACATCGTGCGGGGATGAAATCTGCGCTAGGATAAGCTTTCCGACGAGGGAGGGTGAACCTTGCGCAGCATCCCGACCGATCTCCTGCGGGCCTTCGTCGCCATCATCGACCTCAAGGGCTTCACCCGCGCCGGCGAACGGCTCGGGCGGACCCAGCCCGCCATCAGCCTGCAGATGAAGAAGCTGCAGGACCTTGTCGGCGCACCGCTGCTGCGCAAGGGCGGCACCGAGCTGACGGAGGCGGGCGAGATCGTCGCCGGTTTTGCACGGCAGATCCTCGCCCTCAACGACGACATGATGCTCCGCCTCGCCCGGCGCAACGCCCGCGGCAGCCTGCGCCTCGGCCTTGCCAACGACTATGCCGACCATTTCCTGCCGCACCTACTCGGCGGGCTCGGGGCCGATGGTGCGGGGATGACCTTCGATGTCACCTACGACCTGTCGGCGGCCCTGTTGCGGGACCTGCATCATGGCGCCTACGACATCGTCGTCGCGATGACCGCCGACGGCCCGGCCGAAGGCGCCTTCATGACCTGGCGCGAGGGCCTCGTCTGGGCAGGTGGCCCGGTGCCCCTGCCCCACGGCGCCGGCGAACCGGTGCGGCTCGTCGGCTATCCCGAAGGATGCCTTTACCGCCGCGGCATGCTGACGGCCTTGCAGCGCGCCGGCCGCGCCTTCGACTTCGTCTACGCCTCGCCCAGCCAGTCCGGGATCGCCGCCGCCGTCGCCTCGGGGCTCGGCATCACGGCAATGGCCCGTCGGGTCCTGCCGCCGGGGCTCCGGGAGCTCGGACCGGCCAACGACCTTCCGCCGCTCGCCGATGTCGTGATCGGGATCTATCTCGCCGAAAACTCGAAGCAGTCGGCGGTCGCGCAGAGCCTTGCCGCCAGGCTCGCCGACCTCTTCGCCGAAAAGACCATCTGAGAAGGGCGGGACGCCACACGGGCGCGCTCTTCCCTGCGCCCGCAACCAAAGCGGTCTCGCCGGCTAGAAGTGCAGGTGCACCTTGATCGCCCAGCGGCGGTCGGCGGCGAGTTCGAAGGCTTCGCTGAGGCGCTCCATCGGCAGCTCGGCCGACATCACCGGCGCGACGTCGACGAGGTCGCGCGCCAGCCAGTCGACGGCGGTGTGGAACTCCTCGGCGAAGCGGAAGGCGCCGACGAAATCGATCTCGCGCGCCATCAGGAGGTTCGCCGGCAGCGGGATCTCGCCCGGCGGCATCATGCCGAGCTGCACCACGCGCCCGCTCGGCCGAACCACCCTGAACAGCGAGGACAGCGCCAGCGGCGAGCCCGTCGCCTCCAGCGCCACGTCGAAGAAGCCCTTGTCGGCCTCATAGGCGGCCAGCTGCTCGGGGCGCGTGCCGACGTTGATCGTCTCGTCGACACCGGCGCTGAGCGCCAGCGCGAGGGGCTGGTCGACGAGGTCGGTGATGGCGATGAAGCTCGCGCCGGCGCGCCGCACCGCCAGCGCCACCAGCATGCCGATCGGGCCGGCGCCGGCGATCACGACGCGCTTGCCGAGCAGCTCGCCGGCGCGGCGGACGCCATGCAGTGCCACTGCCAGCGGCTCGGCGAGCGCCGCCTTGGCGAAGGACATGGTCGCCGGCACCGGCACTGCTTGGTCGGCGCGGCAGACGAAGGTCTCGGAGAAGGCGCCCTGGACGTGCGGGAAGATCGCCGCCGAGCCGAAGAAGCGCATGTTCCGGCAGAGATTGCCGCGCCCGGCCCGGCAGTAGTCGCAGTGGAGGCAGGGACGGCTCGGATTGACCGCGACCCGCTGGCCGAGCGCGAGGCTGGAGACGCCGTCGCCCAGCGCGATCACCTCGCCGGAAATCTCGTGGCCGAGCACCAGCGGCTCGCGCAGCGCGAAGTCGCCGACCCGGCCCTTGCCCCAGTAGGACAGGTCGGATCCGCAGATGCCGCCGGCGCCGAAGCGAACCAGCACTTCGCCCGGGCCGGCCGTCGCCGCCTCCCGCTCGTCGATGCGAAGGTCCTTGGCGGCATGGATGACGGCAGCGCGCATAACGGCATGTTTCCCAGATCTTGCCGGGCGTTCCGCCGGCTTGCGGTGCTAGGGATAACATGGAATAGCACGCGGAAAAGCGGAAAGACGGCCCGGCGCTTGGCGCCCGCGGCCGCGAGGGGAACGCCGGGATGTCGTTGAAACTGTTCGATCTCACCGGCCGCACCGCCCTCGTCACCGGCTCCGGCCAGGGCATCGGCTTCGCGCTCGCCGAAGGTCTCGGCAGAGCGGGCGCGCACGTCGTCCTCAACGGCCGCGACGAGGCCAAGCTCGAAGCCGCCGCCGAGCGCCTCGAGGCCGACGGCATCCAGACCTCGATCGCCAGCTTCGACGTCACCGAGGTCGACGCCGTCCGCGCCGGGGTCGACGGCATCGAGGCGGCGGTCGGTCCGATCGACATCCTGGTGAACAATGCCGGCATCCAGCGCCGGGCGCCGCTGGAGGATTATCCGACCGAGACCTGGCACGAGATCATGCGCGCCAATGTCGACTCGGTCTTCTATGTCGGCCAAGCGGTCGCGCGGCACATGATCGGCCGCGGTCGCGGCAAGATCATCAACATCGCCAGCCTCCAGAGCGCCGCCGCCCGCTACTCCATCGCCCCGTACACCGCCACCAAGGGCGCGGTGAACAACTTGACCAAGGGCATGTGCACGGACTGGGCGCGACACGGGCTGCAGATCAACGCCATCGGCCCCGGCTATTTCGAGACGCCGCTGAACCAGGCGCTGATGGCGGACGCCGACTTCGACAAATGGTTGAAGACCCGGACCCCCGCGGGCCGCTGGGGCAAGGTCGAGGAACTGCAGGGCGCGGCGATCTTCCTCGCCTCCGACGCCTCGAACTTCGTCAACGGTCAGATCCTCTACGTCGACGGCGGCGTGCTTGCGACCCTTTGAGACGCCACGCCGCCGACATCCCTCCTGAGGAACAATACGTATGACAAGCGAACTGCCCGCCGCCGTTGCAGTAGCGCGAGGGGCCATCCAATGAGCACCGCTTCAAAGCAGGCCAACCCGCTGCCCGTGGTCGTGGTGATGGGCGTGTCGGGCACCGGCAAGTCGACCCTCGGCCTGGCCATCAAGGACCGCTACGGCTTCATCTTTCTCGATGCCGACGATTTCCACCCGCCGGAGAACGTCGCCAAGATGCGCGCCGGCATTCCGCTGACCGATATGGAGCGGTGGCCTTGGCTCGACCGGCTGGCCGAACGCCTCGCCCAATCCGCGGCGACGGGCGAGGCAACTGTGCTGGCCTGCTCGGCGCTAAAGAAAAGCTACCGCCGGAAGCTCGCCGACGCGTGTCCGGGCCTGCTCTTCGCCTTCCTCGACGGGAGCCGCGAGGTCATCGCTGAGCGGCTGGCGCAGCGCAAGGGCCACTACATGCCGCCGACGCTCCTCGACAGCCAGCTGGCGACGCTCGAAGTGCCCTCGCCCGAAAGCGAGAACGTCATCACCCTCGACTGCCGCGAGCCTCCGGAGACCCTCGCGGAGTTGGTCGGCCGGCGGCTGGAACTGCCGACGCGGAATTAACGCCGCCAAGGGCCTGCGGCATTCGCGCAGTATGCCGCAGAACGCACGGCGCTGCTGCCGCGGCTACAGCATCTCCAGCGGCACCGCCTTGCGCGGCGGCGGAAAGGCGGCGTCGAGACGCTCGAGGTCGTCCGGTGTCAGCACGAGGTCGCGGGCGCGGGCATTTTCCTCGACATGCGCGGGCGTGCCGGCCTTCGGGATTGCGATGAGGTTTTCCCGCCGCAGCAGCCAGGCGAGCGCAACTTGTGCCGGGGTCGCCTCCAGCCGCGCGGCGACCTCCGCCAACCCCTTGTGCCGGATCAGCCGACCTTGTTCGACCGGGCTGTAGGCCATAACCGGGATAGACCGGCCCTCGAGCAAGGGCAAGAGGTCGAACTCCGGACCCCGGCGGGTGAGGTTGTAGAGGATCTGGTCGGTGGCGCAGTCGCCGCCGCCGACGTCCACGAGTTCTGCCATGTCGTCGCCGTCGAGATTGCTGACGCCCCAGTGGCGGATCTTGCCGGCCACCTGCAGCGCCTTCATCGCCGCCACCGTCTCGTCCAGCGGCACGCCGCCGCGCCAGTGCAGGAGGTAGAGGTCGATGCGATCGGTGCCGAGGCGCTTCAGGCTGCGGTCGCAGGCCTCGGGCAGCCGCGCGCGCGAGGCGTTCTGCGGGTAGGCCTTGGTGACGAGGAAGATCTCGTCGCGCCGCGTCCCGACCGCTTCGCGCACCAGCTCCTCCGAGGCGCCGTCGCCGTACATCTCGGCCGTGTCGATCAGCGTCATGCCGAGGTCGATGCCGCGGCGCAGGGCGGCGATCTCGTCGGGCCGGCGGGCGGCGTTTTCGCCCATCATCCAGGTCCCTTGCCCCAATGCCGGGACCGTCTCGCCGCTGGGCAGCGTCACCTGTTGCATGTCCGTCTCTCCTCGTTCACCGCCGAACGTTCCGGAGAGGAGGTAGGCGCCAGCGGTGGTTTCGGAAGGGCGGCGCTGCCGGCGCGAGCCGAGGCGCGAGGCTGAACGGCGCGTCAGCGCTTCTTGACGTAGCCCGCGCCCTTGTTGCCGCGCGGACCGGTCTGCACCTTGGTGTTGCCGCGGTTCTCGTCTTGCAGCTTGCGCCAGCGCGCGAGGCGATCCGGGTCGAGCGTGCCGGCCTCGACCGCCGCCCGAACCGCGCAGCCGGGCTCGTGCGCATGGGTGCAGTCGCGGAAGCGGCAGAGCGGCGCGAGCTCGGTGATCTCGGCAAACAGCGTGTCGATGCCCTCGGCGGCGTCGCTGACATGCAGCGTGCGCATGCCTGGCGTGTCGATGACCCAGCCACCGCCGGCGATGGCGTGCAGCGAGCGCGACGTCGTGGTGTGCCGACCCTTGGCGTCGCTTTCGCGCACGCCGCCGGTCAGCTGTGCCTCGGCCGGCGCGAGCCCGGCGAGCGAATTGACCAGCGTCGACTTGCCGACGCCGGAGGAGCCGACCAGCGCGACGGTCCGCCCCGGACCGCACCAGGGCGCGAGCGCCGCGCCGGCGTCGTCGGCGCGCGGGTTGACGATCAGCACCGGCAAGTCGCGCTGGAGCGCCGCCGCCTGGTCGAGATAGGATTGCGGATCATCGGCCATGTCGGCCTTGGTCAGGAGGATCACCGGATCCGTGCCAGCCTGGTTGGCGAGCGCCAGATAGCGCTCGAGTCGCGCCGCGTTGAAGTCGGCGTTGCAGGAGGTGACGATGAACAGCGTGTCGACGTTGGCCGCGGCGAGCTGCGGCGTTGGGAGCCCTTCGATGCGTCGGGAGAGGACACTCAGCCGGTCGAGGCGGCGGTGCAGCTGGTCGGTCTTTGGGTCGGCGAGCACCCAGTCGCCGACGGCAAAGTCGCCGGTCTGGGTATTGGCGGGCAGCACGAGCCGCGTCGGGCCCGACTGGGCGATGGCGGTGAGGCGGGAGCGGTGGACGGTGGCGATCCGTCGGGGCTCGAAGCCCGCCTCCTCCGCCGTTACCTGCTCGGCATAGAAATCAGACCAGCCGAGCGCCGGCAGCGTCATCGTCGGGGCGCCATCGCCGGAAGGGTTCAAGAGAGGCTCAAGGGCAAGTCGCCTTCTGGAGAGGGGATGGCGGGAGGACCAGGGTCGCGCCACCCTCGGTGCGGAGTGTCGCGGCCTTCTGCGGCTGCCGCGGTCTATAGGGTGGTCAACCCGCGCTTGGCAACAGCCGGACAGGCACCTGTCCGAAGGGCACGGAAGAGCCCGACGGAATAACGCTCAGCCGCCGCGCGCGGGCGGACCCGCAGCGTCCAACTCGGCATTCTCGGCGTCGGTGAACAGCCGCGAGCGCGTGAGGAAGCGCACGCCCTCCGGCGCCTCCAGCGAAAAACCCGAGCCGCGGCCGGGCACGATGTCGATGATGAGGGCGGTATGCTTCCAGTAGTCGAACTGTGCCGCCCCCATGAAGAAGTCGCAGCCGTCGATCTCGCCGAGCAGCACGTCCTGCCCGCCGGTCCGGAAATCGCCTTTCGGGTAGCACATCGGTGCCGAGCCGTCGCAGCAGCCGCCGGACTGGTGGAAGATCAGCGGCCCGTGCGCGGCCTGCAGCTGGCGGACCATGGCGCTCGCCGCCTCGGTGATGGTGACACGCTCGACCATTCTCGTCTCCTTTCAAACCGGCATCGGCGGCGGGATCGCTCCCGCCGCCGATGTTTCAAGCCTTACGCCGGGCGGCTTCAGAAGAAGCCGAGCGCCTTCGGCGAGTAGCTGACCAGCATGTTCTTGGTCTGCTGATAGTGGTCGAGCATCATCTTGTGGTTCTCGCGGCCGATGCCGGACTGCTTGTAGCCGCCGAACGCCGCGTGGGCGGGATAGGCGTGGTAGCAGTTGGTCCAGACGCGGCCGGCCTGGATGCCGCGGCCGAAGCGGTAGGCGCGCGTGCCGTTGCGGGTCCAGACGCCGGCGCCGAGGCCGTAGAGCGTGTCGTTGGCGATCGCCATCGCGTCCGCGTCGTCCTTGAACTTCGTCACGGACACCACCGGGCCGAAGATCTCTTCCTGGAAGACGCGCATCTTGTTGTGGCCGGCGAAGATCGTCGGCTCGACATAATAGCCGCCCGACAACTCGCCCTCGAGATTGGCGCGCTGGCCACCGGTGAGCACCTCGGCGCCTTCCTGGCGGCCGATGTCGAAGTAGGAGAGGATCTTCTCCAGCTGGTCGTTCGAGGCCTGGGCGCCGATCATAGTCGAGGGATCCAGCGGGTGGCCCTGTTTGATCGCCTTCACCCGGGCGACCGCCCGCTCCATGAACTTGTCGTAGATCGACTCGTGCACCAGCGCGCGGCTCGGGCAGGTGCAGACCTCTCCCTGGTTCAGCGCGAACATCGCAAAGCCTTCGAGCGCCTTGTCGAAGAAGTCGTCGTCCTCGTCCATCACGTCGGCGAAGAAGATGTTCGGCGACTTGCCGCCGAGCTCCAGCGTCATCGGGATGAGGTTTTCCGAGGCGTACTGCATGATCAGGCGACCCGTCGTCGTCTCGCCAGTGAAGGCGATCTTGGCGATGCGGGTCGACTGCGCCAGCGGCTTGCCGGCCTCGACGCCGAAACCGTTGACGACGTTGACGACGCCCTCGGGAATGATGTCGCCGAGGATTTCCATCAGCACGAGGATGGCGAGCGGGGTCTGCTCGGCCGGCTTCAGGACGATGCAGTTGCCGGCGGCGAGCGCCGGGGCGAGCTTCCAGATCGCCATCAGCAGCGGAAAATTCCACGGGATGATCTGGCCGACGACGCCGAGCGGCTCGTGGAAGTGGTAGGCGACGGTATCCTTGTCGATCTCGGAAATGCCGCCTTCCTGCGCCCGGATCGCGCCGGCGAAGTAGCGGAAATGGTCGACCGCCAGCGGCAGGTCGGCATGCGTCGTCTCGCGGATCGGCTTGCCGTTGTCGAGCGTCTCGACCATGGCGAGGAGGTCGAGGTTTTCCTCGATCCGATCGGCGATGCGGTTCAGCATGCGCGAACGCTCGGCGGCCGAGGTCGACCCCCAGGCGTCCTTCGCCTTGTGCGCGGCGTCGAGTGCGAGCTCGATGTCGGCGGCGCTGGAGCGCGCGACCTTGCAGAGAAGCTTGCCGGTGACCGGGCTCGGATTGTCGAAGTAGCGCCCGTCGGAGGGCGCGACCCACTTGCCGCCGATGAAGTTGTCGTACTGCTCGCGGATCAGGACCTTCTTCGAGACCTGGTCGAGTGCCTGCTGGAACATTTTATCCTCCCGGGATCGTTGCGCCTTGCGCACTCCGCCGTCTTTCGGCGGGTGTTCAGGCCGTTGCCCCTCGCCCTTCACGGGTCATATGGCGCCTACGGCGAAGGTGGAGGTGGCTGCACGAAACGCTCGCTGCTAACTGCAGTTCGGCGCCCGGAACGGCCTCCCCCGATGGCCGGAGATTGCGCGGATTGCCGTCGATCGTCAACGGCCTATTGATGGCCTGCTTCGTCGCGGCGCGGGCCGCCCTGTCGTGCCAACGGCTGGCACACGGCCGGCTTTGGCGGCGCGACCATTTCGGAGTCACAGCGCTTGTTCGGGTCAGCGCGCATCCCCATCTCGCCGAGGACCCTGTCCGGGCCCCTCTGGCGAGCCTCCGCTCGTGATGTCGGACATTTTCCCGGATAGAACCTATGGAAGCCTTCTTCGTCGCCCTCATCTCGTTCTTCCTCATCGATCCGCTCAAGGCGGAGATGGGCGAGCGTTTCGGCAATCTGTCGCCCGCGACGGTCTCCAGCATATCCCGCTGCGTGGCCGGCGCGACCCCGGTGCTGATCCGCCAGGCCGGCGAGGATCCGTGGTGGGCGGCGACCAACGTCGTCGGCATCTGGAGCGGCATGACCCCGCCGGAAGAAGTCCTCACCCGCGCAACGCCGGAATGCGCCACCGCTATTGCCGCCGCGCGCGATGGGTCGAACGAGCCGCAGAGCTGAGACGCCCGCATGGCACTGGCCTGCATTTCTGAAGAAATAGCGGCTGCGCCTCGGCGCTGAGGAGTTGGGGCGGGCTGAGGATAGCCCTGTCCTGCGGCCTCGGTTCAGACGACCGGCGGCATTTTGATAACGCGCACTCGGCCCGGCCGGCGGGTGTTGAGGCGGCGGGTGCCGAAATAGGTGCCGACGGCGGTCGCCAGCAGGATCAGGCCGATCAGGCCGATGATGTGCATCTCGGTCAGGCCGTCGAACTCCATCATGCCACGGCCCGCAAGCCAGCCCGGCGCGAGCATTACCGGCGCCCAGACGCAGGCAGACAGAACATTGGCGATCTGGAAGCGTTTTTGCTCCATCGCCATCATGCCCGCGACCAGTGGGACGGTCGAGCGGATCGGGCCGAGGAAGCGGCCGATGAAGACCGAGGCGAAGCCGTATTTTCGGAAGAACAGCCGGGTCTTGGCAACGGAATGGCGGTAGCGGTTAAGCGGCCATTTGTGGACGATGCTGGGTCCGAGCCAGCGGCCAAGGAAGTAGGAAACGATGTCGCCCAGGACAGCGCCGACGACGGCGCCGATGAGCACGGGAACGGGGGTGACGACGCCGGCCCCCAGCAATCCGCCGATGACGACCATGACCGCCGTCGCCGGAATCAGCAGCCCGACAATCACCAGGGATTCCCCGAAAGAAATCAGCCCAACGATGGGTCCCGCCCACATCTGGTTGTCTTTCAGGAGCTGCGTCAGATCGGCGAAAAATGCTTCCATCATCAGGCCTTAGCATCCGCCATTTGAAAAATCTCTAAACTTGTCGCGAGAGCAATCGGCCCGGCGGCTGCAGCGCCGGATTTCCTTCGGCCCCGTTACCATGGCGCAACGTTATCCCGGCTCTGTAGAGGGCGTGTGACGGCTGGCCCCCGCAGCGCTCCGCGCTTGCATCGCTCCGCTCCCGCGGTAACGCGGAGGCGCGGGCCTACGGTCCGACCCGCCCGTTCACGCCGATGACGCACCGGGTGCCGATGACCGTCCCATCGTCGGCCTCTCCCGGCCTAGATGCGCCCAGGCCGGCCGTTCGAACAGGAAGGTCCAGCCGAGCCGACGGCTGGCTTGCCAGATCAGCAGCGGCACGAGCACCGATGCGACAGTGGTGATCAGCGAGACGAGGCCGATGTCGGGAATGATGCCGGTCTTCAGCAGTGCCGTGCGGACCACCGCCATCGGCAGGAAGAAGGCGAGATAGACGACGATCGAATGCTCGCCGAGAAAGCGCAGTGCCGGCCCGGCATACGGCACCCCGACGAGCAGCGTCGCAAACACGATCACCGCCAGCGCCCCGGCGACCCCAAGCGCCAGCGAGATGCCAGGCGCCGCGCTCCAGCCGGACAGAACGGCTGCCAGTTCGACCCCGGCCCAGGCTAACAGCGCGATCAGGGAAGCCTTCTTATGCGTCCCGGTCCACTCCGCCACCGCAAAGACTTGGCTGGCCAAAGCGTAGCCGGCATAGAAGTAGACGAACCGCTCGCAGAACTCGTCGATCGCGACATATCCCGTGCTGATCGGCGTAATTTCGAGGACTGCGCCGGCGAGCAGCATCAGCGGCACCGGCACGTTCCGCGCCAACCTCACGACAACGGCAAAGACCGGCAGCATCCAGATGAACCAGAGGGTGCCGAAAGGCTCGACGAAGATCGCCAGAAGATAGGCCTGGAGCATGGCGCCGACGCCCTCTTCCATGGCCATGCCCGGCCCCTTGAAGGCGAACTGGATGGTCAGCCACAGCAGGTAGAAATAGAGGAAATGCACGACGCGTCGGTCGAGGAAGCTGCGCCAGTCGCGGTCGATCACCCGGGACAGGAAGAGGCCGGAGATTAGGAAGAAGTCGGGCATGCGGAACGGCCGGGCGAACTCGACAATCGCGCCCATCCAGCTCGTCTCGCCCACCGCCTTCTCGACGCCGAGCGTCGAGTGCATCATCACCACCATCATGATGCAGAAGCCCTTGGCGACGTCGACCCAGTCGAAGCGCTGCCCCGGCGGAGACGCCGTGGCGTCGTCCGCCGCTTTGGCAGGAGCGGGTTTCGGTGGCGTGGCGTGCGAGATCTGTTCCATGCCGTCTTCCTTCGTGCCGTTCCCCGGTGCGACACTGCACTGGAGAGCCGCCGCGATCGGGGCGCGGCACGCTCCAGCCGCCACCCTAGCGTCAACGCGCGCGGCGCGGCGAGAATTGTCGCGGGATGGCTAAGGACGCAAGCGGCGTCGGCGGCGCCCCTCATTGCCGATGGACACCAGCGGTGCCATCTGCCGCTGGTGGCTGACGAACAGCACGAACAGGAGGACCCGGCATGGCGGACGAGAGCGAGAGCCCAGAGACCAAGCTGACCCGCAGCAAGAAGCGCTGGGCCGAGGAGGGCCGCTTCCTCACCGGCCGGCACGCCCGGCCCGAGACCGAGCGCCTGCCGCCCGGCCAGCACCTCGTCACCAACTGGCCGGTGCTCGATCTCGGCATCCAGCCGGAGATCGCGACCGAGGAGTGGTCGCTGACCATCGACGGCGCCGTCGCGCGGCCGCTGCGCTGGAACTGGGCCGACTTCACCGACCAGAATCAAAGCGAGAGCGTCTCCGACATCCACTGCGTGACGACCTGGTCGCGCTACGACAACCACTGGCGCGGGGTGACGACGCAGGACCTTCTGGCCGCCGTGGAACCAACGCCCGAGGCCGCCTTCGTCACGCTGAAATCGGATGACGGCTATACCACCAATCTGACTCTGGCCGACTTCGCCGCCGAGGGCGCATTGCTGGCGCACGCCTGGGAGGGGCAAGCGCTGACCGCGGCGCATGGTGGTCCGGCGCGCCTTATCGTGCCGCACCTCTATCTCTGGAAGAGCGCCAAATGGCTGAAGCGCATCACCTTCCAGACCGAGGAGCATCTCGGCTACTGGGAAGTTCGCGGGTATCATCGCCGCGGCGATCCGTGGAACGAGGAACGCTATTCGGACTGAGGCGCGGCCCGACCGCGCGACATGCCAAGACGCGGGAATGCGACCGCATCCGGCGTTAAGGCACCAATTCCGCGGTGCGAAAAATCGAATCCGCTTTCGCCTGCAAGGCTTTGAAAGAGAACATGTCGATCGGCAGCGCCGTGGCGCCGTTCTCAGTCAGATCGGCGAGGATTTCGCCGATGACGCTGGCGAACTTGAAGCCGTGGCCCGAGCATGGCGAGGCGACGATGATGCGCGGATCGCCCGGCGCTGTATCGATGAGAAAGTCCTCGCCCGGCAGCATGGTGTAGCGGCAGACGACGGCATCGAGCCGGCGGCCTGCAGCCTGCGGCAGGCGACCCGCGATAAAGCCGTCGGTCACGGCAAGGTCGGCGTCCCGAACCGGCGGGTTCGGCTCATCGGGATCGATCGGCTCGAACAGGTGCGCGTGCTTGCCGACCTTGACGCCGGCGTCGCCGAGCGCGGGAAAGCCGAAGAACGAGCCGCCCTCGCCCTCGTCCCGGATGAAGCAAGGCATCGCCGCCAGCGGTCCCGCCATCGCCGCGTCGCGTGGGCCATACCAGGCCACCACCTGGCGGATGGGGGTGGCATAGGACTTGAGTGCCGGCACGAGTTCGGCGATCCACGGCCCGGTAGCGACGACGACCTTGCCCACCCGCACCCGCGAATGCCCGGAGACCACCGTCACGCCGCCGCCGTCCGGCTCGATCGCGGTCACCCGCTCGCCGAGCCGCAGCAGCGCGCCGCGTGCCGCCGCAAGCTTCAGGTGCGCCATGACGGCGAGCTCGGGTCGGAGGTAGCCGCCTTGCGGGTCAAGCACCGCGATGTCGCCCGCGTCGAGCGCGAACATCGGGTAGCGCGCCGCCATCGCCGCCTTGTCCAGCACCTCGTGCGGCAGTTCGTGCAGCGCGCAGGCCTTCAGCGTGCCGGTCACGATCTGGCTGGCCGGCTGGCCCATCTGCAGCACGCCGTTGATCTCGAGCACCGGCGCCCCGGTCTCTGCGGCGAGGCGCCGCCAGTTGGCGTAGGCGCGTTTCAGCAATGGCACATAGGCCTCGCCCTCGAAGTAGCCGAGGCGGATGATGCGGCTGTCGCCATGCGAGGAGCCTTGCGCATGCGCAGGAAAGTTTGCCTCAAAGCCCACGGCGCGAAGGCCACGCCCGGCAAGATGGGCGATCGCCGCGCTGCCCATGGCGCCGAGGCCGATTACCGCGACGTTGAAATCCAGCGGCGCGGTCATCGACGGCACGGCGCAAATGGAGGGATGGCGATCGGGGACATAATGGCTCCGTCATAAAGCGCAGCAGTGTTCGGCTCGGTACGCACGGCCGCCGGAAGGCGGCCGGCGGTTGAGTTGCGACCGGCGTAGCCGGAGACGGGCGGGCGGACAAGGCATCGACCGATGCGGGCGCAGCACGCGTTTCAGCTCTGGGGGATGCGACGCCATGCGAACCGGTGACGGTGCGTCGCGGCTTGGCAGCCAATCGAGGCGATCACATCTCGGAGCGATGGGCTATCACTCCGCCTGAAGCTCGAAAGGATGCAGTATGGAAATCGGTCTCAGCTCGTTCGCCGAAACCACCCCCGACCCGGTCACCTCAGTCGTCGCCAACCACGGGCAGCGGCTGCGCGAAGCGGTGGAGGAGATCGTCCTTGCCGACAGGGTCGGTCTCGACGTCTACGGCCTCGGCGAGCACCATCGGCCGGACTATGCCTCGTCGGCCCCGGAACTCGTGCTGGCGGCCGCCGCGACGCGGACGACGCGCATCCGGCTGACCAGCGCCGTGACGGTGCTCTCCTCGGCCGATCCGGTCCGGGTGTTCCAGAACTTTGCGACGCTCGACGGGCTGTCCAACGGGCGCGCCGAGATCATGGCCGGGCGCGGCTCGTTCATCGAATCCTTCCCGCTGTTCGGGCAGAACCTCGACGATTACGACGATCTCTACTCGGAAAACCTCGAACTTCTGCTCGCCATCCGCGAGCGCGAGGTGGTGTCCTGGCGCGGCGGCCACCGTCCGGCCATCGACCAGCGCGGCGTTTATCCCCGCCCCGTGCAGCATCTCTTGCCCGTCTGGATCGCCAGCGGCGGCAACGCGCCCTCGGCCGCCCGCGCCGGCGCGCTCGGCCTGCCGCTGGCGCTCGCCATCATCGGCGGCAGCCCGGCGCAGTTTGCGCCGCTGGTACGCCTTTACCGCGAGGCCGGGGCGCGTGCCGGGCACGATCCGCAGAGCCTGAAAGTCGCCGTCCACTCGCACGGCTTCGTGGCCGACACGTCGGCGCGGGCGGCCGAGCTCTTCTTCCCCTCGACGGCGATCGCGATGAACAAGATCGGCCGCGAGCGCGGCTGGGCGCCCTACTCCCGCGCCGGCTTCGACAATGCCCGCAGCCCCAACGGCGCGCTGTTTGCCGGCAGCCCGGCGGAGGTCATCGCCAAGATCCTCCTCCTGCGGGAGAACCTCGGCATCGACCGCTTCCTCCTGCACACGCCGGTGGGCAGCATGCCGCATGCCGAGGTGCTGGAGACCATCCGGCTCTACGGCACCGAGGTCGCCCCGGCGGTACGCGCAGCGATTAAGGCGACGTAGGCTTCGCCGTAGCGTCGACGGCCGTGGCAGAGCCTTCGACCATCTCCTGACGCTTCGCCCAGCAGGGGTCCCAGGTCGGCACCGGGCCGAAATGGGCGGCGAGGAAGTCGACCAGCGCCCGGACCCTGGCCGTCATCGAGCGCCCGGGCGGCATCACCGCGTAGACGCCGACCTCCTCGGGCGCCCAGTCGGTGATCAACGGGACCAGGCTGCCGTCGGCGATCGCGGGGGCGACGATAAAGGTCGGCAACAAGGCGACGCCGAGCCCTGCCCGCGCCATCTCGCGCAACGCCTCGCCGTTGTTCGCCCGGATTCGCCCCGTGACGCGGGCGCTCTCGGCGGCGGCGCCGCGTCGAAACTGCCACTCTGTCGACCGTGCCGTGTTGGTATAGACCATCAGGTCGTGATCGCTGAGATCGCGCGGGCGCTGCGGCGTGCCGCGGGCGGCGAGATAGGCGGGACTGGCCACCGGCACCGCCGCGACCGGTGCGAGCTTGCGGGCGATCAGGCTGGAGTCCGGCAGCTTGCCGATCCGCACCGCCATGTCGAACGGCTCGGTCAGGAGGTCGACGCGCCGGTCGTCGAGCGCGAGCTCGAGGTCAACGCGCGGATGCCGCTCCAGAAAGATCGCCAGCGCCGGGGCCAAATGGTCAACGCCGAAGCTAATCGAGGCGGCGACGCGGATGGTGCCGGCGATCTCGGCGGTCGCCGCCGCCACCGCCTCGTGCGCGGCCTCGAGGTCGCCGAAGATCACCGAGACCCGGATGTGATAGTCACTGCCGATATCGGTCGGCGTCGCCCCTTTGGCGCCGCGCACCAGCAGCCGCGCGCCGAGCCGCCGCTCGAGATTGGCCACCCGCCGCGACACGATCGATTTCGAAACCCCGAGCCGCTCGCCCGCGCGCGCAAACCCGCCGGTCTCGACCACGGCGGCGAAAGCCTGGACTTCGACGAAATCGACCGAGGAGCGTTCCATGTTCTGCAACACCGAGGCGGGAAAATGACGACTGCCGGAAACAGCGCCGGAGCGATATCTATTCGCCATCCTTACAGCATCCGGAAGGCATGAGCATGAGCATTCTCGTCATCAAGAGCAGCGCCAGCGGCAAGAACTCCCTGTCCGGAAAGCTGGTCGACCAGCTGGTCGCGCGTCTCGTCGCGGCGGATCCGAGCCTTGCCGTCGTCGAGCGCGACCTCGACGCGTCGCCGGTGCCGCATGTTCAGTCCACCACCCTCGGCAGCATCGGCCGCGCTGCGCCGACCGAGGGCGCCGACGCGATCCGCGACCTCGCCAATGCGATGATCGCCGAAGTCCACGCCGCCGACATCATCGTGATGGGCGTGCCGATGTACAATTTCGGCATTCCGTCGACGCTGAAGGCTTGGTTCGACCATGTGCTGCGGGCCGGCGAGACCTTCGCCTACGGTGCCGAGGGGCCAAAGGGCCTCGTTGCGCCGAAGCCAGTCGTGGTCATCGAGACCCGGGGCGGCGCCTACAGCGAAGGGCCGACGACCGTGCTCGATCAGCAGGAGCCGCATCTGCGCAGCATGCTCGGCTTCATGGGCCTTCGCGATGTCGACTTCGTCCGGGTCGAGAAGCAGGCGATGGGTCCCGAGAACGCGGAAGCACAGATCGCCAAGGCCGCCGCCTGGATCGAAGGCTTCAATCTCGCCAAGGCGGCCTGACCCGCAGCGTCCGCCGGCCTGTCCCGACCGCGGGACGGGCCACCCAGGCGCGAAGAGGCGAGCCAACTCGCGGGTCGTCGCCGCGACAGAGCGACAGAATGCGCCTTCGCGCCCGCCATCATTGTGCTTGGCGCGGCGCCGGCGCGTGCTAGACTCGGCTCAGCGGAAGCCAATTGCAGCACGCCCGGTCCGCCGGAAACCCTGTCGTTCCCGACCGCCGCCATCACAGCGGGCCCGGGCTGATCGCCCGGCCCCAGACCTTACGGAGAGCGGACGATGAAAGAGAGCAAGGGCAAGACCAAGAAGCCCGCACCACCCAAGCAGAATGCTGCGGCCCCCAGCCAGAAGATGGCCGGCGCCGCCCCGCCAAAGCCGAAGAAGTAAAACGCGCCGCGCCGCCGGGTGCCGGGTTCCCGAAAGGCGGACCCGGCCTTAGGCGGTGCCGGCCGGCTTCGGAAAAGCCGAGGTCAGGTCTCGTATTGTCCTGCTTTCCCGCGCCGGGGATTTTGGCAAGACTTTCTTCTGATGCACTCTGCCCGCACGGCCGTCTTGTACCGTCATCGGCGCAACCTGGCGCCCATCTGCAGGAAAGTCCGCCATGATCCTCTTCGAAGATCAGACTGTCTGCTTCCGACAAGATGGTGTCCTCACCGTCGAGATGGCCGTGACGCCAGCCGGACTAGCCGGACTAGCCGCCCTTCACTCCGACGCAGCAGGCCGGCAGGCGCTTGCCGCGACGGGAAGAACCGCATGACCTTTTCCATCGTCGCGCGCTGCGCCGAGACCGGCATGTTTGGCGTCGCCGTCGCCTCCTCCTCACCAGCTGTCGCCGCGCGCTGCGCCTATGCCGCGGCCGGCATCGGTGCCGTCGCCAGCCAGAACGTCACCGATCCCCGCCTCGGCCAGCAGGCGCTGGACCTGTTGGCGCGCGGCGCCTCGGCTGCCGAGACGGTCGCCATCCTCGCGCGCGTGGCGCCCCACCCGGAATACCGGCAAGTGCTGGCCGTCGATGCGGCGGGAAAGGCCGCGATCTTCTCCGGCGCCAAGGCGCTTGGCATTTTCGCCGAGGCGACCGGCCCGAACGTCGCCTGCGCCGGCAACCTCCTCGCCGATGCCGGTGTCCCGGCGGCGATGGTGGCGAGCTTTGCCGCCTCCTCCGGCCCACTCGGCGACCGGCTCATCGCGGTCCTGCAGGCGGCGCTCGGCGCAGGCGGCGAGGCCGGGCCGGTCCGCTCGGCCGGGCTGAAGCTCGTGCGCGACGTCGCCTGGCCGGTGGCGGACCTGCGCTGCGACTGGAGCGAGGCGTGCCCCATCACCGAACTGGACAGGCTCTGGCGCCGCTACGCCCCGCAACTCGACGCCTACGTCACCCGCGCGCTCGATCCGCGCGAGGCCCCGAGCTATGGCGTACCCGGCGACCGCTGACGCCCCGCCACCTCAAGCGATCTCCATCGGCCTGCTATAGCCCGACCACCAGCCGCTCGATCAGCCCATCCATCATCGCGTCGCAGCGGGCGAGCTGCTCCTCCGTCACGAATTCGTCGGGCCGGTGGCCTTGCGCCATCGAGCCGGGGCCGCAGACGACGATGGGAATGCCGGCGGTCTCAGAGAACAGACCGCCCTCGGTGCCGAAAGCCACCTTGATGGTGCGGTTGGTGCCGGTCAGCGACTGGACGAACTCGACGACCGCGGCATCGCGCGCGGTGTCGAGGCCCGGGTAGCCGCCGGTGGTGGCGATGTCGATGCGGGCGTCGGGATCGGCAGTGGTGGCGACGATGCGGCTTGCCTCCTCCTCCAGCTGCCGGATCATCGTCTTCGGGTCGTCGCTCGCGAGGTGGCGGATCTCAAAATCGACCTCGGCATAGTTCGGCACGATGTTGGGACTGGTGCCGCCGCTGATCCGGGCGACATGCAGCGTGGTGTAGGCGACGTCGTAGTCGTCGTCCTTCGTGCCGTGGGCGGCGACCTCGGCCTGCAAGGCCCGCACCGCGCCGACGAAATCCGTCGCCAGATGCAGCGCGTTCAGCGCCATCGGCGCCAGCGCCGAATGGCCTTCGCGGCCGTGGCAGCAGGCGCGGTAGAAGCCCTTCCCCTTGTGGCCGGTGGCGACGACCATGTTGGTCGGCTCCCCGACGATGCCCATCAGCGGCTTCACCGGCGCGCCCGCCAGCATCTCGATGAGATCGCCGACGCCAATGCAGCCGATCTCCTCGTCGTAGGAAAGAGCGAGGTGCAAGGGCGTGACCAGATTGCGTTCGGCGGCGCGCAGCGCGGCGGCGACGGCGGAGGCGACAAAACCCTTCATGTCGGCGCTTCCGCGGCCGAACAGCCGCCCGTCGCGGCGCGTCAACTGGAACGGATCGACGCTCCAGTCCTGGCCCTCGACCGGTACGACGTCGGTGTGACCCGACAGCATGACGCCCGGAACGCCCCGCGGGCCGATGGTGGCGAACAGATTGGCGCGGGTGCCGCTCTCATGCGGAATGATGTCGATCTCGGCACCGGCTGCCGAGAGCAGGCCGCCGACATAGTCCATCAGCGGCATGTTGGGGGTGCGCGACAGGGTCGGGAAGGCGATGAGCCTTTCCAGGATGTCCAGGGTCGTCGGGGGGCGCTGCATACGGGAGTGTGTCCTCTGCTGTCTATTATCCGGAATACGACATTTCCGACTGGTCTTGCGTCGCTCCAGCGCTGCCTTTCGTGAAGGACGGCGTGGCAGGCGTGGGTCATCCTTCGCGACGGACTTATCTAATGCTCAGTAAAGCTTGCCAAATTTCCGATGCCAAGCCCATCAAATCAGCAAGCCTGCATTAGAATTAAGCATCAAATTTTTTGATGACGAACTGTGCGAAAAACGAATGAATCCGGTTGACCGCAACGCAATGAGGTCGTTGACTGCGGCATCAGCGGCTGCCGATACCCTCGGCGGCTGACCGGAACAAGAGGCCAGATCACCGCATGAATGGCTCGGCATCAGCATTGGATACCTCCTCGGGGCAAGGTGATCGGGCCTCGTCGGTTCGCTTCCAGAACGTCCAGAAAAGCTATGACGGCGAGGTCCTCGTCGTGAAGAACCTCAACCTCGACATCGCGTCGGGCGAGTTCCTCACCATGCTCGGCCCGTCGGGCTCGGGCAAGACGACGGCCCTGATGATGCTGGCCGGCTTCGAGCCCGCGACACACGGCGAGATCTACCTCAACGGCCAGCCGATCAACCACGTCCCGCCGCACAAGCGCGGCATCGGCATGGTGTTCCAGAACTACGCGCTGTTCCCGCACATGTCGGTCGCCGAAAACCTCGCCTTCCCGCTCAATGTCCGCAAGATGCCGCGGGCCGAGGTCGAGAGCCGGGTGCGCAAGGTGCTCGCCATGGTCAAGATGGAGCAGTTCGGCAACCGCCGGCCGGCCCAGCTCTCCGGCGGCCAGCAGCAGCGCATTGCGGTGGCCCGCGCGCTGGTGTTCGAGCCCGAGCTGGTGCTGATGGACGAACCGCTCGGCGCGCTCGACAAGCAGCTGCGCGAGCAGATGCAGTACGAGATCAAGCACATCCACGAGAACCTCGGCGTCACCGTCGTCTACGTCACGCACGACCAGACCGAGGCGCTGACGATGTCGGACCGGATCGCCGTCTTCAACGACGGCGTGATCCAGCAGCTCTCGACCCCGAACGCGCTCTACGAGGCGCCGCAGAATTCCTTCGTCGCCCAGTTCATCGGCGAGAACAACCGGCTGCACGGCACCGTCAACCGCATCAGCGGCGACACCGCCGAGGTCCGTCTCGACAGCGGCGAGACGGTGCGGGCACGCGACGTGAACTCGGGCGGCATGAAGTCGGCGACGACGATCTCGCTCCGGCCCGAACGCATCGCCTTCGATCCGGCCGAGGGCAGCGTCGACAACATCCTCGAGGGACGGATCGAGGAACTGATCTACCTCGGCGACCACATCCGCGTTCGCATGACCATCGCCGGCAATTCCGATTTCGTCGTCAAGCTGCGCAACGAGTCGGGCGGGCCCGCCATCGGTGCCGGCCGCACCGCGCGCGTCGGCTGGAAGTCGGCCGACTGTCACGCGCTCGACCGCATGGCCGGCTGAGCCACAGGCTTTCTGTCGGCGTCCTGCGGGGCGCCCATCATCCTTTCGAGACCAACGGCCTTGCGGTGATCGCGGGCTTCAAATGGGGAAGTGCATCATGCGTTTCATGACTTGGATGGCGTCGACAAGCATCGCTGTCGGGCTTCTCACCACGGCCGCGACCGCGGGCGAGATCACCGTTGTGTCCTGGGGCGGCGACTACGCCAAGAGCCAGGACGAGGCCTATTTCAAGCCGTGGACGGCGGCCACCGGCAACAAGGTGAAGTCGGTCGACGCGGACAATCCGAAGACGCCGATCAAGGCCCAGGTCGAGGCCAAGAATGTCAGCATCGACGTCGCCGACGTCGAGTTCTCAGATGCCGTGCGCTACTGCGACGAGGGCCTGCTGGAGCCGCTCGATACCAAGACGCTGCCCGCCGGCATCGACGGCACCGCGGCCGACAAGGACTTCATCGAGGGTGCGCTCGGCGACTGCTCGGTCGCCAACATCGTCTTCTCCACCGTCTTCGCCTACGACACCTCGAAATTCTCCGGCGCGAAGCCGACGACCATGGCCGACTTCTTCGACATCCAGAAGTTCCCCGGCAAGCGCGGCCTGCGCAAGGACCCGAAAGCCAATCTCGAAATGGCGCTGATGGCCGACGGCGTGCCGGCCGCCGAGGTCTACGAGACGCTCGACACCAAGGAAGGCGTCGACCGCGCCTTCAAGAAGCTCGACCAGATCAAGGGCAACGTCGTCTGGTGGGACGCCGGCAGCCAGGCTCCGCAGTTGCTCGCGGACGGCGAGGTGGTGATGACCACCGCCTATAACGGCCGGATCTTCGGCGCCCAGATCAAGGAGAACAAGCCGTTCGCCATCGTCTGGGACGGGCAGATCCTCGACATGGACTTCTTCGTCATCCCGAAGGGCGCGCCGAACAAGGATCTCGCCTGGGACTTCATCAAGTTCGCCACCGGCTCCAAGCCGCTGGCCGACCAGGCCGCCTGGATCTCCTATGGCCCGGCCCGCAAATCTTCCGGCCCGCTGGTCGGCAAGTTCAACGACGGCAAGACCGACATGGCCCCGCATATGCCGACAGCCGAGGCGAACATGGGCAACGCCCTCGTCAACAGCTTCGAGTTCTGGGCCGACCACAACGACGACATGCAGGCTCGCTTCGCCACCTGGCTCGCCAGCTGAGCTGAACCCAGAAGCGGCGGGGTCTTGCCCCGCCGTTTTCGCATCACCCGGACTGCCGCCTGCAGAAGGCACGTCCAGCGAACAAGGCGGAAAGCCCATGAGCGACATGCTCCTCGACGCCCGCAGCGCTTCGGCCAGACCCAGCGGCCGGCCGGCCATCGTCGCCGCCGACGGAACGCCGCTGAAGCAGGCGCTGATGCGCGCCACCCGCCGCGCGCGCTGGCGCGCCTTCGCCTTCGTCGCGCCGCTCGGGCTGTTCATCCTCCTGACCTTCGCCTTTCCCATCGGGCAAATGCTCTGGCTCAGCATCTGGAACCCGACTTTCGGCGATGCCATGCCGCGGACGACGGCCTATTTCAGCGCCAATGCCGGCCTCGGGGTTCCCGGCGAACCCGGCTTCGAAGCGCTGGCGCTCGACATCAAGGATGCCCAGGCGGACCGGACGCTCGGCCAGGTCGGCACCCGCATCAACTATTCCATGCCCGGCGCCAATTCGCTGTTCAAGAAGACCGCCCGCGGCGTCGCCAAGCTCGAGGCCGGACCTTACAGGGAAGCCCTCGTCGCCATCGACAAGGACTGGTCGGATCCCGCGATGTGGGATGCGATGCGCCGCGCCTCGTCCTCTATCACCGGCGACTTCTACCTTGCCGCCGTCGACCTCACCCGCGACGCGTCCGGCAGCATCGTCACCATGCCGCCGGAGCAGAGCATCTACGTCATGCTGTTCATCCGCACGCTCTGGCTGTCGGCGGTGATCGCCTCGATCTGCCTGGTGCTCGGCTTTCCCGTCGCCTATCTCCTCGCTACGTTGCCGATGCGCACCTCGAACCTCCTGATGGTGCTGGTGCTGCTGCCGTTCTGGACGGCGCTGCTGGTGCGCACCACCGCCTGGCTGGTGCTGCTGCAGGGCCAGGGCGTCCTCAACAACATCATGGTGGCGCTCGGCATCCTGTCCGAGGATGGCCGGATCGAGATGATCTACAACCGCACCGGCACGATCATCGCCATGGTGCATATCCTCCTGCCCTTCATGATCCTGCCGCTCTACTCCGTCATGAAGACGATCAAGCCGCACTACATGCGCGCCGCGATCTCGATGGGCGCGACGCCGGCTCTGGCCTTCCGCAAGGTCTACATTCCACAGACGGTCCCCGGCATCGGCGCCGGCACGCTGCTCGTCTTCATCCTGGCCATCGGCTACTACATCACGCCCGCCCTAGTCGGCGGCGCCTCGGGCCAGCTGATCTCCAACACCATCGCCTTCCACATGCTGTCGTCGCTGAACTGGTCGCTGGCGGCCGCGCTCGGCGCGATCCTGCTGGCCGGCGTGATGCTGCTCTACTGGCTCTACGATCGCCTCGTCGGCATCGACAACATGAAACTCGGCTAGGAGACGGACGATGGCGCTGCCGATCTACGCGACCCCGCTCGACCGTTTGACCTATTACGGCTTCCGTATCTTCTGCGGACTGGTCTTCCTGTTCCTGATCGCCCCGATCCTGATCATCATCCCGCTCTCGTTCAATGCCGAGCCCTACTTCACCTACACCAAGGCGATGCTGACACTCGATCCGGCGGCGTTCTCGATGCGCTGGTACGACCGGCTGCTGACCTTCGGCATGGCCAACCCCGATGCCCCCCGCGACATGGCCTGGTGGTGGGACGTCTGGAACAATGCGCAATGGGTGCACGCGGCGAAGAACTCGATCATCATCGGCGTGTCCTCGACGATCCTCGCCACCGTCCTCGGCACCATCGCCGCGCTCGGCCTGTCGAAGAAGGAAATGCCGTTCCGCAAGGTGATCATGGCCCTTCTGATCTCGCCGATGATCGTGCCGCTGATCATCACCGCCACCGGCCTCTTCTTCTTCTACTCGGCCACCGGGCTCGCCCACACCTATATCGGCATCATCATGGCGCATGCGACGCTGGGCATCCCCTTCGTCATCATCACCGTGACCGCGACCCTCGTCGGCTTCGACCATTCGCTGACGCGCGCTGCCGCCAATCTCGGGGCGCCGCCCTCGACCATCTTCTTCAAGGTCATGCTGCCGCTGATCACCCCCGGCGTCATCTCCGGCGCGCTCTTCGCCTTCGTCACCTCGTTCGACGAGGTGGTGGTGGTGCTCTTCGTCGGCAGCTTCGACCAGCAGACCATCCCGCGGCAGATGTGGAACGGCATCCGCGAGCAGATCTCGCCCTCGATCCTTGCCGCCGCGACGATCCTCGTCCTCTTCTCCATCGCCCTCCTCACCGCCGTCGAGCTGCTGCGCCGCCGCTCCGAGCGGCTGCGGGGCGTGACGCCCTCATAGGCGTCGCGCGCGGGCAGCGTTGCGGCCGGTCGCCCAGACATCCGCTTGCCGCCCCCAGCCCCCGCTGCTAGTCTTTCCGCAGGCCAATACCGCCTGCCGCTCGCGCCCCTTGGGGCATGGTGAAGGTATCGCGACACACCCGTCCTCCGCTCCTCGTTGAACGGCGAACGCGTCGGCAGTGCGAGCCCCGGCATCTCGTTCGCCTGACAGGACGGATGGAAACATGCGCAGTTTTCTCGATGCCAAGATCATGGCGAAGAGCCTCCGGGCAAATCTCGAGCAGCGGGGCACGCCCCTCTCCCACAGCCAGTGCCTGGAAATCGTCGCCGGCCAGTTCGGCCTCGACAGCTGGAACGTGCTCGCCGCAAAGATCGGCGATGCGGCCGGCTTCTCCACCGACGCCGCCCGGGCCATCGGCTTCCACGAGACCGCGCCGATCTTCCGCACCTTCGCCGAGGACAAGGCGAAGGAGTTCTACCTCGGCTTTCTCGGCTTCACGCTCGACTGGGAGCACCGTTTCCACCCCGGCGCGCCGCTCTACTGCCAGGTGTCGCGCGCCGGGCTGATCCTGCACCTCAGCGAGCACCACGGCGACGCGACGCCCGGCTCCACCACGTTCGTCGCCATGCGCGGCATCCGCGCCTTCAACGCCGAAGTCCTCGCCCGCCGCTATGCCAACAATTCTCCCGGCGTCGAGGACATGCCCTGGGGCCTGGTGATGGAGGTCATCGACCCCTTCGGCAACCGCATCCGCTTCTGCGAGCGGCCCGTGGAAGCCGAAGCGAACGGACAGGCACCGGTTACAAGCGAACCCGTCATGGTCTGAAGGCGGTGCGTGTTGGTGTCACGCCAACACGGACAATCTCGACGCTTCGCGAATGTTCTAAATCTCGTCATCCTCGCGCGCAGCGCGGGGACCCATGCCGAGGCGCAGAACGCCGTTACAACGGCGGAGGCAGCCCGCCTCTGACGAAACGGAGCGGAAACGTCCCGGCATGGTCCCCGGCCTGCGGCAGAGGATGACGAGCGTCGGAGTTCGCGTCCCGGTCACGCGATGCCCGACAGTTCAGCGCGCAGGCAGGGTCGCTGAAGACCCAGCACGACGGCCTTATCCGTGTATGCCAAACCCCGGCCGAGCCGCCGCTTCGATCGACTGCGGCAGGATGAACGGTACGCCGGCAGTCGGCGGCTGGCCGACCCGCAGCTGGATCCCGAACACGTCAGCGAGCAGGCCATCCGCCAGGACCTCCGACGGCATCCCCTCCGCCGCGATCCGCCCGGCCTGCATCACTAGCATCCGGTCGGCGAAAGTCGCGGCAAGGTTCAGGTCGTGCAGGATGGCGAAGACCGCACCGCCGGCGTCGGCGAAGGCGCGGGCGATAATCAGAACGGCGATCTGGTGGCGGATGTCGAGGCTCGACGTTGGCTCGTCAAGGAACAGGGTGCGCGGAACGCCTTCCGCCACCGGCGCGCCGATCTGGCAGAGCACTCGGGCGAGATGCACCCGCTGTTGCTCGCCGCCAGAGAGTTCCTGGAAACGCCGCGCGCCGAAGCCGGCGAGTTCCACCTTCTCCAGCGCCGCGAGCGGCTCGAGCCGTCGCCGCTCGAGCGTCAGGCCAGGGCGCCCGTCGAGGCCGAGCCGCACCACTTCCAGCACAGTGAACGGGAAGGCGAGGCCCGCGCTCTGCGGCAGCACCGCCCGCTCGCGGGCGAGCGCCTGCGGTGTGAACCCCGCGAGCGGCCGGCCGCGCAGCGTGACCCGGCCTGCCTGCGGCGGTATTTCGCCGGTCATCACCTTCATCAGCGTCGACTTGCCGGCGCCGTTCGGACCGACGGCGATCGTGAGCTCGCCCGGCCGCACCTTGGTGCTGATGTCGGCCAGCACGTCCCGCGATCCCAGCCGGACGGAAATGCCCTCGAGCGCCAGCATGGATGCCTCACAGGTCGATGATGCTGCGGCGGCGCAGCAGCATCCAGAGGAAGAAGGGCGCGCCGATCGCCGCGGTGATGATGCCGATCGGCAGCTCGGCTGGCGCGGCGATGGTGCGGGCGAGCATGTCGGCGGCAATCAGGAGGATCGCCCCAAGGAGGCCGGAGGCCGGCAGCAGCGCGCGGTGATCGGCACCGATGGCAAGGCGCAGGAGGTGCGGGACGACGATGCCGACGAAGCCGATGACGCCCGAGGTCGCGACCGCCGCCCCGGTCGCCGCGGCGACGAGGAAGATCGCAAGGTTCTTCAACCGCTGGACGGAGACGCCGACATGGAAGGCCTCCGCCTCGCCCAGCACCAGCGCGTTCAGCCCGCGGCTAAGCACCGGCGCGGCGAGGATCACCGCGAGCATGATCGGTCCGCTCGCGGCAAGCTTGGCCCAGGACGCGCCGCCGAGGCCGCCGAGGCTCCAGAACGTGATGTCCCGCAGCTGCTGGTCGTCGCTGATGTAGACGAGGAGGCCCATCACCGCGCCCGACAAGGCGCTGAGCGCGATACCGGCCAGCAGCATGGTGGCGACCGAGGTGCGCCCGCCGCGCGTCGCGATGAGATAGAGCACGATGGTGGTTGCGAGCCCGCCGAAAAAGGCCGCGAGCGGCAGCGCGAAGCTGCCGGGCACCAAGGGGCCTACGAGGCTCCCCCCGAGCACGATCATGCCGACAGCGGCGAGCGCTGCGCCGGCCGAGACGCCGACGAGGCCGGGATCGGCGAGCGGGTTGCGGAAGAGGCCCTGCATGACCGCGCCTGCCACCGCGAGCGCCGCCCCGACGAGCCCGCCGAGGAGGATGCGGGGCATGCGGATCTGCCAGACGATGATGTGGTCGCCGCCGAAGCGGGCCAGCCCGTCGGCGCCAGCAAAAAGGATCGCCACCACCCGTCCGGGGGCGAGCCCCGCCGGGCCGACGCCGAGCGAGAGCACGCCGCAGGCGAGCAGCGCCGTTGCCAGCATGGCGAGGGCGAACGCTGCCCGGAGCGAGCGATCGCCCTCGCGCGCCGCTGCCGAGGCCAGCCGCAGCCGGGAGGCCATGGCATTCATGGCCGCGACAGCGCCAGGTCGGGGTAGAGCCTGCCGGCCAGTTCGCGCGCGGCGGCCGGGGTGCGCGGGCCGAAGCCGAGGAGGTAGAGCGCGTCCATGGTGATCACCGCCTTGTTGCGGCCGGCCGATGTCTCGGACAGCGCCGGCAAGGCGACGGCCGCGCTCGCATCGTGCGCCGCACCGCCGCGGTCCATCATCAGGACGACGTCCGGCTGCAGCGCGGCGGCGGCCTCCCAGGACAGCGCCTTGTAGCCTTGCATGTCCGCCAGCACGTTGTCGGCGCCGGCCAGCCCGATCATGCTGTCGGCCGCGGTGCCCGAGCCGGCCGCCATCGGCCGGCCATCGGCCAGCGACAGGATGAACAGCACGCGTTGCCGCTGGCCGACCCCGGCCAGATCGGCCTTGAGCTTCGAGAGATCCGCCGCCATCGTCGCGGCGAGCCTTTCGCCCTCGGTGCCGCGCCCGACGGCGGCGGCGACGGTCCGCACCTTTTCCGCCAGCGCCCCGGCATCGTGCCCGGCCGGCACGTGCACCACCGGCACCCCCGCTCCGTCGATTAAAGCGACGGCGTCGGCCGGACCGGCGCCCGCCTCCATCAGGATCATGTCTGGCGAGAGCGAGAGCACGCCCTCGGCCGACAGCGCGCGAATGTAGCCGACATTCGGGTGCGCCTTCGCCTCGGGCGGATAGAGGCTGGTCGTGTCGACCGCCGCGATCCGCTCGCCTTCGCCGAGCGCATAGAGAATTTCGGTGACGGCGCCGCCGACCGAGACGATGCGCTGCGGCTCGGCCGCGCCGGCCGGCAGAGCAAGCATGACCAAGACGGCTGTTATCCCGGGAAGCCGGATCTGGAACGGGATCATCGGGACCTCACTTGGTCAGGATCAACTTGCCGGCGCGGGTGAGGCGCAGGCGGTAGAGCACGCCGTCGTGGACGATGCCGATTTCCCGCGCCGCGCCGAACAGGTCCGACGCCTGGAAGTGACGAAACGGCAGCGGAAGATGAGCGGTGTCGCTGGACGCGAACAGAGACGGGTCGGTCGGGATATCGGCAGCATTCATGGCAATACGATCAGCTTTAGAATGATTCAATTCTGGAATGATTCAAACAACTTAGATGTATCCAGTTATTTGTTGACTCACATATTCATCTTTAGGTAGGAGCGTCAACCAGGGGGCTGCCAGCGCAATGCTGGCAACGGCCCAGGCACCGCCAGCACGGCCATGCGTTTCCGCTGACCCAGCCCGCAATGCTTTCCTTTCACCAAGCCCCAGGGAGTATTGCGATGGGTAGCCGCACGCGCCTTTACGCCGGAGTTGCGTCCGGTCTGATTACCGCCCTCGCAATGGTCCGGCCCGGCCTTGCGCAAGAGGCCGTTCCGGCCGGCGCCATCGAACTCGCGCCGGTGACCCTGTCGGGGGCAACCGGCAGGGTTCCGGCGACGAAGGCCGCCAGCGTCCTCACCCACCGCGTCACCCGGCCCGAGATCGACGCCGCGCAGATCGAGGATCCCGACGATATCGGCCGGCTCGATCCCGCCGTGAACTACAGCGAGGGGTCGAAGAGCTTCAACATCCGTGGGCTCGACAAGGCGCGCGTACTGACGACAGTCGACGGCATCCGCATTCCCTGGATCGAGGACGGCGCCCGCGGCCTTACCGGCGGCGTCTCAGGCTTCGACTTCAACACGCTGTCGCAGCTCGACATCGTCAAGGGTTCGGATTCCAGCCTGCTCGGCTCGGGCGCGCTCGGCGGCGTCATCGCCCTGCGGACGATCAATCCGGAGGACCTCCTCGCAGACGGCAAGGTCTTCGGCGGCGTCTCCAAGGGCAGCTTTGACAGCAAGGACCAAAGCTGGGGCGTCGAGCAGGCGCTGGCCGCCCGCATCGACCAGACCTTCTTCCTCGTCCAGGGCGGCACCCGCGAGGGCCACGAGATCGAGAACCAAGGCGATGTCGGCGGTTTCGGCGCGCTGCGCACGGAGAAGAACCCGCTCGACTTCGACCAGGACAACGTGCTGGCCAAGGTCCGCCAGCATGTCGAGGGCGGCCATGTCTTCGGCCTGACGGCGGAATCCTTCGACCGGGACGACGACATCGAGAGCCGGACGTCCTCGATCGCCACCTACCGGCCGGGCTCGGCGATGCAGGACGAAAGCAATGCGCGAAAGCGCGTCTCGGCGAGCTACGAATACGATCCGGGCAACACCGACGGGCTGATCGACGCGGCCGAGGCGGTGGTCTACTGGCAGCGCCAGCAGCTCGACAGCGACTTCTCCGCCGTCCGCCTGACGACACCCAGCGGCGCCTACCGCCGGTTGACCGAGCGCGAGGAGGAAACCTACGGCGTCAACGGCAGCCTGCTGTCCGAAGCCGAGCTCCTTGGAGCAACGCACGGCTTCACCGTCGGCGGCGAACTCTTCGCCAGCAAGGCTTCGTCCGCGTCGATCGGCGAGGACAGCTGCCCGGCCCCGCCCTACACGGGCCGGTTCTACAACTGCAACTTCCTCCACTCCAACCAGTCCGACATGCCCGACGTCGATGGCACGACGCTCGGCATTTTCCTGCAGGACGAGATCGCGCTCGCCGACGGCAAGGTCCGCATCACCCCCGGCATCCGCTACGACTGGTACCGCCAGACCCCGCAGGAGACGCCGGGCTTCACCGACAACGTCACCTATACCGGCCTGCCGGACGAATCCTCGGACTCGGCCTTCTCGCCAAAACTGCGCGGCGAATGGGACATGGGGCCGGGCGTCACCCTGTTTGCCCAATGGGCGCAGGCCTTCCGCGCGCCGACGGCGTCGGAGCTCTACCTGAGCTATGGCGGGCCCGGCACCTATCTCCGCCTCGGCGATCCCGCGCTCGAGCCGGAAACCAGCAATGGTTTCGAGATCGGCGCAAAGCTCGGCGACGAGATTTTTGGCGGCTCGATCAACGGCTTCTACAACCGCTACAAGAATTTCATCGACGCGGTGTCGGTGACGCCCGCCGAGGTCGGCATCCCCGCCGGCACCTATCCCATGGGCATTACCCAGACGCTCAACCGCGACAGTGTCGAGATCTACGGCGCGGAAGCCGTGGTCTACTTCAACCAGGACCTCGGCTGGCACGGCTTCGCCTCGTTCGCGAGCTATCTCGGCCGGGACCGGACGACCGGCGAGCACCTGAACTCCATCCCGGCGCTGAAGGGCGTTCTCGGCGTTGGCTATGGCTTTGAGCAGTTCGGCGGCGATCTCATCCTCACCGGCGTCGCCGCCCGCAACAAGGTGGAGAACGACCTGTCGAAGACGCCCGCCTACGGCCTCGTCGACATCACCGGCTGGTGGGCGCCGGAAGCGCTGCAAGGAGCAAAGCTCAAAGCCGGGGTCTACAACCTGCTCGACACCACCTATTATGACGCCCTCGACATCCCCGATAGCGCCACGCTACCCAAGGAATACTACACCGAGGCGGGCCGCAGCTTCAAAGCGACCCTCACCTTCCAGTTCTGACCGCCGCCGGGACGCCTCGGCGCACCCGGCCACCCCAACCGGCCCGGCCCTTGCCGCCGAGCCGGCCTTCTCCGCCGAAAGGACAGCCGATGTTTATCGCCATGAACCGCTTCAAGGTCGCCAAGGAATCGACTGATGATTTCGAGCAGATCTGGCTGAACCGCGAGAGCCAGCTCAACACGCTGCCCGGCTTCGTCGAGTTCCAGATGCTGCGCGGGCCGGAAGCCGAGGACCACGTCCTCTACGCCTCGCACACGACCTGGAAGACCAAGGCCGACTTCGAGGCCTGGACTAAATCCGAGGCCTTCCGCGCCTCGCACGCCCGCACCAACACCTCCGGCCGCGCGCCGACCTATATCGGCCATCCGCAGTTCGAGGGCTTCGAAAGCTTCCAGCACATCGTCGCCGCCCCGGCCGTCGACGCCGCCTGACGCCGGCACACGCTTGCCGGCAGCAAAGGCCCGGATGCGCCGAGAGGCGTGTCCGGGCCTTGCATCGTAAGCGGCCTCTTTCGCCGACGTCGGCGGGCGGCCTTAGTCTTCCCCGGCGCATTCGAACGATGTCGGCTTGTCGCCGATGTAGCCCGGAAGTGCCTTCGCCGCCGGGCTCAGCGCCAGCGAGAGAGCCGTCTTCACCATCGACTTCTCGTCCGCGCTGACCGCAGCCGCCTGGAGTTTCGGCTGCGCCCGCATCCAGTCGGCCCAGATGAACTCCGCGAATTCCTTCTGCTCCATCTCGGAGCGGCAGAACCCGCCGGCCTTGCGCAGCCGCCAGGCGAGACTGCGGTACGGGTCATCCGGAAGCTGTACCAGCGACGCCGGCAGCTGGCTTGGCTGAAGAGGCTTGCCGTTCTCATCCGCGAGCCGCACCATCTGATCCTGGGTGAGTCCTTGCCAAAAGTCCGCCTCGGGCTCGAAGGCGGGTCGGGCAACGATCTCGCACAAGGCGTTCGGATGACCGGCCAGGCGCCAGGCATCGGCGCCGTGATGATGATCGGTGATGAACAGGGCGCCCCCCGGCCCGTGGACGACCTTGATGGGGTCGGCGGCAAGCGCGCGCATCGCCTTCTTCGGCTTGTCCTCGATCTTGGCGGCCTTGCTCTCCACTTCATCGAGGCCGATGGCGCCCTGCAAGGGCCGGAGTTCGCGGACGTCGCAGGTGCAGACCGTGCCGGCGGACGTCCTGTCCGAGCATGCTGCGTCGGCCGCAGCGGCGGAGCCGGATGGAATGGCCAGGAGAACCGAGACTCCCCAGCACATGATGATCGCCTTCATGGACGCCCCTCCCCGTTCAACGACCAAGACGCCCTACGTCCGGCGATGACGAGGTCACCGCCCCCGGCGGTCAGCCGGCTGCTCGGTGAAGACGATATACCTTGGAGACCGCGCGTCCATTACTTGAATGGCCGCGATGATGACCGAGGCGAAGAGATCGTCAACGCCCCGGTCGGAAGCCGCGTTGATCAGGTCCAGCGGCCCCTCAGGCTTCCCCGATGACGACGGTGTGGGCGGGCGACCAGACGAGGTCGACGGCGGCGCCCACGGAATGCGGCCGCGCATCGCTGTTCTGGGCAAAGACCTTGAAGCCCTGTCCGGCGCCCTCGGCGACATAGGTCAGCGCCTGTCCGGCATAGACCGTGGAGACGATCCGCGCCGGCACGCGGTTCACCGGCTCTCCCGTCATGGCGCCCGACGCGGCGCCGGCTGCCACGATTAAGATCTTCTCCGGCCGCACGGCCAGCGTCACCCTTGTCCCGGCAGACGGCAGCGCCGCGGTCGTGCCAATGGCGGTACCGTCGGCAAGCGCGATGCCCGCAGGCCCAACCGTCCCCTCGAGGAAATTCATGTCGCCGAGGAATTCTGCAGCAAAACGGGTGCTCGGCCGTTCGTAGACCTCGGCGGGCGCTCCGATCTGGACGATCCGGCCCTGGTCGAGAATGGCGATCCGGTCCGACAGCGTCAGCGCCTCCTCCTGGTCGTGCGTGACGAAGATCGTGGTCAGGCCGCTCTCGCGCTGGATGCGCAGCAACTCGACCTGCATCTCCTGGCGCAGCCGACGGTCGAGCGCCGAGAGCGGCTCGTCGAGCAGCAGCACTTTCGGCCGGGTGACGATCGCCCGAGCCAGCGCCACGCGCTGCTGCTGGCCGCCGGACAATTGCTTCGGCTTGCGGGCGTCGAACCCCTCCAGCCGCACCATCTCCAGCGCCCGGCCGACCTCGCGCTTCGCTTCCAAGCCGCGGATGCCACGTCGGTTGAGGCCGAAGGCGACGTTGTCGGCGACGCTGAGGTGGGGAAACAGCGCATAGTTCTGGAACACCATGCCGATGTTGCGCGCCCAGACCGGCACGTCGGTGACGTCCTCGCCGGCGATCGCGACGCGGCCGGCATCGGGCGCGACGAAGCCGGCGATGATCCGCAGCAAGGTCGTCTTGCCGGAGCCCGACGGCCCGAGCAGGCTGGTGAACGAGCCGCTGGCGAAGCTCGCCGTGATGTCGGCGAGCACCGGAGTCGCGCCAAAACGCTTGGCGACGGCGGTGAGGTCAACGGCGCTCATCGGCGGCTCCCGGTCGGGCGAGCAAGGCAAAGCCCAGGATGACCAGCATCGAGCCGATCAGGAGGATGGTGGAAATGGCGTTGATCTCCGGCGTGAAGCCCTTGCGGATCGCCGAATAGATTTCGACCGGCAGCGTGCTCGCCCCCGGCGTCGCGAGGAAATAGGAGACGACGAACTGGTCCAGCGAGACCGCGAAGGCGAACAGCGCCGCGCCGACGATGCTCGGCACCAGCAGCGGCAAGGTCACAAGGAAGAAGGCCGCGAGCGGCCGCGCGCCGAGGCTCATGGCGGCCTCTTCGAGATCGACCCGCACGGTCGCGAGCCCGGTGCCGACGACAAGCACGACATAGGGGATCGCCAGCGCGACATGGCCGATCAGCATGGCGTGGAAGCCGCGGCCGATGCCGGTCCAGAAGAAGAAGACCAGCATCGCCGTGCCGGTGATCAGCCAGGGGATGGCGATCGGCGGCAGCAGCAGCAGTTTTAGCAGCGTCTGGCCGCGAAACGTCCGGCGCGAGAGCGCCACCGCTGCCATGGTGCCGAGCGCGGTCGCCAGCACCGCCGTGATCGCGGCGATCGAGAGGCTGTTGGAACCGGCGCGGATCAGCTTCGCATTGCCCGCAAGCGCTTCGTACCAGCCCGTGGTGAAGGTGAATGGCAGCGCGTAAAGCGGCGACTCGTTGAAGCCCATGGCGATCATCACCGCGATCGGCAGATAGAGGAACACGAGGACGAGGCCGAGGTAGAATTTAGCTAGTCGGCGCATGGCGTCTCTCAGGCCAGCGTCGCGCGGCGCAGCACGCCGGAGAAGGTGGCGAAGACGGCGATCACCACGCCGAGGATGATGAAGGAGAGCGCTGCGCCGAGCGGCCAGTTGAAGGCTTGGGTGAACTGGTCCTCGATCACCGTTCCCATCGTCACCCCGACCGTGCCGCCGAGAATACGCGGCTCCATGAAGCTGCCGATCACCGGCACGAAGATCAGGATGGCGCCCGAGACGAGGCCGGGCATCGCCATCGGCACCAGGATCTTGCCGAGGATCACCCACCAGCGCGCCCCAAGGCTCGCCGCCGCCTCGATCACCGTGTCGTCGATGGTAACGAGGGCGATGTAGCAGGTGAGCACCATATACGGGAGGTAGCCGTGCACGAGGCCGAGGATGATCGCCGGCTGGGTGTAGAGGAAGCCGAGCGTCGGCGCGCCCGGCCAGACCGTGCGGGCGACGGCGTCGATGAAGCCGCCTTCCCGGATCACCATGGTCCAGGAGAACACGCGCACCAGCCCGTTGGTCCAGAACGGCAGTAGGACGAGGATCAGCAGCGTCTCGCGCACCCGGCCGGCGGTCGCCTTCGCCAGCGCCAGCGCGGCGAGGAAGCCGGCGACGGCGCAGATCCCGGTCGTCCAGAGCCCGATCGAGAGCGATCGCCAGGCGACGCCCCAGAGATAAGGCTGGTCCGCGAAGGCGCGGTAGTTCTTCAGCGTCCAAGCCACCGGCTTCGAGCCCATCGGCGTCGCCGTCAGGAAGCTGAAGACGAACATGGTGGCGAGCGGCAGCAGGACTGCCAGCGTCAGCCAGGCATAGGTCGGCAGCAACAGCGCTGCCGTCGCCGCCCAGCTTGGCAGGCGCAGGTCACGGGTGCGGACGGGAGACGTCGCACACGCAAATCCGTCCGGGGACGGATTTGCTGTCGCCGAACCGGCCGCCGAAGCGTCCGGTTCGCGGTGCGCTGAATTGGCGGCTGACGCCCCCAATTCAGCTGGCATAGAACGCCTTCACCTCGGACCAGAGGCTGGCGAAAGCCTCGCGCCGCTCGTCCGGGATCGGCGCCATGAAGCTCATCGACGTCAGATATTCCGGCTTGTGGACAAGGCGGCTGACATCATCCGCCGGCAGCTTCTCCATCGCCGCGGCGCTCGCCGAGGCCGGGGCGCCGATCTTCGTCGCCCATTCGGTGTAGAAGTCCGGGCTGATCATGTAGTCGATGAATTTTGCCGCGCTCTCCTTCTTCTCGGACGTCGCGGGAATGGCGAGGCTGTCGAACCAGCCGATGGCGCCTTCTTTCGGCACCACGAACTCGACCGGCAGCTTGAAATTGCGCTGCGAGCGCACCGAGGCGCCGGACCAGTAGACCGAGAGGTCGAACTCGCCGGCCGAAAAGGCCTTGTTCCACTGGTCCTCGCTCGACCAGATGGTGCGCACGTTCGGCTTCAGGTCCTTCAGCGTCTTCATCACCGCCGGCAAATCCTTCGGATCGTTCATGTCCTGCCCGGTCAGGAAGGCGCCGACCGCGACCGCCGTGACCGCATCGTCGTAGAGCCCGACCTTCTTGGCATGCACGGGATCGGCGAGTGCAGCATAGCTGTCAGGCTTCGGCGTCCCGGTCCGGAAAGCCAGCGCGTTCATGCCCCAGACCCAGGCGACGCCGTAGCTCTTGCCGTCGGCGATGAGGTCGGGGTTGTCGCGCAACTGCGGCGACAGGCCGGAAGCGTTGGCAAACTGCGCGAAGTCGATCGGCTCGAGCAGGCCGTCGGCGACCGCCTGCTGCGTGCGCGCGCAGTTGACGAGGACGACATCGTAGACGCCGGGATTGGTCCGCAGCTTGGTCAGCATTTCCGGCTCGGAATTGAAGTAGTCGCTGACCACCTCGATCCCGGTCTGCTCCTGAAAGATCTTCAGCGCCCATGCCTCGTCGGTGCCATAGCCTTGCCAGTTGAGAACGGTGATGGTGTCGGCCGCCCGCGCCCGGCGCGGCAGGCCGAAAGCACCGGCGGCCACGGCCGCGGTGCCGAGCGACAGGATGGTGCGCCGTGTGAGTGTCATGTCGATCCTCCCCTGCCGGCGTGCCGGTCGACCGGCCGCACGGATGTCCACCCGCTTCGTCCGCTTGGCCATCGACGGGCCAGGGCCGGTCGGCGGGACGGATTGGCTGCCACATAAACGGGCGCGGCACGGGCGCGTCAAGCGCTGCCGTCAGGGGAAGACGCGCAACGCCCGAGCGTGGCGCGGCGCGGACGCCGGCCCGCCGGTCACCGCGTCGGCGGGCTTGTCCGGCCGGGCCATCTGTCGCAGGCTGGCGGCGGCCCGGCCATGCCGCGACCCGGACACCGCGCCGGCGACCGCAGCGCCGCCCACACCATCGTCGCGACCGGCCGCAGCGCCGCGTTCGCCCTCCCGGAGATCGCTCTTGCCCGCTCCCGTCGATGCCGCCGACAGGTCCCGCGCCTCCGCCCTCGACTGGTACGATACGCGCCGCCTCAGCGACGGCGTCACCTGGATCATCGAGCCCTTCATCGAGCCGTTCTACCGCTGCAACATCTGGCATGTCCGCGGCCGCGACGGTGACATGCTGGTCGACAGCGGCATGGGCGTCGTCAGCCTGCGGGAGCAGATCCCGCTGGTCAGCGAACGGCCGCTGCAGGCAGTCGCCAGCCACACGCATTTCGACCATGTCGGGTGTCACCATGAGTTCGACTGCCGCTGCGTGCACGCGGCGGAAAGCCATCTCCTCGCCGCGCCGACGCGGGCGAACACGCTCGCCGATCCCTACGTCACCGACGCCATCTTCACCCGCCTGCCGCCTTTTCCCTATGCCTCCGCGACCTATGCGGTGAAGGCGGCGCCCGCGACGCGGCTGCTGGCCGACGGCGACGTGATCGATCTCGGCGACCGCCACTTCGAGGTGATCCACACGCCCGGCCACTCGCCCGGCGGCATTGCGCTGTGGGAGGCGGCGAGCGGCCTGCTGTTTTCCGGCGACATCGTCTACGACGGACCGCTGATCGAGGACACCTACCATTCCAACGCCGCCGATTATGTGAAAAGCATGGAGCGGCTGCTGGCGCTGCCGGTGCGGCTCGTGCATGCCGGACACTTCGCCAGCTACGACGCAGACCGGCACCGGGCGATCATCCGGGCCTTTCTGGACGGCAAGGACAGAGCATGACCAATCCCTTTCTCGCACGCGTCGCCGCCCCGCCGATCGGCCAGGCCGCCCTTTGGGCTGCGGGCTATGACGGCAGTCACGGCCCGCTGATCAACCTCAGCCAGGCGGTGCCCGGCGAGGCGCCGCCCGCGGCGATGCTGGCCAAGCTTGCCGAGGCCGCCGGCCGCGACGATGCCGCCCGCTACGGGCCTATCCTCGGCGACACCGCGCTGCGCAACGCCTATGCCGCGCACGTCTCGGCGCTCTACGGTACGACGATCGACCCGGCGGAAACCGGCATCTCGGCCGGCTGCAACCAGGCCTTCTTCGTCGCGATGATGACGGTGGCAAAGACCGGCGACGCGGTGATCCTGCCGGCGCCCTCCTACTTCAACCACACCATGACGCTCGACATGCTGGGCATCGAGACGCGCACCCTGACGACCCATGCCGAGGATGGGTTCCTGCCAGACCCCGCCCGCATCGAGAGCATGATCGACGGCAAGGTCAGGGCGGTCGCCCTCGTCTCGCCGAACAACCCGACCGGGGCGATCTATCCGCCGGCGCTGATCGCGGAAATCTTCGCGATCTGCCAGAAGCACGGCATCTTCCTGATCCTCGACGAGACCTATCGCGACTTCATGCCGGAATCGCAGACCCCGGCGCACGACCTCTTCCAGCGGAACGGCTGGCGCGAGACGCTGGTCTGCCTCTATTCCTTCTCCAAATCCTACGCCATTCCCGGCCACCGCATGGGCGCGATCACCGCCTCGGCGGGCTTCCTCGACCAAGCCGGGAAGGTGCTCGACTGCCTGCAGATCTGCGCCCCGCGCCCGCCGCAGCCGGCCCTCGTCTGGGCGATCACCGCGCTCGCCGACTGGCGGCAGGAGAAGCGGGCGGAGATTTTGACGCGCGCGGACGTCTTCCGGAAGACCATGGCAGATCACCCGGACTGGCGGATCGAGCAGGTCGGCGCCTATTTCGCCTATGTCCGCCATCCCTTCCACGGCACCCCCTCGGCCGTCGTCGCCGAAAGGCTGGCGCGCGAACTCGGCGTCGTGACGCTTCCCGGCAGCTTCTTCGGCGCCGGCCAGGACGCGCACCTGCGCATCGCCTTCGCCAACGTCTCGGCGGAACGGATCGCCAGCCTCGGCGAGCGGCTGGTCACGGCGCGCCAGATGTTCGGCGCCCCGGCCCGCACCCCGGAGAGCGTCCATGGATAAGTCCCGTCTCGACCGCTTGCGCGAACGCTATTCCGGCGCGAACGAGTCCGCGCTTTACGATCCGCACTTCGCCGCGGTCGCCGCCCACCAGATCAACCCGAGCGGCACCCGCATCGCGCCCTATGCCGGCCTGCCGACGCTGCTCGACGCCCCCTACCGGGCCGTCACCTGGCCGGCGCCGGACCTTTCGGACCTCGACGTCGCGCTGATCGGCGCGCCGATGGATCTCGGCGTCACCAACCGCAACGGCTCGCGCTTCGGCCCGCGGGCGCTGCGCACGATCGAGCGCGTCGGGCCCTACAACCATGTCCTGCGCACCATGCCCTCGGCCGAACTAAAGATCGCCGACATCGGCGACGTGCCCTTCCGCAGCCGCTTCGACCTCGACAAGTCGCACGAGGACATCGCCGCGGCGATCGCGACCATCCAGGCGGCCGGCGTAATCCCGCTCACCGTTGGCGGCGACCACTCGATCTCGCTGCCGATCCTGCGCGCGCTCGGCCGCGACCGTCCGGTCGGCATGATCCACATCGACGCGCACTGCGACACCAGCGGCATGTTCGACGGCTGCAAGTTCCACCATGGCGGGCCGTTCCGCCAGGCGGTGCTCGAGGGCGTGCTCGACCCCGAGCGGACGATCCAGATCGGCATGCGCGGCACGGCGGAATATCTCTACGAGTTCTCGGTGGAGTCCGGCATGACGGTGGTTCATGCCGAGGAGATCGCTGGCATCGGCCTCGCCGCTTTGTCGGAACAGGCCAGGCGCGTCGTCGGCGACGGCCCGGTCTACCTCTCCTTCGACATCGACAGCCTCGACCCCGCCTTCGCGCCGGGCACCGGCACGCCGGAGATCGGCGGCCTGTCGACGCGGGAGGCACAGGCCCTCATCCGCGGCCTCGCCGGCATCGACATCATCGGCGGCGACGTCGTCGAGGTCGCCCCGCAATACGACGCGACGACCAACACGGCGCATGCCGGGGCGCAGATGCTGTTCGAGATCCTGAGCTTGATCCCGTTCAAGCCGGGGATGGCGGATTTGGCGAACACCGTGACGGCGACGCGGTAACGACCGGGCCGACGCTGAAGCGTCAGCGCAATAACCCCTCGTCGGCAAAGCCTTCCCACCCCTTCAGGTCCGACGCCATCGGCTCCTGAAGGTTAGGCTTGCGACGGGCCGGCGTCTTGGGGGCACCCTTTCCGGCGCGCGTCAGGGCGGCCTTGCCGGCACCCCGCCGGCGGGCCTCCGCGCTGGCCGCTTTGTCCTCCTCGCGCCAGAGGGCCGGCCGGTCGCGGTCGAGAACGTCCTCGATGTGCCGGGGATCGAAGACGTGGAAGGTGACCGCCTTGGCGCGGCCGCGCAGCTTGACGGTGCGGGTTCCCGCGCTCTCGAGGCGGCCGTCCTTGGTCCAGCGCAGCCGCTCGCGCGGCGCGATGGTCAGGATATCATCGACTTCGCGCGGCAGCAGCGGCAGGTCCGCTATGCCCGCCAGCGTCGCGGCGACGATGGCCGACGCCTGCTCGAACCGATCCTTTTCCTCCGCCGGGATGCTGAGGCGAAAGACGTCGTCCGCCCGCTTCAGACGCTTCCGGTCGGGGAACGGCAGTTTTGCGAGGATCTCCCGCTCGATCCCCTTGGCGCGCACCGCCGATCCGAAAGCCGCGGCGGTCGGAAACGGCCATTCGGCGACGAGCAAGGCGGCAGCGGGGGTGGAGGGCTCGGCGTTCATCAGACGTGAACGACGGTCCCTGCCGTTTCTTTCCATGCCGCGACGCGGCGATCGGCAGTCGCGTCTCGGCTGCGCGGATTTTCCGGCGCCTGTCGCCTACCGCTTCTGCCCGACCGACCGCCCCGCCGCCTCGGGACGCGCGAGACCGGCATGGCCCTCCGCCAGACGAACGAGCGTCGTCGCCATCGCGCCTTCCGCCGGCACGACCTTGCCGCTCGCGGTGTCGACATGCAGCAAAAGGTGCTCGCCGGTCGCAACTGGATCGCCAGCGGCATTGGTGACGGTGTGGAAGAGGTGCAGGCGTTTCGGGTCGGTCGAGAGGACCTGCGTCGCGACGCTCAGCCGCTCGCCGACCTTGCACTCCTTCAGATGCCGGAGGTGGGACTCCGCGGTGTAGAAGCTGTGGCCGCCGGCGAGATAGGCCTTGAGGCCAATGTGGAAGAGCAGCGCGTCGGTGGCGTCGCCGAGCACCTGCAGGTAGCGGAACTCGGTCATGTGGCCGTTATAGTCTGCCCATTCCGGCAGGACGGTCGCGTGGTGGAGGACCAGCGGCTGGGACGGGTCTGATGCCGAGACGGTAGCGGCGACAGGCGCCGCGGGAGCAGCGGCACTGGCCGTCTGCGCCAGATGCGCCTCGTAGGTGTTCAAGAGCTCCCCCGCGCCCCAGCCGGCGCCGCCGTTCTGCCGGGCGAGCGCGTGCATGATGGCGACCAAGTTGTCGTCGCGGATGCGCTCGAGTTGGCGGATGGAGAGGCCCGCGGCCTGCGCGTCGGACTGGTCGGAGATTTTGTCGACCAGCGCGTCGGTGAGGTCCGGCACGTCCATCAATTTCGTCCACGGCCATTTCAGGCAAGGACCGAACTGCGCCATGAAATGGCGCATGCCGGCCTCGCCGCCGGCGATGCGGTAGACTTGGAAGATGCCCATCTGCGCCCAGCGCAAGCCGAAGGAATAGCGGATGACGTCGTCGATCTCCTCGGCGGTCGCGACATCGTCGTTGACCAGCCACAGCGCCTCGCGCCAAAGCGCCTCGAGCAGCCGGTCGCCGATGAAGGCGTCGATCTCCTTGCGCACCACCAGCGGCTTCATGCCGAGTCCGGCATAGAAGCCGCGCGCCGTGTCGATGACGGCGGCATCGGTCGCCTTGCCGGCAACGAGTTCCACCAGCGGCACGAGATAAACGGGGTTGAACGGGTGCGCGACGAAGAGCCGGCAGGGATATCTCAGGCCCGCCTGCAGGTCCGACGGCAGGAGGCCCGAGGTCGACGAGCCGATCAGCGCGTCCGGCCTGGCATGCGCGTCGATCTCGCCGAGGATCCTCTGCTTGAGGTCGAGCCGCTCCGGCGCGCTCTCCTGGATCAGGTCGGCGTCGTGGACGGCCTCGACGAGCGTCGCGACGAAGCGGACCGTTCCGAAGCGCGGCTTGGCGCCCGGGACGAGCTGGGCGAAGGCCCGCGCGGCGTTCTCCATCAGGCCGGCGAGCTTGCGCTCGGCTTCCGGATCGGGGTCGTAGACGGCGACGTCGAGTCCGTTCTGGGCGAAGCGGGCGACCCAGCCGCCGCCGATGACGCCGCCGCCGATGACAGCGGCTTTCGTGAATCCCGCCATTGTGTTACGCCCGCTTCCTGAGTTTCAGCTTTTCGCGCGTCTCGGCCGGGCCGATGACCCGGGCGCCCATTGAGGTCAGCGTCGTCTTGGCGGCGGCGACGAGGTCGCCGTTGGAGGCGAGAACGCCCTTGCCGAGCCAGAGGTTGTCCTCGAGGCCGACGCGGACATTGCCACCGGCGAGCGCGGCGAGCGCAGCATAAGGCAGCTGGTTGCGGCCGATGGAGAAGGCCGAGAAGATCCAGTCCTTCGGCAGGTTGTTCACGATCGACATGAAGGTGCCGATGTCGTCCGGCGCGCCCCAGGGGATACCCATGCAGAGCTGGACGAGGATGGGATCGTCGAGCAGGCCCTGCCCGGCCAGCCATTTTGCCAGCACGAGATGTCCGGTGTCGAAGATCTCGATCTCCGGCCGCACGCCCAGTGCCTGGATCTGCCGCGCCATCTCGCGCAGCATGGCCGGCGTGTTGGTCATGACGTAGTCGCCCTCGCCGAAATTCATCGTGCCGCAATCGAGCGTGCAGATCTCCGGCAGGAGATCGGCGACATGCGCGAGCCGCTCGGTGGCGCCGGCCATGTCGGTGCCGACGGTCGCTGGCGGCAGCGGGTTCTCGACCGAGCCGAATGTGATGTCGCCGCCCATGCCGGCGGTAAGGTTGATGATCACGTCGACGCCGGAGCCGCGGATGATCTCCACCGTCTCGCGGTAGAGCGCGAGGTCGCGCGAGCCTTGCCCCGTTGCGGGATCGCGGACGTGGATATGGGCGATGGCAGCGCCTGCCTCGGCGGCCTCGATCGAGGCGGCGGCGATCTTGGCGGGAGTCACTGGCACCTTGGCCGACCGTCCGGTGGTGTCGCCCGCGCCAGTGACCGCCGCGGTGATGAAGACGTCGCGGTTCATCGCCAATGCCATGTGTGCTGATCCCTCTCGGCCATGCCGGTTCCTGACAGAGGGATCGTGCCGAAAATCGATCTCATCCGCGATACCAAACCCGCCGGTTTTGATACGCTATGCGCATGGCCTCGATCTTTTCGCCGAGCGACGAGACCCTTTCGCTCGACCTGCTCGTCCTTCCCGACGTCTCGCTGCTGTCGCTGGCCGCGACGCTAGAACCGCTGCGGGCCGCCAACCGCGTGTCGGGCCGCGAACTCTACCGCTGGCGCCTCGTCTCGCCCGATGGGCGCGCCATCACGACGTCGAGCGGCCTGCGGATCGACGTCGACGCGGCTTTCCAGCCAGACTCGGACGCCGTAGCGCTGATTGTCATCGCCGCCTTCAATGTCCTGCGGCACGCGACGCCGGCCCTGCTGCGCGGCCTGCGGTCCGCGAGCCGGCGACGGACGGCGCTCGGCGGCGTAGAGGCCGGCGCCTGGGTGCTGGCACTGGCGGGCCTCCTCGAGGGACACCGGGCGACGACGCACTGGGAAGACCTCGAGGATTTTTCCGCGCGCTTCCCCGGGATAGACGTCCGGCCGAGCCGTTTCGTCGTCGACGGCGACCGCTTCACCACCGGCGGCGCCTCGCCCGCTCTTGACATGATGCTGGATCTCATCCGGATACGGCAAGGCTACGCGCTGGCGCTGAGCGTCGCCAGCGTCTTCATCTACGACCGCGCGCACACCGGCGAGGACCCGCAGCCGAGCGTCTCGCTCGGCAGCCTCGGCTGGTACGAGCCGCGGGTCGCCGCAGCGATCCGGGCGATGGAGGAGCGGATCGACATGCCGCTACCGATCCACGAGATTGCAGCCCGCCTTGGCATCGGCGTCCGGACGCTGGAGGCGCAGTTCCACCAGCATGTCGGGCTGTCGCCGCGGGCCTTCTACGGCCGGATGCGGCTGGAAGCCGGACGACGAATGGTGCTTGAAACTTGTGACGATATGTCGTCTGTTGCAGCACGCTGCGGATTTCATTCCGCTTCCGCCTTCGCCCGCGCTTTTCGTGAACGCTATGGCAGCAGCCCTTCCGCCGCCCGGACTGCAAGAAGAAACCAGTAGACATCGTCTAATGGAGCGCCTTTGCTCTGACCTTGACGTCTAACGTCACCGCGTTGCAACATAAAGCGGCATCGACCGCCTGATTTTGCCGCATCCACCGGCTTCGATACTGAATTTATTCGCTGTCAATATTTGATTGTTAAACACGACACTTGATGTCGCATGTGGACTGCTTGGGAATTCGCGGGATGGATAGCGTCCCTTTCGAGCCAGTGAACATCTTTGAACCCCTGAAACAGACCCTCCATGGCGGCTCGCCAGGGGTCTTGCAGAGCCCTTCCAGGAGACGAGCATGAGCGATTACCTGAAGTTTCTCGCCGCCGAGGTGACCCGCAGCGGCATGAGCCGTCGCGAGTTCATGGGGCGGGCTCTGGCGGCTGGCGTCAGCCTGACCGCGGCGGGATCGCTCTATTCGACCAGCGCCTCCGCGCAGACACCGGTCAAGGGTGGCGCACTGAAGCTCGGGCTCGAGGGCGGCGCCGCCACCGACGTGCTGGACCCCGCCAAATACCTGTCGCAGGTTCTCTTCGTCATCGGCCGCACCTGGGGCGACATGCTGGTCGAGAGCGACCCGCTGACCGGCCAGCCGGTCGCAGCGCTCGCCGAATCCTGGGAGTCCTCGGCGGACGCCAAGACCTGGACGTTCAAGATCCGCAAGGGCGTGCAATTCCACGACGGCAGCGAGATGACGCTCGACGACGTCGTCGCGACCCTCAAGCGCCACACCGACGAGAAGTCAGAGTCCGGCGCGCTCGGCGTGATGAAGTCGATCGGCGAGATCAAGGCGGAGGGCGGCAACCTCGTCGTCACCTTGCCGGAAGGCAATGCCGACCTGCCGCTGCTCCTGTCCGACTATCACCTCATCATCCAGCCGAAGGGCGGCTTCGACAAGCCGAACGCCGCCATCGGCACCGGCCCCTACAAGCTGGAGAGCTTCGAGCCGGGCGTGCGCGCGACGTTCTCGAAGAACACCAACGACTGGCGCCAGGACCGCGGCTACGTGGACTCGGTGGAGATGATCGTCATCAACGACGCCACCGCGCGTGTCGCCGCGCTGTCCTCGGGCCAGGTGCACTTCATCAACCGCGTCGACCCGAAGACCGTGAGCCTCCTCAAGCGCTCGCCGAAGATCGACATCCTGAACACGTCGGGCCGCGGCCATTACGTCTTCATCATGCACTGCAACACGGCGCCGTTCGACAACAACGACCTGCGCATGTCGCTGAAATACGCGATGGACCGCGAGGCGATGGTGAAGACCATCCTCGGCGGCTACGGCAAAGTCGGCAACGACTTCCCGATCAACGAGACCTATGCGCTGTTCCCTGAAGGCATCGAGCAGCGGGCCTACGACCCTGACAAGGCGGCCTTCCACTACAAGAAGTCTGGTCATTCCGGCCCGGTCCTGCTGCGCACCTCGGACGTCGCCTTCCCCGGCGCGGTCGACGCCGCCGTGCTCTACCAGGAGTCGGCCAAGAAGGCCGGCATCGAGATCGAGGTCAAGCGCGAGCCGGGCGACGGCTACTGGACCAATGTCTGGAACGTCCAGCCGTTCTCCACCTCCTACTGGGGCGGCCGTCCGACGCAGGACCAGATGTACACCACCGCCTACACCTCGAAGGCCGACTGGAACGATACGCGCTTCCTGCGCGAGGACTTTGACAAGCTGCTGCTCGAAGCCCGCGCCGAGCTCGATGAGCCCAAGCGCAAGGACATGTACCGGACGATGGCGATGATGGTCCGCGACGAGGGCGGCGTGATCCTGCCGATGTTCAACGACTTCGTGAATGCCGCCCAGAAGAGCGTGAAGGGCTATGTCCACGACATCGGCAACGACATGTCGAACGGCTTCGTGGCCACGCGCGTCTGGCTCGAAGCCTGATGGCGCTCGGGCCTTCCGATGCCAGTGGCGTCACCGGCCGGCTGCCGGCGGGTGACCCGCTGGCGGTGGCCGGTCAAGGAGGAGGCGTCCTCGCCGCTCCGGCGCCGCCACCGGCCGCAGAAAGGCCCGGCGCCTCCGCCTTCCAGCGCCTGCGCGGCGAGTACCCGCTGGCCTGGATGATCCTGCAGCGGCTGGTGCTCAGCCTCGTCCTGCTCTGGGCCGTCTCCCTGGTGCTGTTCCTCGGCATCCAGGCACTGCCCGGCGACTTTGCGCAGACCTATCTCGGCCAGTCCGCGACGCCGCAGGCGGTCGAGAATATCCGCCGCGAGCTCGGCCTCGACCAGCCGGCGGTGACCCGCTACCTCTCCTGGCTCGGCGGCGCCGTCCAGGGCGATTTCGGCACGTCCTGGGCGTCGAAGAACTCGATCTCCGACCAGCTATCGAACCGGCTCGGCAACACGCTGTTCCTCGCCGCCTTCGCCGCCCTCGTCTCGGTGCCGCTGGCGATCGGGCTCGGCATGCTGTCGGTGCTGTACCGCGACCGCATTCCGGACCGGATCATCAACATCTTCTCGCTGGCGGCGATCTCGTTGCCGGAGTTCTTCGTCGGCTACCTCTTCATCTTCCTGTTCGCGATCACCCTCGGCTGGGTGTCCTTCCCGTCGACGGTCTATGCCGGCATGCCCTTCCTGGAGCGGGTCGAGGCGATCATCCTGCCTTGCGCGACGCTGGTGCTGGTGGTGCTCGCGCACATGATGCGGATGACCCGCGCGGCGATCCTCAACGTCATGGCCAGCCCTTATGTCGAGACCGCCGAGCTGAAGGGCCTCAGCCGGATGCGGATCATCGCGCGTCATGCCGGTCCCAACGCCATCGCGCCGATCATCAACGTCGTAGCGCTCAACCTTGCCTATCTCGTCGTCGGCGTGGTCGTCGTCGAGGTGGTGTTCGTCTACCCCGGCATCGGCCAGTACATGGTGGACGCGGTAACCGTCCGCGACATGCCGGTGGTGCAGGCCTGCGGCCTCCTCTTCGCTGCCGTCTACATCGTCCTCAACATGATCGCCGACATCCTCGCCATCGTGTTCAATCCTCGCCTCCGGCACCCGAAGTGAGGGCCTGACATGCGTCTCCGCAGCATTCCCGTCTCGGCCTGGATCGGCTTTGCCGGCATCGCCCTCGCGCTCTTCTGCGCCCTCTTCGCGCCCTACATCGCGCCCTATGGCGAGCGCGAGGTGGTGGGCGAGGTCTGGGAGCCGATGGGCGCGACCTTCCTCCTCGGTACCGACAATCTTGGCCGCGACCTCCTCTCGCGGCTGATTTTCGGCGCCCAGACCACCATCCTAGTGGCGTCCTGTGCGACGCTCCTGTCGTTCTCGCTCGGCGTCCTCCTGTCGTTCACAGCGGCTGTGCTGAAGGGCTGGACCGATCAGGCGCTATCGCGGCTGAACGATCTGATGATGGCGATCCCAACGCTGATCTTCGCGCTGGTGGTGCTGGCCGTGCTGCCGCAGAAGCTGTGGATCCTGATCTCGGTGATGGCGGTGCTGGATAGCACCCGCGTCTTCCGGCTCGGCCGCGCGGTGGCGACCGACATCGTGGTGATGGACTTCGTCGAGGCGGCGCGGCTGCGCGGCGAAGGAACCGGCTGGATCATTTTTCGCGAGATCCTGCCGAATGCCTTGTCGCCGCTGCTCGCCGAGTTCGGTCTGCGCTTTGCCTTCTCGGTGCTGTTCCTGTCGACGCTCTCCTTCCTCGGCCTCGGCATCCAGCCGCCGGACGCCGACTGGGGCGGCATGGTGAAGGACAACAAGGACGGCATCATCTTCGGCATTTCGGCTGCGCTGATCCCGGGGGCGGCGATCGCCTTCCTCGCCATCTCCGTCAACCTCGTCGTCGACTGGCTCCTGAACCGGACCTCCAGCCTGAAGGGAGGCCGCGGATGACCGGCGACCTTTTGCGCGTCCGTGACCTCCAGATCGAGGCGCGGATCTACCCGCCCGGCGAGGCGCCGCGCGACATCACCATCGTCCACGGCGTCTCCTTCGACCTCCAGAAAGGCAAGGTGCTCGGCCTGATCGGCGAGTCCGGTGCTGGCAAATCGACCATTGGCCTTGCCGCGCTCGGCTACGGCCGTGGCGGCATCACGCTGTCGGGCGGCACCGTCACGCTGAACGGCGTGAACCTCATCAGCTGCAACGCGGCCGGCTTGCGCCAGCAGCGCGGCGCCAAGGTCTGCTACGTCGCGCAGTCGGCGGCGGCCGCGTTCAATCCCGCCTACCGGCTCGGCGACCAGATGATCGAGGCGGCGCTGAAGCACGGGCTGATGACCCGCGAGGAGGCGCGCAAGAAGGCCGACCACCTGTTCAAGATCCTCGGCCTGCCGAACCCCGAGACCTTCGGCCGGCGCTATCCGCACCAGGTGTCCGGCGGCCAGCTGCAGCGGGCGATGACGGCGATGGCGCTCCTCCCCTCGCCCGACCTCATCGTCTTCGACGAGCCGACGACGGCGCTCGACGTGACGACGCAGATCGACGTGCTCGTCGCCATCAAGCGGGCGATCGAGGACACCGGCACGGCGGCGATCTACGTCACGCACGATCTCGCGGTCGTTGCGCAGATCGCCGACGACATCATGGTGTTGCAGCACGGCAAGACGGTGGAATACGGCACCACGCGGCAGATCCTCGAAGCCCCCGCGATGGACTACACGCAAAAACTCGTCGCCATCCGGCACAACGGCAAGGACGAGGCGCCGGACCAGAGCGACCGGCTGCTGACGATCGACCACGTGGACGCCGGCTACCCCTCGGGCCTGCGCGTCCTGCACGGGGTCTCGATGCACCTGCCGAAAGGCCAGACGCTCGCCGTCGTCGGCGAGTCCGGTTCGGGCAAGTCGACGCTGGCGCGCGTGATCACCGGGCTCTTGCCGGCTCAGAACGGCCGCATCGTCTTCAAGGGCCGCGAGCTGCCGGCCAAGCTCAAGGACCGCCAGCGCGAGGATCTGCGCAAGATCCAGATGATCTACCAGATGGCGGACACGGCGATGAACCCGCGCCATACGGTGGCCGAGATCATCGGACGGCCGCTGACTTTCTATTTCGGCCTGCGCGGCACGGCCAAGCGGGCGCGCATCGAGGAACTGCTGGAGGAGATCGAGCTCGGCGGGACCTTCGCCGACCGCTTTCCGGCCGAGCTTTCCGGCGGCCAGAAGCAGCGCGTGGCGATCGCCCGCGCGCTCGCCGCCAAGCCCGAGCTCATCCTCTGCGACGAGCCGACCTCGGCGCTCGACCCGCTGGTCGCCGACGGCATCCTGAAGCTGCTGATGCGGCTGCAGAAGGAGACGGATGTCTCCTACCTCTTCATCACTCACGACATCGCGACCGTCCGCGCCATCGCCGACAGCGTGGCGGTGATGCACCGCGGGAAGCTGGTGCGCTTCGGGCCGAAATCGAAAGTGCTCGCGCCGCCGTTCGACGACTACACCGACCTGTTGCTGAAGTCGGTGCCGGAGATGCGGGTGGGCTGGCTGGAAGAGGTGCGCGATCAGCGGCGGATGGCGGCGGCGGGGAATTAGGGGAGTGCCGCCATGGCTCCGAGTTCCAGACTCCCGCTTACGGAGGCGGGACGCGAGCAGATTAAACTGCGCGCGAATTTCCTGAACGGCATTGCGGTCGCGACTTTTGCGGTCGGAACACTCGGGCCCCTGACAAAAGCATTTCTGGAAATGCCAACCGGCCGATCGGCGCTTATTGTTGGTGCGCTGTTCGCATCTGTTTGCCTTTGCGCCAGCGGCATCCTACATTTCCTCGCATACAGGCATTTAAGGGAGATGGATCGATGACCCTTGGCCAGATCATGCTGTTGTCCATGATCCCTGTGGGAGCACTCGCGATGGCTGTGTTTACCCATTTCCTCGGTAAGTGGATGCCGCCCTCCCGCGCGGCGTTAGCCCATACCGCCACAAGTCGTTCAGGTTCGGCATCGGATCGACATTCGGATTAGGAGCTTTGCGGAACACCTCAACGCTTGATCCGACACCTCCTCAATAAAGTCATGACGACCATCATCGAGATCAGCAGGCAAAAGGCGACCGTGTCCTATGACGCGGAGGTCGGCATGTTACGCGGCGCGTTTGTTGGGCTGACCGCCGGGGCGGATTTCTATGCGGAGGATGCTGCAAGGCTGGTAGAGGAAGGTGCGATTTCGCTACGCGTCTATTTGGAAGGATGTGCGGAGCACGGCATCGAGCCCTTTCAGCGATAAGCTGGGCTGTCCCATGAGGTCGTCATCCCGGCCTTAAGCCGGGATCCATTCCTCCGCGCCGAGCTTGGCATGTCGTTTCAGAATACTGAGAGGGTCGACCATTGCCCCGCTCATTCAAGGATTTGGAATGGATCCCGGGCGAAACAATTGGTTTCGCCGCGGTCAAGCCCGGGATGACGAAGCTGAGAGCTTGTCCGGGTTCCGTTTCAACCGTAACGCTGCCTTGTTTCAACATCGCAGGTCGGGCAGAGCGTAGCCTCGCTTCCCGAAAAATTCGAGACCGCGCATGCCCCATACCGTCATCGAGAACACCTGGATCCCGCTCGCCGACGGCACCAAGCTCGCCGCCCGCATCTGGATGCCGGAGGGCGCAACGTCCGTTCCTGCGGTGCTGGAGTACCTACCCTACCGTAAGCGCGACGGCACCTGCCTGCGCGACGAGGCGACCTATCCGACCTTCGCCGAGGCGGGCTATGCCGGCGTGCGTGTCGACATACGGGGATCGGGCGAATCCGACGGGGTGATCGACGGGGAGTATACGCCGCGCGAGCTCTCGGACGCGCTGGAGGTGATCGACTGGATCGTCGCGCAGCCGTGGTCCTCGGGTGCCGTTGGCATGATGGGCATCTCCTGGGGCGGGTTCAATTGCTTGCAAGTGGCGGCGCTGAAGCATCAGGCGCTGAAGGCGGTGATCTCGCTCGCCTCGACCGTCGACCGCTACAATGACGACATCCACTACAAGAACGGCTGCCACCTCTCGGCGAACCTGTCCTGGGCGTCGAACATGCTGGCCTACCAGTCGCGCGCGCCCGACCCGGCCATCGTCGGCGACCGCTGGAAGGCGATGTGGCTGGAGCGGCTGGAGGGCGAGCCGTTCATGCTGGAGGAATGGCTGCAGCACCAGCGGCGCGACGCGTTCTGGCAGCACGGCTCGATCGCCGAGGATTTCGGCGGCTTCCCGGTGCCGGCGCTGGTGATCGCCGGCTGGGCCGACGGCTACCGCAACACCCCGCTGAAGGCGGTCGAGGGGCTTGGCGACCGCGCCAAGGCGCTGATCGGCCCGTGGGTGCACAAGTATCCGCATTTCGCCTTTCCGAAGCCGCGGACGGACTTTCTCGGCGAGGCCGTGCAATGGTGGGACCGCTGGCTGAAGGGCACCCAGAACGGCATCGACGCACTGCCGCAAGTGCGGGCCTACATCCTCGACGGCCCGAAGCCGGCCCGCCGCCGCGACGCGGATCCCGGCCGCTGGGTGACCGTCGAAACGTGGACAGCGCCGGAGACGCTGGAGCTGCGCGGAAAGGTTGGCCAGACGCTTGTGGCGGAGACGGCGGCGAACGAGATCGACGCGGCAGCAACAGGCGGCGTTGAAACGCATTACCTCAAGTCCCCCCAGGATACCGGCACCATGTCGGGCGAGTATTTCACCTTGAAGCCGGACGCCGAGATGGCCGGCGACCAGCGGCTGGACGATGCGGGATCGCTGGTGTTCGACACTGCCCCCCTCGCCGAGCCGATCGAGATCCTCGGCCAGCCCCGCCTGTCCGTGACGCTGACGCCGGAGACCGCGTCCGGCAATCTGATTGCCCGCCTCGTCGACGTGCATCCCGACGGGACGGCGACGCGCGTCGCCTTCGGCGTACTCAATCTTGCCCACCGCGGCGGCAATGCCGCGCCCCAAGCGCTGGTGCCAGGCGAGCCGGTGACGGTGCAGCTTGCGCTCGACGCCTGCGGCTATCGCTTCAACGCCGGCCACAGCCTGCGGCTGTCGCTGTCCACCGCCTACTGGCCGATGGTGCTGCCGGGACCGGCGGATGGCGGGGTGACGATCGAGACCGAGGGACTTGTCCTGTCGCTGCCGCTGCTCGGCGATGCCCGGACGATCGATATCCCCGCGCCGGCCAACCCGAACCCGCTGCCGACCTACATCGAGCATGCGCCATCGGTGACGCGGCGGGCGGTGGAGCGCGACCTCGGCGCCGGCGTCACCCACTACCATATCCTCGAGGACACCGGTCTGTTCGAGCACCCGGACACCGGGCTCTCGACCCGCCAGGTGCGCGACGAGACCTGGTCGATCGCCCCGGACGATCCGCTGTCGATGACGGGCGAGTCGCGCTGGATCACTGAGATGGCCCGAGAGGGTTGGTCAACGCGGACAACGACGGTGGCGCGCATCGCTTGTACAGCGAGCGACTGGCTGATCTCTGCCGAGGCGGTCGCCTTCGAGGGCGAGGTCGAGGTTCACCGAAAGACCTGGGAACGGACGATCGCGCGCGACTTCATGTAAGGCGCGCGGGCCCGGACGCCGTTTGGCGCCCTTCCCTCACCGGGCCAGCGCGGCGACACCCTTGCACAGCGCCGCGAAGGCAGCAGCAGCGCCGGGGCTGACATGGCGGGCACGCAACCAGGCATGTACCATCTGCGGCTCCTCGCGGAAGGTAACGTCGACGCCGGCCTCGGCGAGGCGCGCGGCATAGAGCCTCGCATCGTCGCGCAGCGGATCGAAGTGCGCGGCGGTGATGTAGGCCGGCGGAAGACCCTCGAAGCGCTTGGCCCGCAGCGGATGGGCGACGACGTCGTCCTCGCGGGCCGCGTAGACGCGGCGGTAATAGGCGACGTCGGCGGTGGTAAGGCCCGGCGCCTCCGCCATCTCGGCATAGGAGCCGGTCGCGAGGTCGCCGCCGAGGCCGGGATAGATGAGGACCTGTCCCACCACGCCGAACAGCCCTTCGGCACGGGCGCGCACCGTCAGGCCCGCGGCGAGGTTGCCGCCGGCGCTGTCGCCGACGACCACGACGCGGCGGCCGTCGACCAGCAATTGCCGGAGCACCTGCATGGCGTCGTCGGACGCGGCGGGGTGGCAGTGTTCGGGCGCCAGGCGGTAGTCGACGGCGATAAGCTCGGCGCCGGCTGCCTCGGCGATCTCGGCGGTAATGGCATGGTGGCTGTCGAGCGAGCCGACGACGAAGCCGCCGCCGTGCAGATAGAGAAGCGTCGCCGCCGCGGTGCGCCGCGCCGGGCGGTAGAAGCGGACGGGAATGGAGCAGAGCGCGCCATCCTCGACGACGAGTCCCTCGGGCAGTGGGGCGTCGAAACCCTGGCACATTTCGTCATACCACCGGCGCTGCTGGTCGATCGAGGCGTCGACAGCGTCCGGCGGATAGAAGCCATCGACGCGGGCCTGGTAGGCAAGGATCTCCGGCTCGGTCGGCGATGGCTGGCGCATGGGCGAACTCCGTGGGCGATTGCCCGACGGGGTAGCGCGTCAGGCGCACAATGCCAATTGGCGACCGCAGGACGCCGCTTCCCCTACCCGGCTCGCACTGCCCTGTAGAAAATGCTGCGCTCAAGGGCGCGGTGTCAGGCAGCTGCTGAGGGGACGGCGCCGGGCACCGCATAAGCGGCGAGGAAGAGCGCAATGCCGCTGTCGACCCGCTTCTGCACATCGGCGGCCTGCATCGGCTCGAGGCCGAGCATCTCGTGCATCGGGATCTCGCAGGAAATGAGGGCCAGGAACTGGACGGCCGCGAGATGTGGATCGGGAACGACGAGGCGGCCGCGGGCATCGGCCTCGCGGAGGAAGGTGCCGATGCGCTCGTGCAGCATGCGCGGACCTGCCTCGAAGAAGATGCGGCCAAGCTCGGGAAAGCGCGGCACCTCGGCGACGATGACGCGGTAGAGCCCCATCGCGGTGCCGGTGACGAACATGCTGACGAAGTTGCGCGCGATCGTTTTCAGCACGGCCTCGATGTCGTCCGAGCCTCCGCCTTCGGTCCAGATGTCGCCGGAGATGCCGATGCACTGCTCCTCGACCAGAGCGGCAAACAGCGCTTCCTTGCTGGCGAAGTGGGCATAAAGGGTCGCCTTCGACACCTTGGCCGCGCGGGCGATCGCATCGGTCGAGACGGCATCATAGGGCTGCGCAAGAAACAGCCGGTGGGCTGCGTCCAGCAGCTGGGCGACTTTGGCATTGGATCGGTCCGGCGACTTGCAGAGGCCGGAAAAGCACGCCGCGATCGATTCCTTGATGCGCGAGCGCCCGGGCGTATTGACCATAAAACGGCAATTCTTCAGGTCCGAGAGAAGACGATTGACACTTCTCAATCCGAACGGCATCAGTCAAGACTGAACTGAACGGTTCAGTTCTATTTCTTGCTCTCGAGGCTTCGATGCGCCCGATCTCCCCTTCCCGCCGATCCCCCTTCCGCCTGCTGGACCCTCGCAGTTCAAAGCGGGCGGGCCTGATGCTGGCGCTGCTCGGCGCGGCATCGCTGGCGGCCTGCGGCGACGAAGCCCCGCCACCGCCGCCGAAGCTGACGCCTGTGCGCGGCGAGACCGTGGTGCGCAAGCCGTTTGCTCCGACGGTGACCTTGACCGGCTCGATCGCCGCCCGGATCGAAAGCAACCAGTCCTTCCGCACCAGTGGGCGGATTGCCAACCGGCTGGTCGATGTCGGCGATCACGTGGAAAAGGGGCAGGTTCTAGCGACCCTCGATACCGAGGAGCAGCAGGCAGACCTCGCCGCCGCCAAGGCCAGCCTCGGCGCCGCCGAGGCGACGCTGCGCCAGGCGCAGACGACGCTCGATCGACAGAAGCAGCTGCTGACGGGCGGCTACACCACCAAAAGCTCCTACGACAACGCCGCGGAGGCAGCCCAGACGGCCGAAGGCACGTTGGCCGCAGCGAAGGCCGACGTCGCCACCAACGAGGATCAGCTGGCCTACACCTCCCTGCGTGCCGATGCGGCCGGCATTATCACCGCCCGCAGCGCCGAGGCCGGCCAGGTCGTCGACGCTGCGCAGACGATCTTCAGCCTGGCGCAGGATGGCGAGCGGCAAGCGGTGTTCGACGTCTACGAATCCCTCCTGTCCAAGGCGCCGGCGGACGGAAAAGTGGCCGTCAGCCTCGTCAGCGACCCCAGCGTGACGGTGACCGGCGAGGTCGACGAGATCGCGCCGATCTTCGACACCACCGGCGGCACGGTGCGGGTCAAGGTCGGCCTCGGCGCCAACTTGCCGCCGGCGATGACGCTCGGTGCGGCGGTGGCGGGCTTCGCGACGCTGGAACGGCACGATGCGATCACCTTGCCGTGGACGTCTCTGTCATCCGATGCCGGCAAACCCTCGGTCTGGGTCGTCGATACCGCGACCAACAAGGTCGGGCAGCGTCAGATCGCCATCGAACGCTATCGGACGGGCGAGATCCTCGTCGAGGACGGCCTGAAGTCGGGAGACGTGGTCGTGACCGCAGGGGCGCAATTGCTGCGCGAAGGCCAGGTCGTCGCTCTGGACATGGGAGCCGCCCAGTGAGGAATGCCCTCTGCCTCGTGCTGCTAACGGTGGTCAGCCTCGCGGGCTGCAGCGAGGAAGCAGCGCCGCCGCCGCCCATCCGGCCCGTGCTCTCCGTCGTCGCCGCGCCGCAGACGATCGCCGACCGCGGCTTTTCCGGCACGGTTCAGCCGCGCTACTCCACCGAACGCGCCTTCCGCATCCTCGGCCGCATTGTCACGCGCGACGTCGATGTCGGCGACACCGTGGTTCCCGGCCAGTTCCTCGCGGCCCTTGACCCGACCGTTCAGGACCTGGCAGTCCGGTCGCTAGAGGCGGAGCTCTCGAAGTCCACCGCCCAGCTGACCAATGCGACCTCGACCGAAAGCCGGCAGAAGCAGTTGCTGGCCCGGACCGCCTCGACGCAGTCTGATCTCGATGCCGCCGTGCAGTCGCGCGAGTCGGCCGACGCCGCGGTGACCACGGCGCGCTCCAACCTTTCCAAGGCAAAGGAACAGCTTGGCTACACACGGCTGGTCTCCGATACCGCCGGCGTCGTGACCGCGACCGGGGCGGAAGTTGGCCAGGTCGTGGCCGCCGGGACGACCGTCATTACCATCGCCCAGGCGGAGGTGCGTGAAGCCGTCGTCGACGTACCCGACGACATCGCGAAGCAAACCCGGCTCGGCGACACGTTCGACGTGACGTTGCAGATCGATCCGAGCGTCAAGGCCGCCGGCAAGGTGCGCGAGATCGCACCGCAAGCCGATGCGACGACCCGCACCCGGCGCATCAAGATCACCCTCGACAATCCGCCGGCCACCTTCCGGCTCGGCACCACCATCACCGCGGCACGGCGCATCACCGGATCGGCCGGGATCGCGCTGCCGGCGACCGCGATCCTCGACAAGGATGGCAAGACATCGGTCTGGGTCGTCGACCCCGCGGCGATGACCGTGGCGACGCGCCCGGTCACGCTCGCCGGGAAGGAGAGCCAGGGCATGGTGACGATCGGCAACGGCGTCGATGCCGGCATGCGGATCGTGACGGCCGGTGTGCACAGCCTGGAAGAGGGCCAGAAGGTCAAGCTGAGCGAAGGAGCCGTCCCATGAACGGATTCAATCTTTCCGAATGGGCACTGCGGCACCGCTCGCTGATCTGGTACTTTATGCTCGTCTCGTCGCTGGCGGGGGTGATGTCCTACATCAACCTCGGTCGCGAGGAGGACCCGAACTTCACGATCAAGACCATGATCATCACGGCGCAATGGCCGGGCGCCTCTGTCGAGGACACGATCAACCAGGTCACCGACCGCATCGAGAAGAAGCTCGAGGAGCTCGACCAGCTCGACTACGTCCGCAGCCAGACGACGCCCGGCTCGACCACGATCTTCGTCAACGTGCGCGACACCATCCAGGGCGACGAGGCCGTGGGCGCGGCCTGGATCCGCGTGCGCAACATCATCGCCGACATCAAGGGCGAGATGCCGTCCGGCGTCCAGGGCCCCTTCTTCAACGACAGTTTCGGCGACGTCTACGGCAACATCTACGCCTTTACCGCCGACGGCCTCAGCCAGCGCCAGATGCGCGACTATCTGGAGGCGGCCCGCGCGAAAATCCTGACGGTGCCGAACGTCGGCAAGGTCAACCTGATCGGCGCGCAGGACGAGGTCGTCTACCTCGAATTCTCGACGCGCAAGACCGCCGCGCTCGGCATCAGCCAGTCGACGATCGTCACGGCGCTGCAGGAACAGAACGCGATCTCGCCCTCGGGCGTGATCGAGGCGAACGGCGAGCGCATCTCGGTGCGCGTCAACGGCCAGTTCTCATCCGAGGACAGCCTGCGCGGCGTCAATCTCTGGATCAACAACCGCTTCTTCCGCCTGTCTGATGTCGCAACCATCGCGCGCGGCTACGTCGACCCGCCGACATCGCTGTTCCGCTACAACGGCCAGCCTTCGATTGGCCTGTCGATCGGCATGAAGCCGGCAGCGAACCTTCTGGAATTCGGCGAAGCGCTGACCGAAGAAATGCGCCAGATCGAGGCGGATCTGCCCGTCGGCGTCGGCATCCACAAGGTCTCGGACCAGCCGAAGGTCGTCGAGGAGGCGGTCGGCGGCTTTACCAAGGCGCTGGCCGAGGCGGTGATCATCGTCCTCGTCGTGTCCTTCATCAGCCTCGGCATGCGCGCCGGCTTCATCGTGGCGCTGTCGATCCCGCTGGTGCTGGCGATCACCTTCGTCTTCATGGAAATCTTCGGCATTTCGCTGCAGCGCATCTCGCTCGGGGCGCTCATCATCGCCCTCGGCCTGCTCGTCGACGACGCGATGATCGCGGTCGAGATGATGGTGGCGCGGCTTGAGGTCGGCGATTCGCTGCACAAGGCGGCGACCTACGTCTACACCTCGACCGCCTTCCCGATGCTCACCGGCACGCTGGTGACGGTGGCTGGCTTCATCCCCGTCGGCCTCAACAACAGTGGCGCCGGCGAGTTCACCTTCACGCTCTTCGTCGTGATCGCGGTGTCGCTGCTGGTGTCCTGGGTTGTGGCCGTGCTGTTCGCGCCGCTGCTGGGCGTCACCTTCCTGCCGAAGACGATGAAGAACAAGCACGAGAAGCCGGGCCTGTTCACCCGCAGCTTCCGCGCCATCCTCCTGCTCTGCATGCGGCTGCGGTACCTCACCATCCTCGTCACCATCGGACTGTTCGCGACCGCCATCTACGGCATGGGCTTCGTCCAGCAGCAGTTCTTCCCCTCCTCCGACCGGCCGGAGGTGATCGTCGACTGGACGGCACTGCAAAGCGGCTCGATCACCGAGACCCGGGCGCAGATGGACCGCTTCGAGAAGAACCTCGTCGGCGACGAAGACATCGATTTCTGGTCCTCCTATGTCGGCCAGGGCGCCGTGCGCTTCCTGCTCTCCTACGACGTGCCGCCGGCGAGCCCCAACTTCGGCCAGATCGTCATCATGACCAAGAGCCTGGAGGCGCGCGAGCGCGTGCGAGCCCGGCTGAACGCGATCGCCGAAAAGGAGTTCGTCGGCACCGACGTCTTCGTCCACGCGCTCGACATCGGCCCGCCGGTCGGCCGGCCGGTGCAGTACCGGATCAGCGGCCCCGACATCCAGACGCTGCGCGGCTATGCCCAGGACGTTGCCGGCATCGTCGCGGACAACGCCAATATCGGACAGATTATCTACGACTGGAACGAGCCGGCACGCGTGGTGAAGGTCAACGTGCTGCAGGACAAGGCGGCGCAGCTCGGCGTCACCTCCGAGGACATCGCCTCGGTGCTGAACGGCATCGTCGGCGGCTCGACGGCGACGCAAATCCGCGACTCGATCTATCTCGTCGATGTCGTCGGCCGCGCCATGCCCTCGGAGCGCTCGTCGATCGAGACACTGGAGAACCTGCAGATCTCCGCCCGCGACGGCACCACCATCCCGCTCGCAGCGGTGGCGACCTTCCGCTACGAGCTCGAGCAGCCGCTGGTCTGGCGGCGCGGCCGGCTGCCGACCATCACGGTCAAAGCGGCGCTGGCAACGGCCGTGCAGCCGGCGACGGCGGTCGCCGAGATCCAGCCCAAGCTCGACGAATTCACCGCCAAGCTGCCGGCCGGCTACAGCATCGCCATCGGCGGCGCGGTGGAAGAAAGCGGCAAGGGCCAGGGACCGATCGTCAAGATCGTGCCGCTGATGCTGTTCGCCATGGCGACGATCCTGATGTTCCAGCTGCAAAGCTTCCAGCGGCTGTTCCTGGTGGTCGCGGTGGCGCCGCTCGGGTTGATCGGCGTCGTCGCCGCGCTGCTGCCCTCCGGGGCACCGATGGGTTTCGTCGCGATCCTCGGCATCCTGGCGCTGATCGGCATCCTGATCCGCAATTCGGTGATCCTGATCGTCCAGATCGAGCACCTGATCTCGGAGGGCGTGGCCAAGTGGGATGCGGTGCTGGAGGCGACCGAGCACCGGATGCGGCCGATTCTCCTCACCGCCGCCGCCGCCTCGCTAGCGCTGATCCCGATCTCGCGCGAGGTGTTCTGGGGGCCGATGGCCTACGCGATGATGGGCGGCATCATCGCCGGAACGGTGCTGACGCTGCTGTTCCTGCCCGCCATGTACGTCGCCTGGTTCCGCATCAAGGAAACGCCGAAGCCGACGGACAAGGAAGCGGTCGAGCCGATGCCAGCGACGCCGCCGATTGAGGGTCCGGCCACCGCCTGACCGACGCCCCTAGGCCGGCGGACGACGCCGGCCTCGGGATGACCGCTCGCAGCGGGGTTGAGCGGGGCGTCCGCGGCGACGAAAAGCCCGCCGCTTGACATAAAGCTACAAACGCGATGGACTAATCTCCAAATGGGAGACGACGTCCAATGCGAACAGCCCTCACCCATGCCCGCGACACGCTCGGCCTCATCGGCGCGGTCACGCTCATCCTCTACATCGTCGTCATGCCGCACCATCCCGACAGCGTGGGTTCCGGCGACGGCTTGCGGACGGCCGCGATCGACCAGGCAAAGCTGTTTCCGACAGAGAGCCAGCGTGTCGCAGCGATTCCGGAGGCGAGGCCATGACGGAATTTTCAACCCCGACATGCCATTTTACTGGGCATATCTTACCCCTTAATCTATACCGCCGCTCTATATCTCGACACCAGAGCGGCAGTGTGGAAGGCGCAGGCAGACGATGCTGACCATGAAGGGCAAGTATGGCCTGAAGGCCATGATGCATCTCGCGGCGGTTTCAGAGGGACGGCTGACGCTGTCGGACGAGATCGCCAAGAGCAACAACATCTCGAAGAAATTCCTCGACGCCATCCTCGGCGATCTTCGCAATGCCGGCTTTGTGCACGCCCGCAAGGGTCGAAACGGCGGCTATGCGCTCTCGCGACCGCCGGGCGAAATCCGGGTTGGCCACATCTTGCGGGTTCTCGACGGCCCCTTGGCGCCGATCTCCTGTGCCAGCCGAACGGCCTACCGGCGCTGCGACGACTGCAAGGACGAGAAGGCCTGCTCGGTGCGGCTGGTGATGCTCGAGGTGCGCAACGCCATCTCGGCCGTGCTGGACGAGAAGACGCTGTCGGAAATGCGCGACATGCCGGGCGACATCGACCTCGGCGCGGACGAACTGGCCGCTCTGGCCTGAGCGGTCCATTCGCCAGGACGCGACCAGCCGACCTGGACCGGTCCTGCGGGAGGGCCGCGGCATGACCGGCAAGCGCATCATCATCGTCGGCGGCGGCGCCAGCGGCGCGATTCTCGCCGCGCGGCTCCTCGGACGGGACGGCAGCCGCGTCAAGGTCGCGATCATCGAGCAACGGCCGGAGATCGGCCGTGGCATCGCCTACTCCACTCAGCAGCGCGACCACATCCTCAACACCCGCGCCGGCTCGATGAGCGCCTTCGCCGAGGACAGCGAGCATTTCTGGCGCTGGCTGATTGAGACCGGCGCGCCGGACGACCTCCGCTGCTCCGATCCGTTCTGCTTCGTCTCGCGCAGCCTCTATGGCCGCTACCTCGGCGATCTCCTGAAACCATGGCTGGCGGAGACCGGCGACGGCCGCCTGGAGATCGTCTCCGGTGAATGTACGGGTATCCGCACCACGGCGGGCGGTGTTGTCGTCGACCTCGCCGACAACACCAGCCATATCGGCCACGCCGCCGTGCTGGCGACCGGCCATGCCGTGCCAGGGTTTGCCGCCGGGAGCCCCTATATCGGCGCATGGTCGACGCCGGCCGAGGCCGGCATCGGGCCGGACGATCCCGTGCTGATCCTCGGCACCGGCCTGTCGATGGTCGATGCGGTGATCCAGCTTGCCAACGAGGGACACCGCGGCAAGATCACCGCGCTGTCGCGCCGGGGATTGCTGCCCCGCGTCCACAAGCGCAATACGCCGATCCGGATCGACGCCGCCGACGTGCCTTTCGGCACCGAGATTTCCTATCTGCTGCACTGGTTCCGGCAGACCGTTGTCTGGGCGAGCGAGCGCGGCGGCGACTGGCGGGACGTGGTCGACGGCATCCGCCCGCATACCGCCAAGCTCTGGCAGTCGCTGACGCCCGAGGCGAAGAAGCGTTTCCTGCGCCATGTCCGGACGTTCTGGGAGGTGCACCGCCACCGCCTGCCACCGGAGAGCGAGGTGAAGATCCGCGCGGCCGCGACGCGGGAGCGGCTCGACATCGTCACCGGCTACTTCCAGGGGGTCGAGACGACGGAGCGGGGCGTCGAGGTACGGTTTCGCCGTCGGGGCGCCGCAGTTGCCGAGACCTTGGCGGTCGGCAAGGTCATCGACTGCACCGGCATCCTGCGTGACGTCACCCAGCACCGCGAAGGCCTCATCGCCAGCCTGATCGAGCGCGGCCTTGCCCGACCGGATGCGCTGAAGATCGGGATTGACGTCGACGAGCAGTGCGCGGTGGTCAACCAGGCCGGTCAGGCCTCGCCGACCCTCTTCGCCGTCGGACCGGTGACGCGGGCACGGTTCTGGGAGGTCACCGCGATCCCCGACATCCGCCTGCAATGCGCAGCCTTGGCCGAGCGTCTCCACGCCGTGCTCCAGGACGCCCCGAGGACGGTCGCTCCGCTTTCCCTGCTCCGCTGAAAGGCGCAGGGAGATCGTCCGCGGAGCCGCAGAAGTTTATCTCATAAATCTATCAATATAGTATTTTGTTCTTTTCCAGCACCGACGGCGTCCCCTACCTTGCCTGCAGATCGAACGATGTTTCGGGACAAGGAGGACTGGCCGATGATCCATACGCTCATCATCCCCGGCTACCATGGGTCGCCGGCGGGACACTGGCAGCGGCACTGGGCCGCCGACAATCCGCTGGTCGAGATCGTCGAACAGGAGGACTTCGATCATCCGGTCCTCACCGACTGGCTGCATGTCCTCGAGATGCATCTGTCTTCCGCCCCGGGGGCGGTGCTGGTCGCCCATAGCCTTGGTTGCGCCCTTGTCGCCCACCTCGCCGGCCGCCCCTCGGCAGCCCACATCGGCGGAGCACTCCTGGTCGCGCCGGCCGATGCCGACGGGTTCGCCGGAGAGGATCTGGGCTTTGCAGACTTCGCGCCGCTGCCGACCGCTGCCTTGCCGTTTCCCTCGATCGTCGTGGCCAGCCGCAACGATCCGTTCATGACCTATTCGCGGGCAACAGCACTCGCCAAGCTCTGGGGCGCCGGCCTCGTCGACCTCGGGGAGGCCGGCCACATCAACGTCGCCAGCGGCTTCGGCCCCTGGCCCGACGGTGTGATCCTCGCAGAAGCCTTGCGCGGCCGTCAGACGCAGGCGCAGACCGCGCCTCTGCCACGCCCGTCCTTTCCGGAGGCCGCTTTCCTCGCCCGCCGCGAAGCCGCGACGCTCCGGCCGGCCGGGTAAGCCGAATCGGTACTGAGGCTCCGTCGATCCGGCGGGCCGCATCCCTTTCCACTTACGCATCCGGAGCCGCCATGTCCGCATCCGCCGTCCTCACCCGGCCCTCGCCGCCTCCCGCCCCGGAACGTGCCGGGCTGAAATCCGCCATGCGCCACCTCGTCGGCGGCGTTTCGGTGGTGACCGCCGGGCGCGGCGACAGCCGAACCGGGGCCACGGTGACATCCGCCCACTCACTGTCGATGGAGCCTGAAACCATGCTGGTGTCGATCAACCTCGCCTCCTCGACCTGGCCGGCCATTCGCGACGGCGGCCATTTCTGCGTCAACATCCTCGAGGCCGGCCAGCAGGAGATCGCGGACCGCTTTGCCGGGCGTGGCGGCCTGAAGGGCGCCGACCGCTACCAGGGCGCCGACTGGACCGTCCTCGAGACCGGTGCCCTGGCGCTGGACGGCGCCCTTGCCTCGATCGACTGCGAGGTCGAGCACATTGTCGAGCGACACAGCCATGCGCTGGTCTTCGGCCGGGTGCGCGCCGTCGTCACCGGGGACGGCGCAGCGCTCGTCTACAGCCATGGCCGCTACGGCGTTCACGCCGGCGCCGACTGATCCGCCCGGCCGGCGGGCTCCCGAACCGCCCGGCCCGCGGCGCGCCGTTCGCCATGTCCTCCCGACGGCGAGCGGCGCCTCTCCCCTTCACAGCCCCCCTCACAGCAAAGGAAACCCGGATGTCCCTCAGATCTCTCATCGTCGGCGCCGCCTCCCTGGCGCTCCTTGCCGCTTCGAGCCTTTCGGCGACCGCTGCCGACCTCAAGGAGTTCAATGTCGGCTTCCAGAAGAACGGCGTCCTCGTCGTGGCGCGCAACCAGCAGCTGATCGAGAAGGCGCTGGCCGACGAGGACATCAAGGTGAACTGGATCGAGTTCCAGTCGGGCCCGCCGCTGCTCGAGGCCATGAACGTCGGCTCGATCGACTTCGGCACCACCGGCGACTCGCCTATCATCTTCGCCCAAGCGGCGGGCGCCGATGTCGTCTACGCCGCGGCGCTCCCGTCGACGGGCCGCAACTCGGCCATTCTCGTGCAGAAGGACAGCCCGATCCAGTCAGTGGCAGACTTGAAGGGTAAGAAGCTGGCCTTCACCAAGGGCTCGAGTGCCCACAACGTCGCCGTTGCGGCGCTGGAAAGGGCAGGCCTCGGCTATGCCGACATAGAGCCCGTCTATCTCAGCCCCGCCGACGCCGGCGCTGCGTTCTCGACCGGCTCGGTCGACGCCTGGAGCATCTGGGACCCCTTCTATGCCGGCGCCGAGCTAAACTCAGACGCCCGCGTGCTGGCGGCGGGACCAGAGATCCTTGGCAAGACGAACTCCTTCTTCCTCGCCAATGGAAGCTTTGCCAAGGCGCATCCCGACGTGTTGCGGCAGGCGATCGGCGCGCTCGGCGAGGCCGGCAAGTGGGCGAACACGCACAAGGACGGCGTGGCCGAGGCATTGAGCGCGGCGACGGGCGTGCCGATCGAGATCCAGAAGCTGACCGCCGATCGCGGCGAGTTCACGGTGACACCGGTGACCGACGACATCGTCAAAACCCAGCAGGAGGTCGCAGACCGGTTCGCCAAGCTCGGCCTGATCCCCGCGCCGATCGCCGTGCGCGACATCGTGTGGACGGCGCCGCAGGGCTAAGCCCTGAAGCGCCCGGTTCGCCCCGTTTCGCAACCAGCCGCCCGCCCGCGCCAGCCGGCCGCGCGGGCGGCAGATGCAGGATCGACCATGACGAAGACGACCGACCGGGCGCTGCCCTTTCTCGTGCCGCTGGCCGTGCTCGCGGCGTGGCAGATCGCCAGCCAGACCGGCTACGTTCCGAAGAACGTCCTGCCGGCGCCGACGGCGGTGTTCGATGCCTTCATCCGCCTGGCCGAAAACGGGCAACTGGCCGAGCATATGAGGGTCAGCGTCGGACGCGCGCTCAGCGGGTTCCTCGTCGGCGGCGCCATCGGTTTCGCGCTCGGCCTTGCCAACGGGCTCTCGCGGATGTCGGAGACCGTCCTCGACACCTCGGTGCAGATGATCCGCAACATCCCGCACCTCGCGCTCATCCCGCTGGTCATCATCTGGTTCGGGATCGGCGAGGAGGCGAAGCTTTTCCTCGTCGCGCTCGGCGTGTTCTTCCCGGTCTACGTCAATACCTTTCATGGCATCCGCTCGGTCGACCCGCAGCTGATCGAGATGGCCCGGGTCTATGGCGCTGGACCGGGCGAGCTTTTTGCGCGGGTCATCCTGCCGGGCGCCTTGCCGTCGATCCTCGTCGGCGTGCGTTTCGCGCTCGGTATCATGTGGCTGACGCTGATCGTCGCCGAGACGATCTCGGCCTCTTCCGGCCTCGGCTACATGGCGATGCAGGCACGCGAGTTCATGCAGCTCGACGTCGTGATCCTCGCCATCCTGATCTACGCCGCCCTCGGCAAGCTCGCCGACAGTGTGGTGCGCCTCGCCGAGCGGCGGGCGCTCTCCTGGAACCCGGCCTACCGCTAACCCCCGCAACATCCCGGAGGACCCGACATGGACGCTGCCTTCTTCCCACCGCTACTGCGCTTTGCCCGCGACGAGACCCTCGCCCAGCCGGTGACGGTGTCGCGCTCTATGGGTGCCACCGTGAGCGTGCGCGGCCTCTCCAAGCGCTATGGGGACAAGACGGTGCTGGACGGCATCGATCTCGACATCCGGCCGGGCGAGTTCCTGGCGATCGTCGGGCGATCGGGCTGCGGCAAGTCTACGCTGCTGCGGCTGCTGATGGGGCTGGAACAGCCGGACGACGGCCGGATCGAGATCGCCGGAAAGCCTGCCGTGACGGCCGCACGGGCGACGGGGCGTTTCCTGTTTCAGGAACCGCGCCTGCTGCCCTGGCAGCGGATTGTCGACAATGTCGCCCTCGGCACCGACAGCCAGCTGCCGCGCGCGGCCAGGCGCAAGCTTGCCGCTACCGCCCTGGAGGAGGTCGGGCTCGGCGACCGCGGTGGCGAATGGCCTTCCGTCCTGTCGGGCGGTCAGCGGCAGCGCGTGGCGCTGGCGCGCGCGCTGGTGAGCCACCCCGGCTTCCTCGCGCTCGACGAGCCGCTTGGCGCCCTCGACGCGCTGACCCGGATCGACATGCAGCGCTTTCTCGAGCGCGTCTGGCGGAATCAAGGGTTTACCGCCGTGCTGGTGACGCACGATGTCTCGGAGGCGGTGACGCTCGCGGACCGCATCGTGCTGATCGAGGACGGCCAGATCGCCCTCGATATGCGGGTGCCCCTCGCCCGCCCGCGGCAGCGCGGCACGCCGAAGTTCGGAGCCTTGGAGGCAAGGGTGCTGGACAAACTGCTCGAACGCGCCGCTTGAGGCAGCGCGTCCGCTGATGTGCTGATCCGCCTTTGCGGTACGGCTACTGCGCCGCGATGGCGGATGCCGGCTGGATCTCGTCGGTGATGACGTCGAAGCGAGAGAGGTTCGACGGGCCGAAGCTCGTCGACAGCGCCACGTCGGTCGCGTCGCGGCCGATCGCCATCAGGATGCGGCCGATGCGCGGCGTGTTGTGGCGGGCGTCGAACGTGTACCAGTGCCCGCCGAGATAGACCTCGAACCAGGCACTGAAATCCATCGGCGACGGCACCGCGGGGACGCCGATGTCACCGAGGTAGCCGGTGCAGTAGCGCGCCGGAATGTTCATGCAGCGGCAAAGTGTTACGGCAAGGTGCGAAAAATCACGGCAGACGCCGAAGCGGCCGGTGTGGCCGTCATGCGCGCTGCGGGTAGCATCGGCCTTCTGGTAATCGAAGGTGATGTGGTTGTGGACGTAGTCGCAGATCGCCTGCACGCGGCCCCAGCCGAAAGGCGTGTGGCCGAAATTCTGCCAGGCGAAGTTCGCGAGCTTGTCGGTGTCGCAGTAGCGGCTGCCGAGGAGGTAGACCAGGACATCGTCCGGCAAATCCTTGATGTCGTGCTGCACCGCATCCCAGGCCTGCACGTCCGGAAGCCCGGTATCGTAGATCTCGAACTCGGTCGAGATGGTGGTGACGCCGGGCTGCATGACGATGCGGCTGCAGGCATTGCCGAAACCGTCGGTGTAGTCCCAGGCCTCGATCGGCCGGTCGAAGCTCAGCACCTGGTCGGTCAGGAGGTCGACGCGGCGCGAGGGATGAATGTTCAGCACCAGCAGCATCGGGGTGGGCTGCCAAACCTCGTAGGCGACGTGGAACCCTGCGCGTATCTTCATGCCACTCCCCGCGTGCAAGCTTTCAGGACGAAGGTTAACCCGTCACCCGTCCCCAAATGCAAGTGCCATGCCATCGGTTTCACGGACTTGGGAATATTGCCCAAAGGTGGCGGTTACGGTGCCCGTCCCTGGTGGGAGCGACAGCAGATCAACCGTTGGCGTCAGGCCAAAGGTTGGCGGCGAGCGCGAGCAGCGCGCGATCTGAGCCGCGCGGCCCGATGAGCGAAATGCCGAGCGGACCGCCATCGAGCATGCCGGCAGGCGCGACGACCTGCGGCAGTCCGGCCAGCCCCGCGACCGACAGCAAGGTCATGGCGCCGATGCGGAAGCTCTCGTTCACCTCCGGCGAGGCGACAAGCGGCACCGGCGCATCGGCCACCGCCGGCGCGAGCAGCACCCCGTCCTGGCCGAGACAAGCGTCCATGGCGGCGCGAAAGCGGCTGCGGGCGCGGTCCGCGGCCGCTTCCTGGTCGGCATCGATCGTGCGGGCAAGTGCCAGGCGCTCGCTGACCGGACCGCCCATGTACCAGTTCCGCCCTTCCAGCCAGGGATCGATCTGCCGGACGATCTCCCGCGATTGCAAAATGCGAAAGGCATCGAACACCTGATGCGCCGGCATGTCGCCGAAGACGTCGACGGGCTCGGTGCGCACCTGTCCTGACGCCGAACCGAGAAGCGCCATGGCGTCGGGCCCCAGCCGGGCGAACATGTCGGTCGCCCGCAGCAGCCGCGGAACGGACGAGAGCGGCGCCGGGTCGTCGCCAAGGAGGACGTCGCCAACCCGCAGCAGCGTGGCCCCATCGCGGGCGAAGAAGCCGAGGGTATCGAAGCTCGGCGCCAGCGTCATGCAGCCCTCAAGCGAGATCCGCCCTTGCGTCGGGCGAAAGCCCCAGAGGCCGCAGAAGCTCGCGGGCGCCCGCACCGAACCGCCGGTGTCGGTGCCGATGGCGAAGTCGACCAGCCCAGCTGCGACCGCCGCTGCCGAGCCCGAGGACGAGCCACCGGGAATGCGGCCCGGCGCTTTGGTGTTCACCGGCGTGCCGAAATGCGGATTGGCGCCGAACAGCGAATAGGCGATCTCGTCGGTCTGCGTCTTGCCGGCGAACACCGCACCGGCGTCGAGCAGGCGCTGGATCGACGGCGCGGTCACCGCTTTGATGCCGCTGGACGCCAGGATCGAGGGATTGCCGCAACCGGTCGGGTAGCCCGCGACGTCGAACAGATCCTTCACCCCGAGGCGGAGACCTTTCAGGGGACCGTCGGCAGCAGCAGCGACGGCCACCGGCGGATAGGGGAGGAAGGCGCGAACGGGATCGTGATCGAGCAGCATCGGGCAGTCCTTCAGGCGTTTCGGTGCGGCAGCAGCAAGTGCTGCAGGCTTATAGCCTTCGCGACGGCAGGCCGCCATCGACGGCGCCGTTCGATGAGGACTGGACCGGCCGCCCCCAGCGGTCATAATGCGGCGACGGCGTCCGCCAGCGGATGCAGGATGGATAAGGCAGCAATCATGAGCCACGCGACCACGAGCGAGAGCCGGCAACCCGAACCCGCCCGCTTCGACTGGACCGACCCTTTCCGCCTCGACGACCAGTTGAGCGACGACGAGCGGATGATCTTTGAGACCGCCTGCGCCTATGCCGAAGAAAAGCTGCGGCCGCGCGTCGTCGACGCCTATCGCGACGAGACCTTCGACCGCGCGATCTTCAACGAGATGGGCGAACTTGGCCTGCTCGGCGTGACGCTGCCGGAGGAGTACGGCTGCGCAGAGGCCTCCTATGTCTCCTACGGCCTCGTCGCCCGCGCGGTCGAACGCGTGGATTCAGGCTACCGGTCGATGATGTCGGTGCAGTCCTCGCTGGTGATGTACCCGATCTACGCCTATGGCGACGCCACCCAGCGCCAGAAATACCTCCCGAAGCTTGCCTCCGGCGAATGGATCGGCTGCTTCGGCCTGACCGAGCCCGAGGCGGGCTCCGACCCCGGCGGCATGACGACGCGCGCCGAGAAGGTCGCCGACGGCTACCGGCTCACCGGCGCCAAGATGTGGATCTCGAATTCCCCCGTCGCCGACGTCTTCGTCGTCTGGGCGAAGTCAGCAGCGCATGACGATCAGATCCGCGGTTTTATCCTCGAAAAGGGGATGGCCGGCCTCTCGGCGCCAAAGATCACCGGCAAGCTGTCGCTGCGCGCCTCGATCACCGGTGAAATCGTCATGGATGGCGTGATCGTGCCGGAGGAGAACCTCCTGCCCAACGTCTCCGGCCTCAAGGGGCCGTTCGGCTGCCTCAACCGCGCCCGCTACGGCATTTCCTGGGGCACGATGGGTGCCGCCGAGGATTGCTGGCAGCGCGCCCGCGACTACACGATGGAACGCCGCCAGTTCGGCCGGCCCCTCGCCGCCACCCAGCTGATCCAGAAGAAGCTCGCCGACATGCAGACCGAGATCGCGCTCGGACTGCAAGGATCGCTGCGCGTCGGGCGGCTGTTCGACGAGGGCAAGATGGCGCCGGAGATGATCAGCCTCGTCAAGCGCAACAATTGCGGCAAGGCGCTCGACATTGCCCGGCAGGCGCGGGACATGCACGGCGGCAACGGCATCATGGGCGAGTATCACGTGATCCGCCATTCGCAGAACCTCGAGACGGTGAACACCTATGAGGGCACGCACGACGTCCATGCGCTGATCCTCGGCCGCGCGCAGACCGGGCTGCAGGCGTTTTTCTAGCGCCTGCCGACGCCGTGGCCCGTCCGGACGGTTCGAACCGCGGGGGTTGGATTGGCAGAGGACATCGGCATTCCCGCCGGTGGTCCGGCTCGGAAACCAGCGTCGGATCAACTGCGTGGAGCCGAATGCTGACCCGGCGATTCAGCCTCCCTAACGACCCGTCAAGCGATCAGTTCGGGGTGATTGCGGGAAAGGCATCTCGCCCTTGGGCGCCACGACGCCCATAATGCCCGCATGTTCAAACACCCGCAAAGAGACACCCCCGCCCCCGGCCAGGAAAGCGTGTGGGACTTCCCGCGACCGGCCCGGATCGAGCCGGTCGGCTTCCACCTCCGCGTGGTCTTCTCGGGCCAGACGATCGCCGAGACCCGGCGGGGCATGCGGGCGATCGAGACCAGCCATCCGCCATCCTATTATTTCCCGCCGGAAGACGTGGATACCGCGCTACTGGTGCCGGCGTCGACACGGACACTTTGCGAGTGGAAAGGCGGCGCCTCCTACCACGACATCGTCGTCGGCGGGCGAACTGCGCAGGACGCGGCGTGGTCCTATCCGCGCCCGACCCCGGACTTCCTCGCCGTCGCCGGCTGGTTCGCCTTTTACCCTGGCCGCGTCGATGCCTGCTTCGTCGACGGTGAGACCGTGACGCCGCAGGCGGGCGACTTCTACGGCGGCTGGATTACGCGCCATGTAGCCGGCCCGTTCAAGGGACCGCCGGGCACGCGGGGCTGGTAGACGTCAGCGGTGGATGTCGGCAGAAGTTGCGAGCACAACGCCAGCCTGCGTCATCTCGGCCATCGCCCGCGCCAGCGATCCCTCGACATCGATGGCCCGGCAGGCATCCTCGATGAGCACGACCTCGAAACCTGCGGCACGGGCATCGAGCGCCGTCCAGGCGACGCAAAAGTCGGTCGCGAGGCCAGCGAGAAAGAGGCGGCCAATGCCGCGCTCGCGGAGATACGCCCCGAGACCTGTTTGCGTTGCGCGGTCGGCTTCCATCAGGCCGGAATAGCTGTCGACATCGCCATGGAAACCCTTGCGAACGATCGCCTGGGCACCGCGGAGATCGAGCCGGGGGTGGAACTCGGCGCCGGCGCTGCCCTGGATGCAGTGGTCCGGCCAGAGCACCTGAACGCCATAGGGCAGCGTGATGGTGTCGAAAGGCCGGCGGCGATGCGTCGAGGCGAAGGAGATATGGCCGGGCGGATGCCAGTCCTGCGTCATCGCAATGTTGCCGAAGCGCGGCGCGAGGGCGTTGATGACCGCCACGACCGCATCGCCGTCGCTGACCGCCAGTGCACCGCCGGAGCAGAAATCGTTCTGCGCGTCGATAACAACCAAGGCGTCGCGGGCGTTCTCAAGCTCGATCACATCGTCTCTCCTTCAGGGTGACGGACCCTCCCGCCGACCTTGGACCCACCATCACGCCAAAGGCCTACCGGCGGGTCAGCGCCCCGTTCCATCGAGCGCCTGGCGGACAGCCTTATCCAATTCGCCGGAGCCATAGGGCTTCTGCAGCACCACTGCATCGCCCGCATTCGCAACCTTCGCGTCACCGGTGGCGAAGACGACGGCAATGCCCGGGCGGAGCTGCCGCGCGCGATCGGCCAGTTGCGGGCCGGACATGCCGGGAAGGTTCACATCGGTGACGAGAACGTCGATCGCCGTCGTCTGCAGCGCCGCGATCGCATCTTCCGCATTGTCGGCCTCGACGACGACATGGCCCGCATCATGCAGCATGTCGGCGGAGTTCATCCGGATCAGCGCATCGTCCTCGACGAGGAGGATCGTCCGCGGGGTGAACTGGCGTGGGGCTTCTTCGAGCGCTGGCGCTTGGCCGGCCTGCGGGTCGGCCTTCTGCTCGCGGAGCGACAGCACGTGCCGCACCTTCCGAGCCAACGCTTCCCGCGAGTAGGGTTTCGACAGGAGTTCCACGCCGGCGTCGAGCCGCCCGCCGTGCACGATCGAGTTCTCGGTGTATCCCGAGGTGAACAGCACGGCGATGTCCGGCAGGCGCTCCTTGGCCCGCCGGGCGAGTTCCGTCGACTTCAGCGCCCCCGGCATGACCACGTCGGTGAACAGGAGATCGATCGGAATGCCGCTCTCGACGACGCTGAGCCCGGACTGGGCGTCCACGGCCTTGAGGACGCGGTAGCCAAGATCGGTCAGCATCTCGACGACGGTCGCGCGCACCGCCTCGTCGTCCTCGACCACCAAGACCGTCTCGGCTCCGCCGATCACTCGGTCCGAAGACAGCTTCACCTCGATGTCCTCGGCCGCCTGCGCCCGCGGGAGATAGAGCCGGATGGTGGTGCCATGGCCCACTTCGGAATAAATCTTGATGTGGCCGCCGGACTGCTTGACGAAGCCGTAGACCATGGAGAGCCCAAGGCCTGAGCCCTTGCCCTCGGTCTTGGTCGAGAAGAACGGCTCGAACACCTTGTCGATGATCTCCGGCGCCATGCCGCAGCCGGTATCGGTGACCGCCATCATCACATACTGGCCGGCGACGACCTCGAGATGCGAGCGGGCATAGGCATCGTCCAGGCTGACATTGCCGAGCTCGATGGTCAGCTTGCCCTCTCCGTCCATGGCGTCGCGGGCATTGATCGCAAGGTTCAAAAGCGCGTTCTCGATCTGGTGCGGATCGATGAACGTGTTCCACAAGCCACCGCCAGCGACCGTCTCGATCTCGATGCTCTCGCCAATCGCCCGGCGCAGCATGTCGTCCATGTCCCGCACCAGGCGGGTAACGTTGACGACTTTCGGCTCCAGCGCCTGCCGCCTCCCGAAGGCGAGCAACTGGCCGGCAAGGCGGGCGCCACGCTCGACGCCGGCGAGTGCATTCTGCACCCGGCGCTCGGCCGGCTCGTTGCCGCGGATGTCCCTTTCCAGCAGCTGCAGATTGCCGGAGACGACCTGCAGCAGGTTGTTGAAGTCGTGCGCGACGCCGCCGGTCAGCTTGCCGATCGTCTCCATCCGCTGTGCTTGCGCCAGCGCTACCTCAGCCTGCCGCCGCTCCTCAATCACCGCGGCGACCCGGCTCTCGAGGTTCTCGTTCAGTTGGCGCAACTGCTCCTCGACAATCGCGCGCTGGCGGACGCTCTGCTGCAGTTCCTCGGCATGCCGGCGCAACTGCTCCTCATTGCGCTTGCGGGCGTCGACGTCGAACGCGAGGACATGAATGCCCTCGACGGAGCCGTCCGCCGCGATCCGTGGGATATAGCGGATCTCGGCCATCGACCGCGAACCGTCCGGGCGGGGAATCCAGCCGTCCGACACGATCATCTCTCCGGCCAAGGCGCGGGCCTGCAGCGGCTGGCGCTCGAAATAGGCCTCGTCGCCGAGAATGACCCGCGCATGGCGCCCAATGATGTCGGCCGGATCGAGCCCCAGCCACTCACGGTAGTGATTGTTGGCGAAGCGGTAGATCAGATTGCGGTCGACGAAGGCGACCAGAATGGGCAGGGAATCGGTGATGGTCCGCAGCTCGGCCTCGCGGCGGGCCAGTTCGCGCTGCGCGGACACGGCGACCGTCGTCTCGAGCACCGTGCAGAGGACGCCGCCGATCTCGCCGTCATCCTGCCGGATCGGGGTGTAGAACAGGTCGAAGGTCGCCTCTTCGCGGATGCCATTCCGGTTGAGGACGAGGGTCTGCTCGCGAAAGGCCTGCACCTCGCCGCGAAAGCCCGCCGCCAGCACCTGCCTGTTCCAGTCCCAGATCTCCGGCCAGATCGTATCCACCGCACCGCCGAAGGCGAGCGGGTGTTTCCCGCCGGCGATGATGCGGTAGCTGTCATTGTAGAGCATTGTGTGGTCCGGCCCCCACATCAGCACTTTCGGTATCGGGGAATTAACGACGACATCGGCAACGGAGCGCAATACCGGCGACCAGTCATCGAGGCGGCCGAGCGAGGTGCTGGACCAATCGAAGGTTCTGACAAGCTCGCCAGCTTCTCCGCCATCGACAGGCCATTGCTGCTTCGCTGCCATCTGTTCCGCCACGTCTTCCGGTCGCTAGACCGACCCCAGGGATCGCCTCTTCCACGATGCAAAACTCGCATCGCGCAGCCTCACGCGTATGTTCAGTGCCAGAAACTAAGTCAACGAAAAGGATCAAACGAAACCGTACAATCCCGGCTCGGAACGGACCGTCGTACGGGCCGACGATTTTACCACGACTTCCCTCGCCCCTGCCCTATCCTTGTTGTCCGAAACGGCGGCAATCAAGGAAAACTCATGCGCCTCACTCCCCGCGACCTGCTGCAGTGGACCGGTCGACACGTCGAGGCATGGACGCTTCTGCGCCTCGTGCTCGTCGCCCTCGGCGTCTGGGGATTTGCGGCGATCGCCGAAGAGGTGATGGAAGGCGGGACGCATGCCTTCGACACCTGGCTGCTTCTGGCGCTGCGCGACGCGGCCAACCCGCAGAACCCCTACGGGCCGGGCTGGCTGCAGGAGATGTTCCGCGACTTCACGGCCCTCGGCGGTGTCGGCATCCTGACGCTGATCACCATCGCCGTCTCCGGCTTCCTGTGGATGCAAGGCAATCGCCGCTCGATGGTGTTGGTCATCACCGCGATCTTCAGCGGCTTTATCATGTCCTCGCTGTTGAAGCGCGGCTTCGACCGGCCAAGGCCCGACCTCGTGCCGCACGGCTCGATCACCTACACGGCAAGCTTTCCAAGTGGCCATGCCATGTTGTCGGCCGTCGTCTACCTGACGCTCGCCGTCCTCGTCGCCCGCGTCCAGCCGCAACGCGGGATGAAGATCTACCTCCTCTCCGTAGCGGCTCTGTTGACATTGATGATCGGCGTCAGCCGGGTCTACCTCGGCGTCCACTGGCCGACGGACGTGCTGGCCGGCTGGGCCGCCGGCGCCAGCTGGGCCCTCTTGTGGTGGGTCATCGCCACCTGGCTGGAAACCCGCGGCGTCGTCGAAAGCGAGAAGACGGAAGACGACGCCCCGTCTTCCCGGGCCTAAGCGCCCTTTTCTGCAAGTGCCTGCCCGCTACTCGCCGGGCTGCGCGACGCCGCGGTCGGCAGCCGTCGGCGGATTGACCAAACGCGTCAAAACGCGCTTCAGCCGATCGCCGAACCCTTCCATCAGGCTGTGGAGGCTCGGGATGAAGACCAGCGAAAGCATGGTCGAGACGATAAGGCCGCCGATCACCGCGACGGCCATCGGCGAGCGGAACTCGCCGCCCTCGCCGATGCCCATGGCGGAGGGCACCATGCCGGCGATCATCGCGATGGTGGTCATCACGATGGGCCGGGCGCGCTTGTGGGCTGCATCGAGCGTTGCCTCGCGGCGCGGCACGCCGGCGCGCTCCTGCATCACCGCGAACTCGACCAGCATGATCGCGTTCTTGGTGACGATGCCCATCAGCATCAGGAAGCCGATGACCACCGGCAGGCTGATCGCATCATTGGCAAGGTAAAGCGCGACGATGGCGCCGCCGACCGATAGCGGCAGCGACAGGAGGATCGTCGTTGGCGTCAGGAAGCCGCCGAACAGCAGCACCAGCACCGCATAGACCATCAGCACGCCGGCGCCGAGCGCAAGGCCGAAGGACGAGAAAACGTCCTGCATCACCTCCGCGTCGCCCGAGCTCTGGATGTAGACGCCGGGCGGCGGGTTGGCGGCGAGCGGAAGGGCGTAGATGGCGGCGACCGACTCGCCGAGCGGCATCCCCGCCGGCAGGTCAGCCCCGATGGTGACACGGGCGCTGCGGTCGTAGCGCTCGAGCTTGGTCGGGCCGTCGGCGAGCGCGATTGTGGCGACGACGCCGAGCGGCACGCTGCCGCCGCCCGTGCGCGGGACCATCTGGTTGCTGAGGTTCGAGAGGTCGCGGCGGGCGTCGTCGTTCAGCCGAACCATGATCGGCACCTGCCGGTCACCGCGGTTGAACTTCGCCAGCCGCGCCTCGACGTCGCCGATGGTGGCGACGCGGATGGTTTCGGCGATGGCATTGGCGGTGACGCCGAGCTCGGCCGCGACGTCGCCTTTCGGCGTGATCTGGATTTCCGGGCGCATCAGCGAGGCGCCGGAGGTGACGTTCTTCACCGAACCCAGAGCGGAGATGGCGTCGACGAGATCGCGGGCATAGGCGTCGACCTTGCCCTGATCCTCGCCGAGGATGGAAAGGACGATGGCGCGCTGGCCGCCATCATTGGCGAAATAGGTGCGGATGTCGGGAATGCCGGCGATGGCCTCCTCGATCTTCGCCTCGATCTGGTATTTACCGAGGCTGCGCTCGGCCTTCGGCACGTAATAAAGGCTGATGACGGCCTGCGTCGGATCGGCGACGGAGCCGCCACCCGGACCGTTGCCGCCGGTGATGAGGACGTCGGCGACCTCGGGAATGGCCTGCAGCTTCTCGGCGATCGCCGCCGTGACACGCATGTTGTCCTCGACCTGCGATCCCGGCGGCAGCTCGACCGACAGTGACGAGCGGCCATTGTCCTCCTCAGGGATGAAACCGGTCGGCAGCAACGTCGCCGACCAGATCGACACGGCGAAGAAGGCAAGACCCAGCCCGAGCGTGATCCACCGCCAGCGCAGCGTCCAGCGCAGGATGCGGAGGTAGTTCCGCATGATGAAGCCGTCGGGCCGCTGGCCATGGCCGCGGTCCTTCAGGAAGTAGGCGGTCATCATCGGCGTGAGGAACCGCGCGACGGCGAGCGAGAACAGCACGGCGATGGCGACGGTCAGTCCGAACTGGCGGAAATACTGGCCGGCAATGCCGGACATGAACGACACCGGCGCGAAGACCGCGACGATGGTCGAGGAGATCGCCACCACCGTCAGCCCGATCTCGTCGGCCGCCTCCATCGAGGCTTTGTAGGGCGACTTGCCCATCGCCATGTGCCGCTCGATGTTCTCGATCTCGACGATGGCGTCGTCGACGAGGATGCCGGTGACGAGCGTCACCGCGAGCAGGCTGATGCCGTTCAACGAGAAGTCGAGGACCCACATCATGAAGAAGGTCGGGATCACCGACAGCGGCAAGGCGACACCGGCGATCAGCGTCGCCCGCCAGTCGCGCAGGAACAGGAAGACCACCACGACGGCGAGCGCTGCGCCCTCGTAGAGCGTGTCCATGGTCTGCTCGTAATTGCCGCGGGTGTAGACCGAGACGTCGTCGATCTTGGCGAAGGTGACCTCGGGATAGAGCGCCTTCAGCTTCTCGACCGCCGCATAGGCGCTGTCGGCCGCCTCGGTGTCGGAACCACCGGTCGAGCGCAGGATCTGGAAGGCGACGATCGGCTCGCCATCGAAACTCGCATAGGACCGGATCTCGGCACCGCCGTCATTGATGCGGCCGATCTGATCGAGCCGAACCGACCGCCCTTCCGACAGCACGATGGGAAGCGCAGCGAGATCGGCGACCGATAGCGAGGAGCCGAGGGCGCGGATCGAGAACTCGCGGCTGCCGAGATCGCCGCGGCCGCTGCCGAGATTGATGTTGGTGGCAGAGAGCTGCTGGCTGACCTCGGCCGCGGTGATGCCGAGGGAGGCGAGCCGCGCCGGATCGAGATCGACATTGATCTGCTCGTCGATGCCGCCGACGCGGCGCACGTCGCCGACGGAGTTCAGCCCCTGCAGCTCGCGCGCCACGTCGTCGTCGACGAAATGCGAGAGCTCGGCAATGGTCCGGTTGGGATCGGTGACGGAGTAGGTGACGATTGGCAGGCCGGTGACGTCGAGGCGCTGGACAATCGGCTCCTCGACCGAGGCCGGCAGGTCCGAGCGCACGCGGGTGACGGCATCCTTCACGTCGTTCAGCGCCCGCTGCGAATCCGACTCGAGGTCGAACTCGACCGTCGTCGACAGCGTCGAATCGGTCGCGACCGTGGTGATGTGCTTGACGCCCGAGACGCTGGTGATCGAGTTCTCGATCGGCTGGCCGACCTGGGTCATGATCTCCGACGGCGCCGATCCGGGCTGGGCGACGCTGACGATGATGATCGGGATGTCGATGTTCGGGAAGTTGGTGATCGGCAGCCGGAGGAAGCCGACAATGCCGATGGCCAGAAGCGCCAGGAAGATGGCGATCGGCGGAACCGGATGGCGGATCGACCAGGCCGAGAAGTTCACTGGGCCACCGCCTTGCCGCTGCCGGCGACATCGCCCCGCGCCATCTCCTCGGGCTTCGGCTCCGGCGCCCCGGAGATGGGCGCCGTAACCGGCCTGATCTTCATCCCATTGCGGAAGAACGGCCCCGACTTCGCGACCACGGTCTCGCCCGCCGCAAGGCCCTTGGCGATCTCGACCAGATCGTTCTCGACGATCCCGGTCGACACCACCCGCACCTCGATGACACCGGCCGCATCGACGACCTGGACCGTGTCGCCGGCGCTGCTCGGCACCACCGCCGACAGCGGTACGGTGACGGCATCGCGCGCGGCCGTGGTGACAACGGCACTCGCAAAGATGCCGATCGGCAGGCCGCGATCATCGTCGACGCTGATCTTGACGCTGCCGAGCCGGGTTTTCGGATCGACGTTCGGCGAGAGCAGGCGGACGGTGCCGAGGCGGTTCTCGAAGCCGGACAGCCGCAACGTCGCCTTCTGGCCGGGCTTCACCTGGCCTAGCGCCGTCTCGATGATCTGGCCGTCGAACTCGATCTCGCCGTCTTGGATCAGCGTGAACATCGCCGCCGTTTCCATGCCGGCGTTCTGCCCGACATTGGCCGCGCGGGTGGCGATGACGCCGGCGACCGGCGCCACGACCTCGGTGCGCGCCAGCTGCAGCGCCAGCGCCTCGCGCCGCGCCCGGATCTGCTCCAGCTGGGCGGTGGCGGTGGTCAGCGCATCGCGCGCCGCCTGCAGCGAGGCGGTGGCCCCGGCAAATGTCGCCTCGGCGTCGTCGAGGGTCGAACGCGCGCCGGCGCCATTGGCGAGCAGCTTGCGCGCGCGTTCGAGGATGCTGGTCGCCTGCACCAGCGTCGCCTGCTGACCTTCGATCTGGCTGCCGTTCTGGGCGATGGTGGCGCGGGCCGCATCAATCTCGGCATCGGTCTGGCGAAGCTGCGACTCCAGCGGCGCGCGGTCTAGACGTACCAGCACCTCGCCCTTCGCGACGGTATCGCCGACGTCGGCCGTGACCTCGATAATCTGGTAGCCAGTGACCTGCGGCATCACCGACACCGTCTCGCGGGCGACGAGCGAGCCGTTGATCGGCACGGTCTGGGTGAGCCTTGCCATGGACGAGGTGACGACCGTGGCGGCGGGGAGACGGACCGTGCGCTGCACAGGGGCTGTCGCCTCGTCGGCGAGAACTGACCGGACTGGAGCGAGTGCCAGCAGGAGCAGGAAAGCGGCACTCGGGTATCGCATCGTCATCGTGGTCCAGTTTCCCCCCGCCCGTCGACCGGTGTCGGTCTTGGCGCGCAACGCACTTCTACCACGCGATCGTGGCGAGAAAGGTTGGTCGCCGCAGCGTCATTCGCGCGTGCCTGCCGAGGGTGCACGCTAGCATCTGCAGGCCGCGCGTGAAACGCCCTGTACCTTCAGGTGACAAAGTACCGCTGCGTCTTCCCATCCCTCCACCCGGCGAAAAGCTCGCCCGGCAAAGGAAAGGGCCCGGCACCTCGTCTTGAGGTCCGGGCCCTTTCAGTGGTCAGCTAGCCCTGGAGCCGCCCTGTCACTTTTGGCGGTTCAGGCCTTGTTGCGGTTGTAGACGTCGAAGCAGACGGCGGCGAGAAGGACAAGGCCCTTGATCACCTGCTGGTCGTCGATGCCGATGCCGAGGATCGACATGCCGTTGTTCATCACGCCGATGATGAAGGCGCCGACCACCGCGCCGATCACCTTGCCGACGCCGCCATAGGCCGAGGCGCCGCCGATGAAGCAGGCGGCGATGACGTCGAGCTCGAAGCCGACGCCGGCCTTCGGCGTCGCCGAGTTCAGGCGGGCGGCGAAGATCAGGCCCGCCAGCGCGGCGAGGACGCCCATGTTGACGAAGGTGAAGAAGGTCAGCCGGTCGGTCTTGATGCCCGAGAGCTTCGCCGCCTTCTCATTGCCGCCGACCGCATAGATGCGGCGGCCGACCGTGGTGCGGGTGGTGACGAAGCCATAGACCGCGATCAAGAGCGCCATGACGATCAGGACGTTCGGGAAGCCGCGGTACGAGGCGAGCAGCCAGGTGATCAGCATGATCGCCGCGGTGATGAAGATGTTGCGGCCGAGGAACAGCGCGAACGGCTCGTCGACCTGGCCAAGGCGCGTCTGCTTCTGCCGGCGGCGGGCGCTGAGGAAGAGCAGCAGCGCGGCGGCGGCAGCGCCGAGCAGCAGCGTCGTCATGTGGACGCCCGGCGTGCCCGCGAGGAAGTCCGGGATGAAGCCCTTGGAGAGCAGCTGGAAGGCCTCCGGGAACGGGCCGACCGAGGCCGAGCCCAGCACCTTCAGCGTCAGGCCGCGGAAGACCAGCATGCCGGCGAGCGTCACGATGAAGGATGGCACCTTGAAGTAGGCGACGAGATAGCCTTGCGCGCCGCCGATGAGCGCGCCGACGGCGAGGCAGATCAGCGAGGCCGAGAAGCCGTCCATTCCTTGCTTGACCATCAGGACGGCGCCGAGGCCGCCGATGAAGCCCGCGACCGAGCCGACGGAAAGGTCGATGTGGCCGGTGATGATGATCAGCAGCATGCCGATCGCCATGATGATGACGTAGCTGTTCTGCAGCACCAGGTTGGTGAGGTTCAGCGGCTTCATCAGGACGCCGCCGGTCATCACCTGGAAGAACGCCATGATCACCACGAGGGCGAGCAGCATGCCGTATTCGCGGATGTGCGCCTTAAAGAAGCCGAGGTCGAAGCCCTTGCCGGCGGAGGTCGGCTCGTCGGCCGTCTTGATGCTCATTGCGCTTTATCCTGGACTGGTTGGCCGGAACGGATGATCGCCCGCATGATGCTTTCCTGGCTCGCCTCGGCGGCCGGCATTTCGGCGCAGATGCGGCCTTCGTTCATGACGTAGATGCGGTCGCAGATGCCGAGAAGCTCCGGCATTTCCGAGGAGATGACAAGGACGCCTTTGCCCTCGTCGGCCAGCTGGTTGATGATGGAATAGATCTCGAACTTGGCGCCGACGTCGATGCCGCGGGTCGGCTCGTCGAGGATCAGCAGCTCGGGACCCGAGAACAGCCACTTCGACAGGACGACCTTCTGCTGGTTGCCGCCGGAGAGGTTCAGCGTCTTCTGCAGGATGCCGGAGGAGCGGATGTTGAGCTTCTTGCGATAGCCCTCCGCCACTTCGCGCTCCTTGTGGTTGTCGATGACGCCGGCATTTGAGATGCCGGAGAGATTCGCCATCGAAATGTTCTGCTTGATGTCGTCCTCGAGCACCAGGCCGTACTGCTTGCGGTCCTCGGTGACGTAGGCGATGCCGGCATCGATCGCTTTGCCGATGGTCGAGACGTCCACGGTCTTGCCGTGCATCTTGACCTCGCCCGAGATGTTGCGGCCATAGGCCTTGCCGAAGACCGACATGGCGAGCTCGGTGCGCCCTGCCCCCATGAGCCCGGCAATGCCGACGACCTCGCCCTTGCGGACGTTGATGGAGATGTCCTTCAGCACTTGGCGCTGGGCGCTGAGGTGGTGGAAGGCGTTCCAGTTGCTGACCTCGAACAGCATCTCGCCGATCTTCGGCGTCCGCGGCGGGTAGCGGTCGTCGAGGTTGCGGCCGACCATGTCGCGGATGATGCGGTCTTCGGAGATCTGCTCTTTCTTGCAGTCGAGCGTCGACACGGTCGACCCGTCGCGCAGAACGGTGATCTGGTCGGCGACGCGGGAGATCTCGTTCAGCTTGTGCGAGATGATGATCGCTGACATGCCTTGCCCCTTGAACTCCAGCAGGAGGTCGAGGAGAGCCTGGCTGTCGCTCTCGTTGAGGCTGGCGGTCGGCTCGTCGAGGATCAGCAGTTTGACGTCCTTGGCGAGTGCCTTGGCGATCTCGACCAGCTGCTGCTTGCCGACGCCAAGATCCTTGATCAGCGTCGTCGGGTTTTCCTTCAGCCCGACCTTGGCGAGGAGCTCGCGGGTCCGCGCATGGGCGGCGTCCCAGTCGATGATGCCGTAGCGCGCCACCTCGTTGCCGAGGAACATGTTCTCGGTGATCGACAGCAGCGGCACAAGGGCCAGCTCCTGGTGAATGATGATGATGCCGAGCTTTTCGGAGTCCGCGATGTCACGAAACTCGCGCTTCTCGTCCTCGTAGCGGATCTCGCCTTCGTAGGTGCCGCTGGGATAGACGCCCGAGAGCACCTTCATCAACGTCGACTTGCCCGCGCCGTTTTCGCCGCAGATGGCGTGGATCTCGCCGGCGCGCACCGAGAGATTGACGTTGTCGAGCGCGCGAACGCCCGGAAACGTCTTGGTGATACCGCGCATTTCCAGAATGGGAGTCATCGTGTCCTCCGCCACGTCCGGGACCGGGGCAAGTTGCGCCGGTGGGAAAGGCCGGGTTCAAGCTTCAAGCAGAAAGGCCCGGGAAGCGTGAGCCACCCGAGCCTCGATCACAAGCGGTTCTTCTTACTTCAGCTGGTCGGCGGTGTAGTAACCGCTGCCGACGAGGGTTTCCTCGAGGTTGGTCTTGTCGACCGCGACCGGCTTCAGGAGGTAGGACGGAACCACCTTGACGCCGTTGTTGTAGGTCGTGGTGTCGTTGACCTTGACCTCGGTGCCGGCAGCCATCGCGTCGACCATGTCGACGGTGACCTTGGCGAGCTCACGGGTGTCCTTGAAGATCGTCGAGGTCTGCTCGCCGGCCATGATCGACTTGGCGGACTGGACTTCGGCGTCCTGGCCGGAGACAACCGGCATCGGCATGTCGGCAGCGCCGTAGCCAACGCCCTTCAGCGACGAGATGATGCCGATCGAGATGCCGTCATACGGCGACAGGACGGCGTCGAGCTTCTTGTCGGCGTAGTTGGCGGACAGGATGTTGTCCATGCGCGCCTGTGCGGTCGCCGGATCCCAGCGCAGCGTGCCGACCTTGTCCATGCCGGTCTGGCCGGACTGGACGACGAGCTTCTTGGAGTCGATGTAGGGCTGCAGCACGCTCATCGCGCCATCGTAGAAGAAGAACGCGTTGTTGTCGTCCGGCGACCCGCCGAAGAGCTCGATGTTGAACGGGCCCTTGCCGTCCTTCAGGCCGAGCGCCTTCTCGATGGTCGAGGCCTGCAGGACGCCGACCTGGAAGTTGTCGAAGGTCGCGTAGTAGTCGACGTTCGGCGAGTTCTTGATCAGGCGGTCATAGGCGATGACCTTGATGCCGGCATCGGCGGCCTGCTGCAGCACGTCGGTGAGCGTGGTGCCGTCGATCGAGGCGATGACGAGGACCTTGGCACCCTTGGTGACCATGTTCTCGATCTGCGACAGCTGGGTCGGGATGTCGTCTTCGGCGTACTGAAGATCGGCGGTATAGCCCTTGGCTTCCAGCGACTTCACCATGTTGTCGCCGTCGGCGATCCAGCGCGCGGACGACTTCGTCGGCATCGACACGCCGACCGTTCCCTTGTCCTGCGCGTAGGCGGCACCCGACAAAGCGGCCAGGCCGAAAACGGCGCCAGCCAGAAGCAATTTCAAAGTTTTCACACGACTCTCCCTCATCAAACGGTTATTGACGCAATCGCCCCGCGCTCGAAATCTGGTTTCGACCGCCGGCTACCGCATCGCGAATTCAGCCGCTCCTCCTCGTCACCGCGGCCGTCTTCTCCCGGGCCGCTCACTGCCCCTGAGCGAGATGGGCAGTTCGTATGACGCTCAAAGCTTGATTTCCTTTGATCGGACTGTCAAGGGGATCGGCACCATTCATCATATCAATACCCGATCTGGTAAACATCTGGACGCAGCGTTGCTTATTTAGACGCCAATGATAGGATGATTGCGGGACGGATGGGGTGGAATGAACGACATCTTGCAGCAGCGGGCGCGCCCGGAGGGGCGCATCAAGGGCGAGAAGGTCAATCGTACGATGACGCTCGCCGTCGATCTCGGCTGCAAGATCACCTCCGGCGCACTGGTCGCCGGAACCGTGCTGCCCACAGAAGCTGAAATCCAGCAGACCTACAGCGTCTCGCGCACCGTGGTACGCGAAGCCATCCGCCACATCGCCTCGAAGGGTCTCGTCACCGTCGGCCCGAAGGTCGGCACAAGGGTGCGTGATTCGAACGACTGGAACATGCTCGACGCCGAGGTGATGCGCTGGCACTTGATGGTCGGCAACCGCCGGCCCTTCGTCGAGGCGCTCTACGAGATGCGCCTGATCAACGAGCCCGAAGCCGCTCGGCTGGCGGCCAGCCGCATCACCGAGGAGCAGTCGGCCCGGCTCGCTGAGGCGCTGCAGGCGATGGCCGACAACCCGCGCGGCTCGCCCGAGCTCATCGCCGCGGACCTCGCCTTCCACCGCATCATCCTCGAGGCCACCGGCAATCCTATCCTGCGATCGCTCGGGACGATGATCGAGCGAAGCCTGTCGATCTCCTTCTCGCTCTCCTGGCGGCAGAACCCGCAGGAGGAGACGGTGCGCCAGCATGCCCGCGTCTACGATGCGATCCGCCGCGGCGACGGCGAGGCTGCCGGCCTGTTCATGCGGCGGCTGATCGAGAGTGCCGCCCAGGACGTGGTCGCATCCCTCTACAGCCAGCCGGACGACGACTGTCCGGACCCGGACGCGGCCGATGCCGCGTCCCTCCCTTCCAAGAACCATCAGGTGCAGTAGGAAATGACCGCAGACACCATCCCGCTCGGACTAGCCGGCGTCGGCAAGATCGCCCGCGACCAGCACATCCCCTCGCTCGGCCGGACGCCGGGCATCGCGCTCGCCGCCGCGGCCAGCCGCAACGCCGCCGTCGAAGGCGTCGCCAACTACGAGACGCTCGAGGCAATGCTCGCCGGCTCGCCCGAGATTAAGGCGGTCTCGCTGTGCACACCGCCGCACGTGCGGCAGGCCTATGCGTTGGCGGCCCTCGCCGCCGGCAAGCACGTGCTCCTCGAAAAGCCGCCCGGCGCGACGCTCGCCGAGATCGAGCCGCTGGTGGAGCTCGCAAACGCCAAGGGCCTGACGCTCTTCGCCACCTGGCACTCGCGCTTCGCCCCGGCCGTCGAGCCGGCGCGCGCTTTCCTCGCTGAGGCGGCGATCCGCTCGGTCAAAGTCGAGTGGAAGGAGGACGTGCGCCACTGGCACCCCGGCCAGGACTGGATCTGGGAGCCCGGCGGCCTCGGCGTCTTCGATCCCGGCATCAACGCGCTGTCGATCGTCACCCGCATCCTGCCGGAGCCGTTCTTCCTGACCGCCTCGACGCTGGAGTTTCCGGCCAACCGCGCGCAGCCAATCGCGGCCAAACTTGCCTTCTCTGATCGCCTGGGCACCCCGATCACCGCCGAGTTCGACTGGCGCCAGACCGGCCCGCAGACCTGGGACATCACCGTCGAGACCGACAAGGGCGTCCTGATGCTGTCGAAGGGCGGCAGCGAGATGCGGGTGGACGGCACGGTTGTAACGTTGCCGCCGGAAGCCGAATATGACGGCATCTACGCCCGCTTCGTCGAGCTCATCCGGGCGGGACGCTCCGACGTCGACGTCTCGCCGCTCCGCCATGTCGCCGATGCCTTCATGCTCGGCCGCCGCACCCTCGTCGACGCCTTCGACTAGCCACGATCATCATCGCCTCTTCCTTCAGCCCGGAAACATCCGCTGACGGACCACCTGAAGCCAAGCCCGATTTTCAGATCCAGCCAAGAAGTTGACCCGAAATGCTGAAGAACAACGAGACCCAGACCAAGCTTCGCTCACGCGCCTGGTTCGACAATCCGAGCAATCCGGACATGACCGCGCTCTATCTCGAGCGCTACCTAAACTTCGGCCTCAGCCTTGAGGAGCTTCAGTCGGGCATGCCGATCATCGGCATCGCGCAGACCGGCTCCGACCTCAGCCCCTGCAACCGGCACCATCTCGAGCTCGCCAAGCGCGTGCGCGACGGCATCCGCGAGGCCGGCGGTATTCCGCTGGAGTTTCCGGTTCACCCGATCCAGGAGACGGGCAAGCGTCCGACCGCCGGCCTCGACCGGAACCTTGCCTATCTCGCGCTCGTCGAGGTGCTCTACGGCTACCCGCTCGACGGCGTCGTCCTCACCATCGGCTGCGACAAGACCACGCCCGCCTGCCTGATGGCGGCGGCGACCGTCAACATTCCGGCGATCGCGCTCTCCGTCGGCCCAATGCTGAACGGCTGGTTCCGCGGCGAGCGCACCGGCTCGGGCACAATCGTCTGGAAGGCCCGCGAACTGATGGCCAAGGGCGAGATCGACTATCAAGGCTTCATCAAGCTCGTGGCGTCCTCGGCCCCGTCGACCGGCTATTGCAACACCATGGGCACGGCGACGACGATGAACTCGCTCGCCGAGGCGCTCGGCATGCAGCTGCCGGGCTCGGCCGCGATCCCCGCGCCCTACCGTGACCGCCAGGAGATGAGCTATCTCACCGGCAAGCGCATCGTCGACATGGTGCACGAGGACCTGAAGCCCTCCGACATTCTGACCAAGGAGAGCTTCATCAACGCGATCCGCGTCAACTCGGCAATCGGCGGCTCGACCAACGCGCCGATCCACCTGAACGCCCTCGCCCGCCATGTCGGCGTCGAGCTCGATATCGACGACTGGCAGAAGTACGGCGAGGAGATCCCGCTGCTGGTCAACCTGCAGCCCGCCGGCGAGTATCTCGGCGAGGACTACTACCATGCCGGCGGCGTGCCGGCGGTGGTCAATCAGCTGATGCTGCAGGGCCTGATCCATGAGGACGCGCCGACCGTCAACGGCAAGAGCCTCGGCGACAACTGCCGTGGCGCCCGGATCGAGGACGCGAACGTCATCAAGACCTTCGACAACCCGATCAAGACCCATGCCGGCTTCCGCGTGCTGCGCGGCAACCTGTTCGATAGCGCCATTATGAAGCTGTCGGTGATCTCGCCGGAGTTCCGCGAACGCTATCTCGCCAACGCCGCCGACCCGGAGGCCTTCGAGGGCCGCGCCATCGTGTTCGACGGCCCGGAGGACTACCACCACCGCATCGACGATCCCGAGCTCGCAATCGACGAGCACTGCGTCCTCTTCATGCGCGGCGCCGGCCCGATCGGCTATCCCGGCGCGGCCGAGGTCGTGAACATGCGGGCGCCCGACTACCTCATCAAGCGCGGTATCTCATCGCTTGCCTGCATCGGTGACGGTCGCCAGTCCGGCACCTCGGGCTCGCCCTCGATCCTCAACGCCTCGCCGGAAGCGGCAGCCGGTGGCGGCCTTGCGCTGATCCGGACCGGCGACCGGGTGCGCATCGACATCGGCCGCGGCACCGCCGACATCCTGATCTCGGACGAGGAGCTGGCCGAACGCCGCACCACGCTCGCGGCGGAGGGCGGCTACCAGTACCCGGCCCACCAGACCCCGTGGCAGGAGATCCAGCGCGCCATCGTCGGCCAGATGTCGACCGGCGCCGTGCTGGAGCCGGCGATCGCCTACCAGCGGATCGCCCAGCTGAAGGGCCTGCCGCGCGACAACCACTGAGCCGGGCACCGGCATCGACAAGGCAAGGGGCGCTTGAGGCGCCCCTTTTCACGCACAAACGCCTGCAACAACGAGACGCCTGATGACCATACCCGACACCGCCTTCTGCGCCGCCGTCGACTGGGGAACCTCCGGGTTCCGCCTCTGGCTGCTCGATGTCAACGGCGGCGTTCTCGGCGAACGCCGCAGCCGCGAGGGCATGCAGGCCGCCGCAGCGGGCGAGGGTTTCGCGCCGATCCTGGAGGCCCATCTCGCCGCGCTGGAGGCGCCGGCGGACCTGCCGGTCATCGTCTGCGGCATGGCAGGCGCGCGCCAGGGCTGGATCGAGGCGCCCTATGTCGACGCGCCGGCCGACCTGGCCGCCATCACCCGCGGCGCCATCCGGGTCCCCGGCATCGCCCGCGACGTGCGAATTCTGCCGGGCGTCGCGCAGCGTGCGCGGTCGGCTGGCCTTGCCGACGACGTGATCCGCGGCGAGGAGACGCAGGTCATGGGCCTCGGGCTCGAAGGCCTCCTGTGCCTGCCCGGCACGCATTCGAAATGGGTCGAGGCGGGCAGCGGCCGGATCTCGGGCTTCTCGACCTTCATGACCGGCGAGATGTTCGCTCTCGTCAGCGAGCACTCGATCCTGCGCCACAGCATCGACCCCGCCGCTGACGTCATCGCCGAGCGGGCAGCGTTTGCCTCGGGCGTCGCCGCCAGCCTGGAGACCCCGGCGGCGATCCTCAACCGTCTGTTCTCGCTGCGGGCGAGCGGCCTGTTCGGCACGGCGACGCCAACCGAGACGAGATCGCGACTCTCGGGCCTCGTCATCGGCCTGGAACTTGCCGGCGCCAAGGCACTCTATCCCGGCCGGACCTCGGTGACGCTCGCCGCCTCCGGACCGCTGCGCGATCTCTACCTCGCGGCGCTCCCCCTCGCCGGCTTCACCACCACGGAAGCCGATGCGGACAGCGCCGTCCGCAAGGGCCTCATCGCCGCCGCCCGCCATTGCTTCGGCACCTTCAAGGACTGACCATGACCGAGATCCCGCACGTCGCCTGGCCGCCGCTGAAGCGCGCTCTGGTCGCCATCCTGCGCGGCTTGAAGCCCGAGGAGGTCGAGGCGACCGTCGGCGGCCTGATCGAGATCGGCTTTGAGGCCATCGAGATCCCGCTGAACTCGCCGGAGCCGTTCCGCTCGATCGAAATCGCCGCCAAGATGGCGCCGGCCGGTGTCCTCATCGGCGGCGGCACGGTGCTGACGCCCGAGGCGGTCGACCGGCTGAACGATGCCGGCGGGCGTATCCTCGTCAGCCCGAACGTCAACCCCACGGTAATCCGTCGGGCGGCCGGGCATGGCATGGTGACGATGCCGGGAGTGTTCACCCCGACGGAGGCTTTCGCCGCGATCGATGCCGGCGCCTCGGCGCTGAAATTCTTCCCGGCTGGCGCGATCGGCATTGGCGGCATTCAGGCGATGATGGCCGTGCTGCCGAAGACCGTTCCAATCGGCGTCGTCGGGGGCGTGTCGGATGCGGACTTTTCCGCTTTCGGCAAGATCGGCGTGCGGACCTTCGGGCTGGGGTCCAGCCTCTACAAGGTCGGCATGCCCGCCGCCGAGGTGGTGGCCCGCGGCAAGGCGGCGATCGCCGCCTATGACGAAGCATTCGCAGCGTGAGCGGCGTCAAAGGCGAGAGCGTCGCGACGGCGATCCTGTCGGATCATTCCTGCCATCTCGGCGAAGGACCGACCTACGACGTCGCCAGCGACACCGCCTGGTGGTTCGACATCCTGGAGAAGACGATGCTGGAGCATCGCTTCGCCACCGGCGAGACGGTGCTGCATCCCCTGCCCTTCAAGGGTAGCCAGCTCGCCTTCATCGACGACAAACGGCAATTGGTGGCGACCGAGGACGGGCTCTACGTCCGGGACATCGCCAGCGGCGCGATGGCGCGGCACACCCGGCTCGAGGACGACAATCAGCGGACCCGGTCGAACGACGGCCGCGTACATCCCTCCGGCGCGCTGTGGATCGGCACCATGGGCCTTAACGCCGAGAAGGGCGCGGGCTCGATCTACCGCTTCTATCGCGGCGAAGTGACAAAGCTCTACGCCGGCATCAGCATTCCCAATGCCATCTGCTTCACCGCCGACGGGACAACGGCCTACTTCACCGATACTGCGGTCGGCCTGCTGATGCGCGTGCCGACAGAGCCGACGACCGGCGAGCCGATCGGCGAGGCGGTGCCGCTTTATGACCATCGTGGCCAGGAAGGCGGGCTCGACGGCGCGGTGATCGACGCCGAGGGGGTGATCTGGAATGCACGCTGGGGCAGCGCTTGCCTCGATGCCTACAGCCCCGCGGGGGAGCGGCTGCGCACCATCGCGCTGCCCGCCAGCCGGCCGACCTGCCCGCTCTTCGTCGGGGCGAAGGCGGATCGCATGCTGGTGACCTCTGCCCGTGAAGGCATGAGCGAGGCGGAGATCGCAGCGGAGCCGGCGGCGGGAAAGACCTTCTTGCTGGATTTTCCGATGAAGGGCCGGCATGAGCCAAGAGTTCTTCTGGACTAAGCATTACTTACTGCACTGCAACAGTAAAACTTATCGGACAAACTGCTGATCTGACTGGACAATGCAGACATGCCGCAAACGCATGGCTAGTCGTATTGTGCAGTGCAGCGAAGCCGATTATATCTCGCGTCGGAGGATGATTAATTCTTCTTGAAGGACGTAGAGATGACCAAGACCACCCTCCTCGCGCTTGCCGCGATCCTGACCGCCGGCGCCGCACAGGCTGCTGACGTGAAGCCGATGACCGCCAAGAGCGTCGTTCTCGAGGACGCCACCGGCGTCGTCTATTACACGCAGGAAGCTGGTGGCTTCCGTGTTGTGGCGACCATGAGCGCTGCCGAAGGCGCTGCACCTGTTCGCTTCGTCGCGACCTTGGCCGATGGCCAGGCCGTGACCGTGTCGATCCCGTCGGAAGCCGGCAAGGCGCCGCGCGAAATCGAGATCAGCCGCGATGGTGACGTGCTCACCGTCGGCGAAGCCGAAGCGGTGATGGTGCGCGCCTCGCTCGACTAAGCCTCATACGGCGCAAGGCCGGCTCGCAAAATCCAGAAGGGGCTCCGTTCGCGGTGTCCCTTTTTTTTCGTCTGGGAAAGGGCCGAATGAGCGGCGTTCAGGCCGCGCAGACATCCTGACGCGGGTCCAAAGGAGCGGCCAGCAGCTTATCGACATCGCCCGAGGTCATCGGCCGGGCGTAATAGAAGCCCTGAACCTCGGTCAGCCCTTCCTCCCGCGCGAAATCACGCTGGCTGACCGTCTCCACGCCTTCCAGAATGGTCTCCATCTTCAGCGCCTGCGACAGGCGCACGATGGTGCGAACGATCTCCGCATCCTCCGAACTGTCGGCGACGTCCCGCGTGAAAGAACGGTCGATCTTCAGCCGGTCGAACCGGAAATGGCGGAGGTTGGAGAGGCTCGAGAAGCCGGTCCCGAAATCGTCCATGGTGATGCGCACGCCGAGGGCCCGGAGGCGGTCCATCGCGGTGCGGACACGGTGCGAGGATTCCAGCAGCAGCGATTCGGTGATCTCGAGATCGAGCCGCCCCGGCGCGAGGCCGCTTTCGGCCAGCGCCGCCTCGACATGGTCGACGAGGTTGGCATCCTTGAACTGGACCGGCGACAGGTTGACGCCGATGCCGATCGGCTTCGGCCAGTTTGCTGCGGTCTTGCAGGCCTCTCGCAGAATATGTCGCCCGAGGCGGACGATGAGGCCCGAGCTCTCCGCCAGCGGGATGAAATCGATCGGCGACATGAAGCCGCGCACCGGATGGTTCCAGCGGACCAGCGCCTCGAAGGATCGGATGACCTCGCTCTTGGTGCCGTAGATCGGCTGGTAGTGAAGTTCGAACTCTCCACGGTCGATGCCGGCGCGCATCTCGGCCTCCAGCATGGTCTCGTCGTCCTTGCGCGCCTTCATTTCCGGCAGGAAGATGCAGTAGCAGGATTGCGGGCTGAGCTTGGCCTGGTAGAGCGCGACGTCGGCCGAGCGCATCACCTCCGACCAGGTGCTGCCGTCGACACCGACGCGGGCGATCCCAATCGAGGTGTTCGGCTGGATCCTGGTGTCCTCCACCGCCATTTCGCGCGTCACAGCAGCCAAAAGCTTCTCCGCGAAGAGACCGGGTTCGGCCTCGTCGTCCGAGGGGAAGTGCACGAGGATGAACTCGTCACCCCCGAGGCGAACGGCGATATCGTCCGGTCCGGACACTGCGATCAGGCGCCGTCCGACCTCCTCCAGCACCATGTCGCCGGCCCGGTGGCCGAAGGTGTCGTTGATGTGCTTGAAATCGTCGAGGTCGAGCATGTAGAGGAGCGCGCCCCGGTCCTCCCAGGTCCGGGTCGCAAGCCCCTCCTCCAGCGTGCGGGTCAGATGGGCGCGGTTGAACAGGCCGGTCACGGCGTCGCGGTGAGCCTGCGCGCGCATCCACTGTTCGGTCTGCGTCAGCTGGCGCATCTGCTCGCGCACCCGGCGGTAGTGCTTGCCGATGGAGTAGAAGATGCGGCCGATGATCAGCGGCGAGATCAGTGCCAGGCTGTGCATCAGGCTGGATGCGAACGTCGCCTCAAGGCTGCCATCCATGCCCCGCCAGCTCCGCACCTGCATGTCGACGGCAAGGCTCGTCACCGAAAACAGGACCCCGAGCGCCACACCGCCCATGGCGTAGGCCAGCTCGAACTTCCGCTCGCGGATGGCTTCGCTGGCGCTGGAGAACCGCATGGCCGACCCGATCCCAAATTACTGCCAGGGGCAGTACGGATTGAAAGGATGCTGTCAGGCCGTGGTGATGTCGGGTAACGGGACGCTTCCCGACAGCCAACCGCGCACTTCCGGAAGCCAAATCAGGTTACTCAGGCGATCTTACAGATCACTTAAGACTTGCGTCAAAAAGGCGACTGATCGTTTAGTCGGCTGTATACAGACGATACTGAAAATTTTAGATGTCTCTAGACGAAAGTATTACATCTCTTATGCAGTCTAGAGGAAACAACGATCCGGTGTGAGCGTCCACTCGTTGCATGCCTCTGCTGGCTGCGGCAGCTTGCCGGCAGTCATGCTACCCCGGCCTCGTCATTGGTGCCGGGGTAGCGAACGCATCTTAGCCGATCGACAGGGGCTACTTCGCCGCCTTCTCGACCAGCGCTTTCAAACCGGACTCGTAGATGCCGGTGATCACCTTTTCGGCCTCGGCATCGCTGGCGCCCTTGGCGTCGAAGGTGCCGGTCCAGCTGACCTCGGTCTCCTCGCCGTCAGCATCGGCTTCGACCGTCAGCGTCGACTGGTAGTTGGCGACCGGCAGCGGCCCGTCGACGATCTTGTAGGTGTAGGTCATCTTTTTGTCGTCGCGGCTCACGAGTTCCTCGACGAGAGTCCCGCCGCCACCGGCCAAGGTCAGCGTGCGAACGGCGACGCCGTTCTTCTCGCTCTCGACGCATTTCTCGACTGCCGGGTGCCAGCTGCCGATCCCGCAGAAGTCGCCGACGGTCGCCCAGACCTTGGGGGCGGGAACGTCGGTATCGATATCCTTGTCGATGCTGATGGCCCACGCTGGCGACGACGCCGCCAGCACAACCGCAAAGACAATCCAACCCGTCTTTCGCATGTCTTCCTCCACGTAAAACCCGCGGTGCCCACGCCATCAGTAGCATGGGCAAGGCCTTTCGAAAGGCTGTAACGATGCGCTTCCCACAAGGCGCCGATGGCATCGGAACGGCGCGGAAAGAACGGACAAAAAAAGGGGCGGCTCGGAGGCCGCCCTGAAGTCTTGTCTGGAGTATCAGTCCATGAAGAAACTGATGCCGCTATAAGCTTCTCGGCCGGGAAAGGTTGCACTGCACAGAGAACCCTCGAAAACTCGCTCGCGACGGCCCCCACCCGCTCTCGGTGCGGCCGTCGATACCGCGAGGACGCGCAACCATCGCCGCGGGCTCGGCGTTATGAGCGCACCATGCCGGGCCGGAGGCCGGGCTCATTTATTTGCGGCGCACCACCGAACGTTCGCCGTGCTTTCCAGGAGATGCCTATGTTCCGCGACAAGTCCAGCGCCTACGACCGTATCCATGACGCGATCGGCGATATTGGCGACAAGATCGTCGAACTTGAGCAGCAGGTCGTCGACCGCTTCACCCCGTCGACCGCCGAGCGTTTCCGCCGCTCGATCCAGCGCAACCTGCCGGGTCATTCGTCTTCCCGATATCTCCCGGACTTCCTGACCAACTGGTCGGTGCCGAGCGCTGATGATGCGCGCAGCTCCTACCGATCCGTCCGCGAACGCCTGCCGGAAGTCGGCGGTGCGCTGTCGGGCATCGCCAGCCGGATCCCGACATCACGCCTCTCCAGCCTGTCGCGCAGCCTTCCTGACCCGCGCCTGCCGCGCTCGCAGAGCTTTCGCCGCGGCATGCAGGCGCAGCAGGGCCTTGATTTCCTGCGGCAGCGCCCGGGCCTGTCGACGGTCCTGATCGGCGGCGGCGTCCTGGCCCTGGCAGGCGCAGCCTATTTCGTCACCAAGAAGGTGGCCGATCATACCGAAGAGCCGGACTACGATACCGTCCGCAACGACGGCGACATTGAGGTCCGCGACTATGACGGCATGGTCGTGGCCGAGACGATCAAGAGCGGCTATCACGAGAAGGCGCGCCGGATCGGTTTCGAGACGCTGGCGGACTACATCTTTGCCAACAACCGCAATGGCAAGAAAATTCCGATGACCTCGCCGGTCCTCCAGCAGTTGTCCGAGAACGAAGGCCAGACGAAGGGCTGGGCCATTCGCTTCGTTATGCCGAAGAAGCACACAGTCGCGACCTTGCCGGCCCCGGCGTCGGACGACGTCAAGCTGAAGGAAGTGCCGTCCAAGCGCGTCGTCGCCATCCGCTTCAACGGCAACTTCTCTGCGACGCTCGCGTCCAAAAAGCTGATGCTGCTCTACAACTACATCGCGGACGAGAACCTGACGCAGAAGGGCGATCCGGAATATGCCTTCTACAACCCGCCGTGGACCCCGGGCTTCCTGAAGCGCAACGAGATCCTGATCGAAGTCGAGCGCTAAGCCAGCTAGTTTTTTAAGAGAACGCCCGCCCCTCAAAGGCGGGCGTTCTGCTGTCGGGGTGAAGTTGGCAAAGCTGACTACGACGGCGCCGCCGCCTACTCCTTGATCACGTAGTGCTTAACCGTCGTCTCGATTACCGTCCAGGTTCCCTTGAAACCGCGCGGGATGACGAAGCTGTCGCCGGCTCGGACCATCTGTGCAGGCCCCTTCTCCGGTGTCAGCACCGAATGACCCGAGATGATGTGGCAGAACTCCCACTCGGTGTATTCGACCGCCCACTCGCCGGGCGTGGCTTCCCAGATCCCGGCGTAGAGGCCGGCGCCGTCGTCCTCGAGGTTCCAGGTTCGGGTCCGCGGTTCACCGCTGAGAACCCTTTCGGCGGGGGGCGCATCGGAGACCGCGGCGACGCTGGTCTGGTCGAACATCATAAGTTTCATCAAAACTCCTCACATCTCCCGCAGCGTCAGCCGCAAGCAAGGCTCAGTGGCTAGAAGAAAGGCCTTCTCCCAAGCGGGACAGTCGCCATGACGGGTCAGGCAGTGCTTTCCTTCCTCGCCTTCTTCGCCGCCAACATTGTCGTGGCCAGCGTTCTTGGCATTTATGCCGAGCGCCTGATGTCGGCCTGGCGGCGTTTACGCCGCCTGCCGGCAAACGGATAGGACGTCGCGGGCGTCAAGTCCGCGCTAGCGCCTGCGCGAGGTCGGCGATGATGTCCTCGATGCTCTCGATCCCGACCGACAGCCGCACGACATCCGGACCGGCCCCGGCAGTCACTTTCTGCTCGTCGCTGAGCTGCTTGTGCGTGGTCGACGCTGGATGGATCACCAGCGAGCGCGTGTCGCCGATATTGGCAAGGTGCGAGAACAGCTCCAGCGACTCCACAAAAGTGACACCAGCCGCGTAGCCGCCCTTCATCCCGAAGGTCAGCACCGCGCCCGCGCCTTTCGGGCAATAGGTCTGCATCAGCGCGTGACCGGGGTCGGAAGCCAAGCCGGCATAGGAAACCCAGCCGACCTTGTCGTGGCCCGACAGATACTCCGCCACCGCCAGCGCGTTGTCGCAATGGCGCTGCATGCGCAGCGGTAAGGTCTCGATACCGGTGAGGATCATGAAGGCGTTGAACGGCGAGATCGAGGGACCGAGATCGCGCAGGCCCAGCACGCGGCAGGCAATGGCGAAGGCGAAATTGCCAAAGCTCTCGTGCAGGACGAGGCCGTTATATTCCGGTCGCGGCGTCGACAGCACGGGATAGCGGTCGCTGGCGGACCAGTCGAAGGTGCCGCCGTCGACGATCGCGCCGCCCATGGAATTGCCGTGCCCACCCATGAATTTGGTCAGCGAGTGGACGACGATATCGGCGCCGTGCTCCAGCGGGCGGCAGAGGTAGGGACTGGCCAGTGTGTTGTCGACGATGAGTGGCAGGCCGTGCCGGTGCGCGATCTCGGCGATCCCCGCAATGTCGACCACGACGCCGCCGGGATTGGCGATCGATTCGATGAAGAACGCCTGCGTCCGGTCGGTGATTGCGGCCTCGAAGGTCGAGATGTCCGACGGGTCGGCCCAGGCAACGTGCCAGTCGAAGGCCTTGAACGAATGAGCGAACTGGTTGATCGACCCGCCATAGAGCCGGCGCGAGGCGACGAAGGCATCGCCGGGCCGCATCAGCGCATGAAACACCAGAAGCTGCGCGGCATGGCCGGAGGCGACGGCGAGCGCCGCCGTACCACCCTCGAGCGCGGCAACCCGCTCCTCGAGCACTGCCTGCGTGGGGTTCATGATCCGCGTGTAGATATTGCCGAACTGCTGCAGGCCGAACAGCGCGGCGGCGTGGTCGACATCGTCGAACACGAAGGACGTGGTCTGGTAGATCGGCGTGGCGCGCGCGCCGGTGGCGGGATCGGGCTGGGCGCCGGCATGCACGGCCAGCGTATCGAAGCCGGGTGTCGAGCTCATGAAATCCTCCCTGGTTTTCGCGACCGCCAGTGTGACTCCGGCACGCCAAGGGACAAAGCCCAATCTGCCGGCATCGGGGAAGCCCGTCCGCCGGTTCGTCCTCAGGAAAACCGGTCGCCGTCAACGGTGTCGCGGGCGGTCGGGCGACGGCGCGGTGCTTTCGTCGAGACCTTTTGCGGCGGACGATGCCAACAAATCTCTGCAGGCAGCTAGCGAAGCAGCTCGATCTTCGGGCAGTGGTCCATGACCACCGCCATTCCTGCAGCCACCGCTTTCGCCGCCGCCGCGTCGTGCCGGACGCCAAGCTGAGTCCAGATCACCCGCGGTTGCGGCACGAGCGCGAGGGCCTCGTCGACAATGCCCGGCACTGCCTCGCTTGCCCGAAAGATGTCGACCATGTCGACCGGCTCGGGGATGTCGGCAAGGGTCGCGTGGCAGGTCTCGCCCAGAAGGGTCTTGCCCGCCTGCCCCGGATTGACGGGAATGACGCGGTAGCCACGGGACAGAAGAAATTTCATCACCCCGTAGGAAGGCCGCGCCTCGTTCGGACTGGCTCCGACGAGGGCGATCACCTTCACGCCTGCGAGAAGAGCCGCGATGCCTGCCCGGTCGCTGACGAGGCCAGCGGTGACGCTGGCAAGGCTGGCCGGATCATCCGAGGATCCGCCGTCGTGCAACGGCCCGCTCATTCGCCTGTCCAGACCGGCAGTCGCTTCTCCAGGAAGGCGCCGATGCCCTCGCCGGCATCGCGGGCGAGAAGGTTCTCGACCATGACACCGGCGGCATGGGCATAGGCTTCCGCCAGCGGGAGCCCCGCCTGGCGGTAGAACGCCGCCTTGCCCAGCGATACGGCCAGTGGCGATTTCGAGGCGATGGTGTTGGCGTATTTCTGCACGATGGTGGAGAGGTATTCCGGCGGCACGACGCGGTTGACCAGGCCAAAATCGCGCGCCGAGCGGGCGTCGATGGTCTCGCCGGTCAGCAGCATTTCCATCGCGTGCTTCGGCGCCATGTTGCGCGACAGCGCGACGGCGGGCGTCGAGCAGAACAGGCCGATGTTGACGCCCGGCGTGCAGAACGCCGCTTCTTCCGAGGCGATGGCGAGGTCGCAGCTGGCGACGAGCTGGCAGCCCGCGGCCGTGGCGAGCCCTGCGACCTCCGCGATGACGGGCCGGGGATGGTGCACGATCGCCTGCATCAGCTCGGCGCAGCGCGCCATCGCCGCGGCGAAGAACGCCTCCCCGCCATCCGCGTCCCCTCGGTGGGCGGTCAACTCCTTGAGGTCGTGGCCGGCGGAGAACACCGAACCGGTGGCGGCGATCACCACGACCCGGCAGGCCGGGTCCTCGGCTGCCGCCGCCAGCGCCTCGATCAGCGCCGCCATCGTTGCCATCGACAGCGCATTGGCCGGCGGGTTCGACAGGACGATGCGGTGAATTCCCGGCGGCCGGGCAATTGCGACGGGTGGCGTCGCCGTCTTCGGATGGGACAGGATATCGGCCATATCGGCGGTCTCGCATGCTGGTGTCGTCGGATCGTTCTAGACGATCCCGCCCGCCAATGGCACTGCCCCACTCCCGCCGGGGGGGAGCCAGCCGGCGAATCCCGTCACCAGGCGCCACAATTGTTTACGGTACTATAGTACCTCACATATCAAATTATTGATTTTGCTGACTTATGCTTGTCTCGGGCCGCATTTAGCCATCTTGACCAAAGTGCCCCCTGTCGTTACACACCCGTCACAGAGAGCGGCCCCCGGGCCGCGCTTTTCGTTTGGCGGTCCCCCGGATTGCCGCATCGCCGCTCATCCAAGGGTAGACCCCATGAAAACCTTCTCGCAGAAGAACGAGACGGTGGTGAAGAAGTGGATCGTGATCGACGCCGAAGGACTCGTCGTCGGCCGCCTCGCTTCCATCATCGCCCTCCGCCTTCGTGGCAAGCACAAGCCGACCTTCACCCCGCACATCGACGACGGTGACAATGTCATCGTGATCAATGCCGACAAGGTGGTGTTCACCGGCAAGAAGTTCACCGACAAGACCTACTACTGGCACACCGGCTTCATCGGCGGCATCAAGCAGCGCAAGGCGCGGCAGATCCTCGAAGGCCGCTTCCCGGAGCGCGTCGTCGAGAAGGCCGTGGAGCGCATGCTTCCCGAGGGCCCGCTTGGCCGCCAGCAGCTGAAGAACCTGCGCGTTTACGCCGGTTCCGAGCATCCGCATGTCGCCCAGACGCCAGAGGCGCTCGACGTCGGCGCGATGAATCCAAAGAACCGGAGGGCTGCATAATGGCCGATCTGAATTCGCTGCAGAGCCTCGGCACGGTCGACACGCTCGTCGAAGCCCCGGTCCACGTCCAGAAGATCGACCAGCTTGGCCGCGCCTATGCCACCGGCAAGCGCAAGGACGCGGTCGCCCGCGTCTGGGTCAAGCCGGGCTCCGGCAAGATCACCATCAACGGCAAGGAATTCGCGGCCTATTTCGCCCGTCCCGTGCTGCAGATGGTGCTGCGCCAGCCGATCGTCGCCGCGGCCCGTGACGGCCAGTTCGACATCGTCGCCACCGTCGCCGGCGGCGGTCTGTCCGGCCAGGCCGGTGCCGTCCGTCATGGCATCTCGAAGGCCCTCACCTATTACGAGCCGGGCCTGCGCGCCGTGCTCAAGAAGGGTGGCTTCCTGACCCGCGACAGCCGCGTCGTCGAGCGCAAGAAGTACGGCAAGGCCAAGGCCCGTCGTTCGTTCCAGTTCTCGAAGCGCTAAGCTTCGCATTCCTGGACAATGCCTTTGGAAGGGCCGGCAGCAATGCCGGCCCTTTTCCTATGGGCGGACCCAAGCGGGCTTGGCGAGAGGACCACCCTTGTCCGGCTGAGCGAACACCGTGTTCTCCCTGGTAACGACCGGTGCTATCCTCGCCCGACGCGAACAAGGAGAAGCGCATGCCCAGCGTGACCTTCACCGTCGATCTCGACGACGAGGCGCTCGCCGCCTTCGACGCCCTCGCCGCGACCAAGGGCTACGGCCGCGCGGCCATGCTGGAACAGCTGGTCCACGAATTCTTGCAGTTCGAGGCCGAGACTCCGGAATACGACGCCTGGTTCAGACAACAAGTCGAAGAGGGCTTGCGTGAGATGGCGGAGCCGGGGGCGGAGTTCGTTTCTGACGAGGAGGTTTCGCGCCTGTGGGCGTCGCAAAGGCAGGAGCTGATGCAGCGTATCGCCGGCAAGCTCGGATGAAGGTCATCTGGTCCAGGCGCGCGGAGCAGGAGCGCTGGAAGCAGATCGCGTATATCTCCGAGCGGAATCCACGAGCGGCCATCACCATCGGCGACATTGTCCAGGCGTCAACACGGCGTTTGGCGGACCTGCCCTACTCCGCACGAAGCGGACGTGTGCCAGAGACGCGAGAACTCGTTATTCCGGATACCCCGTTCATCCTCGTCTATCGCATCGAGAAGGATGAGGTGACGATTGTGCGGTTCCTGCACGAAAAGCTGTCGTGGCCACAGCGAAAATAACGCAGGCGGTTTGGATCAGACGCATCGGACTGCAAGCGATCCGCCCTTCAATATGACCGCCCGATGCGCTAGGCAGCCGCAACTGACGCGCATCATCGGATCTGCCATGGCTTCCAAATCGATCGACAACGCCTTCACGGCAACGGGTGCCCTCGGCGCCGCGAGCGACCCGACCTATGCCGGCATTCCCTCCTTCATGCGGCGCAAGCTGACGAAAACGCCGGCGGGCGCCGACGTCACTGTCTGGGGCATTCCCTTCGACGCGTCCGTCTCGAACCGGCCGGGCACCCGCTTCGGTCCTTCGGCGCTCAGGCGGGCGTCGCAGATCTTCGACAATGATCCGCAATACCCGTTCCACCGAGACCTGTTCGAACAGCTCAGCGTCGTCGACTACGGCGACTGCCTGCTCGACTACCGCACGCCCGAGACCGCGCATGAATTGATGCGCGTGGAGGCCGAGGCCCTGCTGGCCGAGACCGGCTTCTTGCTGACGCTCGGCGGCGACCACTCGATCACCTGGCCGCTCCTGCAGGCGCATGCCGCCAAGCACGGACCGTTGTCGCTGGTCCATTTCGATGCGCACCAGGACACCTGGCCACTAGCGCATTCAGTGGCTGGCGAGCGCGTCGACCACGGCTCGTTCCTGACTGCGGCGGTGAAGCACGGGCTGGTGGATGTTGACACGTCGATCCAGATCGGCATCCGCACGCACGCCCCGGAGACGCTCGGCCTCGAAATCATCCACGGCAACCAGGTGGAAGACCTGACGGCTGCTGCGATCGCCGAGCGCATCATCGCCCGGACGGCGGGGCGGAAAGTTTACCTCACCTTCGACATCGACTGCCTCGACGTCGCCTTCGCGCCCGGCACCGGCACGCCAGTCGCCGGCGGCCCGTCCAGCGCGAAGATGCTGTCCGTGCTGCACAAGCTGAAGCACCTGCCGATCGTTGGCGCGGACGTGGTGGAAGTGTCGCCGCCGTTCGACCATGCCGACATCACCGCGGTGGCGGGCGCGACCGTGGCTCTCTATGTGCTGGGGATCCTGGCGGAACAGGAGGCAGGATAGGCTTAGCCTGCCTGCCTTTCAGTTGAGAGAATGATTCACCTGGCTGACGAAACGATTCCGCGGCCGGGGACAAGTGATTGAAATAGCTGCGATGGAGAATGGCATGGCGAAGAAGATCAGGATCGGCGTCCTCGGCGCCAGCGGCTATACCGGCGCCGATCTGGTGCGCCTCGCCGTCCGCCATCCCGGCATCGAGATTACCGCGCTCACCGCCAACAGCCATGCCGGCAAGCCGATGAAGGCGGTCTTCCCGCACTTCTCGCACATCGAGCTGCCAGATCTTGTCAAGGTCGACGACGCCGACTGGGGCGCGGTGGACGCGGTGTTCTGCGGCCTGCCGCACGGCACGACGCAGGCGATCACCAAGGGCATCTTCGAGCGCTATCCCGATGTGAAGATCATCGACATGTCGGCCGACTTCCGGCTTCGCGACCCCGCCGCCTACAAGGAATGGTACGGGCTCGACCACGTCGCCACCGACATCCAGCCGGAGGCCGTCTACGGCCTCACCGAGCACTACCGCGCCGACATCGCGAGCGCGCGCCTCATCGCTTGCCCCGGCTGCTACCCCACCGCCGTGCTCCTGGCGCTGCTGCCCCTGGCCAAGGCCGGGCTGATCGACGTGACGGACATCGTCATCGACGCGAAGTCCGGCGTGTCCGGCGCCGGCCGGAGCGCGAAGGAGAACGTCCTGTTCTGCGAGGCCGGCGAGGGCATGAGCCCCTATGCCGTCGGCAAGCACCGCCACATGGCGGAGATCGAGCAGGAAATCGGCAAGGCCGCCGATGTCGCCGACCTCCGCGTCAACTTCACGCCGCACCTCATCCCCATGAGCCGCGGCGAGCTCTGCACGAGCTATGTCCGGCTGTCGGCAGGCACGACCGCGGCGGACCTTCGCCAGCAGTTGGTTGATACCTATGCCGACGAGCCCTTCGTCACCGTCGCCGGCGAAGGCGTCCTGCCGCAGACGCAGATGGTGCGCGGCTCGAACTATGTCGTCGTCAACGTCGTGCCCGACCGCATCCCGGGCCGGGCGATCGTCATCTCGACCCTCGACAACCTGGTGAAGGGATCGGCCGGCCAGGCCATCCAGAACTTCAACGTCGCCTACGGCCTGGAAGAGACACTTGGCATCGAACAGCTGCCGTTGTTCCCGTGAGCGGCACCCACAAGACCGACTCCGCCGTGCAGCCGGTACCGGCGGTACAAGCCGCTGGTACGGTGATAGCAGTGGCAGTTGATGCGACGCATGCCTTCTCGAAGCCGACGGTCCCGAGCATCACTTTGCTGGAAGGCCTCGGCGTCGAAGGCGACGCGCATGCCGGCGTCACAGTAAAGCACCGGTCGCGGGTCAAGGTCGACCCGACGCAGCCGAACCTCCGGCAGGTCCATCTGATCCACGGCGAACTGCTGGATGAACTTGTCGCCGGGGGCTTTACGGTCTCTGCCGGCATGCTCGGTGAGAACATCACGACGCGCGGGGTCGACCTCTTGGGCCTGCCGCGTGGCACCCTTCTGCACATCGGAGATGAAGCGGTGGTGGAAGTAACCGGGCTGCGCAATCCCTGCGCCCAGCTCGACGCGTACGAGAAGGGCCTCACGGCCGCAACGCTCGGGCGGGATGCCGAGGGCGGACTTGTGCGCAAGGCCGGTGTCATGGCGGTCGTGCGCGTCGGCGGCAGCCTCACGCCGGGCGATGCGATCCGCCTCGTCCTGCCACCCTTCCCTCACGAGGCGCTCAACCCGGTCTAGCCAGCCTGAGCGACGATCCGAACCGATCAGGCCCGGACCGGATACGGCCCTTTCAGCGCCCGGGCATGGGCGACGCTGAAGGCGAGGACGACCAGCGCGCCGGCCTGGTGGAGCAAGGCCCAGCCGATCGGCACCGCCAGCAGCAGCGTGGTGATGCCGAGGCCGGCCTGGACGAGAACCAGGGCCAGCAACACGCCCGCCCGCCGCGCATGCGTCGTGCGCGGAGCCCGGCGGATGGAGGCGATGGCGTGCATCAGCACGACCGCCAGCAGCAGATAGGCGCCGAGACGGTGCACGAACTGCACCGTCATCACGTTCTCGAAGAGGTTGCGCCAGGCCGGCTGCATGGCGAAGAGGCCGGATGGCACGAGGCTTCCGTCCATCAGCGGCCAGGTGTTGAAGGTCAGGCCGGCGTTCAGACCGGCGACGAGCCCGCCGAGATAGATCTGCAGCAGTGCCAGGAAGAGGATGATCCCGGCGGCACGCATCGAGGTCCGCGACGGCGCAGCGTCATTGCTGTGCGGCGCGAGGCCACGCGCGACCCACAGTGTCGCGGTAAAGATCAAGCAAGCGGTGGTGAGGTGCACGGCGAGCCGATACTGGCTGACATCGGTGCGCTGGCTGAGGCCGGAGGCGACCATCCACCAGCCGATCGCGCCTTGCAGACCGCCAAGCGCCAGAATGCCGACGAGCTTGGGTTTAAGGCCCGGCGGGATGCGCCCCGCAATCCAGAAATAGGCGAGCGGCAAGGCAAAGACGAGACCGACGAAGCGGGCGAGGAACCGGTGCGCCCACTCCCACCAATAGATCGTCTTGAAGCCGGAAAGCTCCATGCCCTGGTTCAGCTCGGTATATTGCGGGATCTGCTGGTAGAGCGCGAACTCCTCCTGCCATTCCGCCTCCGACAGCGGCGGAATGACACCGTGAATCGGCTTCCACTCGGTGATCGACAGGCCGGATTCGGTAAGGCGCGTCGCCCCGCCGACGACCACCAGCGCAAAGACGATTAGCGCCACAAGATAGAGCCAATACCGCACGGCGCGGCGGTTTGCGCCGTCCCGACTGATAGCGGCGGAGGGGACGGCTGCGGGTGGGGAGAGCGAAACGCTGGACATCGGCACCGACCTTGGCCTTGGGACGAGCCGACGATGTCGCCTCCCCTATCAGAAATACCATCCGGCGGCCCCCCCTCGGAAAGGAAGGCAAGGCGCGGAAAGTTCTGAAGGTCATGTGCCCCGAACCGCCCCCGACTTCAAGCGGTCGGACCGTCGCAGGCTGGGCGGGACGCTGGAGCTAAAGCTGGCCTTTCCGGCCGCCAGTGCCTAAGCATCTAGGCGACCACAAGGATTGGCGGACGGTATGCCCCTCAGACTGAGAAAACTCATCGGCACGGTGATCATGATCGTGCTCGTCGCGGTCTATGCGATCTTCGCAACCGCCTTCGCATCGCTCTATCTCGGCCAGTCGAGCGGCTGGATCCACCTCGCCTTCTTCGCCATCAGCGGCTTGTTCTGGGTGGTGCCGGCGATGTTCCTGATCCGCTGGATGGAAGGCTACAAGGGCAAGCCGCGCTCTCGCTGAAGACACCGCGCCGCGCCGGCGTGGATGTCGCGGTAGCGCGAGTTCAGACTTCCATGCGGGTACGTCGCTCTTTCCAGCGGCCCGGCAGCCCGGAGATCAGCACGTCGACATAGCGGGGATCCTGGTAGTAGCCGTTGAGCGACAGGCGCGGCAGCGCGTGGAGATTTCCGGCCGTCCGGGGGCTGAGCGCGTGCAATTGGGTGGTGAAGGCGGCGGCATAGCCGGCCGCGGCCGCCGCCTCGAACTCGCGGGGACCGCAGGCGGCACGGTAGCCATAGGGATAAGCGAAGAAGTCGGGGACCCGGCCGAGCCTTTCGCCAATGACGTGACGGGATTGCCCGAGTTCGCGCCGCATCGCGTGCCCGTCGAGGCGCGAGAGCCGCGCATGCGTCATCGAGTGCGCGCCGATGGTGCACAGTGGATCCTCTGACAGACGCTTGAGGGTCTCCCAGTCCATCACACGGGATGCGGCGTCACAGGCAGCAATGCCGTTGAGGCCTGCCAGACGGCGAACGGTCCCATCGAGACAGGCTTCCGGGCACTCATTCGTCAGATAGAGGAAGATCCGGTCGAACACCCGTCGCTTGTCGGCAACGGTCCGCGCCGGCAAGGTCTCCGGCAGGAAGGGCACGAGGACGCTGTCGCGGTCTCGCACGACCTTTTCGACCACCTCCCACCAGGGCAAGGTCGTCCCTTCCGTCATTCCCGGCGTGACGAAGATCGCATAGGGCACGCCATGCCGCCGGAACACCGGCACGGCATGGAGGTCATTGTTGACGTAGCCATCGTCGAGCGTGAAGGCCGCGAAGAAGCGCCCGCCACTCCGCTGCGGCTCAGCGATACGGCGTGTGGCCTCGGCAAGGTCGACGAAGTCTACGCCTTGGGCGGTCAGATGGACGATCACGGCGTCGAGGAAGTCCGGGGTCACGCGCAAATGGCCGTTGGGCGGAAAATTGCCGAGCGCGTCGGGCGAGACGTGATGCAAGGTAAAAACCGCGCCGAAAGGCTGAGCGCGACGGACGACGAAGTCGGACAAGCCGCTCCACCAGACCGTCTGCAACGCGGCTCTTCCCGCCCTTGTCTTCCAGTCTCGCATGCCGTTTCCATTGATCAGGCGAGAGTCGCTCGCTCTCGGGAACGGGGTTTCAAGGTTTCAGACAGAAGAGAAACCCCATACCCCTGAGGCACGCGGCCTTCCGGGCGAAGGTATAAGGCGATCCTTTATATTTTCATGCATCGATAGGAGACGGCGCGCGGTGTCGGCACACGGGAGTTGCAGCATTTCATCCGCCAGCCAACCATTCTCACCTCTGCCGCCGGACGCCCCTTCCCCCCTCGTTCTCGTGCGGGCAAACCGTGACGCATGGGCGACGTATGAAGGAACCCCGTTCCAGGAAGCAGGCTTCGTCGCCGCCTGGGAGGCGACAAGGGGACGCCTGCTCAAGAGCGAGACCTGGCTGCTGGTGTCCTCCGACGGGACGGCGGCGATGCCGATCGAGGTTGTCCCGCGCGGCCTTCTGCAGATCGGGCGCTTTCCGGGCGACACGCATGCCAATGCCAATGGCTGGACGCTGGCCTTTGGCGAAGGCCCTGTTCTGACGCGTCAGAACCTTCGCGCCGCCGCGACAGCGGCTGGCGTCCGGATCGATGCGTTCGATCTTCGCCGGGTGTTCGATGCGCGCTGGCTCGGTGCGGACTTCGCGGTGACGCCGGCCTTCGAGCAACGCTTCGCAATCTCGCTGGAGGGAGGGCTGGAGGCCGTCCTGGAACGGGGCAACGGCAAGCGGAAACGCAAGAAATTCCGCGCGCAGCAGCGGCATTTCGAAGATCGGGGCGGCTATCGTTTCCGCGACCTGCCGCGGGCGGAAAGGGCAGCGGCTCTGGATCTCTTCCTGCGACAGAAGGCCGACCGCTTCCGCACGCTGGCAATCCCCGATCCCTTCGCCGATGCCGGCATCCGGACCTTCCTGATCGCTTTGTTCGAGGATGCAGCCACCGACGCCCGCCTCTACGCCATCGAGAGCGGCGGCGACATCAAGGCCATGCTGGGGGGGATCGTCGGTCAGCAGACCTTCTGGGGCATGTTCTCCTCCTACGCCGACGACGAGGACGCGGCCGTCAGTCCGGGCGAACTGCTGCTTTGGCACATGGTCGAGCGCCTGTCGCAGGAAGGGCTGTGCGCGCTCGACCTCGGCCCCGGTGCGGAGCGCTACAAGCAAGCCTGGTGCGACCGGACCATTCCGCAGGTGGACGCGACGCTGGCGCTGACCGCCGGGGGACGCGTCTATGTCGGCGCGGCCAGGCTGCTGGCGGATGCGAGCCGTGCGGTCAAACGCCATGAGGGGCTAAAGGCGGTTGTCCAGCAGCTGCGGCGGCGCCTGCGCTGACCCGTCGGGCGGCGGGCCACGGTGCGGAAGATGGCGCCCGCGTCAGGCGGCGGCGCGCACCGCGGCTGAACCACCGGTGTGCATCATCACGACGTCACCGAGGCCTGCCGTCGACAGCCGCTGCATGAGCGCCTCGCCTTCGGCTTCCTCCCCGGGCTCGACCGAGACCACCAGGGCCGCGCCGTCGTCCATCAGGCGTTTCAGGGTTTCCGGCAGCATGGCGCCGCAATCCACCATGGTGCAGTCATAGGCCTTGCCGAGGGCTTCGAGCACGACGATCATCTCCTCGGTCGCATCGGTCTCGCCACCGATGGCGGTAAAGCCGCCCGAGGGCAGGACATGCGCCGAGGTCAACAGATCGCGGTGGATGACGTCGGCGAAGGAGGCGAGCCCGTCCACGAGGTCGCCCGCGCCTTCCGCATCGTCCGGCACGCCCATGGCACGGGCGGAAGCGTTGTCGGCGGTGAGGTCGACGAGAATGGTCGAACGCTGCTGGCCGGCCAGCTGGCGAACCAGCGCGACGCTGGCGCTCCGGCCCTCGCCCACGGCGGGAACGACGAGGACGCGCGGGATTTCACTGGCCAGAATCGCCTCGCCGAGTTCCGCGACCCCCGTGCCGTAGCGGCTGCGGACCGTCTCGGGAGCGGGAATGGCGCCGAGCGCTTCCGCTGGGCGAGCCGATGAAGGCTTGCTGGGAAAGTCGGTATCACGGGCGGTCAGCGCGGGCGAATGCTCTGCGGCCCAGCGGCCGCGCTGAGGGCTGGGGCTCAGCGCTCGGCCCGAGAACAGTTCGGTCAGAAGAAGACCGATGACGGCGACGAGAAAGCCGGCAAGTCCGGCCGCCGCGGTGATCGGCAGGACTTTCGGGAAATAGGGCTCGGCCGGAAGCTGGGCCTCGGAGAAGATGCGCGCATCGACCGGGAGGTAGTCGCGTGCTCCGCGGGCGACGGCCTCGCGGTAGCGCGTCAGGTAGCTTTCCAGGAGCTGGCTCTGCGACTGCGCCTCGCGCTCGAGCGAGCGCAGTTCGACCTCCTGTCCGCCGGCCCGCGAGGATTCCACCTTCAGGCGTCCCATCTCGGACGTCAGCGAGGCCTCGCGCTGGCGGGAGGCATCCGCCTCGGTCTCCAGCGACGCCTGCACCTTGGAGGCCTCGCGGGTGATCTCCGTCTGCAGGTCGCGGCCTTGCGAGCGCAAGGCGCGAAGGCGCGGATGATTCTCGAGGAGCGTCGTCGACAGGTCGGCGATCTGCGCTTTCAGCGAAACCTGGCGTTCGCGCAAGGCTTGGATCGTCGGAGAGGACAGGACGTCAGAGACAGTGTCGAGCGCGACCCCGCGCCGGATCGCATCCCGGATGCTTTGCGCCTTGCCCTCGGCCGCCGCTCGCGCGGCACGTGTGCGCGACAGCTCGGTGGCAATCTCGGACAGTTGCTGGGTGGCGAGGACGCTCTGGTTCTGGCCGACCAGGAGGTCGGACGAGGTGCGGAAGGCGGCGACCTTGCCCTCGGCCGCCCTGACGGTCTCGCGCAGGTCCGCGATCTCCTGCTCGAGCCAGCCCGTGGCATTGTTGTTCGAGGAAAGCAGCGCCCCCTTCTGACGCGCGAGGTACTCGTCAGCGATGGCGTTCGGCACGTCACGCGCCAAGGCGGGGTCGCGCGAGGAGAACTCGATGACCAGAACCCGCTGGTTCTCCTTGCGATAGACCTGAAGCTTCTCACGCATCCGCTCGATGATCTCGCCCGGAGGCGAATCGGCCTCGGGTCGGACGCGAGTCAGGATGCGGTCCATCAGCGAGACCTTGGGTGCGAACTCGGCAAGGGTCGAGAGCTTGAAGCGGTCGGCGACGTCCCCGAGGATCTCGGCGGAGGTCATCAGCGAGACCTGGCTCTCGATGCTTTCGGGGCTGAAGACGCCCTCCCCGCTACCGGCGCTGGCGCCGTCATTTCGGGTATAGGAGGATTCGCGGCTTTCGACGACGATTTGGGTATCGGCCTTGTAGGTCGGCGGAATAAGGGCCGCGATCGCGAAAGCGGATCCGGCGAACAGCAAGGTCGTCAGGACGATCAGCAGCTTGCGGGCCCACACGGCAGCAGCCAGACGCCCGATATCGATATCGGCGTCGGCCTCATCTGCTCTGTGCTTCGGCATGGTGTTTCCCCGCAGTGCCCCTGAGATTGAAGAATCGTCCATGAAGGTAACCGGAACGTTAACAAGCTCACTCGATACATCCGTACCACAGAGGTGAAGCCGCCGGTCAAGTTTACGAACGGTTAACCCTAACGAAACTATAAGAGGTCAAGCGGCTTTCCGGCCGGGCGAACGATCATCGGCGGGATAAGCGGACATGCGCATCTGCATCATGGGACCCCTGGCCCTCACCTTGGCGCTGCTCGGCGGATGCGCGAGCTACCAGCCGACGCCCCCCGCCTTCCACGATGTGCTGAACGAGCCCTACCATCTCGACGCCGGCGACCGCGTTCGGGTGACTGTGTTCGAGCAGGATGGCCTCTCCAATACCTATACCATCGACAAGGGCGGCTACTTCTCCATGCCGCTGGTCGGCACCGTGCCGGCACGGGGCAAGACCACCAAGGAGCTGGAAGCCTCGCTCTCGCAGAAACTGCGCGACGGCTTCCTGCGCGATCCCGACATCACCGTGGAGGTCGACCAGTACCGGCCGTTCTTCATCATGGGCGAGGTCGGCACCGGTGGCCAATATACCTACGTGCCCGGCATGACGGTACAGAATGCCATCGCGATCGCTGGCGGATACTCGCCGCGGGCTCAGCAGAAGACGGTCGACGTCACCCGCCAGGTCAACGGCCGGGTGATCTCCGGCCGCGTGCTGACCTCCGATCCGATCCTGCCCGGCGACACGATCTTCGTGCGCGAACGCCTTTTTTAAGCGTTGAGAACGATAGCCTAGACAGGACTTTATGGTGGCGCCGGGCGGTGTGTCGTGTGAGTTGTTCCCTCGCAGCGAACACGAAAGTCCTGACGGGGTATGGTTAGCCAGAACATTCGGATCATCCATTGTTTCCGATCGCCCGTCGGGGGAATCTTCCGGCACGTCCGCGATCTGATCGATGCGCAGATCGCCGAAGGCCATCAGGTCGGAATTCTCTGCGACTCCATCACGGGCGGCGAATTCGAGGAGCAGATGATCCGCGAGGTGACGCCGAAGCTTGCGCTCGGCGTCCACCGCGTCACCATGCGCCGCTCGATTGCCCCCTCGGACCTCCTGGACATGTGGCGCAGCTACGCCCTCGTGCGCGACATCCGTCCCGACGTACTGCACGGGCACGGCGCCAAGGGCGGTGCCTATGCCAGGCTGGTCGGCACCGCCAACCGCCTGTCCGGCGGGCGCACCGCACGCCTCTACACGCCGCATGGCGGCAGCATGCACTACGATCCGAAGACGCTGGGCGGCTGGCTGTTCTTCCGGCTGGAGCGTTTGCTGGAGCAGGTCACGGACCATCTGCTCTTCGTGTCGCAATACGAGGCGGACGCCTACCAGAAGAAAGTGGGCAAGCCGGGCGTCGCCGCACGGGTTGTCTACAACGGCCTGTCGCCAGCCGAATTCGCACCGATCACGCCGGATCCCGATGCTGCCGATTTCATCTATCTCGGCATGCTGAGGAGCCTAAAGGGGCCCGACATTCTTATCCGGGCGATCGCCGAGATGGCGAAGTCGAGTGGACCTCCGGCCACCGCCGTGATCGTCGGCGCCGGCCCCGAGAAGCCCGACTTCATGCAGCTGGCAGATGACATCGCACCAGGCCTCGTCCGGTTCGTCGAACCGCGTCCTGCCCGGGAAGCGCTGCGGCTTGGGCGGGTGATGGTGCTGCCGTCGCGCGCTGATTCGCTGCCCTATGTGCTGCTGGAGGCGCTTGCGGCGGATCGCCCGGTGATCGCCGTCGATGTCGGCGGTGTCAGCGAGATCATCCCGCGCCACCTCCAGCCCCTCGTCGCCCCTCGCGACAGTTTTGCGCTGGCCGATGCCATGGCAAAACGCCTGCGCGAACCGCTGGTCAAATCCAATGCCTTGCGCCATCACATCCAGACCGTGTTCTCGATCGAGCGGATGGTCGGCGATACCATGGCTGCCTATCGCCGGGCCCTGGCGGGGCCGATGGCCCAGTCCGCCGGCGAAAGGCCGGCCGCGGCGCGTCAGACGCGGTCAAACAAATCTTAGCGGAACCCTGCTAAGGAACCGGCAAGGCACCGCGACCGGCGGCGAGCGGCAGGTACAGCCTCCCGCGGGGTGGAGAGGGCGAGACAATGGATGGCGACGGCGAGCTGCCTTTCTCCCGCAACGCCGTCCAGGCGTTCCAGAAGCTTTCGAACGACGAACCAGTGGTGCTTAACGCCTTCGCCGCGCGGACCGCCGCCCAGTTCAAGGACAACGTCATCTCGTCGAGCATGCTCTGCGGGCTCTGGCGGCTGGTCGAATTCACCTTGCTGCTCGCCGTCGCCATTATCGTCTACTTCTCCTATGTCGGCTTCGAGCATGGGAGCCCGTGGCTCTATCTCCTCGTCGCCGGTCTCGGTGCCGCAACGGGCGTTGGCGCCATCCAGCTGGCCGAGGGCTACGACATCCCGATGCTGCGCACCCGCTCGACCCAGATGCTGCGGGTCGGCCTCGGCTGGGCTGGCGCCATCGCGCTGATGGCCGTCGGCATCTTCTTCATGAAGGCGCAGGAAGAATATTCGCGTGTCTGGCTGGGGACTTGGTTCCTCGGCGGCTTTGCGACGCTCGCCATCGCCCGCAGCATCCTCGGCGCCAACATCAGGCGATGGGCGCGCAATGGCGTGATGGAACGGCGCGCGGTGATCGTCGGCGGCGGCAAGGGCGCGGAAACCCTGATCCGCGGCCTCGAAATGCAGGAAGAGAGCGACATCCGGATCTGCGGCATCTTCGACGACCGCGACGACCGGCGCTCGCCACCGCTCGTCGCCGGTTATCCGAAGCTCGGCACCATCCGCGAGCTCGTCGAGTTCGCCCGCCTCGCCAAGATCGACATGCTGATCGTGACGCTGCCGCTCTCGGCCGAGAAGCGGGTTCTGGCGCTGCTGAAGGATCTCTGGGTCCTGCCGCTCGACATCCGGCTGTCGGCCCATACCTCACAGCTGCGCTTCCGCCCGCGCTCCTACTCCTACATCGGCCAGATCCCGCTGCTCGACGTTTTCGACCGGCCGATCGCCGACTGGGACTGGATCGCCAAGCGCGCCTTCGACCTCTTCTTCGCGAGCCTTGCGCTTATCCTCCTGTCGCCGGTGTTCTTGGCGACCGCCATCGCGATCAAGCTGGACTCCAAGGGTCCGGTGATCTTCCGGCAGAAACGGCACGGCTTCAACAACCGCATCATCGAGGTGCTGAAGTTCCGTTCGATGTACCAGGAGATGTCGGACCCGACGGCCCGCAAGATCGTCACCCGCGGCGACCCGCGCGTGACGAAGGTCGGGCGGTTCATCCGTAAGAGCTCCATCGACGAGCTGCCGCAGCTCTGGAACGTGCTGAAGGGCCAGCTCTCGCTGGTCGGGCCGCGGCCGCATGCGGTGCACGCGGTGTCGTCGATGAACGAGACCTTCGTCGAGATCGTCGACGGCTATTTCGGCCGCCACAAGGTCAAGCCGGGGATCACCGGCTGGGCGCAGATCAAGGGTTTCCGCGGCGAAATCGATCAGCCGGACAAGCTGAAGAGGCGCGTCGAGCACGACCTCTACTACATCGAGAACTGGTCGATCTTCCTCGACCTCGCCATCCTGGCGATGACGCCGATCAGCCTGTTCAAGACCGAACACGCCTACTGACATGGCGGTCCCCCACCCGCCCGGCGGGACCCTGACGGACAGAAGCCTCGGCCGCGATCGTCTCCGCGGCGACGGGCTCGATCGCCGTCATCTCGGACGGGTGCAGTTCGCCATGCTGGGCAATGGAGCGATCGCGCTTGGTGTTTTCCTGTCGGGCTTCGTCATCTCCGAACCCGCGCCGTACGAGCTGTTTCTCGTCGGGCTGATCGGCATTTTCGGTCTTGTCGGAGCGCTGCGGATCAGCGCCGGCACGGCGCCGCTGCTGGTACTGCTGCTGCTCTTCAACGCCGGCGGGCTGATTTCGCTGACCCAGATGGTGGACCTCAAAGGCGGCCCGCTCTACGTCGCCGTCTCGACCTTCCTGGCGCTGTCGGCCGTGTTCTACGCCGCGGTGATCGAGGCCGACCCGCGGCGGCTGAAGCTGATCTTCACCGCCTATACCTCAGCGGCGCTCGCGACCGGCTTGCTCGGTATTCTCGGCTATTTCAACGCGTTTCCCGGCGCCGACGCCTTCACCCTCTACGAGCGCGCCAAGGGCGCCTTTCAGGACCCCAACGTTTTCGGCCCGTTCCTGACGCTGCCGGCGGTCTATCTCGTGCAGCGGCTCGTCACCGAGCGGCTGATGACGGCCGGCTGGAAGCTGGTCGCGCTCAGCGTGCTGACGCTTGCGGTCTTTCTCTCCTTCTCGCGCGCGGCCTGGGGCATCTACGGCTTCTCCATCATCCTTTCCGTTGGATTGATGTTGCTGAAGGAGCGATCGGCGAAGTTCCGCCTCAAGATCGCGACGCTCGTCCTCGTCGGCATCGTGCTGATGGCGATCGTCGTGCTCGTCGCCCTGCAGTCGGACAAGGTGGCGAGCCTGTTCTCGGAGCGGGCGCAGATCGTCCAGTCCTACGATTCGGCGCGGCTCGGCCGCTTTGCCCGCCACCTCCTCGGCTTCCAGATGGCGATGGAGCATCCGCTCGGCATCGGCCCGCTCGTGTTCGGCCCAATCTACGGCGAGGACACCCACAACATCTGGCTGAAGGCGCTGCTCGACTACTCCTGGCTCGGCTTTGCCGCCTACGTCATCTTCCTCTTCACCACCCTCGGCGCCGGGCTGAAGATCCTGCTGCGCGACCGGCCGTGGCAGCCCTATCTGATGGCGAGCTACAGCGTCTTCGTCGGCCATGTCGGCATCGGCAACGTCATCGACACCGACCACTGGCGGCATCTCTACCTCATCATCGGCATTATCTGGGGCTGCATCGCACTCGAACGGCGCTGGCAGCGCGACAGGCGGCCGCCGACGCTCCGGCAGGCGCTGGACGCGGCGTCGGCCCGGCGCGCCGCGCCTTGAACCCGGACTGTCGCCGCAGTTCCGCCACGAGCCGGGCGCCTCTCACCCGCCGACATCCCTTGCCGAGACCGACACCATGCGCATTCCCGTCCTTGCGGCGCTCTGCTGCTGCTTCTCCCCGCTTCCCGCCCTGGCCGGGAGCGCCGACGTCGAGCCGCACATGCATATCGCCGCCCAGCCCCGGCCCGAGGCTCCAAGCTTCGCCGCGCTGACGCCGGGCTCGCAGGCGCCGGTCGCGCTGGTCGGGCCGTCCGCCGCACTGCTGGATGTCCCCGCCGCGAGCGGACCAGCAACCGGCCAGCAGCCAAAACCCGCCATCACCGTGGCGCTGACCTTCGACGCCTGCATGGGCGCCGTCGACGAGCGGATCCTTGGCACGCTCGTCGACCATCATATTCCCGCAACGATCTTCGTCACCCGTCGCTGGCTTCAGCACAACCATCAAGCGCTTGCGGTGCTGCGGGCCCATCCCGAGCTCTTCGAGATCGAGAACCACGGCGCCGAACACCTCCCGCCGGTCACCGACCATCCGACCATGTTCGGGCTGAGAACGGCGGGAACGATCGAGGCGGTGCGCGCGGAGATCCAGGGCGGCAATGCGGCGGTTCTCGCCGCCACAGGCCAGCCGTCGCGCTGGTTCCGCGGGGCGACCGCCCGCTACAGCCGCGACGCCGTCGCGGAGATCGCCGCGGAAGGTTTTCTGCTGGCCGGCTACAGCCTGAACGCCGACATGGGCGCCTCGCTCGGCGCTGCTGCGGTCGAGCACCGCATCCGCGCCGCCAGGGACGGCGACGTGATCATCGCCCATATCAACCAGCCGAAGCGCCCCTCGGGCGCCGGCGTCGCGGCCGGCATTCTCGCCCTTCAGGCCGAAGGAGTGCACTTCGTCCGGCTGGAGGATGCGACGATCGAGGCGTTGCGCTAGCGCACCGGGGTGACGCAATAGGGTCGCCGAAGGACGCAACCACCCCTCCCCGATCGCCAGCGTCTTGCGCGGCTATTCGTAGTCGACGACGCCACTCAGCGTATAATGCTGCACCGTCTTGCGGTTGGCGATGAGCTCGTCAACCGTCGGCGAGCCGGTGAGCGCGCGCGAGATCGCAAGCTTCGTTGCCTCGTAATTGGTGCGGTAGAGGTCCTTGAGGTCGAGGTTCTGGTCGCTGGCACAGCGTGGATCAAGCCAGATCATGATGATCATGCAGAGCTCGTCGACATCGGCTTTCGGCAGGATGCCCTCGATCAGGCAGTCGACGATCGCGTCGCCGGTGGCGCCTTGCACAACGCCGCCGAGCAGCTCGACATAGGCGAGATCGTGGATTGTCGCCTTCGTCGTCATCATGGTGGCCGGCCGGACGAGCTGGTTAAGGTCGCGGACGACGAACATCCGGGTGTGGCCGACCGTCTGGCCCATCATCGAGGCGAAGGCCGTGCCGACGGGACCGCGCACCGAGCCGATCAGCACTTCCGGCATGGCGTCGGTGAACTGCCCTTCGGCCGCGAGCACGGTGGCCTCGCCCGTGCGGAACCAGATGTCGGTCATGTCGTCGTCCCCTGCGTTGCAATGGGAAAAAGCCATGCGACATCCGATGGTCCGTCGCAAGACAGCCAAAGGGCGCAACCCTCATATTTGGATGTGCAGCGGGTGGCTGCGACGCCTGATCGCGACGTCAAATCGGGCGCTGCCTTTCAGGCGCGCGGGGGCCGCAGGCTCAGGCCTCTAAGGCGCCGTCAAAAACCGGCACCGGTGCCGATGCCCATTCCCGCCATCACGCAGGATCTCTCGCGAAAATACTGAAGTCGCAGATTGTCGCCGGACATGACCAGGCGGCCGCGGCCATCCCGCACCGCTTCGACTGCCTGCACGCCGCTGCTGCCCGGGGCGCGGTACACGCCGACGACGCAGCCGCTGTCTTCGAGGCTTCGGCTGAGCGCCCAATCGAGGGCTGGCTGCGACCGCGTAAAGGCGCAGAAGGACGGCGCCTCGTCCGTTTCCACCGTGACAACGAACATCGACACCTCCACCCAAGACCGCGACACCCGAGAATGTGGCAGAACGGCGGCAGGCTGGCGAGTCGATTCTGAACTACGCCCGGCAGGGCACGGGACGACTGGGTTCAGCGGTGTAGCTGTATTAGCAAGGCTGGCGTCACCGCGTCAGAACAGACGGGTCGGAGAATGCGACGGGGTTACAAAAGGCGGACGTCAGATGGCCGCGGGGGGCGCCTGGTGAGAACCAGGCCACCCCAGAAATGAAGTCAGTAGCCGAAGCGGCGCTGACGGAAGGCACCGGCGTCGATTTCCTGCTGGCGGCGCTCGAGGTCGAGGAGCGAGACCGACTCGTTCAGGTATTCGAGGGCCGGATCGCGGCGCGAGCGGCTGACGGCCGAACGAAGTGCGCGTGTGAAGATGTTCATGGTAATACTTCCGAAATTGGGTTTGTCTCCCGAGCGTCAATCTAGTTCCCGCAAGGTCATGCTGCAATGCACATTGCTGCATGGCGGCCATGCAGTCGGCTTCGAACACCGTGATCGCGGCAATTCATCTTTTATCAACCATAAGCCTGTGCTTTGGGGTCCTTGCCGATGTTGGACTGCGGGGAACCGGCCGGCCTGGCGTGGCCCCGGTCGGCGATCCGTGCGAAGACGCGGCGAGACCGCAAATCCGACCCCTGATGGCCCCATGTTCGATGAAGACTTCATCGCCAGCGTAACGGCTGGCCTGCGCCGAGAGCTTGGACAATGGGGGTTCGCGGACGATTCTGAGCTCAGCCTCATGACAATCTCGGAGAATGCGACCTTCCTTGCCGAGGACGCCGGGCGGCGCCTTGTCCTGCGCGTGCAGCGGCCGGACTATCATACGCCGGCGGAGATGCGCTCGGAGCTCGCCTGGATCGAAGCCATCCGGGCCGATGGGATCGTCGAGACGCCGCAGCCGATCGCCCGGCAGGACGGGTCTTGGCTCGGCAGCTTCGCGGTCGACGGGCAGACAAGATACGTCGCCGGTTTCGCCTTCATGAGCGGACGAGAGCCACACCCCGGCGAGGACCTCGCCGGCTGGTTCCGGCATCTCGGAAGCCTCAGCGCGCGTCTCCACGATCATAGCCGCCGCTGGCTTCGGCCCGATGGCTTCATCCGCAAGACGTGGGATTTTCGCACCATGCTGGGCGATGCCCCGCACTGGGGCGACTGGCGGGCGGGGCTCGGCCTCGACGATACCGGCCGAGACGTCATCGCGCGCGCGGCGGGGGTCATCGACCAGAGGCTCGCAGCCTATGGCAAGGATCGGCTTCGATTCGGCCTCGTCCATGCTGATCTGCGCCTCAGCAACCTCTTGGTCGAGGGCGACAGGCTGGGCGTCATCGACTTCGACGATTGCGGCTTCAGCTGGTTCCTCTACGACTTCGCCGCCGCGATCAGCTTTCACGAGCACGAGGATTTCGTGCCCGCGCTCCAAGCGGCGTGGGTGGCCGGCTACCTCGACGTCGCCGAGCTCTCGGCGGAGGACGAGGCCATGCTGAAGGTCTTCGTCCTCTTGCGGCGGATCCTTCTCACCGCCTGGATCGCCTCGCATGCCGAGACGCCGACTGCAGCCGCTTGCGGCCCGGCCTACAGCGCGGGCACGGTCGCCCTGGCCGCGGACTTCCTCGCCGCCTGCGGCTGAAGAGAGAGCAAACATTCGGGGCAGCCGCGGCCCGAAGGGCATTCCGACGCCAAGAGACTAAGCCGCGCATACCTGCCGCGCACCGATTCCGGCTTGCTCCGCGCGGCGGACGCGGCTAGGTGTCGCCCATCGCTCTGGACCCGGTGCAATTCCGGGTGGCTCTTCCGGCCGCCGATCCGCCGGACAACGCACACGACACGCCCGACAGCACGATCCGCCAAGAGCGGCCTGTCCTCGCGTGATCTCTGCGGAAATTATTCATGAACACCCAATCCATCTCACGCTACCGCTCCGAGTGGTTCGGCGGGGTCACGGCGGCGCGCCGTGACATTCTCGCCGGCATGGTCGGCACCTTTGCGCTGATCCCCGAGGTCATCGCCTTCTCCTTCGTCGCGGGCATCGACCCCGAAGTCGGGCTCTTCGCCTCCTTCGTCATCGGCATCGTTATCGCCTTCGCCGGCGGTCGCCCGGCGATGATCTCGGGCGCGGCCGGCTCGGTGGCGCTCGTCGTCGCCGCGCTCGTCGGCAGCCACGGCCTGCAATATCTCCTCGCCGCCACCGTGCTCGCCGGCCTGCTGCAGATCGTCTTCGGCCTCCTGAAGCTCGACGTGCTCATGCGCTTCGTCTCGCGATCGGTGCGCACCGGCTTCGTCAACGCGCTGGCGATCCTCATCTTCTCGGCGCAGCTGCCGCAGATGATCGGCGTCACCTGGCATACCTATGCGATGATCGGCCTCGGCCTTGCCATCATCTACCTCTTGCCCCGCCTGACCACGGCGATCCCCTCGCCGCTCATCTGCATCGTCGTGCTGACGCTCATCGCCACCGCATTTCCGATGCCGATCCTCACCGTCGCCGACCTCGGGCGCCTGCCGGATTCACTGCCCTCATTCAGCTTTCCCGGCGTGCCCATGACGTGGGAGACGCTCGGCATTATCGCCCCTTATGCGCTCGCCATGGCCGCCGTCGGCCTGCTCGAATCGATGATGACCGCGAGCGTCGTCGACGATCTGACGGAGACAACGAGTTCCAAGGCCCGCGAGTGCACCGGTCTCGGCCTCGCCAACTTCGCGGCAGGCCTGTTCGGCGGCATCGCCGGCTGCGGCATGATCGGCCAGACCGTCGGCAATGTCCGCTATGGCGGCCGCGGAAGGCTGTCGACGCTCGTCGCCGGCGTCTTCCTGCTGATCGTTATGGTGCCGCTGCGGCCTTGGGTCGCTGAGGTCCCGGTCGCGGCGCTCGTGGCGATCATGATCATGGTCTCGATCAGCACCTTCTCCTGGGGCTCGATCCGCGATCTCGCACGACATCCCAAGGTCTCCGGCATCGTCATGCTCGCCACTGTCGCGGTGACGGTCGCCACGCACGACCTGTCGATGGGCGTCGCCGTCGGCGTGCTCCTCAGCGGCGTGTTCTTCGCCTTCAAAGTGACCAAGCTGATGGATGTCGCCGTCGGCTACGACGAGGCCAGTGACACGCGGCTCTACACCGTCACCGGCCAAGTCTTCTTCGCCAGCGCCGACATTTTCGCCGACCGCTTCGACCTCCGCGATACCGCAAAGGCCGCCCGCATCGACCTGACCGCCGCCCATCTCTGGGACATCACGGCCGTCGGCGCCTTGGACGAGGTCGTCGGCAAGATGCGCCGGCACGGGATCGCCGTCGATATCATCGGTTTGAACCAAGCCAGCGCCGTGCTGGTCGACCGACACGCGCCGCTGGTGCGAGACGGCCTGTTACCGGCAGCCTGACCTCGGAAACTCAGCCGCCGCGCCCCTCGCGGGCGCGGCGGCCGAAACACTACCCGGACAAAACAAAACCGCCGAAGGCTTGCAGCCGCGGCGGTTTTTTCATGCAGGGTTCTGTGGGAAATTTGGTCGGAGCGAGAGGATTCGAACCTCCGACCCCTTGGACCCCATCCAAGTGCGCTACCAGGCTGCGCTACGCTCCGATCGAGAGAACCCTTAGAGAGAGAGGGCTCTGCGCGCAAGCTTGTTTTTATAGAGTGAGATCAAAATTAGAACGGCTGCGCTGTCTCGGTGCTCTTTGAAACATAAAATGGAACAAGCCTTCTGCAGGCGTTCCAGACGATTTACCTAACTAAGCCAGTCCAAAAAAATAGCGTGGTGGTGCCTCGGCTGGGGCCAAGGCATATTGTCGCGCCCTTTCCGCGAGTAAGGGTGAGCATTCATGCTACGCCAAGTGACATGATCGTCCTCAACTGAGTTTGGAGACATACGTGCATCATCTTGATTCGCGCTCGGACAAAATGAAGAAACGTCAACAAAGTCAGATTGCAACGGGAGCCGTGTTCATCGCCGCCTTCCCCTGTGTCGTCGCCATTGTATTATATGATACTGCGCCAGACTTCAACCAGTGGCTCAATAGATGGCAAAGCCTAATTGGCGGGATGCTTGCTATCGGAGCAGCTTTACTAACTATTCGCCAAATGAAGCTTACCGACGATGAACAGCGAACTCGACACGAGCAAATTCTGCAATTACAACTCAGAGCGGACGCTTTAAAGGTTGCAAGGGCATCTAACCCAACACTTTCGGTAATTATCGATGATGTGAGAATTATACGAGAAATCAATATATTAATAGTCAATGAATTTGCTAAATTAGAGTGCATTATTTCCAAGGGCACACCCGAAGAGCCGATGAACTTAGAATGGACTAAGGCAGAGAAGCAAATACAAGACTGGTTTTTATATATCTACGGAAGGGCGGAGAGAATGGCTAGAATGCTATCTACCCCGTTTATGACAGAAGCTGAGCCTCTATTTGATCCGGTTTTACTGGGTCATAGAAGACGTATTTTAAGCGACATGCCCTCAACCCTACAGGCGCTGACAAGTGTTCAGCTCCATCCAGTGGACCTGCGACTTCAGTTTTTGCAGAAAATTGCAGAAAACCATTTAGCAGCTATAAAGCCGCCAATTGAGCGGGCCCAAGACGCTGCCAAGGTGCTAGCTGACGAGGCTGAACAATTTTCTTTGCTGCTAGACCGGTTGATGGTCGCCTATCGGAACGGCAGGCTGTCTTTTTGACGGTATTGGCTTAAAAGAACTATCCGACTCTGCAGGGCATGTCGGAAGACATACTATCGGCTGGTACCGCATTGAATAAAATTGAGGCTTCAATCTTGCCCTGGACGGGACGGAAACACCCGCTTATATTTAATATTTGTAATTGTATCCAATAACGTTCAGCGCTGAAACCCTCAGACGATCGTTTAGGCGTCGCTTGGCAGACCCTCCCCGCTGGTCGGCGAACCGCCCTGCCCTTTGCTTTGAGCTATCGGACCTGGTCGAGCAGCCGCTTGCATTCAAGGAGTTCGAGCACAACGTCCTGCAGCGTTGCGGCGCTTTCGGCGGGGAGGCCGATCTTCGGGCCCTGGTCGGGCTCGCGGTCGCGGCGCAGAAGGGAGGAGAGGCCAGAACGGGGACGGGCAGGCTCTTGCCTGTCGGCGACGACCGGCATCTCGTCCTGCTCCAGATCGCTCTCTTCGGAATAGACGTCCTCCGGCTCGTCGGCCTCCGGCTGCGGGGCGCGGGCCACCTGCATCGAATCGAGCCCGGTGAGGTCGCCGGCGCCGATCGCCATGACGAAGCGGTTGCCGTTCTCCTTGAGGATGCGCTGCACGCCCTTGATCGTGAAACCCTTCACGTAGAGCAGGAAGCGGATGCCCTTCAGCAGCTCGACGTCGTCCGGGCGATAATAGCGCCGCCCGCCGCCGCGCTTCATCGGCTTGATCTGCGTGAACCGGGTTTCCCAGAAGCGCAGGACGTGCTGCGGCAGGTTCAGGTCTTCGGCCACCTCGCTGATCGTGCGGAAGGCGTCGATGCTCTTGTCGCTCATGGGCGTGCCCGGAAGTTCACTCAGCGCCCTTACTCGGCTGCCTTGAGCATCTCGTCGGCGGGCACGGCAACGCCGCTCCGGCGCCCGTGCGATTCGAGGATCCGGTCCTTCATCACGTTGGACGGTTTGAAGACGGCGACGCGGCGCGGCGAGATCGGCACTTCCTCGCCGGTCTTCGGGTTGCGGCCGACGCGCTCGTTCTTGTCGCGCACCAGGAAGGAGCCGAAAGACGAGATCTTGACCGACTCGCCACGGGCGATGGTGGAGCAGATCTCCTCGAGAACGGTTTCGACCAGATAGGCCGATTCCGTCCGCGACAAGCCGATCTTGCGGAAGACCGCCTCGGCGAGATCGGCTCTGGTCACCGTTCTGTCACCCATTGCTATCCCCTTGCAAAGCCGGATCGCCCCGCCGTTCCCCAACGGCAACGGTCGATCACGCGTCGGTGTAAAATACTGAAATCCGCAGCGAAATCAAGGCGGAAACGACTACCAGCGAACGAGCACCGCGCCCCAGGTAAAGCCGCCCCCCATGGCTTCGAGGAGAACCAGCTGCCCCGGCTGGATCCGGCCGTCGCGGACCGCCTGGTCGATGGCGAGCGGGATCGAGGCGGCCGATGTGTTGCCATGATCCTGCACGGTCACCACGACCTTTTCCAGCGGAATACCGAGCTTCTTGGCGGAAGCGTCGATGATGCGCCGGTTCGCCTGGTGCGGCACGAACCAGTCGAGATCGTCGGCGGTGATGCCGAGCGCGCCGAACGAGTCCTCGATCACGTCGGTGATCATGCCGACCGCGTGCTTGAATACCTCGCGGCCCTCCATGCGAAGCTTACCGACCGTGCCGGTGGTCGACGGGCCGCCGTCGACGAAGAGCTTTTCCTCGTGCTCGCCGTCGGAGCGCAGGCGAGAGACGAGGACGCCCCGGTCCGCCGGGCTGCCGTCGCCGGTCGATGCCTCCAGCACCAGCGCGCCGGCGCCGTCGCCGAAGAGCACGCAGGTCGAGCGGTCTTCCCAGTCGAGGATGCGCGAGAACGTCTCGGCGCCGATCACCAGCGCGCGCTTGGCCATGCCGCCGCGGATGTAGAGGTCGGCGGTGGTCAGCGCATAGACGAAGCCCGAGCAGACCGCCTGCACGTCGAAGGCGAAGCCGTGCCGCATGCCGAGGCGCTTCTGCACCTGCACGCTGGAGGCAGGGAACGTGTTGTTCGGCGTGGCGGTGGCCAAGACGATCAGGTCGATGTCGTCCGGCGTCAGGCCGGCGGCATCCAGCGCCTTTCGGGCAGCGCCCTCGGCGAGCGATACGGTGGTCTCGGTGGCGTCGGCGATGTGGCGATTGCGAATGCCGGTCCGCTGGACGATCCACTCGTCCGAGGTCTCGACGATCCCTGCGAAATCGCGGTTCGACATGATCCGCGCCGGCAGCACCGAGCCGGTGCCGCGGACGATCGATCGGATGACACTCATTAATTGCTCTCCGGCAAGTCCGTCGCGACCTCTTCGGAGACGCGCAGATAGAAAGTACGAAGATCCTGCTCGATCTTCTCTCTGAGGCCGTTCACGGCCATGGCGTAGGCGAGGTCGATCGCCGCCGCGGTTCCCTCGGCGTCCGTGCCGCCGTGGCTCTTGATGACGATGCCGTTGAGGCCGAGGAAGACGCCGCCATTCACCTTGCGCGGATCCATCTTGTCACGCAGCCGGTCGAAGGCGCCCTTGGCGAGGAAATAGCCGGCGCGCGCCATCCAGGTGCGGGTCATCGCCGCCCGGAGATAGCCGGCGATCTGGCGGGCGGTGCCCTCGGCGGTCTTCAGCGCGATGTTGCCGGTGAACCCCTCGGTGACGACGACGTCGGTCGTGCCTTGACCGAGATCATTGCCCTCGACGAAACCACGATAGTCGAGCCCCGGGATCTCCGTCTCCTTGAGAAGCCGCCCGGCCTCGCGCACGTCGTCCTGGCCCTTGACCTCCTCGACGCCGATGTTGAGGAGGCCGACGGTCGGCCGCTCGATGCCGAGCAGCGCGCGCGCCATGGCCGCGCCCATCATCGAGAAGTCGATCAACTGCTGGGCGTCGGCGCCGATCGTTGCGCCGACGTCGAGGACGACGCTCTCGCCGCGGATCGTCGGCCAGATCGCGGCAATCGCCGGGCGCTCGATATTGGCCATGGTGCGCAGGCAGAATTTCGCCATCGCCATCAGCGCGCCGGTATTGCCGGCGGACACCGCGACATCGGCCTCGCCGGTCTTCAGCGCCTCGATCGCCCGCCACATCGACGACTTGTAGCGGCCCTGGCGCAGCGCCTGCGAGGGCTTCTCCTCCATGCCGATCGACATCTCGCAATGGTGGAACACCGACGCGGCCTTCAGCAGCGGCAGGCCGTTGAGGATCGGCAGGACCTTTTCCTCCTGGCCGAACAGCACGAAGCGGATGCCGGGATGGCGCTGCAGCGCGATGAGCGCACCAGGAAGGATGACGGATGGGCCGTGATCCCCGCCCATGACGTCGAGGGAGATCGTGACTCCGGATTTCAGATCCAACGCAATTCGCTTTCGTTCGTCGATAGCCTCAGGCGGCGCGACCATAGTCAATTCAGGTGACGGTTCAACAGCGGTCGGGTGTCATGTGCGATCAGGCTTCAGCTTCGCCAGCGCGGCAAAGGGCGAGACGCGCCCGACATCGGGCTCCGGATCGGTATCGAACTCGTCGAAGGATGCGCCTTGCCCGCGCGGATACGGGTCGAGGCCGAGTGCCAGAATTTCGGTCAGCACCAGACCGAGGTCGATCTGGTCGCCGGAGAAGGTTTCAGGAATGTCGTCGCCTTCCGGATCGAGGTGGAGTTCGCCATCCTCCGGCTGCGGCAGCCGGGCAAGGCGAGAGTTCTCGGGAACAAACACCAGATCCACCTCCTCTTGGACTTTTTGATGGAGGGGATCGAGCGTCACCACGTCGGTCTGCACCACATCGGCCGTCAGCGTTCCCGTGACCTTGGCGCCGCCGCCCCGCCAGCCCTTGACCGAAAGGTCCGCGGTCAGCCGCTCGATCGCCGGGATCTCCAGGAGCGCCGCGACGATGGCGCACTCCTTCGGGGTGGCCTCGAACAACACCGGCATGCCGGCCTTCGGCAGCGTCGAGACGGTCACGAAGAAGGACAGCACGTCCTTCGGCTTGTCGCTGCTGTCGGTCACGCGGCTCTTTCTCCCAGTTGGCCGGTCAGGATATCCGCCGTCGGCACGCCGTCCCACGTCGCCTTGCGCGCCATCAGATAGGCAGCCAAAGCGGGTGCCGCCTCAGGCGGGGCATCTGCCGGCAGTGCGAAGCGGCCGAGCGCGGTGGCAAGCAAGGCGCCATCGCCGGCGGTGAGGCCGGGATCATAAGCGTTGACGCGCTCGTAGAACATGCCGGCGAGCTTGCGCATGCGCTTGGGCACCGAGGGGTCGCCGATGCCGATTTCACGGATCGAATCCTCGATGTCGGTCATGAAGCGGTCGACCAGATCCTGCGCGACCGGTTTCAGCGAAGCCTCGTCGCGGCAGCGCGACAGGAACAGGAAGACCTGGATGGACAGCGCCTCGAATCGGCCCATGACGGTGTCGGGAAGCCCGAGCTCGGTATACAGCACCTCGCGGCGCGCCTCGGTGACGATCGCCGCGTAGAGATCGTCGATGATCTCCCGGTTGCGCCGCCGATTCCTGAAACGTTCGAGCATCTCGCCTCCCACTCCCTTGCGAAGGGCCGGTCGCATGGACGGGGGCCGATTGCAACGCCTCCAAAGGTGCTTTACTCAAGCCTACCGGTCCTGAACGTCCGTTGTCCGGTCGCGATATCGCCTCAACGGGTCCGTATGTAACGCTGGAAACCGCTCCAGGGGAGATGTCACGCGTGAAATCTAGCCACCCATTCTTTCGTCCCGCCATCGCTTCCGTCGCGCTCGGGACGCTCATCCTTCTGGGTGGCTGCTCGACCAGCGAGGTGATGAACCAGGGCTATATCGTCGACGAGCAGACGATCCAGCTGGTTCCGGTCGGCTCGAGCCGCGAGCAGGTGCTCCTGGCGCTGGGTTCGCCCTCGACGACCGCAACCTTCGACAACGAGGTGTTCTATTACATCTCCCAGAAACGCGTCCGTTCGATGGCGTTCATGAACCCCAAGCTCGTCGATCAGCGCGTGCTTGCGGTCTATTTCGGCGCCGACGGGACCGTATCGCGCCTCGCCAATTACGGCCTGCAGAACGGCGCGCTGTTCGACTTCATCAGCCGCACGACCCCGACCGGCGGCAAGGACGTCAGCTTCCTCGGCCAGATCCTCGAGCCCGGCGCCCCGCCAAGCGTCGGCCTCCCCGGCGGCAACCCGAACCAGGGCGCCATCGACCCGAACCGCGCCGCCGGCCAGTAATCTGGAGACGGCACAAACGAAAGGCCCGCGGCGCCCTGCGCCGCGGGCCTTTCGTTGTTTATGAGTTTCCCGCTGATTTGCGATCGCAGAGGTCCCCGTCAAGCGACGGAGACCTCCTCGAGAATCTAGAGGTGCGACAGCACTGCCAGCAGCAGCAAGGCGACGATGTTGGTGATCTTGATCGCCGGATTGACCGCGGGGCCGGCGGTGTCCTTGTAGGGGTCGCCGACGGTATCGCCGGTGACCGAGGCCTTGTGGGCCTCCGAGCCCTTCATGTGGCGGGTGCCGGCCACGTCGACGAAGCCATCCTCGAAGCTCTTCTTGGCATTGTCCCAGGCGCCGCCGCCGGAGGTCATCGAGATCGCGACGAAGATGCCGGTGACGATGACGCCGAGGAGCATCGCGCCGAGCGCCGAGAAGGCCTGGCTCTTGCCCGCGATCAGAAGCACACCGAAGTAGACGACGATCGGTGCCAGAACTGGCAGCAGCGAGGGCAGGATCATCTCGCGGATCGCAGCCTTGGTCAGCATGTCGACGGCGCGGGCATAGTCCGGCCGCTCCGTGCCGGCCATGATGCCGGGCTTCTCGCGGAACTGCCGGCGCACTTCCTCCACCACGGCGCTAGCGGCGCGGCCGACGGCGGTCATCGCGATGCCGCCGAAGAGGTAGGGGATGAGACCGCCGAGGAGGAGGCCAACGACGACGAAGGGGTTGGTCAGCGAGAAGTCGGGCTGGACGCCCTCGAAATAGCTGAAACCCCTGCCCGCCGCGGCTTCCGCCACGAAGTACTGCAGGTCGTAGTTGTAGGCCGCGAAGAGGACGAGCGCGCCAAGGCCGGCGGAACCGATGGCATAGCCCTTGGTGACCGCCTTCGTCGTGTTGCCGACGGCATCAAGCGCGTCGGTCGACTTCCGGACGTCCGCGGGGAGCCCCGCCATTTCGGCGATGCCACCGGCATTGTCGGTGACCGGGCCGAAAGCGTCGAGCGCCACGATCATGCCGGCGACGCCGAGCATGGCGGTGACGGCGATGCCGGTGCCGTAGAGCCCGGCGAGCTGGAAGGTAGAGATGATGCCGGCGATGATGACGATGGTCGGCAAGGCCGTCGATTCCAGCGAGACGGCGAGGCCCTGGATTACGTTGGTGCCGTGGCCCGAGACCGATGCCTGGCTGATCGAGCGCACCGGCCGGAAGCCGATGCCGGTATAATATTCGGTGATCCAGACGATGAGACCGGTGACGATGAGGCCGATGACGCCGCAGGCGAAGAGCTTGAAGCCGTTGACCATCACGCCCGCCGACGTCGTGCCGAGGTCGCCGAAGCCGACGGTGCCGTAGGTGGCAACGGCAAGGCCGAGGATCGACAGCAGCGTCGTCACCCAGAGACCCTTGTAGAGCGCGCCCATGATCGAGCCGTTGCTGCCGAGGCGAACGAAGAAGGTGCCGACGATCGAGGTGAGGATGCACGCGCCGCAGATCGCCAGCGGATAGAGCATGACGCTCTCCAGCACCGGCTGGCCGACGAAGAGGATGGCGCCGAGCACCATGGTCGCGACGACGGTAACGGCATAGGTCTCGAAGAGGTCGGCCGCCATGCCGGCGCAGTCGCCGACATTGTCGCCGACATTGTCGGCAATGGTCGCGGGGTTGCGTGGGTCGTCCTCGGGAATACCGGCCTCGACCTTGCCAACGAGATCGCCGCCGACATCGGCACCCTTGGTGAAAATGCCGCCGCCGAGGCGGGCGAAGATCGAGATCAGCGAGGCGCCGAAGCCGAGCGACACCAGCGAATCGATGACGGTCCGGTCGGATGGCGCGAAGCCGAGCTTGCCGGTGAGGAAAAAGAAGTAGCCGGTGACGCCGAGGAGAGCGAGGCCGGCAACCAGCATGCCGGTGATCGCGCCCGACTTGAAGGCGATGTCGAGGCCGGCCGATAATGAGCGCGAGGCGGCCTGCGCGGTGCGGACGTTGGCGCGCACCGAGACGTTCATGCCGATAAAGCCGGCAAGGCCGGACAGGACCGAGCCGATGAGGAAGCCGCCCGCGGCATAGCCCGACAGGAGGAACCAGGTGAGCGCGAGGACGACGACGCCGACGATGGTAATGGTGGTGTACTGGCGCGCTAGATAGGCCTGCGCGCCCTCCCGGATGGCGCCGGCAATCTCCTGCATGCGGGCATTGCCCTGATCGGCGGCGAGCACCGATCGCGTCGCCCAGGCGGCATAGACGAGCGACAGCAGCCCGCAGACTAAAACGATGGTCAGTATCGATGACATGCCGTTTCCCCAAACGCAGCCGATACGATGCCGGCCGCTTATTGCCGAAGGCTTGCACGACAGGGGATGACGGGCCCCGGAACGGGAAAGCTGGGGGAGCCTACCTCAGGGCAGCATTACGTCAAGCGGAGCCGCCGACGTCGTCCGGGGCAGAAGGATTTGCAGCCCAGTGGAAACAGCGCCCGCCGTGAGCGAGGCGGCTCAGCTGGTGCCCCGGCCCTCGCCGCGGGTGCGCCGCGAGATCCGGTCGAGCACGGCATTGACCAGACGCGGCTCGTCCTCGGCGTAGAAGGCCTTGGCGACATCGACATATTCGGTGACGATCACCGCGACCGGAACATCCTTGCGGTTCATCACCTCGTAGGTGCCGGCGCGCAGGATGGCGCGCAGCGTCGTGTCGAGGCGGGCGAGTGGCCAGTCGGCGGTGAGCGAGGAGTGGATCAGCGGATCGATCTCGGTCTGGCCGCGCACGACACCCGAGACGACGTCGCGAAACCAAGCGGCATCGGCCTCCCGGTAGGTCTCGCCGTCCACTTCCTGGCCAAGCCGGAAGGTCTCGTATTCGGCGACGGTCTCCAGCAGCGGCGTGCCGCCGACATCCATCTGGTAGAGCGCCTGCACGGCGGCAAGGCGGGCGGCACCGCGCTTGTTGGCTGGTTTGACGACTTTCTCGGAAGGGGTATCCGACATCCGATCAGGCCCCGAATTTCTGGCGCAGGGCGATCATCGCAAGGGCCGCATCGGCGGCCGCGCCGCCCTTGTTCTTGCGGTCCGGCATCGCCCGGTCCAACGCCTGCTCCTCGTTCTCGACGGTCAGGATGCCGTTGCCGATGGCGAGCACTTCCTGCACCGAGAGATCCATCAGCGCGCGGCTGGATTCGTTGGAGACGATCTCGAAATGATAGGTCTCGCCGCGGATGACGCAGCCGAGCGCCACGAAGCCGTCATAGGCGGTACCCCCCTCGTCCGCCCCGGTCAGCGCGAAGCTGATCGCCGCCGGAATTTCCAGAGCGCCGGGCACGTTCACCACATCATAGGTGGCGCCTGCGGCGTCGAGCGCCGCCTTGGCGCCCTGCAGCTGGGCATCGGCGATGTGGTCGTAGAACCGGGCTTCGATGATGAGAAGATGGGCAGACATGGAACAACCTTTGAAATTTTCGGGTCGACCGGCCGACGCCGGCTGCCCCGAAGCCGAAGCGCCAGTCCATAAAGCAAGTCGCGGGAAAACGATATCGAAGCCGCCCACGATATTGCGGGCCGCCCGGGGAAAAACGTCTCAGACCGTGGCGGCGTCTGCAGCGAACAGTCGCTCGGCATAGCGGGCGATCTGGTCGATCTCGAGATTGACGCGGTCCCCGGCCTTCCGCGCGCCCCAGGTGGTGACAGCCAGCGAGTGGCGAATGAGGAGGACATCGAAGATGTCGTCCGCAACGCCGTTGACGGTCAGCGATGTTCCATCGAGACAGACCGAGCCCTTGCACGCGATGTAGCGCTTGTGCGCCGCATCGACCCGGAGGCGGAAGCGCGTCGCCTCGCCCTCCTCCTCGACCGACACGATCTCAGCGGTACCGTCGACATGGCCGGAGACGAGGTGGCCACCGAGTTCGTCGCCGACCTTCAGCGCGCGCTCAAGGTTCAGCCGCGTGGCCTCCCCCCAGCCGCCGGCGGTGGTGAGCCGCAGCGCCTCTTCCCAGGCCTCGACCTCGAACCAACGCTCGCCGCTTCCGGCGGGCGGCAGAGCGGTGACGGTGAGGCAGACACCGGAACAGGCGATCGAGGCACCGATGGCGATGCCTGAGGGATCATAGGCAGTCTCGACCCGCAGGCGAACGCCCTCGTCGAGGGTAACGGCGCTGCGGATGCGGCCGATGTCGGTGACGATGCCGGTGAACATGGACGGCCTTTCTGAGGAAACGGGACATTGCCGCATGTGGGAACGGGGCGCCGACATAGCACCCCTTGCCCGGCGCTTCAAAACCGCAGGCCCGTCGTTGCGGCGGCAGTGACGGGCCCCGCGTTACCGCACGTATTCGCGCCAGATGTCCGCGCCCAGATGCAGCGTCCGGCTGAGCCGGAAGCCGGGCGGCAGGCTGGAAGGCGTCACCGGCGCCGGCAATCCGGCCTCGCCGATCAGGGCGCTGCCCTCGACGAGCACGATCCGGTCAACGAGATCCTGGTCGATGAAGGCGCGGGCCGCGCGGGCGCCGCCCTCGACCAGAAGGCTCGAAAGCCCCCGCGCGGCGAGATCGTCGAGCAGTTCCTCAAGCGCGATGCGCTCCGTTCCCGGCTCGGCCTCGCAGGCGATGAACTCGCAGCCGGCGTTCCGGAAGGGCGCGGCATCGCAGCAGCCGAGCCCGGCAACAACGGCGAGCGCCGTCGGCGTCGCGCGTGCGCTCGTCACCACCTGCGCGCCGAGCGGCGTCTCCATCCGCGCATCGAGGACGATCCTCAACGGTGAGCGGGCGGCAAGCCCCGGCAGGCGGCAGGTCAGCGAAGGATCGTCCTCGAGCACGGTCCCGACGCCGACGAGGATCGCGTCGCTGCGGGCACGCAGGAGATGCGTCTGCGCATTGGCGACCGGGCCGGTGATAGCGATCTGGCCGCCGCCGGTTCGCCCGATCCTGCCGTCGCGCGAAACGGCCATCTTCAGAGTCACTTCCGGGCGCTTCTTTAAAAGACGAGTCAGGTAGTTCGACAATGGGTTCCGCGCGTCGCCGGCCATCAGGTGCGGGGTGACGGCAAGTCCGGCCGCGAAGAGGATCGCCGCGCCCTTGCCGCTCACCCGCGCATCGGGATCGCCCGCGGCATAGACCACGCGGGCGATCCCGGCCCGCACCAGCGCTTCGGCGCAAGGCGGCGTACGACCGTGATGGGCGCAGGGTTCGAGCGTGACATAGGCGGTGGCTCCGACGGCGCGATCTCCGGCTTCGGCGAGCGCGATCGTCTCGGCGTGCGGTCGCCCTCCCACCGCGGTGATCCCGCTGCCGACGATGACGGGTCCTTGCCCGTCGTCGCGCACGATGATCGATCCGACGGAAGGGTTCGTGCCGGACAGGCCAACATGCCGCTCGGACAGGCGGATGACCGCCGCCATGAAGCGGCGGTCGGTCTCGTTGCCGGCGTCAGCCACCATCGGCCTGCGGCGGCGGACTGAGCCTCGTGGCCGGCAGCAGCGGACGACCCTCGGCATCCACCAGCGGATCGGCCGCGGCCCGCGCGAGTTCGCCGATCACTGCGGCAAAATCCTGAGCCTCGCGGAAATCGCGGTAGACCGAGGCGAAGCGGACATAGGCGACGTCGTCGAGGCCGCGCAGCGCTTCCATGACAAGAAGGCCAACGTGATCCGAGCTGATCTCCGACTCGCCCGTCGATTCCAGCTGCCGGACAATGCCCGAGATCATCCGCTCCACCCGGTCGGCATCGACCGGGCGCTTTCGCAAGGCGACATGGACCGAGCGCGCCAGCTTGTCGCGCTCGAACAGGACGCGACGGCCGGACTTCTTCACCACCATCAGTTCGCGCAGCTGCACGCGCTCGAAAGTGGTGAAGCGGCCCCCGCAATCCGGGCAGACCCGCCGGCGACGGATCGCGCCGCCGTCCTCGGCGGGCCGCGAATCCTTCACCTGGCTATCCTGCGAGCTGCAATAGGGGCAGCGCATGCGTCAGCTAGCCGAGGCCGGCATAGATCGGGAAGCGCGCCGTCATCGCCAGCACCCTCTCCTTCACACTGGCCTCGACCGCGGCATTGCCCTCATCCGAATTCGACGCCTTCAGGCCATCGAGAACCTCGACGATCAGCTTGCCGACCTCGCGGAACTCCTCGGTGCCGAAGCCGCGCGTGGTCGCCGCCGGCGTACCGAGGCGGATACCGGACGTGACGGCCGGCTTTTCCGGATCGTTCGGGACGGCGTTCTTGTTGCAGGTGATGCCGGCGCGGCCGAGCGCGGTTTCCGACGCCTTGCCGTTCAAGAGCTTCGGCCGGAGGTCGACCAGCATCAGGTGCGTGTCGGTGCCGCCGGAGACGATGCCGAGACCGCCCTCCACCAGCGTCTGGGCCAGGACCCTGGCGTTCTCGGCGACGGCGTTCATGTAGCTCTTGTAGGCGGGCGTCAGCGCCTCGCCGAAGGCGACGGCCTTGCCGGCGATGACGTGCATCAGTGGGCCGCCCTGCAGGCCGGGGAAGATCGCCGAGTTGATCTTCTTGGCGATCGCCTCGTCATTGGTCAGCACCAGGCCGCCGCGCGGTCCGCGCAAGGTCTTGTGCGTCGTCGAGGTCGCGACATGGGCGTGCGGGAACGGGCTCGGGTGAACGCCGCCGGCGACGAGGCCGGCAAAATGCGCCATGTCGACCCAGAGGATCGCGCCGACCTTGTCGGCGATGGCACGGAAGCGTGCGAAGTCGATGACGCGCGAATAGGCCGAGCCGCCGGCGATGATGATGGCGGGCTTCGACTCCTCGGCCAGACGCTCGACCTGGTCGTAGTCGATCAGCCCGGTCGCGAGATCGAGGCCGTACTGGACGGCGTTGAACCACTTGCCCGACATGTTCGGTTTGGCACCGTGGGTCAGATGGCCGCCGGCGTCGAGGCTCATGCCGAGCAGGGTCTCGCCCGGCTTCGACAGTGCGAGGAGGACCGCCTGGTTGGCCTGGCTGCCGGAGTTCGGCTGGACGTTGGCAAAGCCGCAGCCGAACAGCTCCTTGGCGCGGTCGATGGCCAGCTGCTCGACGACGTCGACATATTCGCAGCCGCCGTAATAGCGGCGGCCTGGATAGCCCTCGGCGTATTTGTTGGTGAGGACGGAGCCCTGCGCTTCCAGGACGGCGCGCGAGACGATGTTCTCGGAGGCGATCAGCTCGATCTCGTGCTGCTGGCGCTTCAATTCGCCCCGCATCGCGTCGAACAGCGCGGGATCGGCGGTCCCGATGCCGCTGGAGAAGAAGCCGTCGGCGACGGTGCTCGGCGCGGTGTTAGCCTCGGACATTCCGGTCACTCCGATCTCTGGGCGGGCGAATGCCCGCGGGAACTCATTTGCCCGATACCATAGGTCCGGAAGCCGCGCCAAGCGTCCGAACGCGACGTTCCCCGGTCCTAAAGCGAAACGGCCGGGGACTTGGGGTCCCCGGCCGTTTCAATTGTTCGAAATGACGCTGTGTCAGTAAGGCTGATCTTCTGCCGGCGCCTGAGTCTGGACCTGCTCGCCGCTCTGGTAGGCGGTGGTCGAAAGGTCGTTCATCGCCAGGAGTTCCGAGCCGTCACGGTGGTAGATGTCATCACGGAACTGAACCACCGACGGATCGGTCGCCCAGGCGCTGATATAGGTGAAGTAGACCGGGACGGGGTTCTTGAGGTCGATGTCCTGGCGCGTCCGGGCCGCGATGATCTTTTCGATGGTCTGGCGATCCCAGCCCCCCTCGTCGCGGGCGAGCCAGACCACGAGGTCGCGCACGTTCTGAACGCGCACGCAGCCGGACGACTCGAAGCGCATCAGCTTGGAGAACAGGCTCTGCTGCGGCGTATCGTGCATGTACACGGCATGCGGGTTCGGGAAGTTGATCTTCACCGAACTCATCGCGTTGTTCTTGCCCGGGTTCTGACGGAACAGGTAACGCGTCGCGTCGTCCGAATTCCAGTTGATCGACTCCGGCGGAATCTCGCTGCCATCCGGCGCAAAGATGTGGATGTCGTTCTTGGTGAGGTAGTCCGGGCTCTTCTGCATCAACGGAATGATGTCCTTGCGGACGATCGAGACCGGCGCATGCCAGTAGGGATTGAGGTTGAGGTTGGTGATCTTCGAGTTGAGGATCGGGGTCTGGCGGTCGATCTTGCCGACAACGGCGGTGTGACGCTGGACGACCCGTCCGTTCTCGACGGCCTCGATAGCGGCCGCGGGAATGTTCACCATCACGAAGCGGCCGCCGAGGAAGCCGTTCATCGACTGCAGGCGCACAAGGTTGGTCTGCAGCTGGCCGAGGCGAATATCGGCCGGCACGTTCAGCGCCTTGTAGGAATAGGTCGAGACCACGCCGTCGCTCGGCAGGCCGTGACGGGCCTGGAAGCGCTTGGCGGCCGCGTCGACATAGGTATCGAACGACTGCGACAGGCCGGCGGACTGCGGCAGGTCGCCCGACACCATCAGGCGCTGGCGGAGCGCCGAAACGGACGGGCTTTGAACGCCGAGCTGCAGCTTCTCCTGGTCCGGCACCATCGGCCAGCCGCCGGCGCCGACGATCTGGCGATACTGCTCGATGGCCTGCTGCAGCGAGGAGACGGTATTCGGCGAGAAGACCGGCTCGTTCGAAGCGACGCGGACAGTGTTGGAGCCACGGGTATCGAACTGGTCATCCCAGTTGCCCCGGCCGCTCGAGCGCAGCAGATCGTCCATCGCGGACTGCGCGCGGCTGACACCTGGCAACATCAGCGCGCCCGCCGCGGCCGTCCCTGCGAAGAAGGCGCGGCGTGAGATCGCCGTCGATTCGAAGCCGGTCTTGGCCTTCGTCATGTCTAATCCTATCAAATCGGCGAGGGTCTCGGCCTGGGGCGGACCATCGTTTTCCAACACCCTTATGGAGTGAGCTTGGTAAACGGACCGCAAACGGCCTGAGATCCACGCAAGAACGATGTCTGCGGAAAGGATCGACACGGCAATATGGCCAAAGCGTGGATTTACCGGCCTCTACAAGTACTTCCCGTCGACCAGTGCGGCTTTTACGCAACGAAAAGGCCCCGTGTCCCGCTGGGGTCACGAGGCCTTGATCTGATGCCATCAAGGTGATCAGTTCGCCGAACGAGAGCGGACCATCGAAAAGCCTAGAGACGATACAGGATCTGGTCGTTCCAGAACCGGTCGAGACGCTGCAGCGACTTGTTCATCTTGGTGAACTCCTGCTCGTCGAGGCCGCCGACCTTGTCGATCGAGCCGATGTGCCGGTCGTAGAGCTCCGCCACCTTCGCGGCGATCTCGGTGCCGGTCTCGGTCAGCTGGACCCGGACGGCGCGGCGGTCGACCCGCGAACGCTGATGGTCGATGAAGCCGAGGTCGACGAGCTTCTTGAGGTTATAGGAAACGTTGGAGCCGAGGTAGAAGCCCCGCGAGCGCAGCTCGCCGGCGGTGAGGACCGAGTCGCCGATGTTGAAGAGCAGGAGCGCCTGGACGGCGTTGATGTCGGTGCGGCCGCTGCGCTCGAACTCGTCCTTGATCACGTCGAGCAGGCGACGGTGCAGGCGCTCGACCAGCTGGACGGTTTCCAGGTAGAGCGACTTCAGTTCGATCTTCTGTTCCGGCTGGGCGTCGACGTCGTGCTTGATCTGGGTGTTCATAGTATAGGCTCCGCTGTTGCTTTTGATGAGTGCTCTCGTTCGGCTTCATCTTGAGACCAACAATAGGCAGCGCGCCTAAAATTCGAATTAAAACGCAGGCTTAATGTGATCTTACCTCGGCAGCATCGCCCCTCTTGCTTAATGAATTCCCCGGGGAATGCTTACCGATTTGTTCAAACTGACGCGAACCTCGGCGGAGCAGGCGTTGGCGGGTAACCCACCAGTCGATCAGCCGCAGCACGAGGAGCATGGACAAGCCGGAAATGTGGAAGATGACGAGGAGCGTCACGCCGCCGAACAGCTCGGGAAAGACGCCGTGCATGATAATTTCCACCGCGGCGACGATCGCCCAGGTGACGGCGCCCCACGAGACGGCCATCCAGAGTCCGACCCCTGCAACGGGATAGAGGACGGCGAGAGCCGGCGCCGCGATCTTCCACCAGAGCGGCATCAGGTCGAAGCGGTAGAGCGGCCCGTCATAAATGCCGACGAGACGGATCCAGGTCTCGACGCCGAGCAGGAAGAGACAGACGCCGGCGATTCGCAGCAGCGTGACCGTGAGCAGTCGGTTCAGCCTGTCGGCCTTTTCCTCGGGCGGGACGGCGATGGTCATGCAGCGTGGTTTCCCGGAAGGTGCGGTTCGTCGTCGTGCGCATGCTGACAAACTAGGAAGACGTGGTCGTCCGCCGATCAAGCGGTGACTAACTCTGGGCGACAAATCCGCGTGACGCTCCCGTGGCGAAAGGTCGGCACACGGATACCGGCAGGAGGAGGATCCGCCGGCGCCAACGCTAAGGTCCGCTGACGAGGGGGTCAATCACATCGCCCGGTGGCACTCGGGTTTATCCCTCCGGCAGCCGGCCGATCCGCACCGCTTTCCGGTGCAGGCGTTGATGCCGGACCCCGGTATGCTTTAGAAGACATCTAATCTCAAAAGCCGTCGGCCGACCTTGGGCAAGCCGCGACTTTATCCTCGGACCCGGATTTCCCTCATGTCAGACAGCAGCAAGGTAAGCGCCCGCATCGATGCGGCGACCGGCGGGCTCAGGCTTCGGCGCATGCGCCAGAGCGAATGGTCGCGCCGTCTGGTGCGAGAGACGTCCGTCGGCGCCAGCGACCTGATCTGGCCGATTTTCGTGCGTGAGGGCGGCGGTCCCGACGAGCCGGTGCCCTCCATGCCGGAGGTGGTGCGTTTCTCGGTCGAGCGCAGCGTCGACGCGGCCAAGGAGGCGCGGGACCTCGGCATTCCCGTCGTCGCGCTGTTTCCCTTCACCGAGAACGCGCTGCGCGACGAGCGCGGCAGCGAGGCGCTGAACGAGAACAATCTCGTCTGCCGTGCCACGCGGGCGATCAAGGCCGCAGTGCCGGAGGTCGGCATCATGTGCGACGTCGCGCTCGACCCCTATACCAGCCACGGCCATGATGGCGTCCTGCGCGGCGACCGCATCGACAACGACGAATCGGTCGAGGTGCTCTGCCGGCAGGCACTGGTGCAGGCCAAAGCCGGCTGCGACATCATCGGCCCGTCCGACATGATGGACGGCCGCGTGGCCTGCATCCGTTCGGAGCTCGACGCGGAGGGCCTCGCGGACACGATGATCATGTCCTACGCCGCGAAATACGCCTCGGCCTTCTACGGCCCGTTCCGCGACGCCGTCGGCTCCGGCGGCATTCTCAAGGGCGACAAGCGCACCTACCAGATGGACTACGGCAATGCCGAGGAGGCCTTCCGGGAGGCGGAGCAGGACATCGCCGAGGGCGCCGACATGATTATGGTCAAGCCGGGAATGCCCTATCTCGACATCCTGTCGCGGCTCGTCGGTGCGTTCAACCTGCCGATCTTTGCCTACCAGACCTCGGGCGAGTACTCGATGATCATGGCGGCGGCTGGCAATGGCTGGCTGGACGGCGACAAGGCGATGATGGAGAGCGCCGCCGCGTTCAAGCGCGCCGGTGCGGCGGGGATGCTGACCTACTTCGCGCCGCGGATCGCCCGCATGCTGAAGGGGCAGTAGCGCCGCGCAGGCGTCATTGAAGCGGGGCGCCGGGTTTCCCATCTCAAGGGGACGCCGCCGCTTCCTGTCGGCCGCCTTTTGAAGGAAACCGGAACCGCCATGAGTGACCAGACCATCGACGGAGCTCGCCGCACCGATCTCGACGCGCCGCGACTGTATGATGGCGTTCGCTCGCGGCGGATCTTCGGCTTCATCGCCGACTATACGCTGATCCTGCTGCTGTCGGTTCCGGCCGCCATCGTGGTCGGCCTCCTCGGCATCCTGACGCTCGGGCTCGGCTGGCTGCTCTACGGCATCCTCCTGCCGCTGATCGCCATCCTCTATGTCGGCTTCACCATGGGCGGCAGATCGCAGGCCACTCCTGGCATGCGCCTCGCCGGCGTCCGCCTGGAGCGGCTCGACGGCGGCAAGGTCGACCCGGCCCTCGCCATCTTGCATGGCGTCATCTTTTGGGCATCGAACGCCGTGCTGACGCCGTTCGTGCTGCTGGTCGCGCTGTTCACCCCGCGCAAGCAGCTGCTGCAGGACCTGCTGCTCGGGACGGTCGTCGTTCGCAACCGCTAGGCTTGCCGGCAGCCGCACGGCGCGCATCTATCCCCGCGTGAAGCCAGTGTTTCAAAGCTGGCTTTCCTGTGATTATCTCGACACAACACGGTACGGGGACGGGTCCTCGTCAGGAAGGGTTGCGTGCTGATGACTGCCCATCCGCAGACACCTCAGTTCTTCCTTACATCCCCCTCCCCCTGCCCGTATCTCGCTGGACAGTTCGAACGGAAGGTGTTCACCCATCTCGTCGGGGAACGGGCGCCGGAACTGCTCGACCTTTTGACGCAAGGCGGGTTCAGGCGCAGCCAGAACATCGCCTACCGTCCGGCGTGTGAGCGCTGCCGCTCTTGCATTTCGGTGCGGATTCTCGTCGACCAGTTCCAGCCGACGAAGTCGATGAAGCGGGTGATGGCGCGCAACCGCGACCTCGTCGGCCGGGTCGACCGTGCTGTGCCCTCGACCGAGCAGTACGCGCTGTTCCGCCGCTACCTCGACGACCGTCACGCCCGCGGCGGGATGTCCGAAATGTCGGTTCTCGACTATGCGATGATGGTCGAGGACAGCCAAGTCGACACCCGCCTGATCCAGTACAGGCGCCGCGGGCCGGACTCGGGCTTCCTCGCCTCGTCCGACCGGCAGCTCGTCGCCACGGCGCTGAGCGACGTGATGGGCGATGGCATGTCCATGGTCTATTCGTTCTTCGACCCCGACGAGCACGAGCGCAGCCTCGGCACCTACATGATCCTCGACCACATCGAACGGACTAAGAAGCTCGGCCTGCCTTATCTCTACCTCGGCTACTGGGTGAAGGGTTCACGCAAGATGGACTACAAGATCCGGTATCTGCCGCAGGAGCACCTGCAGCCGAAAGGCTGGGAGCCCTATGTGCCAAGTCCCGAGGACGACGTACCCGATTCCGCATGACGGGTTGGTACCCTTGCCTCAGGCCTTCTTGACCCAGCGACGGTCGTCGGTCTGTTGCCAGTAGGTGACGACATGTCCGGCAGCCTTCTCGATGCTCCAGCGGCGCCGGGCGCTCGCGACCTGTTCCTCGTTATGGCCGTCGAAGAGATAGACGCCCCGCAGATAGCGCTCCAGCGAATCGGGCACGGCGCCCTCGACCATGAAGCGGCACTGCGGGTCGTTGGCGGCCTGGGCCGGGTCGACCGTCAACAGGATCGGCTGCAGCGCGCCGCTAGAATCGACGTCGGTGCCATGCGGAAGAAAGGATTCCTCGCGAAACACCCAGAGGTGCTGGTCCAGCGCATCGCGGCGCTCGCCGGTCAACGCCTGCACGACGACCCGCCAGCCGCGGGCGACGCTCTTCTCGAGGAGGTCCGGCAGGGCCTCCTCGAGACGGCTCTCGGTGAGGTGGTAGAACAGCACTTCGGCCACGACCGCCCCCTTTTCTTAGCGTTACTTTGCTTCGTAGTCCGCCTCGACCAGCTGGTTCAACAGCCGCACGCCGAAGCCCGAGGCCCAGGACTGGTTGTACTCGTTGGACGGAGAGCCCATCGCGGTACCCGCGATGTCGAGATGCGCCCAAGGCACGTCGTTGACGAAGCGCTGCAGGAACTGCGCAGCGGTAATCGATCCGGCGGCGCGGCCATTGCCGACGTTCTTGATGTCGGCGAACTTGCCTTCGATCAGCTTGTCGTATTCCGGCGCGAGCGGCAGGCGCCAGACCTTTTCGCCGGTCAGCTGGCCGGCGGCGTGCAGGCGCGCCGACAGCTCGTCATTGTTGGAGAACAGGCCGGCATTGTGATTGCCGAGCGCCACGATCACCGCGCCGGTCAGCGTGGCGAGGTCGATCATGAACTTCGGCTGGAAACGCTGCTGGCAATACCAGAGCGCGTCGGCGAGCACGAGCCGGCCCTCGGCATCGGTGTTGATGACCTCGATCGTCGTGCCGGACATGGCGGTGACGATGTCGCCCGGCCGCTGCGCGTTGCCGTCGACGGCGTTCTCGACGAGGCCGACGATGCCGACGACGTTGACTTTGGCCTTGCGGCCGGCAAGCGCGCGCATCAGACCGACGACGGCTGCCGAGCCACCCATGTCACCCTTCATGTCCTCCATGCCGCCGGCGGGCTTGATCGACACGCCACCGGTGTCGAAGACGACGCCCTTGCCGACGAAGGCGATCGGCGCCTCGCCCTCGGTGCCGCCGTTCCAGCGCATGATGGCGAGGCGGGCCGGACGCGGCGAACCCTGCGCGACGCCGAGGAGCGCCCACATTTTCAGCTCAGTCATGTCGGCTTCGTTGAGGATCTCGATCTCGAGGCCGTGCGGGGCAAGCGCGGAGATGTGCGCGGCGTATTCGACCGGGCCGAGCACGTTGGCCGGCTCGTTGACGAGATCGCGGGCGAGCATCACGCCCTCGGTGATCGCCTCGGACCGCGCGAAGGCAGCGGTCGCAGCGGCGGCGTCGCTGACGGCAAGCGTCACGGTCTCCGCGACGTCCTTCGTCTCTTCCTCGTCACCGTTCTTCGGCTTCTTCGATTTGTAGCGGTCGAAGTGATAGCCGCGCAGAATCACGCCCGCCGCCAACGCGGCTGCCGATGCACCGTCCACGGCGGCGCCTGCTGCATCGCACCATAACGTGATGACCTCGGCGCCCTTCGTCTTGGCGGCAGCGATACCGCCGAGCTTCATCCAGTCTTCCTCGCCGAGCGGCGTCTCGCCGTGCGTGCCGATGACGAGGATCCGGTCGACGTCGAGGCCCGCCGGTGCCAGCAGTTCGAGGGTCGAAAGCCGCTTGCCGGTGAACTTCGCGATCCCCGCCGCCCGCTGGACGAGATCGCCGATCGCGGCCGGGACGGAAGCGGCCAGCGCCGTGCCCTGCCCGGCGAAAACGACGAGAACGCCTGCCGTCGGCAAGGCGAGCGCGGAGAACTGGATGGACGGTTTCTTCGACATGGAAACTCCGTTGGGAAGAGAGCGCTCGCCCGGCATGCGAGCCTGATCGCACCTTGTAGCCGCTAAGGCAGCCGTGGTGCAAAGGACACAGGCGCTATCATGGAAGCAGGCGCCGGCTTGGCAAGGCTGGGCAAGGCTCGCCACCCCGGTTAAGGGTGCGTTAACCACCCTTGTTCGCCCTTCTTTAGCCAAGCTGCTGCACTCTCAGGCACGGATGAGCATCAGAACCGACAGGGGGGAACCTCTCCGCACCGTGACCGAGGCCGAGAAGACCATAGAAACGACGACGCCATGAGCCTTCTCGAACGATACATCTTCAGACGGGCCATGGTGTTCAGCCTGGGCTCTCTGGCGTCCCTCGTCCTGATCGTCTGGGTGGTTCAGGCGCTGCAGCGCATCGATATCGTCCGCACTACCGCCTCGGCTGCCGGCAACATTTTCTGGATCGCGCTGATGCTGATCCCGGACCTTGCGGCTGGCGTCGTGCCCTTCGCCGTGGTGATCGGAGCCGTCCAGGCGCTGAACTCGCTGAACGCCGACAGCGAGCGCGCCGTCATCTCATCGTCCGGCGCCTCGTCGGCGGTGGTCATCCGGCCGATCCTCTACCTCGGGATCGTCGCCGCCATGCTCGTCCTGTTCATCTCGCACGTGCTGGGACCGATGGCGCAACGCGGCTTCTACGATGGCATCCGGACCATCAATGCCGATGCCATCACACTGTTCCTGCAGCCGGGACGGTTCGAGGAAGTGCAGGACGGCATGATCCTCAGCATCGGCGCAGTGAACGGCTCGACGGTGAAGAGCCTTTTCATCTCCGACCAGCGCGACCCAAGCCTCGACCTCACCTACTTTGCCAAGGAAGCGAAGATCCTCGAGCGCGACAAATCCTCGTATCTGCTGCTGTATGACGGTCAGCTGCACCGCCGCACCGCGGCCGATGGCGCGGTGTCGATCATCCAGTTCCAGACCTACGCCTTCGATCTCGCCAGCCTCCGGCCGGCTTCGGATGGCGACTGGGTGCGCACGTCCGAACGCTCGACCGCCGAACTCGCCTTCCCCGATCCGAACGATGCCGACTTCCAGGCCAAGCCCAATTCCTACCGCAAGGAGCTGGCGCAGCGGCTGTCCGACTGGCTGTACCCGATCGCCATGGCGCTCTGGGCGCTGGTGATGGCGAGCCAGCCGCGCACCAACCGTCAGGGCCCGGGCATCGCGATGGCGCTCGGACTGGCCGGCGCCTTAGTGCTTAAGGCGCTGGGCTTTGTCTCGATGTCGCTGGTCGACCGCGACCCGCGGCTGGTCTTCGTCATCTACCTCGTGCCGCTGTTCTCCATCGTCACCAGCATCATGCTGCTCCGGCTCGACGTGAATATCTCGCAGCTGAGCCTGTTCGACCGGATCGGCGACGCCTTCGCCCGGGCTGGCCGCAGCCTCCGCGGCCTGGTGCCGATGCTTGCCTCCAGTGACGGGAAGACCCGGCGATGATGCGGCGCACGCTCAACCTCTACTTCTTCAAGCGCTATATCGTCAGCTTCTTCTCGTCGCTGGTGGTGGTGTTCGCGCTCGCCTACCTCATCGACATGATCGAGGTTAGCCGCCGCGGCCGCTTCGCCGATGTCAGTTTCGGCACCATCGCGCTCGTCTCGGCGCTCCGCATCCCGGCCTTCATCGAGCAGGCCTTTCCTTTCGTCATCCTGTTCTCCTCGATCTTCACCTTGCTCACGCTGAACAAGAAGCTGGAGCTGGTGGTGGCCCGGGCGTCCGGCGTGTCGGTCTGGCAGATCCTTGCGCCGTTCATCGTCGGCTCGATCCTGCTCGGGGCCGCCGCGACCTTCCTCTACAATCCGCTGGCGGCGATGGCGCAGGCGCAGTCCGCCAACATCGAGACGCAGCTCGGCAGCGGCAAGACCAAATCCAGCACGGGCCTTGCCCCTTGGCTGCGGCAGAACGGCGAAGGCGTTGAGTCGATCATCGGCGCCAAGGCGGTGTCGGATGGCGGCCTGAAGCTTGGCGGCGTGACCGCCTTCATCCTCGCCGACGACGGCACGGTGCGGGACCGTATCGACGCGCCCAGCGCTACGCTCGTCGAAAATGCCTGGCTGATCGATTCGCCGACCGTGACCCGGATCGGCTACTCCCCGGAGAAGCCGGCGAACTATCGTTTGCCGACGACGCTGCGTGCGGAATTTATCGAGCAGAAGCTCGCCGACCCGCAGGCCATTCCGATCTGGGATCTCTATTCCAAGATCGAGGTCGCCCGCAGTCTCGGATACAATGCCGAGGCCTTCGCGATGCATTACAACACGCTGGTGGCCAAGCCCGCGCTGTTCGTCGCGATGACCCTCCTGGCCGCGACGGTGGCCATCCAATTTGCCAGAACTGGGCAGTCGAGCCGGACGATAATCGGTGGCATCACCGCCGGCTTCGTGCTTTACGTCGTAACGTTCCTCGCGCAAGCGCTGGGAAGCAATTCGGTTGTTCCACCGGTTGTGGCGGCGTGGTTCCCAGTCTTGGCAGCAGGCCTGTTCGGGGTGACGATCCTGCTTCACCAGGAGGATGGTTAGTATGGTAGCGACGGGGAAAACGCGCTTCATGGTGAGAACGGGCCGACACCTCACGCTTTCGGCGAGCGTGGCGCTGTGCGCCCTTCTGTCCAGCGGTCCCTCGGCTCTCGCTCAGGAACAGATGAACCCGCTCGGTGCGGCCGTGAAGGTCCCAAGCGACGCGCAGCTGTTCCTAGAGGCCGACACCGTCGTCTACGACCGCGACAAGTCGCTGGTCACGGCGGGCGGCGGCGTTCAGATCGACTACGGCGGCTACAAGCTCGTCGCCAAGAAGGTCACCTACAACCAGCAGACCAAGCGTCTCGTCGCCAGTGGTGACGTCGAGATGCTGCAGCCTGATGGCAATAAGGTCTACGCCGACAGCGCCGACATCACCGACGACTTCGCCGACGGCTTCATCACCGCGCTGCGGATCGAGACGCCCGACAATACGCGCTTTGCCGCGCAAGGCGCCGTGCGCGAGAGCGGCAACGTCACGACCTTCGAGAAGGGCATCTACACCGCGTGCGAGGCGTGCAAGAAGCACCCCGAGCGGGCACCGCTGTGGCAGGTCAAGGCGCGCAAGATCGTCTGGGACCAGCAGGAAAAGGTCATCCGCTATTACGGCGCCAAGTTCGAGTTCTTCGGCCAGCCGATCGCGTACCTTCCCTACTTCCAGCAGGCCGACCCGACCATTAAGCGCAAGAGCGGCTTCCTGACGCCGTCCTTCAAGTCGTCCGACGACCTCGGCTACGGCTTGCGGGTGCCGTACTTCTTCGCGCTGTCCGACAGCTACGACATGACGGTCGCCGGCACCTATTACAGCAAGCAGGGCTTCCTCGGCGAAGTCGAGTACCGTCAGGCGTTCAGCAACGGCTACTTCACCTTGCAGGCCGCCGGCATCTCGCAGAACGACCCGAACAATTTCGACATCAACAGCGTCGATCTCGGCGAGGTCAAACGCGGCATGGTCGGCACCACCGGCCGGTTCGATCTCAGCGACCGCTGGACCTTCGGCTGGGATGTGCTGGCGCAGAGCGATTCGAACTTCTCGCAGACCTATGGCATCGAGAACTTCAACCAGACCTTCCACACCTCGGAAATCTACCTCAGCGGTCTCGGCGACCGCAGCTTCTTCGACCTGCGCGCCCAGCGCTTCGACATCCAGTCGAAGTACAATACGGGCGACCTCGATCAGGACAAGCAGCCCGAGATCCTGCCGACGCTCGACTACGAAACCATCAACGATTCGCCGATCGGCGGCGGTGAGATCGAGATCGACACCAATCTGGTTCACCTGCGCCGCCAGGAAGGCGCGCTCGGGCTGATCTGCGAGCCCGGCCTCTTCGTCAACGGCAGCTGCGCCGACTTCCGAAGGGACGTCTACAACCGCAATGTGCTGGAAGGCGACTACACCCGCGGCTCGACCAATGCCGAGTGGCGCCGGACGCTGACGACCGATGGGGGACTGCTGCTGACCCCCTCCCTCGGGCTCCGCGGCGACCTCTATCAGGCCAACATGTCGGTGGGCGATGAGGGCTCGTTCGATGGCGGGACCAGTGTCGACGGCTCCGGCTTCCGGGGCATGGCGACCGCCGCCCTCGAGGCGCGCTATCCCATCCTGATCGAGGCGGCGAACTCCTCTCACGTCATCGAGCCGATCGGCCAGCTGATCATCCGTCCGGACGAGGCGAAGGCCGGCGAGCTGCCGAACGAGGACGCGCAGAGCCTCGTCTTCACCACCGGCAACCTGTTCGAAATGGACAAGTTCTCCGGCTACGACCGGATCGAGGGCGGCAGCCGCGCCAATGTCGGCCTGCGTTATGCCGGCACCTTTGCCACCGGCTATGCGCTCGACGCCATGATCGGTCAGTCCTACCACATTTCCGGCGACAACCCGTACGACCAGATCGACCTTGCGCTCGTCGGCTTCGACTCGGGCCTCGAGACGGATCGGTCGGACTATGTGAGCTCGGTGACGCTTGGGACGCCGATCGGCCTGCAGTTCGGCGTGCAGGGCCGTTTCGACGAGAAGACGATGGACGTGCGCCGGACCGATCTCAGCACGGCCTACAGCAACAGCCACGGCAGCATCGGCGCGACCTACTCCTTCATCGACGCGCAGCCGATTTATGGCTCGCCGGTCGATCGCAGCCAGATCTCGACCGGCGGCAACCTGAAGCTGAACGCCAACTGGACGGCCTATGGCTCGCTGAGCTACGACATCGAGAGCTCGACCCTCATCAGCAAGTCCGCGGGTCTCGGCTATCTCGACGAGTGCTTCAGCCTGCTGGCGACCTACACCAGCACCGAGAGCGCATATCAGATCAACGACTCTCAGAAGAACACGGTGATGTTCACGCTCGGGCTCCGGACGATCGCCGACATCGACTACAAGTATAAGATCGACGAGTAGCGGCACCATCGTTTCGACAAAAGAGCGATGTAGCGCAACGACATGCCCATTGTTCGAGACAGCTGCACGTCCAGCATTCCGGAGGCCGAGACGCCATGACTGCATCACGCATCTTCCAGCGGTCCGCACTGGCGTTGTTGCTGACCTGCGCCACCGTCGGCGCGGTCTCCGGCCTGGCGCAGCCAGCGTCGGCCGCGTCGGAGATCGCGGTCATCGTCAACAAGGACCCGGTCACCTCCTTCGCCATCAAGCAGCGCACGAGCTTCCTGAAGCTGCGCCGCGTCAAGGGCGACCTGACAAAAGCCGCCACGGACGAGCTGATCGAGGAAGCCCTCAAGAAGCAGGAAGTGCGCCGTCTGGGGATCAGCATCCCGGACACCGCGGTGAATGCTGCCTTCCTGAAGTTCGCCGCCGACAACAAGCTGCAGCCGGCGCAGCTGGCGCAGGTGCTCGGCCAGGTCGGCTTCTCCGAGAAGGCGTTCAAGGACTACATCCGCGTCCAGATGGGCTGGGGCCAGGCGGTCCAGGCCAGCATGCGCAGCGGTGGCGCCGGCGGACGGGTCAGCGAGTCCGATGCGGTGCAGCGGATGCTGGCGCAAGGCGGCACGAAGCCTAAGACCACCGAGTACACCCTGCAGCAGGTGATCTTCGTCGTTCCCGAGGCCAAGCGCGCCGCGATGAAGGCCGGACGGATGAAGGAAGCCAACGCGATGCGCTCGCGCTTCCAGTCTTGCCCGGCCAACTACGAATTCGCCAAGGGCCTGCGCGACGTGACCGTGCGCGAGCTCGGGCGCGTGCCGCAGCCGGCCCTGCCGGAGCGGTGGAAGGATTCGATCTCGGCGATCTCCTCGTCCGGCGCCACGCCGCCGCAGGAGACCGAGCGCGGCGTCGAATACATCGTCGTCTGCGATCAGCGCAGTATTTCCGACGACAAGACGGCCGCGATGGTCTTCCAGTCGCAGGACATGGAGAAGGGCAAGTCGGAGCCCGACGCCAAGCTCCTGAAGTCGCTACGGGACAAAGCCGTGATCACCCGGCGATGACACCCGGCGCACGGCCGCCTCTGGCCGTCACCATCGGCGAACCGTCGGGCGTTGGGCCCGACGTGACGCTCGCCGCCTATGCCGACCGGCGGGACCGTCCGCTGCCAGTGTTCTTTCTCCTCGCAGATCCCGACATGCTGGCAGCGCGCGCTTCCCGCCTCGGCATCGACGTTTCGATCGTCCGTATCGGGCGGCCGGAAGAAGCCTCAGGGCATTTTGCGACGACCATTCCCGTCCTGCCGCTGATCAACCGCCATAGCGAGCGTCCCGGCCAGATCGATCCGCAGAATGCGCTCGGCACCGTCGAGGCGATCGACCGCGCTACAGCCTTCGCCCTCAACGGTGCGGCCTCGGCCGTGGTGACGAACCCGATCGACAAGAAGGCGCTCTACGACGCCGGCTTCCGCCACCCCGGTCATACCGAGTATTTGGCCGAACTCTGCGGCACCGTCCTGCAGCGCTCGTTCACGCCGGTCATGCTACTGACCGGGCCCGATCTCTCCTGCGTCCCCGTCACGATCCATATTCCGCTGGTCGACGTTCCCGCCGCCCTGACGGCCGACCTCATCGTCGAGACCGCGGAGATTGTCGCGGCCGAGCTGAAGTCGCGGATGGGCATCGAGTTTCCGCGCATCGCCGTCGCCGGGCTCAATCCGCATGCGGGCGAGCGCGGGGCGATCGGCAAGGAGGACGAGGCCGTCATCCGACCAGCCGTCGAGAGGCTGCGGATGTCGGGCATCGACGCCGTCGGGCCCCTCCCCGCCGACACCATGTTTCATCCCGAGGCACGGGCGCGCTACGACGTCGCGCTGTGCATGTACCATGACCAGGCGCTGATCCCGGCCAAGATGTTGGCCTTCGACGAGACGGTGAACACGACGCTCGGCCTGCCGATCATCCGAACCTCTCCGGATCACGGCACCGCAGCGGACATCGCCGGCAGCGGCCACGCCCGTCCGAACAGCTTCATCGCCGCCTTACGGCTCGCCGACCGCATGGCCGACCATGCCGCCCGCAGCGTCGCCCGGACCAGCTCGTGAGCGCCATCGACGGACTGCCGCCGCTGCGCGCGGTGATGGCGGAGCACGGGCTCGACCCGAAGAAGGCGCTCGGCCAGAACTTTCTCCTCGACCTCAACCTCACCGGACGCATCGCCCGCCAGGCGCTGCCCTATGACGGGCACACGGTCATCGAGGTGGGCCCAGGCCCCGGCGGGCTGACGCGGGCGATCCTCGCGCAAGGTGCCGAGCATCTCACGGTAATCGAAAAGGACCGCCGCTGCATCGCGGCGCTCGAAGCCGTCGCCGCGCACTATCCCGGCCGCCTCACCATCATCGAAGCGGATGCGCTGAAGACCGATATCGCTGCGCTCTCGGGAGGTCGGCCGGTCAAGATCGTCGCGAACCTTCCCTACAACATCGGCACGCAGTTGCTGCTCGACTGGATCACCGTGCCGCAATGGCCGCCGGTCTGGACCGAGCTGACGCTAATGTTCCAGCGGGAGGTCGCCGAGCGGATTGTCGCCGGGCCCGGCACCGACCATTACGGGCGGCTCGGCGTGCTGGCGGGCTGGCGGACCAGCGCCCGCATGCTCTTCGACGTCGGACCGGAAGCCTTCACGCCGCCGCCGAAAGTCACTTCCTCGGTGATCCAGATCCGGCCTCTGGCCTCGCCCATTGGCGTGCCGCTGGCCAAGCTCGAGGCGGTTACCGCCGCAGCTTTCGGCCAGCGCCGCAAGATGCTGCGCCAAAGCGTGAAGTCTCTTGGCGGCGAGCGCATTCTTCTGGCAGCCGACATCGACCCGCAGCGCCGTGCCGAGACGTTGAGCGTCGATGAGTTCTGCCGTCTCGCTGCTCTGGTCTGACGCCGGTCAGGCGGCCGCCGCGCGGACGGTGCCCGGCGATCGCAGAAGGCGCTAACGTCCCGTTAGAATCGATGCAGCGGACCGCCCTCAGGCCGGCTCTTCGCCCAGCAGCGTGGCCGTGAAGTCGAACAGGCCCGGACGCCGGTCGCGGCGCAGGCGCTCGGCCTCGACGATCGCCTTCACTTCGCCAAAGGCCTGGTTCAGATCGTGGTTGACGACGACATAGTCGTAGTCGCGCCAGCGCTCGATCTCGACACGGGCATTCTTCAGCCGCATGGCGATGGTGTCGCTGGAGTCCTCGTTGCGACGGAACAGGCGGCTCTTCAGTTCAGCCATCGAGGGCGGCAGGATGAAGATCGAGACGATGTCGGCACGCGCCTGTTCCTGCAGCTGCTTGGCGCCTTGCCAGTCGATGTCGAAGAGCATGTCGCGCCCTTCCTGCATCGCCTTCTCTGCCGGCTCGCGCGGGGTGCCGTAGAAATTGCCGTGCACCTCGGCCCATTCCAGCAGCGCGTCGCCGTGGCGCAGGCGCTCGAACTCATCGGGCTTGATGAAATGGTAGTGGCGGCCCTCGATCTCGCTGCCGCGGCGCTGGCGCGTGGTGACGCTGACCGACAGCGAGAAGCGCGGATCGCCTTCGAGGAGGTTGTGCGCGATCGTCGACTTGCCCGCGCCCGAGGGCGAGGACAGGACGAGCATCAGGCCGCGGCGCTTGATTTCCGGGGGCACGGTGGAGGCGGTGTCGGTCATTCGATATTCTGTACCTGTTCGCGGAATTGGTCGATGACCACTTTGAGCTCCAGCCCGATGGCGGTGAGCGAGGTCGCGTTTGATTTCGAGCACAGCGTATTCGATTCGCGGTTAAATTCCTGAGAAAGGAAGTCCAGCCGGCGACCGACCGGGCCACCCGCCGCGAGCAGGCTGCGGGCGGCATCGATATGGGCGGCGAGGCGGTCGAGTTCCTCGCGGATATCGGCCTTGGTGGCAATGATCGCCACCTCCTGGTGCAGCCGCGCGGCGTCCAGCCCGGCGCCGGTACCGATCAGCAGCTCGACCTGACCAGCAAGCCGGCGGCGGATCGCCTCGACGCTGCGGGCGGGGTCGCGCTCGGCGACAGCCACGAGCACGAGCATCTCGTCGAGCCGCTGGTCGAGAAGGCCCCGCAGTAAGGCGCCCTCGTCCTCACGGGCGGCAACGAGCCTGTCGAGCGCAAGGGTGAAGCCTTCCAGCACGGCAGCACGGCGGGCAGCGTCGCGTTCGGGATCGGCGACGGTCTCGGCGACGTCAATGATGCCCTTGATCGCCAGGAGCCCGTCTGCGGTCGGCGTAACGGCATGTCCGCCGGCGATCAGCCGTTCCGTCAGCACCAGCACCTGCTCGAGCATTGCCTCATTGACGCGGAACACCGGCGCGTCGTCTGTCTTGCGAAGGCTCAGCGAGATCTGGACGTTGCCGCGCGTCAGTCGGGCGCCGCTCGCCTTGCGGATGTCGCTCTCGATGCCGTCGAGCGCCTGCGGCAGGCGAAGGCGAAGCTCGAGCCCCTTGCCATTGACCGAGCGCAGTTCCCAGACGAAGTCGGTATCGTCGAAAACGCCCTCGGTCCGGGCAAAACCCGTCATGCTGGCAACGGGCATGCCGTTCTCCGTCGTTTCAGATCTAATGGCTACAGGCGGGCTCGGCAGAGATGCGCACTCGCCCAGCGCCCTATTGCGCGACGATCGGGTCGGCGGGATTGGCGTCACCCGCGGCGGCGGCGGCGTTCTGCGCCCGCTCGATCTCGCGGTACCGCCGGACATTGGCGTTGTGCTCCTCGAGCGACGACGCGAAGACGTGGCCGCCCGTGCCGTCCGCCACGAAGTAGACGTCCTTCGTCGACGAGGGATTGGCCACCGCCTCCAGCGCCGCCCGGCCGGGGTTCGCGATCGGGCTTGGCGGCAGGCCCTTGATCACATAGGTGTTGTAGGGCGTGTCGCTCTTGATGTGCGACTGGCGGATCGGCTCGTTCGCCGGCTTTCCGGAACCGCCCCAGATCCCGTAGATGATGGTCGGATCGGACTGGAGGCGCATGCCCAGCCGAAGCCTGTTGAGGAACACGGAAGCGACGCGCGAGCGCTCGTCGGCGCGGCCGGTTTCCTTCTCGACGATCGAGGCGAGCGTCACGAACTCCTTGATGTCCTTGACCTCGGTGACGTCCTTGTCGCGGCGGTCCCAGACTTCTTGGACCAGGGCGGTCTGCGCGGCCTGCATCTTGTTGATGACTTCGGCCCGGGTCATTCCCCGCTGAACGCGGTAGGTGTCGGGACGGAGCGAGCCCTCGGCCGGCATCGGCGGCATGTTGCCAGTCAGCACGTCTTCCTGCGCCACCCGGTCGAAGATCTGCTTGACGGTCCAGCCTTCGGGGATGGTCACGGAGTGCAGCACCGACTCGCCGCTACGGATCTTATCCATGATCTCGCGCATGCTGGCGGCCGGTGAGAAGCCGTATTCGCCGGCCTTCAGTTCACCTGCGACGCCGGACAGGCGCACGCCGTACTCGAAGATCGATGCATTGGTGATGATGCCGCCGCGCTCGAGGCCGTTGGCGATGCTCTCAAGGCTCGAATTCCTCGGCACCACATAGGTCGCCTGCGCCGTCAGCGGACCGGCGCCATCGAATTCCGACTTGCCCCAGGCGACGATGCCGACGGCGACCACGGCGACAAACAGCGCGGCGGAGAAAACGAGGTTGAAGAAGACGACGACCTGGTTGCGGGCACCGCGCGAGCGCCGCGGCGGCGTCGGGGCGGCCTTGGGTCGCAGAGCTTCGGACGCCGACCTTGGAACGATCTTCCGGTCGTCGCCGCCGCGCATGTCGTCGGTCATGAAATCACCCTTCGAGGATCGGTCGACAAACGATGGTAGCACCACCCGAATGTGGCGAAAGACGGGTGGTCAGTCGACCAGACGGCGGAACACCAGCGAGGCGTTCGTGCCGCCGAAACCGAAGGAATTCGACAGCGCCACATCGATCTGCTTCTCGCGCTTTACCAGCGGAACGAGATCGATTTTCGTCTCGACCGACGGGTTCTCGAGGTTCAGCGTCGGCGGCGCGACATTGTCGCGAATAGCCAGCACGCAGAAGATCGCCTCGACCGAACCGGCTGCCCCGAGCAGGTGGCCGATCGCCGACTTGGTGGACGACATCAAGACGCCCTCTGCGGCATCCCCGAGGAGACGTTCGATGGCGCGCAACTCGATCTCGTCGCCCATCGGCGTCGAGGTGCCGTGCGCGTTGATGTAGTCGATATCGGACGCCTGGATCCCCGCCCGCTTCATCGCGGAGGACATGCAGCGGTAGGCACCGTCGCCGTCCGGTGCGGGTGCGGTGATGTGATAGGCATCGCCCGACATGCCGTAGCCGACGAGCTCTGCATAGATCTTCGCGCCACGGGCTTTCGCATGCTCGAGTTCTTCGAGCACCACGATGCCGGCACCCTCGCCCATGACGAAGCCGTCGCGGTCGCGGTCATAGGGCCGCGAGGCCCGGGTAGGGTCATCGTTGAAGTTCGTCGACAGCGCCTTGCAGGCGGCAAAGCCCGCCAGCGACAGCCGCGAGACCGGCGACTCGGTGCCGCCGGCCACCATGACGTCGGCATCGCCGAGCGCGATCAGCCGACCGGCGTCGCCGATGGCATGCGCGCCCGTCGAGCAGGCGGTGACGATCGAGGAGTTCGGGCCTTTCAGCCCGTTGCGGATCGAGACCTGGCCGGAGGCCAGGTTGATCAGGCTGCCCGGAATGAAGAACGGGCTGACGCGGCGCGGGCCCTTCTCATCGAGGGTCAGCGACATCCGCTCGATCGCCTGGAGGCCCCCGATGCCCGAGCCGATCAGAACGCCGGAGGCGATCTGATCTTCGTAGGATTCGGGATGCCAGTTGGCATCGTCGAGTGCTTCTGCTGCAGCGGCCACCGCATAGATGATGAAGTCGTCGACCTTGCGCTGTTCCTTCGGCTCCATCCACTGATCGGGATCGAAGCTTCCGTCCGTCCCATCCCCGCGGGGGATTTGACACGCGATTCGGCACGGCAGATCCGATGTCTCGAAACTGTCGACCGGCCGAGCGGCGCTATCGCCGTTCAGCAAACGCTTCCAGGTTACGCCAGCGCCGGTCCCCAGGGGACTGATCATTCCGACGCCAGTGATGACCACTCGTCTCATACAACACTCATTTTCCGGGGCGGAGATCCGCCGCCGGGATCAGGACTGATTCTTCTCGATGAACTTGACCGCGTCGCCGACGGTCAGGATCGTCTCGGCCGCATCGTCCGGGATCTCGACGCCGAATTCTTCCTCGAAGGCCATCACGAGTTCGACGGTGTCGAGGCTGTCCGCGCCCAGGTCGTCGATGAAGCTCGCATTGTCGGTGACCTTTTCAGCCTCGACGCCGAGATGTTCGACGACGATCTTCTTCACCCGTTCAGCGGTATCGCTCATATTTATTCCTCTGTTGATATTTGCTTCGTCGTTTTCGTTAGACGCGCAAGGCCGGTGAATCAAGCTTTTGCACCATCATACTTCTTGTGTCTGCCGGGCCTTCGACGGACTCGACTGGTGCGGTCGGGTGCGCTTAGCACGGAGATTGCCAAGGGCCAAGCCGCAGAACCCCTGCGCCCGCGGCAATGCCCGGCTTTATGACTCAGATCATCGCCATGCCGCCGTTGACGTGGATCGTCTGCCCCGTGACGTAGCTGGCTTCGTTCGAAGCCAGAAAAAGCGCCGCCACGGCGATCTCGTCGGCATTGCCGATGCGCTTCATCGGGATGGCGCCGAGGATGCCTTCCTTCTGCTTGTCGTTCAGCTTGTCGGTCATGGCGCTCTGGATGAAGCCCGGCGCGATACAGTTGACGGTCACGTTGCGCGAGGCGATTTCCTGCGCCAGCGACTTTGAAAAGCCGATCATGCCAGCCTTCGCCGCGCAGTAATTGGCCTGGCCGGGATTACCGGTGACGCCGACGATCGAGGTAATGTTGACGATCCGGCCGAACCTCCGGCGCATCATCTGGTGCGTCAGGCCGCGGGTCAGGCGGAAGGCGGCGGTGAGATCGACCTCGATCACCCTGTCCCAGTCCTCGTCCGACATGCGCACGAACAGGCCGTCCTTGGTGATGCCGGCATTGTTGACGAGGATGTCGACGCCTTCCATGGCGGCATCCACAGTCTCGGCTAGCGCCTTCTGGGCGTCACGGTCGCCGAGGTCGGCGGGAAAGACGTGGACGCGGTCGCCGAGGGAGGCCGCGACCTCGTCGAGCTTCTCCCGGCGGGTGCCGTGCAGGCCGACGACGGCGCCGGCGCCGTGCAGCACCCGGGCAATGGCTTCGCCGATGCCGCCGCTGGCACCGGTGACGAGGGCCTTGCGGCCGGTCAGATCGAACATGGTCTCTACCTCAGTTTGCGGGGCCGGCCCTTGGGCGCGGCGATCGATAGGGATGATCAGGCCTGCAGCGCATCGATATCGGCGGGCGTGCCGAGGCTCTGCGTCTTCGCCGTCTTGTCGATACGCTTGACGAGCCCTGCCAGCACCTTGCCGCTGCCGACTTCGAGAAAGCTGTCGATACCGGCACTGATCATGAACTCGACGCTCTCGCGCCAGCGCACTTGGCCGGTCACCTGCTGGACCAGAAGTTGCTTGATCTCGGCGGGCTCGTCCACCGGCCGGGCCAGCACGTTGGCGACGACGGGCACGACCGGGCGGCGCATGTCGGCGGCGTCGAGCGCTTCGCGCATGCGCTCGGCGGCCGGCTGCATCAGGCTGCAGTGGAAGGGAGCGGACACCGGCAGCGGAATGGCGCGCTTGGCACCCTTCTCCAGTGCCAACGCCATCGCCCGCGTCACCGCCGCGGCAGCGCCGGAGATGACAATCTGGCCGCCGCCATTGTCGTTGGCGAGCTCGCACGGTTCACCCGGCGCCGTGGCAGCCGCGCAGACCTCGGCAACGCCGGCATGGTCGAGCCCGAGGATCGCCGCCATGGCGCCCTCGCCCGCCGGCACCGCCCGCTGCATCGCCTCGCCGCGGATGCGCAGGAGCTTCGCCGTCTCGCCGATCGACAGGGCACCGGCAGCCGCAAGCGCCGAATACTCGCCGAGCGAATGGCCGGCGACGAAGGTGGCAGAGGCCTTGAGGTCGAAGCCACGCGATTCCATCGCCCTCAGCACCGCGAGCGAGACCGCCATCAGCGCCGGCTGGGCGTTGGCGGTCAGCGTCAACTCGGACTCAGGGCCATCGAAGATCACCGACGACAGCTTTTCCCCTAGCGCCGCGTCGACCTCCTCGAACACAGCGCGGCTTTCGGGAAAGGCATCGAAGACGGCGCGCCCCATGCCGACGGTCTGGCTGCCCTGGCCCGGGAAGATCAGTGCAAGTGTCATGGTGGCTCCCAAGGGTTATGGTTTGTCGGGGGTGTTGAAGGCGAAAGCGGCGCAATGTGTCAAGGCGAGCGGGTTAGGCTCAGGCTACTCAGACATGTCCCGTCCATGTCCGGATTAGTGTCGATCGTGCGAATATCGCATCGCCGCGCCCGCCTCCTCCAACCCTTGGCAGCATCCTCTTTCCCTTGTGGCGGCGGCGTTTCCCGATGAGGTGATGCGCTGACTGTTGCGGTTATCGCAACATTCCGCTACTAGCCGCCTCGTCAATGCCCGGTTTCAAGCCGGGGGCTGAACGGAAGGTGCTGGCTTGCCGGCATGAGGACAGGTTGTCCGCTTCCCGTGTCCCCGCTCTCGACCGTCCCGCAAGACACGCCTTTCCATCGATCCCCAGGATCTCCAGGAGAGTCGCAGAGGCTTAGCCGCTGATGTCGGGCAAGGACATGGAAAACTCATTGTGGAAAGGCGAAACGATGGCTCTGTACGAGCACGTATTCCTCGCCCGCCAGGACATTAGCGGCCAGCAGGTCGATCAACTCGTCGAGCAGTATCGCGGCGTGATCGAAGCCAATGGCGGCAAGGTCGGCAAGGTCGAGAGCTGGGGTCTTAAGACCCTCACCTACCGGGTCAAGAAGAACCGGAAGGCCTACTACACCCTGATGAACATCGATGCCCCGTCGCCTGCCGTGCAGGAAATGGAGCGCCAGATGCGCATCAACGAAGACGTCCTGCGCTACATCACCATCAAGGTCGATGCGCATGACGAGGCACAGTCGGTTATGATGCAGAAGCGTGACGACCGTCCGCGCCGCGGCGACCGCGACGACCGCCCGGGTGGCGAGCGTCCCCGCCGTGACCGTGACGACCGCCCGCGCCGCGAGGACGACGATCGTCCGCGCCGCCCACGCCCAACTGAAGGGGAGTAACGCGACATGAGCGACACTTCTTCCAGCACCGTCCGTCGGCCCTTCCACCGCCGTCGCAAGTCCGATCCGTTCGCGGCGAGCGATAGCCCGAAGATCGACTACAAGGACGTCCGTCTCCTGCAGCGCTACATTTCCGAGCGCGGAAAGATCGTCCCGTCCCGCATCACCGCGGTTTCGCAGAAGAACCAGCGCGCCCTCGCCCAGGCGATCAAGCGCGCCCGTTTCCTCGGCCTGCTGCCTTACGTCCTGCGCTAAGCGCGACGTGTGAATGATTCGCGGCGCGGACCGAAAGGCCCGCGCCGCCTTCTCACCGCCGGCGACCGGTGAGATCAATGCCAGCCAAGCTGGGGCGGCTTTCCCGCCCCTAACTGCGACAAGCAGGACAGCGACGATATGAAACCCTCCGCGATCCTCATTGGACTGGCCGCCGGCTTTGCCGCCGCCTTGCTGTTCGCCGGACTGATTCTTCAGTCGACGACGGCGATCGTCCTGTCGCTCGCGACCCCTATTCCCATCTACATCGCCAGCCTCGGCTGGGGCAGCCGCATCGGCTTCCTCGCCGCGATCACCGCCGCCGGCGCCATCGCCGCCGTGACCGGCTCCTATGGCAGCGGCCTGATCCTGCTTGGCTCGATGGCGCTGCCCGCCGCGATCCTCGGCCATCTCGCGGGTCTCGCCCGGCCTGCCGACGAGGCGCCGCCTATCGGCCCCTATCCAGCCCCCGCGAACGACCGGCCCGGCCTCGACTGGTATCCGCTCGACCGCATCCTGTTTGCGCTGACGCTGACGGCGATCGTCGCTTGCGTCTTCATCGGCTGGCTGTTCGGCTACAATCCGACGGCGCTCGGGCCGGAACTCGTCGATGCGCTCGGCGGGCAGATGAATGCGTCGAACGATCCGGCGATGCAGCAGCAGGTGCTCGTCCTCGCGCAGCTCGTCATCAAGCTGATGCCGTTCGTGCAGCCGGCGATTCTCGTGATCGTGCTCGTGGCCGGCCTGCACCTTTCCGCCGCGGTGACCCGTCTTTCCGGACGCCTGCCGCGGCCGAAGGACGACATCCCCGGTACCGCCGGCCTGCCGCGGTCGGCCATGACCATCTTCGCGCTCGCCATGGCCGCGTGCTTTGCGCCGGAGCCCGTGGCGATCGTGGCTGCGGTCGTCGCCGGCAGCTTCGGCACCGCGTTCACGCTGGTTGGGCTCGCCAGCCTTCACCGGCGCACCCGCGGCAGTCGAAATCGCGGCTTCGTGCTGTTCACCGCCTACATGGCGATCATCCTTCTCTCGTTTCCCCTGCTGGTCGCGACCGTGCTGGGGCTCGTCGAAACGGCATGCAGGCCTGCTGGCCCGCGGCGTCTTTCTTAATCGCCTGCCAATCAAAACACCCGAAAGGAACAGTTCCATGGACGTTATTCTTCTTGAGCGCATCGCCCGCCTCGGCCAGATGGGCGACACCGTCCGCGTCAAGGACGGCTTTGCCCGCAACTTCCTGCTGCCGACCGGCAAGGCCCTGCGCGCCAACGAAGCCAACCGCGCCAAGTTCGAGTCGCAGAAGAGCGAGCACATCGCCCGCAACGAAGAGCGCAAGCGCGAAGCGGGCGACATCGCCGGCACGCTCGAGGGCAAGAGCTTCCTCACCATCCGCTCGGCTGGCGAAACCGGCCAGATGTACGGCTCGGTCTCGGCCCGCGACGTCTCGGACATGCTGAAGGAAGCCGGCTTCCGCGTCGGCCGCAACCAGATCCTCCTCAACACGCCGATCAAGGTCATCGGCCTGCACAAGGTGATGATCCAGCTGCACGCCGACGTCGAAGTCGCCGTCGAGATCAACATCGCCCGTTCGCATGAAGAGGGCGAGCGCCAGTCGAAGGGCGAGAACCTCACCACCGCCGACGCCATCTACGGCCTCGACGACGAGGAGGAGCTCGACGAGGAGGCCGAGGCCACCGACGAGACCACCGAAGACGAAGCCGTCTAAGCCGGCGCTTCCCGAACAATCGAAAAGGCCCCGGACATCCGTCCGGGGCCTTTTTCGTTTAGGCTGCCGCCAGCCCAGGTGTCGGCAATGGCGCCGTTCCCTGCGGGGATGGGGTCAAGCCTTTTCACAGCTTCTCCACAGCCGCACCACCCCGCCTGTGCACAGCTTGGATGTGTTCCGGCGCGGCGCATTCGGCCGTGACATCGGCGGCCAACCATAGGTAAAAGCGTCTCTTCACCGACCGGCGAGGGATGACGGACATGGCCGAGGCGGCGCGCAAATACGAAGAAGAGGCAGCCCTCTACCGCGAGGCCCCGAACAACATCGAGGCCGAACAGGCCTTGCTCGGCGCCATCCTCGTCAACAACGACGCCTACTACGTCGTGCACGACTTCCTGAAGCCCGACCATTTCTTCGAGCCGCTGCACCGCGAAATCTTCACCAAGACGTCCGAGATGATCCGGATGGGCAAGATCGCCAATCCGGTGACGATCAAGACCTTCCTGCCGGCAAACGACAAGGTCGGCGACATCACCGTCGCCCAGTACCTCGCCCGCCTCGCGGCCGAGGCGACGACGATCATCAACGCCGCCGATTACGGCCGGGCGATCTACGACCTGGCGCTCCGGCGCAACCTCATCCGCATCGGCGAGGACATGGTCAACATCGCCTTCGACGCGCCGCTCGACATGGAGCCGAAGGCGCAGATCGAGGACGCCGAGCGGCGGCTGTTCGAGCTCGCCGAGACCGGCCGCTACGACGGCGGCTTCCAGTCCTTCACCGACGCCGTGACGCTCGCCGTCGAGATGGCCTCCGCCGCCAAGGACCGCGATGGCGGCCTATCGGGCGTCTCCACCGGCATCATCGCCCTCGACCGGCGGCTCGGCGGACTGCAGCGCTCCGATCTTATCGTCCTCGCCGGTCGCCCGGCGATGGGCAAGACGTCGCTCGCCACCAACATCGCCTTCAACATCGCGGCCGCCTTCGAGCCGGCGGATCAGTCGGACGGGACGTTCGCGGCCAAGAATGGCGGCGTCGTCGGCTTCTTCAGCCTCGAAATGTCGGCCGAGCAGCTGGCGACGCGTATCATCTCCGAGCAGACCGAGATCTCATCCTCGAAGATCCGCCGCGGCATGATCAACGAGACCGAGCTCGGCAAGCTGATGGCCTGCTCGGAGACGATGCAGCGCCTGCCGCTCTACATCGACCAGACCGGCGGCATCTCGATCGCCCAGCTCGCGGCCCGGGCGCGGCGGTTGAAGCGCCAGCGCGGCCTCGACGTCATGGTCATCGACTACCTCCAGCTGATGCAGGGCTCGTCGAAGAACTCGCAGAACCGCGTGCAGGAAATGACCGAGATCACCACCGGCCTGAAGGCATTGGCCAAGGAGCTGAACGTGCCGATCATCGGCCTGTCGCAGCTCTCGCGTCAGGTCGAAAACCGCGAGGACAAGCATCCGCAGCTCTCCGATCTCCGCGAGTCCGGCTCGATCGAGCAGGACGCCGACGTCGTGATGTTCGTGTACCGGGAGGAATACTACCTCTCGAACAAGGAGCCGAAGATGGGCACCCCGGAGTACATGACCTGGGAGGCCGAGATGCGCGAAGCCAGCGGCAAGGCCGAGGTGATCATCGCCAAGCAGCGCCACGGCCCGACCGGCACCGTCCCCCTCGCCTTCCAGGCCGAGTTCACCCGCTTCACTGATCTCGCCGACGAGAGCTATCTGCCGGAACGCTTCGAGTAGCGGAACCCTCCCCGTGCACATGCCGGAAACATCTTGTTTCCGGTTTGTTCTCGTCGCATAGTGCGGTAAATCCCTCCACCGGAAGTCCGCATGGCCAAGCCGAAACTCTCCTTCATCTGCCAGAACTGCGGCAGCGTCACCACGCGCTGGCAAGGCAAGTGCGAGGCCTGCGGCGAGTGGAACACCATCGTCGAGGAGAATGTCGCCGGCGGCATCGGCGGCGGTCCTGCCCGCGGTGGCGCCCGGCGCGGGCGCGTCGCCGCCCTCCTCCCGCTCTCGGGCGAAATGGAGGAAGCGCCGCGCATCTCCACCGGCATCGACGAGTTCGACCGGGCCTGCGGCGGCGGCATCGTGCGCGGCTCGGCGATCCTCATCGGCGGCGATCCCGGCATCGGCAAGTCGACCCTCCTGATGCAAGCCGCGGCGGGCCTTGCCCGCGGTGGACACCGCGTCGTCTACGTCTCCGGCGAGGAGGCCGTCGCGCAAGTCCGCCTGCGGGCCCAGCGCCTCAAGGCGGCCGACACCGACGTGCTGCTGATGGCCGAGACCAATGTCGAAGACATCCTCGCGACGCTCGCCGACGACAAGCGGCCGGACCTCGTGATCATCGATTCCATCCAGACGCTCTGGTCCGACATGGCGGAATCAGCGCCCGGCACGGTGACGCAGGTCCGCACCGGCGTGCAGGCGCTGGTGAAATACGCGAAATCAAGCGGCGCGGCGGTGATCCTCGTCGGCCACGTCACCAAGGACGGCCAGATCGCCGGGCCGCGCGTCGTCGAGCACATGGTCGACGCCGTGCTCTACTTCGAGGGCGAAGGCGGACACCACTTCCGCATCCTGCGCACGGTCAAGAACCGCTTCGGACCGACCGACGAGATCGGCGTCTTCGAGATGTCGGACATCGGCCTGCGCGAGGTGCAGAACCCGTCCGAGCTGTTTCTCGGCGAACGAAACGCCAAGGCGCCGGGTGCCGCGGTCTTTGCCGGCATCGAAGGTACGCGTCCGGTGCTGGTCGAGATCCAGGCGCTGGTCGCCCCCTCCGCCCTCGGCACGCCGCGCCGGGCCGTGGTCGGCTGGGACCAGCCGCGGCTCGCGATGGTGCTGGCGGTGCTCGAGGCGCATTGCGGCGTCCGTCTCGGCCAGCACGACGTCTACCTCAACGTCGCCGGCGGCTTTCGAATCAGTGAGCCGGCGGCCGATCTTGCGGTCGCGGCGGCCCTCGTCTCCTCCCTGTCCGGACTTGCCCTGCCCGCCGATTGCGTCTATTTCGGCGAGATCAGCCTGTCGGGAGCTGTGCGGCCGGTCGCACACTCCGCGCAACGGCTGAAGGAGGCGGAAAAGCTTGGTTTCAGCCAGGCGGTCCTGCCCTCTCTTAGCGCCGATCTGCCGAAAGGCCGGGATGTGGCGACACACGACATCGAGTCCCTGCCGCATCTCGTCGCCCGGGTTGCCGGGGGCGCGCTGGCGGAGAGCGATGAAGGATGACCGGGGCGGCGTTTGCCGAATCGGATGCGATGCGCGATAGCAGCGAATTGACCCGGAAGGCGCCACAGATTCTCCGTCGAAGGATGGAAGTCTGGAAACACCTCCGGAAGGGACGACAGGGTTAAATCGCCATGACTATCACGATGCTCGACGCGATCCTGGTCGGGATCATGCTCATCTCGGCGCTGCTCGCCATGGTGCGGGGATTTTCGCGCGAGGTGCTGTCGGTCGTCTCGTGGCTCGCGGCCGCGGCTGCAGCCTTCTTCTTCTACCAGCCGCTGACGCCCTACGTGCAGGAATACGTGACCTCGGAAAAGATCGCGATGGTTGCCGCGGCCCTTGGCATCTTCGTGATCACGCTGATCATCGTTTCCTTCATCACCTTGCGCATTGCCGACTTTATCATCGACAGCCGCATAGGCGCGCTCGATCGGGCGCTTGGCTTTATCTTCGGAGCGGCCCGCGGCCTGCTGCTCGTTGTCGTCGCGATGCTCTTTTTCAACTGGTTGAGCCCGGCCGACACCCAGCCGACCTGGATCACCAACGCCAAGTCAAAGCCCTATCTCGACGATCTCGGCGCCCGCCTCATCGCCGCCGTTCCCGAGAAACCGGCCGAGCTTCTGCCTCAGGAACTGCGCGACAAGCTGGAGCCGCCGGTCGCGCCGTCGGGCGATGCGACGCCCGGCGAGGCGGCACCTGCCGAGCCGAGCAGCATCGAGGGCGCGATCGAAGGCGCCGAGCCTTCGGGCCAGACAGACACCGCGCCGGCCAACTAAGCGGGTGAAAACACAGAAGCCCGGGCTCGACGTTTCGAGCCCGGGCTTCTGGCATTTCTGCAGTGAATGGTGTTTTTGCATCGCGAAAGCACGGCGTGCATCCTATATGGCGTTCATGGGACAGTGTCCTGGCGCCGGACGTGGCAGAGTTTCGCGGTCGCGGCTCTGTTTATTCTTGGAAGACCGCGACGGTTCCGAGAGGGCTGTCGCGACAGCGGCAGGCCGGCGTGATCCGGTTTCAAGGGTGAATTCTGATGGACGAGACCCCTTTCGGCGATCCGGACGACGACAGCCTGCACGAAGAGTGCGGCGTCTTCGGCATCTTCAACCGCCCGGACGCGGCGCCCTTCGTCACGCTCGGCTTGCATGCCCTGCAGCACCGTGGACAGGAAGCGGCGGGCATCGTCTCGCATGACGGGACGACCTTCCACATCGAGCGCCATGCCGGTCTCATCGGCGATACCTTCACCAAGCAGTCGGTGATGGAGCGCCTGCCCGGCAAGAGCGCCATTGGCCATACCCGCTATTCGACGTCGGGCGGCGGTGGTCTGCGCAACGTCCAGCCGTTCTTTGCCGAATTGTCCGCCGGCGGCTTCGCCGTCGCTCACAACGGCAACATCACCAATGCCGTCACCGTGCAGCGCGAACTGCAGCGCCGCGGTTCGATCTTCTCCTCGACCTCCGACACCGAGACCATCCTCCACCTCGTCGCCACCAGCGCGGCCCGGATGTTCACCGACAAGCTGATCGATGCGCTGTCGCGCCTAGAGGGTGCCTTCTCGCTGGTCGGCCTGTCGCCGAAGAAGATGATCGGCGTTCGCGATGCGCTCGGCATTCGACCGCTGGTGCTCGGCGACCTCGAAGGCTCGCCGATCCTCGCCTCCGAGACCTGCGCGCTCGACATCATCGGCGCCACCTTCGTGCGCGACATCGCGCCGGGCGAGATGGTAATCATCACCGAGGACGGGATCGAGAGCATCTTCCCCTTCCAGGCCCGCCGTCCGCGCTTCTGCATTTTCGAATACGTCTATTTCGCCCGCCCCGATTCCAACATCGAGGGCCGCAACGTTTACGACATCCGCAAGCGCATCGGCGCAGAGCTCGCCCGCGAAAGCCATGCCGAGGTCGACCTGATCGTGCCGGTGCCGGATTCGGGCGTGCCGGCGGCGATCGGCTATGCGCAGGAAACCGGGATCCCCTTCGAGCTCGGGATCATCCGCAACCACTATGTCGGCCGGACCTTCATCCAGCCGACGGACGCCATCCGCCACATGGGCGTCAAGCTGAAGCACAATGCCAACCGGGCGATGATCGAGGGCAAGCGCGTCATCCTCGTCGACGATTCCATCGTCCGCGGCACGACCTCGCAGAAGATCGTGCAGATGGTGCGCGATGCCGGTGCCAGTGAGGTGCACATGCGCATCGCCAGCCCGCCGACGCGCTCCAGCTGCTATTACGGTGTCGACACGCCGGAGAAGTCGAAGCTCTTGGCCTCGCGCATGTCGGTCGAGGAGATGGCCGATTTCATCAAGGTCGATTCGCTCGCCTTCCTGTCGATTGACGGACTTTACCGCGCGGTGGACGAGCCCGCCCGCAACGCCCGCGCGCCGCAGTTCTGCGACGCCTGCTTCACCGGCGACTACCCAACGGCGCTGACCGATCACGACGGCATCGACAACGTCCGTCAGCTCTCGCTGCTCGGCGGCAACGGCTGAGGCAGCCCTTCCCGGATGAACGCCCTTGCTAGGCGGTCATGCGCAGACGCTGTGTCTGGTTCGGACGCACAGGGAGGCAGGCTTGACCGGCCTTCCCGCCTCGCCCATTGGAGAGACATAGGCGGGGCGAGAGCCGGCGAAGATTAATCCGTTTCCGGCGGCGCCAGCCTTCGCATAACGGGGTGTGTGCCACGTCCCTCGCCGCCGCGATGTTTGACCCACGGGTATCGGGAGGATTTCCATGACCGGAAAGCTCAAGGACAAGGTGGCGCTCGTCACCGGCGCCTCACGCGGCATCGGCTACCATCTCGCCAAGCAGCTGGCCGCCGAGGGGGCGCATGTCGTGGCGGTCGCGCGGACGGTCGGCGGGCTGGAGGAACTCGACGATGTCATCCGGCGGAACGGCGGGTCCGCAACCCTCGTCCCGCTCGACCTCACCGACATGGGTGGAATCGACCGGCTGGGCGCCGCGATCCACCAGCGCTGGGGCAAGCTCGACGTGCTCGTCGCCAATGCCGGGGTGCTCGGCGTGCTCGCGCCCATCGGCCACATCGAGGCGAAGGTTTTCGACAAGACGATGACCCTCAACGTCACCTCGACCTGGCGCCTCATCCGCTCCATCGACCCGCTGCTGCGCAAGGCCGAGGCCGGGCGGGCCATCGTCATGTCGTCGGGCGCCGCGCACTCGTGCAAGGCATTCTGGGGCCTCTACGCCGCCTCCAAGGCCGCGACCGAGGCGATGGTGCGTTCCTGGGCGAACGAGACCGAGAACCTTCCGCTCCGCATCAACTCGGTCAATCCCGGCGCGACCCGCACCGCCATGCGGGCGCTGGCGATGCCCGGCGAGGATCCCGACACGCTGCCCAAGGCCGCCGACGTCGCCGCCCGCATCCTGCCGCTGGCAATGCCCGAGGTGACGCAGACCGGCCAGCTCTTCGACGTCCGCCAGAACCGCTTCCTCGCCTATACGGCGCCGGCATGATCGCGATGCCGAGCGACCGCTCGCTTGCAGCGGCCTCCCCGGCCGAGCCCGCGCTTCCCGGCGACCGCGACTTCGTCAAGATCGCCCGCGAGACGATCGCGACGGAGATGGCGGGGCTTTCGGCGCTGTCGGACTCGATCGACCAGAAGTTCGCGGTTGTCGTCGACCTGGTGCAGGCCTGCCGCGGACGGGTGATCATCACCGGCATCGGCAAGTCCGGCCATGTCGGGCAGAAGATCGCCGCCACGCTCGCCTCAACCGGCACGCCGGCCTTCTTCGTCCACGCCGCCGAGGCTGCGCACGGCGATCTCGGCATGGTCGGCGCCGATGATCTCGTCATCGCCATCTCCAATTCCGGCGAGAGCATCGAGCTGCAGGTCATCGTCGAGTACTGCCGCCGCTTCCGGGTGACGCTGGTGGCGATGACGTCGCGGCCGCAATCGGCCCTCGGCCGGTTCGCCGACGGCATCCTGCAGCTGCCCGATGCCCGCGAGGCCTGTCCGCTCGCGCTCGCGCCCATGACCTCGACCACGATGAGCCTCGTCATCGGCGATGCCCTTGCCGCCGCCTTGATCCGCGCCCGCAATTTTCAGCGGGACGATTTTGCCAAGTATCATCCGGCTGGCAAGCTCGGCGCCCAGCTGTTGCGGCTCTACGAAGTGCTGGACCGGCGACCGGAGCTGAGGACGGTTCCCCGCGTCGGGCTCGACAGCGTCGTGCCCGAGGTCATCGCGGCGATCAGCAAGGGCAGGCGCGGCGCGACGGCCGTCTGCGACGCGGCCGGCCGCCTTGTCGGCGTCGTCACCGATGGTGACCTGCGCCGGGCGATGAGCGACCGCAGCGTCTTCGACAAGACCGCTACCGAGATCATGACCGCCAACCCGCGGCAGATCGGCTCGGACCGGCTCGCCGTCGACGCGGTGGCGACCTGCGAGGCGCACAAGATTTCCGCGCTCTTCGTCATCGGGGAGGACGGCGACATCGCCGGCCTCGTGACCTTGCAGGAAATGCTGTCGCTCGGCATCGTCTGAGCGCTGGCCCGCGCCCAGGCGGCGCCGGCTTGCTCTCTGCGCGTTACGCCAGCGTCAGACCGTCGTCCTCGAGGGCATAGGCCTTGATGTAGTCGATCTTGATGGTGTCGCCGTCGAAGTCAGCCGCCGGGTCGCCGGCGAGACCGCCGACCGCAAGGTTGACTAGCATGTACATCGGCTCGTGCATGTCGGCGGGGGTCTCGGTATTGGCGATCGCCATGCCGTCGAAATACCAGGTGATCTCGTCTTCCTCCCACAGCACGCCATAGGTGTGGAAGCCCGACGTATCCATCACATGGCCGACGGTCAGGTCGCTGGTCTGCTTGCCCGAGGCATTGGAATGCGCGGTCATGTAGAGCGAGTTCGGGTCCTTGCCGTACATCTCGATGACATCGAGCTCGGGGGGCCAGGAACCGTCCTGCGGGAGGAGCCAGAACGCCGGCCACATGCCCTTATCCTCCGGCATGTCGGCGCGTATTTCGAAGTAGCCATAGGTCTGCGAGAAGCTTTCATAGCTGGTCAGCATTCCGGACGTGAACTCATATCCCCCGATCGCCGCCTGGGTCGCTTCGGAAGCGGGAGCCGCCGTAATGGTCAGCACGCCGTTGGCGACGCTGAACGGGTTCACCCCCTTCGTCGGGCCGTAATCGGTATCGATGTACCATTGCTGCTCGCCGTTCCCCTCCAGCGAATTACCGCTTGCGCCCCCCCACCAGTAGTTCGACTCCCATGTCCCGCCCGCCCCGTCCCACAGTGAGAGCTGGTTGAAATCGTCGGAAAAGCTGAGGCTGAGTTTCGACATGTCGATCCCCAGCTCGAACTGGCTGGCGCTGAGGTCGGCAAGGTCGGTATTGGCCAGAACCAAGCCCTGACCGTCGCCGAAGGCGAGGTGAAGATCGCTGCCGGTATCCGTCATCGCCGCCTTCACCGCGTCGAAGGAGGTGAAGCCGAGGCCGGCCAGCCGCACCACATCATCCGACGAGAAGTCGAGGATCAGGTCGGTGCCGAACCCTTTGTTGATGAGGAAGATGTCGCTGCCGGCACCGCCCGACAGCACGTCGTTGCCGAGGCCGCCGTCGAGCGTCTGGCTACCGGCGCCACCCTGGATGATGTTGTCGAGCGCATTGCCGAAGGCATACCGGCCGTCGCCGGTGACGGTCAGGTTCTCGACATTGGCCGGCAAGGTGTAGCTCATCCAGGTCTCGATACTGTCGACCCCGCCGCCCGCCGCCTCGGAGACCGTGTTGAGCGAAGAATAGAGGTGATAGATGTCGTCGCCTGCCCCGCCCAACATTTGAGTGCGAACCGAACTGTCGCCCCAGAACGTGTCGTTGACGGCCGTTCCCTGCATCGTGGGACCGGCATTCGTCGCCGACAGATGGTTCTTGGTCGCGCCGCTGTAGAAGAGCGTGTCGCCGATGGCATTTCGAATGCTGCTCATGAGGTCAATCCGCTTTCACTTCGGTCGCCCCGGCAGGGACGGACGCAAGGGGCGCGAGGAAGGTCATCGACCATCGCCTGTGAGTTCAATGAGTAAAAACCATTCTCATTTGACCACAGTACAGCATAAAGGGCACCTTTCGTCCAAGCATACAATAAAATAGAATACTATTTTTACTTATGCTCAGTAGACATGAGTCATTCGAACCGTCTCAGGTGGATTGCGTGCCGCAGAAAGCCGAAGACCCAGCAACGTCGCGAACCACATGCTCACTCGCTGCTTGGATGCTTAATGCGATATGATTACTGCGTGATCGGCGGCGGCATTGTTGGCTTGGCAACGGCGCTGGAACTGCTTTCCCGCCGGCCCGGCGCGTCACTGGTGCTGGTCGAGAAGGAAGCGGCTGTCGCTCGTCATCAGACGGGGCATAACAGCGGCGTCATCCATGCCGGCATCTACTACACGCCGGGCAGCCTGAAGGCCGAGCTGTGCCGGGCCGGCGCGAGCGCCACCGAAGCCTTCTGCCGGGAACATGAGATCCGCTTCGAGCAATGCGGCAAGCTGCTGGTGGCGACGACACCGGGCGAGGTGAAGCGCATGGCCGCGCTGGAGACGCGGGCAGCGGAGAACGGCATTGCGGTCACCCGCCTCTCGGCCGACGAGCTTCGCGCCGCCGAGCCCAACATCGCCGGTCTCGGCGCCCTGAAGGTTGCGACCACCGGCATCACCGATTATTCCGCCATCTGCCGTCGGATGGCCGAACTCGTTCACGAGCGCGGCGGCGAGATCCGCCTGTCGACGCCCGTCGCCGGTATCCGCGAGACCGGGACCGGCGTCGAGGTCGAAACGCCGGAGAGCGCCATCCTCGCCGACAGACTCGTCGCCTGTGGTGGTCTGCAATCGGACCGACTGGCGACGATGGCGGGCTTTGCCATCGACTTTGCCATTATACCGTTCCGCGGCGAATACTTCGTGCTGCCGCCGGAAAAGTCGGCGATCATCAGCCACCTGATCTATCCCGTTCCAGACCCGGCGCTGCCCTTCCTTGGCATCCACCTGACGCGGATGATCGACGGTCGGGTAACCGTCGGACCGAATGCCGTGCTCGGGCTCTCGCGAGAGGGCTACACAAAGGGTACCGTCGACGTCTCGGACATCACGGCCATGGCGCGGTTTCCGGGCTTCTGGAAGCTCCTGGGGAAGAATCTGCAGAGCGGGATCGCCGAGGTGAGCAATTCGCTCTGGCACAGCCGGTATCTCGCGCAATGCCAGAAATACTGCCCGAGCCTGCGGCTGGACGATCTCGAGCCCTACCCCGCCGGCATCCGCGCGCAAGCCGTACACCGCAACGGCGAGCTCATCCACGACTTCCTGATGCTGCAGAGCCCGCGGTCGCTGCATGTCTGCAACGCCCCGTCGCCCGCCGCCACCTCTGCCATTCCGATCGCACGGATGATCGCCGACCGGCTGGCCGTGGCCGCCTAATACACCAGCCGAACCGCTTCACGTCTTATGGATAGGCTGGCGCCGGCACCGCGTCCTTGGTGATCTCGTCGATGCGCTTCATCGTCTCGAGGAAGCCCGGCATCCAGGTCAGCGGCAGCATGTTCGGACCATCGCTCGGCGCAGCGTCCGGGTTATCGTGGGCCTCGACGAAGACCGACGCGATGCCGACCGCCGCCGCAGCCCTAGCGAGCACGGGCGCATAGCGCCGATCGCCGCCGGAGGAGCCGCCCTGTCCACCTGGCTGCTGCACCGAATGGGTGGCGTCGAACACCACGGGATAGCCGGTCTCGGCCATGATCGGCAGCGCTCGGAAATCCGTCACCAGCGTGTTGTAGCCGAAGGAGGCGCCACGCTCGCAGAGCATGATCCGCTCATTGCCGGACTCCGACACCTTGGCGGCAACGTTCTTCATGTCCCAGGGCGCAAGGAACTGCCCCTTCTTGATGTTGATTGCCTTGCCGGTGTGGGCGGCGGCGATCAGGAGGTCGGTCTGGCGCGACAGGAAGGCCGGGATCTGCAGGATGTCGACGACCTCGCCCGCGGCAATCGCCTGCGGGATATCGTGGATGTCGGTCAGCACTGGGCAGCCGAAGGCGTCGCGGATGTCGGCGAGGATGCGCAGGCCGGCGTCGATCCCGACGCCGCGCGTCCCCTTCAGCGAGGTGCGGTTGGCCTTGTCGTAGGACGCCTTGAAGACGAAGGGCACACCGGCATCCCCAGCGATCTTCGACAGGCTCTCGGCCATGAAGAAAGCGTGCTCGCGGCTCTCGATCTGGCAGGGGCCGCAGATCAGCACGAAGGGCAGCGCATTGCTGAACCGGATTGAGCCGACGCTAAATTCCTTGGCGGTCATGGTGCAGTCCTTGGGTTCGTCAGACGCCGGCGATACCTGCTTCGGCGTCCTGCCGCGCGAGGCGGCGGTACTGGCGCACGGAGAAGATCATCGCGATGAAATAGGCGATCACCGTCGCGGTCAGCGTGTGCCAAAGGAAGCTGGTGAGCAGCACGACATAGAGCACGAGGCCGAGCATGACCGGGATCACCATCTCGCGCCGAAGCGACACGCCGATGGTCTTGCCCGACCAGGTCGGAATACGGCTGGCCATCAGGAAGCCGACCAGTAGCAGATAGGCCGCCGAGAGACCCGCCGTCAGCACCGGCCTGCCGAAGTCGACGCCCATGAAGCTGAGATACATCGGAAACAACGCAAGGCCGGCGCCGGCGGGCGCCGGAACGCCGGTGAAGAAGGCCGACTGCCATTCCGGCCGCTTTGGCCCGTCGAGCATCGTGTTGAAGCGGGCAAGGCGCAGCGCGCAGGTCGCGGAGAATAGCAAGGCTGCAATCCAGCCGGCGGAGCCGGCATCGCGCAGCGTATAAGCGTAAAGCACCATGCCCGGCACGACGCCGAAATTGACGATGTCGGCGAGCGAGTCCATCTCGGCGCCGAAGCGGCTCTGGCCCTTCAGCAGCCGGGCGATGCGGCCGTCGATGCCATCGAGCAGTGCCGCGCCGATCACCAGCCCAACGGCGAACTCGAAGCGGCCCTCGAACGCAAGGCGCATGCCAGTCATCCCCGCGCAGATCGCGAGGATGGTGATGAGGTTCGGCACGATATGCCGGAAAGGAATGCCACGCCGCGCAACGGGGGCATCGCCCCCGTCGGGCTCCCCCGTCTCCGGGTCGAAGGGCTCGATCGGGGTGTCCGCCATCAGTCGCGCCTCGCCGAATACGTCTCGAGACCGACGCCGAACTCGGCGATCACGGTCTCGCCGGCGATCGCAGTCTGGCCTTCGGACACACGGGCCCGCGCGCCGTCCGGCAGGTAGATGTCGAGACGCGAGCCGAAGCGGATCAGGCCAAAACGCTCGCCAGCCTCCAGCCTGTCACCGGTGCCGCTCCAGCAGATGATCCGCCGGGCCACGAGGCCGGCGATCTGAACGACGCCGTATTCGCCTTGCGGCCCCTCGATCACCAGCGAGTTGCGCTCGTTGACGTCGCTCGCCTTGTCGAGTTCGGCATTGCGGAATTCGCCCTCGCGATAGGCGATGCGGGCGATGCGACCGCGCATCGGCGCCCGGTTCACGTGGCAGTCGAAGACGTTCATGAACACCGAGATCCGCAGCATCGGCTCGGTGCCGAGCTCGAGTTCCGGCGGCGGCACGATGTGGCCGACCAGCGAGACCCGTCCGTCCGCAGGGCTGACGGCAATGTGATCTGCGAGCGGGGTCACGCGCTCCGGATCGCGGAAGAAGTAGGCGCACCAGAGCGTCAGCACGAGGCCGATCCAGAACAGCGGCATCCAGAGGAAGCCGAGGATCACCGACGCCACGAAGAAGGCCGCGATGAACGGGTATCCCGCCTTGTGGATCGGGACGAAAGCGTTTCTGATCGAGGCGATCATGTCCATGAAGTCGGGCACCTGGTTTGAAGAGCGGGCCATGCCTAGCCCGCGGTTCGGGCAAGGTCAAACCGGCCTGCGGTCGTCTCTGCAACGCTGCCGGAAGCCGCAAGGCTCCCGGTACGCGTCACGCCGGCCGGATCGGTGGCTTGCGGTCGATGATGCCCAGCGCGTCGGCGGCCCGCGCCCGGCGCAGCGCTTCCTCCGCCTCGGTCGCCTCGCGCTGCATCCGCCACATCTCGGCATAGAGCCCGTCGGCGTCGAGCAGCACGCGGTGCGTGCCCCGCTCGACGATCTCGCCGGCCCGCAGCACGATGATCTCGTCGGCATTGACGATGGTCGAGAGGCGGTGGGCGATGGTCAGCGTCGTCCGCTCGGCGGAGACGAGGTCGAGCGCGGACTGGATCTCCTGCTCGGTATGGGTATCGAGCGCCGAGGTCGCCTCGTCGAGGATGAGGATCGGCGGCGCCTTCAGGAGCGTCCTCGCGATCGCCACACGCTGCTTCTCGCCGCCCGAGAGCTTCAGCCCGCGCTCGCCGACCATCGTCTCGAAACCTTCCGGCAGGATCTCGATGAAGTGAGAGATCTGCGCCCGGTCGGCCGCCTGCTTCAGCTCCGCATCGCTCGCCTCGATCCGGCCGTAGCGGATGTTGTAGGCGATGGTGTCGTTGAACAGCACGGTGTCCTGCGGAACGATGCCGATCGCCGCGCGCAGGCTCGCCTGCGTCACCTTCGAGATGTCCTGTCCGTCGATGCTGATCGTGCCCGATGCGACGTCGTAGAAGCGGAACAAGAGGCGCGAGATCGTCGACTTTCCGGCACCGGACGGTCCGACGATCGCCACCGACCTGCCGGGCGGCACCTCGAAGGAGACGCCTTTGAGGATCGCCCGCGCCGGCTCGTAGTGGAAGTGCACGTCGTCGAAGCGGATCGCGCCTTTCGGCACCTGCAAGGCGACGGCGTCGGGCGCGTCGAGCACTTCGGCCTCGACGTCCAACAGGCCGAACATCTGCTCGATGTCGGTGAGGCCCTGGCGGATTTCGCGGTAGACGAAGCCGATGAAGTTCAGCGGGATCGACAGCTGCATGAGGAGCGCGTTGATGAAGACAAAGTCGCCAATCGTCTGCGTGCCCGCCTGCACCTCCATCGCCGACATGACCATGGCGATGCCCATGCCGACCGCGAAAATCACGCCCTGGCCGAAGTTCAGCCAGCCAAGCGAGGTCCAGGTCTCCGTCGCCGCCTTCTCGTAGCGCGCCATCGAGCGGTCGAAGCGCTCGGCCTCCATGCCCTCGTTGCCGAAGTATTTCACCGTTTCGAAGTTCAGAAGCGAGTCGATCGCCTTGGTGTTCGCCTCGTTGTCGCTGTCGTTCATCTCCTTGCGGATGGTGATCCGCCAGTCGCTCGCCTTGATGGTGAACCAGGAATAGAGCCAGACTGTCACCGCGATGACGATGAGGTAGGAGACGCCGTAGGAAAAGCCGAAGATCGCCGCGGTCAGCGCGAACTCGAAGATCGTCGGCACGGTGTTGAGGATCGTGAAGCGGACGATCGTCTCGATGCCCTTGGTGCCGCGCTCGATGATGCGCGACAGGCCGCCCGTACGCCGCTCTAGGTGGAAGCGCAGCGACAGCCGGTGCATATGGGTGAAGGTGCGGAAGGCGAGCTGGCGCACGGCGTGCTGGCCGACGCGGGCAAACAGCGCGTCGCGCAACTGGTTCAGCGCGACGACGAGGATGCGCGCGACGTTGTAGGCGACGACCAGCGTGACGGCGCCGGTCAGGATCAGCGGCAGCCATTCCTTGGCGCTGTCGGTGCCGTTCAGCGCATCGGTCGCCCATTTGTAGAAGTACGGCACCCCGACCGTCATCAGCTTGGCGATGATGAGGTAGAAGCTGGCCCAGACGACCCGTGCGCGCAGGTCGGGCCGCCCCTCCGGCCACATGTAGGGCCAGAGGTTACGGAGCGTCGAGAAGGTCGCGGAACTGTCGACCGTCCTGTTGGGTGCGTCTGCCAAGAAAAGCTCGATCCATTCGGCGGCCACGCCGAAAGGCGCAGGCGATTGGAGGCGTTCTAATCGGTAATAGCGGATCGGGAAAGCGAAGAACCTGCGACAGAACCGCTATTGCGCCGTGGTCTCATCCTTCGGCATCCGGAACACCTGACCAGGATAGATCCTGTCGGGATCGCGGATCTGGTCGCCATTGGCGAGATAGATCACGGTATAGCGCGCGCCGCGGCCGTAGGTGTCGCGCGAGATGCGCCAGAGCGAGTCGCCGCGGCGGATGATGACCCGGGAATTGACGCCCTCCAGCGCCGGCTGACGTGTCACGGCCACCGCGGACTGGCCCGCGTCGAGCGAGGCGGCGGGAACAACGGCTTCCGGTAGCGCGGACGCCATGCCCGTCTGACCGGACGTCGTCGCCGTCGGCGCAATGGCTGACGGCTGCGTGGACGACGGGGAGGTCGACGTGCCGGCTGGCGCAATGCTGTTGGCCTCGGCGGACGGTGCGCTGCCGAGACGCCCCACCTTGTCGCTGTCCGATGCCGTCATCGAGGAGGATGGGGTCGCAGAGCCTGGCGTCGCCGAGGCGGGCGCCGGCGCGGCAGTCCCTGCCGTCTCCGCCGTCGGCGAAACGGCCGACATCGTCCGGCCTTCCGGCTTGAAGAACGGCACCTCGACGCGGGCGATCACGGTCCCGGACCGGTCGAGCGCATCGGCTCGCACCGTATGATCTCCGGTGGCAAGCTTCGCCTTCGCCGTCATCAGAAAGCGGTCATCCGCCAGCCTGTCGGCCTGCGACAGGAAACCGTTATCGACATAGACTCGGACCGAGGCGCTGCCGACGGACCGGCCGGCTACGAAGACGGCGTCGCCCTCGATCTCGATGGCGTCCACGGCCAGCGACGGCGCCGTCGCAGCGCCAGCAGCCTGCACCGAAGCGTCCGGCACGGCAGCCGGCGCGGTACCCGCCGCCGCGTTCGGTGCGGTGGCTGGCGCCGCTGCCTGGGCAGGCGTTTCGGCCGGAGCGGAGGGAGTGCCGGCCGGCGCTGCCGCGCCCGGTGCGGACGGCAGGCTGATCAGCCGCGACGGCTTGTCGGGGGCCTCGACCATCGCGAGAAGTTCGCTCTCGCGGCCCTTTTCGGGAATGCTGACGATCGCCGTTTCAGCCGAGGTCACCACCCGGCCGTCGGCGGTCTTCGCCTCGATCTGGATCTGATGGTCACCAACGCCAAGCGGCTTTTCCAGAATGACGACGAAGGTGCCGGCCGCGTCCGCGACCTCCGTGCCGATGACGGTCGCGCCGTCGCGCAGCGAAATGACCGCGCCGGCGGGCGCCTTGCCGGCAAGGACGGTCGAGCCATCGGGCTCGACGCGGAGGACGTCGAAGCTGGGTGTGTCGCCGCCGGGCGCAGCCTGCTGGGCCACCTCGGACGGCGAGGCCGCTGCAGTGTCTGCGGCGGGAGCCGCGGCGGGCGTCGACGCATCGGAGGCCGCATCGCCATCCACCCTCGGCGCCTTCGCCGCGGACGCCGTGTCCGAGGACGGGACGTCAGGCGTCAACGCGGGCTTCTCCGATGGGTCTGGGTCGCTGCGGACAACATCCCCGATCTCGCCGACGGCGTTCGTGACCCTGTCACGAACCAGTGTCAGTTTCTCGGTGTTGAGCATGTCCCAATAGCCGGCAATGATCGCTGCCAGCAGAAGGACACAGAATAAGCCGACACCAAGAACTTTGCGGGTCATGTAAGTACCACCGGCAGCCACCGAGAAATAGCGTTGAAAGCGGGCTGTCTTCAGGAACATTTAACGAACTGATGCAGGCGTCACAAGCAGCGCATCAAGAGATCAGCCAAACTGGTTAAGCCTGCGGTTGTTTCTTTGGCTTATCCCTGCGGGATGGCCAGGGCGGCGTCCGCTCTCAGGCGGAGGCACTGCCCCATGGCGCCCGCGGCGCGACAGCCGGGCTGGCGGTTGCGGGCGCCTTGCCGCTTGCCTACAAGTCCCCCTCACCCACACGTCCCGGCAGCCAGCGGGGACCCAGACGAATGGCATAAGATGAAGATCGTGATGATCGGGGCCGGCTATGTCGGCCTGGTGACCGGGGCCTGCTTCTCCGATTTCGGATTCAGCGTCATTTGCGTCGACAAGGATGCCGGCAAGATCGACGCCCTTAAGGAAGGGCGCATCCCGATCTTTGAGCCGGGCCTCGCCGACCTCGTCGCCCGCAATGCCAGCGCCGGCCGCCTCGCCTTCTCGGTGGAGATCGCGAGCGCCGTGCGCGAGGCCGACATCGTCTTCGTCGCCGTCGGCACCCCGTCGCGGCGCGGCGACGGCCATGCGGACCTTGCCTACGTCTATGCCGCCGCCGCCGAGATCGCCGCCGAGATCGACAGCTATAAGGTGATCGTCATCAAGTCGACGGTGCCGGTCGGCACCGGCGACGAGGTGGCGCGGATCATCGGCGAGACGGTGCCGGCCGACCTCTTCGCCGTCGTCTCCAACCCGGAATTCCTGCGCGAGGGCGCGGCGATCGAGGACTTCAAACGTCCCGACCGGATCGTCGTCGGCACCACGGACCCCAAGGCCCAGAGCGTGATGGCGAAACTCTACCGGCCGCTGTCGCTGAACCAGGCGCCGGTGATGTTCACCGACCGGCGGACCTCGGAGCTGACGAAATACGCCGCCAACGCCTTCCTCGCTACCAAGATCACCTTCATCAATGAGATGGCGGATCTCTGCGAAAAGGCCGGCGCCAACGTCCAGGATGTCGCCCGCGGCATCGGCCTCGACCGGCGCATCGGCGGCAAGTTCTTGCATGCCGGGCCCGGCTATGGCGGCTCGTGCTTCCCGAAGGACACGCTGGCGCTGGTCAAGACCGCCCAGGACTTCGGCTCGCCCATGCGGATCGTCGAGACGGTCGCCGCCGTCAACGACACGCGCAAGCGGGCGATGGCCCGCAAGGTGGTCGAGGCCTGCGATGGCAGCGTGCGCGGCAAAAGGATCGCCGTCCTTGGCCTCACCTTCAAGCCGAACACCGACGACATGCGCGACGCCCCGTCGATCTCGATCATCCGCAGCCTGCAGGACGGCGGCGCCAAAGTCCGGGTCTACGACCCCGAGGGCATGGCGAACGCCCGCGCCGTGATCGACGACGTCGACTATGCCGAGGATGCCTATGCCTGTCTCGATGGCGCCGACGCCATGGTGCTGGTCACGGAATGGGACATTTTTCGCGCCCTCGACATGGACCGCGTGAAGCAGTGCCTGACGGCGCCGATCATCGTCGACCTTCGCAATGTCTATCCGCGCGAGGACATGATCGCGCGCGGCTTCACCTATGTCGGCGTCGGTCGGTAAGGCAACGCGCAAACCTTACCGTCGTCATCCCCGCGCGCCGCGCGGGGATGACGACCCTCGGACGCTGATGGCACGGCGCTGTAACGTTGCCGGCTCAGCTTGAAACTTGCCGTCTTAAACGCCCGCGAGGCAAGCCAGGGCGATCTCGAGGGCGCGCAGCCCGTCGGTGCCCGAAACCGCCACCGGCGCCTCGCCGCGGATCGCCGCCAGAAAGGCGAGGTGCTCGGCCTTCAGCGGCTCGGTCATGCCGACGAAGAGGTTGCGCTGGCGGCTGCTGCCGTCCTTGCCGTAGTCGGAATATTCGGTGACCGTGCGCAGCAGCATGTCACAGACGAGGAACCGGTCGCGGGCTGCGACCTCCATCCGCCGATAGCGATACGGCGTCAGCCAGTTGCTGTTGAGGCTGGCGACAACGCCGGTCTCGGTCTCGAACTGCAAGAACGCCGTGTCCTCGTGCGCGCCATGGGTCGACGAGGTCAGCGCGCGCTGCGTTGTGATCTCCGAGCCGGCGATCCAGCGGATCAGGTCGATGTCGTGCACGCCGAGATCCAGCACGATGCCGACATCGCCGATGCGCGCCGGAAACGGGCCGGCGCGGGTGATGGCGATGGAGCGGACGTCCTCGGGCTTCACCGCGGCCCGCAATGCCAGAAGCGCCGGGTTGAAGCGCTCGACGAAGCCGACCGTCAGGCGGCGGTCCATCCGGTCGGCGAGCGCGATCAGCTCCCGCGACTCCTCGACCGTCGCAGCGATCGGCTTCTCGACCAGGAGGTGAATGCCGGCCTCGAGCAGTTCGGTCGCCACAGAATGGTGGTAGACCGTCGGCGTCGCGACGACCGCGGCATCGATGCCGGCGGACAGAAGCTCGGCGACCGTCGCGAAGGCGGCCGACCGGGTGCCGGCGGCGATCGTCTCCCGGCGCGCAGCGTCGGTGTCGACGACGCCGACAAGGGTCGCGCCGGGCAGGTCGGCGGCGATCCGCGCATGGTTGGCGCCCATCGAGCCGCAACCGACGACGCCGATCCTGATGGTGGATGTCACGGCGAATCCTTCCTGTCTGAAACCTCGAACGCCCGGCACCGACAGCGGCACCGGGCTCGCAGCTGCAACCGCCTCAGAGACCGCCGAGCGCCGTCTTAACCGCCGCGATGATCCGGTCCTGCGTCGGCTCGTCGAGATAGGGGTGCATCGGCAGGCTGATCACCTCGGCCGCCAGCGCGTCGGAGACCGGCAGGCCGTTGCCGGCGACCGGGAAGTGCTTGTAGGCGGTCTGCCGGTGCAGCGGCTTGGGATAGTAGATCGCCGTCGGAACGCCGGCCGCCTTGAGGGCCGCAGCCAAGGCGTCGCGCTGCGCGGCCGGGACGCGGATGGTGTACTGCGCCCAGGTCGACAGGGCGCCCTCCGCCACCGCCTGCGGGGTCGCAACGCCGGCAAGCCCTTCGACGTAGCGCGCGGCAATGCGATTGCGGTCCTCGATCTCGCCGGGGAAGATCGCGAGCTTCTCGATCAGGATCGCCGCCTGCATCGTGTCCATGCGGGCGTTCATGCCGATGCGCACGTTGTCATAGCGGTCCTCGCCCTTGCCGTGGATCCGCAGCGAATCCATCACGGCGTGCAGCTCGGCATCATCGGTCTGGATCGCGCCGCCGTCACCGTAGCAGCCAAGTGGCTTGGCCGGGAAGAAGCTCGTCGCCACGACGTCCGCCCAGACATTGCTGTAGCGCTCGCCCCAGGTGCCGCCGAACCCTTGCGCGGCGTCGGAGATCATCTTGAGGCCGAACTCGTCGGTGATCGCCTTGATCGCGGGGTAGTCGGCCGGCTGGCCGAAGAGGTCGACGGTAATCACCACTTTCGGCGTCAGCTTGCCGGCCTTCAGCGTCTCCTCGATGGCCGCGCGCAGGTTCGCCGGGTCCATGTTGAAGGTCGCGGGATCGACGTCGACGAACACCGGCGTCGCGCCAAGCCATGCGACGACCTCAGCCGTCGCGGCAAAGGTGAAGCTCGGGCAGAACACCGCGTCGCCCGGCCGGATGCCCCAGGCCATCAGCGGCAGAGCCAGGGCATCGGTGCCGGAGGCGCAGGAGAGCGTGTGCTTCGCGCCGGTGAAGGCCGACAGCTGGCTTTCCAGCGCCGCGATCTCCGGTCCCATGATGAAGGCGCCGTGGTCGAGCACCGTCGCGATGGCGCGGTCGATCTTGTCGCGAAGGCGGTCGCGCTGCGCGCCGAGGTCGATGAAGGCGATCGGTTTGTCCATGCTGCGAACCCTGTTCCGATGAGAGCGCCGGCGGTTTCGACCGCAGCGGCGGAGGTCGGCACCATCCCCGAAAAGGCATGCTGCGACCGGCAGGCGGAGCGCCGGCTTGCGCCGCGCGTGACCGTCCGGATGCGGACGGGCTAAACTGTTTGGCCGGTTTAGCAAGCCTGTCAGCAGTGGCCAACCCGTCACATATTGTGGCGCGGCGGTCGCGGGGCGTGAGCGGGCCGATGGACCGGACGGCTCTCCGTCGGGGGCGCCAGCGGCCACGCATTGCTGTCGCAGACCGGCAAGACCTCCCGACTCCATGCGTTCGTGCAGGCCCGCCACGCGTCCATTGCAAGCCTTCGTGTAAGCCTCTCCCAGCCCCGCTGCATTGACAAGGCGCCCGGTTCTGCCGAGGGATTGCCCGACCCCGCCTCCCCCCATGGCGGCCTTTTCCTGCGCACTGGACCGACCGACTTGGATCTCTCCACCTCCCGCATCGCCGTCATCGGCCTCGGCTATGTCGGCTTGCCGCTCGCCGTCGCCTTCGCCGCCCGAGGCCATGCCGTCACCGGCTACGACCTCGACGTCAGGCGGATCGAGGCCTTGCGCCGGGGGCACGACATATCCGGCGAGATGACGCCGGCCGCCATTGCCGCCGCCGGCAGCCTCGCCTTCTCCGCCGATCCCGCCGACCTCACGGGCTACGACGTCTACATCGTCTCGGTGCCGACGCCGGTCGACGATGCCCGCCGCCCGGATCTACGACCGCTCAACGCCGCCTGCGCTCTCGTCGGGGCCGCCATGAAGCCGGGGGCGGTGGTGGTGTTCGAGAGTACCGTTTTCCCCGGCTGCACCGAGGAAGTCTGCGTGCCCTTGCTGGAGGCGGCCTCCGGCCTCGTCTTCAACGAGGGATTCTTCTGCGGCTACAGTCCCGAGCGGATCAACCCCGGCGACAAGCTGCACGGGCTTGCCGACATCGTGAAGGTGACGAGCGGCTCGACCCCGGACTCTGCCGACGCCATCGACCACCTTTATGCCAGCGTCGTCACTGCCGGCACGCACAGGGCATCGAGCATCAAGGTCGCCGAGGCCGCCAAAGTGATCGAGAACACCCAGCGCGACGTCAACATCGCGCTGATGAACGAGCTGTCGCTGATTTTCGAGCGGCTCGGCATCGACACCATCGAGGTGCTGGAGGCCGCCGGCACCAAGTGGAACTTCCTGCCCTTCCGCCCGGGCCTCGTCGGCGGCCACTGCATCGGCGTCGACCCCTATTACCTCACCCATAAGGCGCAGCAGGTCGGCTACTACCCCGAGGTGATCCTCGCCGGCCGACGGATCAACGACGGCGTCGGCGGCGAAATCGCCGAGCGCGTAGTCAAGCTGATGCTCCGGAAAGGCAGCGACCTGCAGGGCGCCCGCGTGCTGGTGCTGGGCCTCGCCTTCAAGGAGAACACCCGCGACATCCGCAATTCCCGCGTCGTCGACATCGTCGCGGCGCTCGAGGCCTTCCGCTGCACCGTCGACGTGCACGACCCGCTGATCGAGGCCGAGGAGGCGCTGCACCGTTACGGCATCGCCGCTCTCCCCGCTTTGCCGGCCGACGGCGGCTATGACGCGGTGATCGTCGCCGTCGCGCACGACGCGTTCCGCGCCCTCGGCGGCGCGGGCCTGCGGCAGCTGCTGAAGGGGCCGGAGGGCGTCCTCTTCGACGTCAAGGCGATCCTGCCGCAAGGCGAGGCCGACGGCAGGCTATGATCGAGACGCACCGGGAATCCGCGGCATGAAGACCCTCGTCACTGGCAATGCCGGCTTTATCGGCTTCCACACCGCCAAGCGCCTTCTCGAACGCGGCGACGAAGTGGTCGGCGTCGACCTGGTGAATGCCTATTACGACCCGGGCCTGAAGGAGGCGCGGCTGACCCTCCTCGAGGAAACCGCGGCGGCAACCGGCACGCCCTACCGTTTCATGCGCGGCAATCTCGCCGACCGAAAGCTGGTCGAGGACCTCTTCGCCGGCGAGCGATTCGAGCGCGTCATCCACCTCGCCGCGCAGGCGGGCGTGCGCCATTCGCTGATCGATCCCTACTCCTATGTCGAGAGCAATCTCCTCGCCTTTACGGCGCTGCTGGAAGCCTGCCGCTGGAACGAGGTCGGGCATTTCACCTATGCCAGCAGTTCCAGCGTGTACGGAGCCAACACCGCCATGCCGTTCCGCGAGAGCGAGGCCGCCGACCATCCGATCCAGTTCTACGCCGCCACCAAGCGCGCGAACGAGCTGATGGCGCACAGCTACAGCCACCTCTTCCGGCTGCCGACGACGGGCCTGCGCTTCTTCACGGTCTACGGGCCCTGGGGCAGGCCGGACATGGCGCTGTTCAAGTTCACCAAGGCGATCCTCGCCGACCAGCGGATCGACGTGTTCAACCACGGCCGCCACATCCGCGACTTCACCTATGTCGACGACATCGTCGAGGGCGTGCTGCGGGTCAGCGACCAGCCGGCCGCGCCCGATCCCAGCTTCGATCCAGCCCGCCCCGATCCCTCGACCAGCAGCGCGCCCTTTCGCGTCCTCAACATCGGCAACTCCGCCCCGGTGGAGCTTGGCGCCTACATCGAAGCGCTGGAAAAAGCCCTCGGCCGCACCGCCCGGCGCAACCTCCTGCCGCTCCAGCCGGGCGACGTCCCCGACACCTTCGCCGACGTCTCGGCGCTGGAGGCCGCCATCGGCACCTGGCCGCGCACCTCGGTCCAGGAGGGCATCGACCGCTTCGTCACCTGGTACCTCGGCTACCACCGTAGAAATGGCTGAAGGGCATCCGGCGCCAACTCATGCCGGTCGCTCCAATTTGGGATCACTGTCTGACCGTGCTCTCGGCTAAACCATCACCCCTAAGAATTACTGTGGCGTCGCCCTGAAAAAACTCACTGTTCAAGGCCTGCTTGCTTCGGCAGTGTTTTGGGCGGGAGAACTTCGTGACGCTGGGCACCGACGCAGGGCGGACCCTTCAAAGGGTCGGCAATCCGGCGGGTCGCGATGACTTCAAGAACCACCAAGGGCGACGCTTCGATCGCCGTGACGGCTTGAGGATCACGATGCACTATCATTCCGGACTGTTCATTCCAGGCCCGACCAATGTGCCGGACGTCGTTCGGCGCGCCATGAACCTGCCGCAGGAGGACATGCGCTCGCCGGACTTCCCGAAGCTTACGCTGCCGCTGTTCGCCGACCTGAAGAAGGTGTTCAAGACGCAGACCGGGCAGCCCTTCATCTATCCCGCTTCCGGGACCGGTGGGTGGGAAGCGGTCCTCACCAACACCCTGAACCCCGGCGACAAGGTGCTGGTGTCGACCTTCGGCCAGTTCTCCTCGCTCTGGGCGGACATGTGCCAGCGCCTCGGCTTCGAGACCGAGGTGGTCGAGGCCGACTGGGGCGAAGGCGTGCCGCTGGAGAAGTTTGCCGATATCCTCGCCGCCGACCGCGAGCACCGGATCAAGGCCGTGCTCGGCACACACAACGAGACCGCGACCGGCGTGACTTCCGATGTCGCCGGCATGCGTAAGGCGCTGGACGCCTCGAACCACCCGGCGCTCCTCTACATCGACGGCGTATCCTCGGTCGCCTCGATCGATTTCCGCATGGACGAATGGGGGGTCGACGGCATCGTGACCGGCAGCCAGAAGGGCTTCATGCTGCCGACGGGCCTTGCCATCATCTGCGTCAGCGAGAAGGCGATGGCGGCACACCGTTCGTCGCGCTACCCCCGCTGCTTCTTCTCTTTCGAGGACATGCTGCGCACCAACAAGGACGGCTACTTTCCCTATACGCCTGCCACTACGCTGCTGCGGGGCCTGCGCGCCTCGCTCGATCTCTTGTTCGAGGAAGGGTTGGAGAACGTCTTCGCCCGCCACCATCACATCGCTTCCGGCGTGCGCGCGGCGGTCTCGGCCTGGGGCTTCGACCTCGTGGCGAAGGAGCCGAAATGGTACTCCGACACGGTCTCGGCGATCGCGGTTCCGCCCGGGGTCGATGCGGTCGCGGTGCTGCGCCGGGCTTTCGAGCGCTACGGCGTGTCGTTCGGGTCGGGCCTCGCGCGTCTTAACGGCAAGGTTTTCCGCATCGGCCACATCGGCGCGACGAGCGAGTTGATGCTCCTCGGCGCGATCTCGGTCGCCGAGATGGCGCTGGTCGACTGCGGCGCCAAGATCCAGCTCGGCTCGGGTGTCGCTGCTGCCCAGGCGTCCTACACCGCCGGCCAGAGGGTCCTGGCCAAGGCGGCCTAGCGGGACGGAAGCCGGTCGGAAAAGGCTCGGAAAGCCTTGCGCTGGCCACCGGCATAGACAGGGGGGTGTCACCGTCCCTTGTCTATGCCCTATTGCCGCTTGAGCAGCGCTAGGACGCGAGCAGCTGCAGCCTGGCAGTGCGGGATGCCCCGCCTCTCGCATGCGCCCTGCTTTGCACGCTGCCATCATCTGTTTGGAACTGCGCCAATTGCTGGTTCAACTTGTGGACTTCCGAGGCGAGGCTGTTGCTCGCAGCCGTCGACTCCTCGACCATCGCCGCATTCTGCTGCGTGCCGTGGTTCAGCGTGCCGAGCGCGATGTTGATTTCTTGTAGGCCAACCGCTTGTTGGCGTGCCGACGCGACGATGGCGATGACATGGGCATGAATGCCAGTGATCTCGCCGACGATCGCCTGCAGGGCTTCCCCGGTCCGTGACACCAGGTCGACGCCGGCGCCAACCTGGCGACCCGACGTCGAAATCAGGCTCTTGATCTCCTTGGCGGCCTCCGCCGAACGCTGGGCGAGGCCGCGCACTTCCTGCGCCACCACAGCAAAGCCCCGGCCCGCCTCGCCGGCCCGAGCCGCTTCGACGCCGGCATTCAGCGCCAACAAATTCGTCTGGAAGGCGATCTCGTCGATCACGCCGATGATTTTGCTGATCTCGTCGGAGGAATGAGCGATCTCGGCCATGGCTGCGGTCGCCTTCGCCACGACCTGCCCCGATTGCTCGGCCTCGCCCTTGGTGCGAGTCACGAGATCGCCCGCCTCGTCCGCGCGCTTGCTGGAAGTGTTCACCGCCGTGGTGATCTGCGCAAGGGCTGCCGAGGTTTCCTCCAGCGCGGCTGCCTGCTGCTCGGTGCGCTGGGCAAGATCGTCGGCCGCGATGCGGATCTGCTCGGCACCGTTCTGGATTTCGGAGGCGTTGATGCCGACCGAGCGGAGGGTATCGCACATCCGTTCGATCGATGAGTTGAAGCTCACCCGCAGTGTTTCGAGCGAGGGAATGAACGGCACGTCCAGCCGCTGAACGAGGTCGCCATTCGCCAGCTTTACCAGCGCATCGCCCAGCCGATGGACGACGCGCACGCGTTCGGAGACGTCGGTCGCAAACTTCGCCACCTTCACCACCTCGCCGCTGAGGCCGAAGATCGGATTGTAGGAAGCCTGGATGTACACCGGCTGCCCGTTCTTGCCGATCCGGGTGAACTCGTCGGCGATGAATTCGCCGTTGCGCAGGCGTTCCCAGAAGCGGGCATAGTCCGGCGAGCGACCATAAGCCGGGTCGACAAAAATCCGGTGATGCCGCCCGACAATCTCCTCGGGCTGGTAGCCGAGCGCAGCGAGAAAGTTCGGGTTGGCGACGATGATGTCGCCCGAGGGCGTGAACTCGATCACCGCCTGCGCGCGGCTGACCGCATCCATCTTGGCGGATTTTTCGATCTCGTCGAGCTTCGACGCGGTGATGTCGTTGGCGAACTTCACAACCTTATGCGGCTTGCGGCCCGCTCGGGAGATCGGGTTATAGTTTGCACTGATGAAGACCCGCTTCTCATTCTTGCCAAAACGCTGAAACTCGCTGCTCACGAACTGGCCGTCTCGCAGTTTGCGCCAGAACGCCGCATAGTCAGGCGATGCCGCATAGGCCTTATCGAGAAACATGCGGTGGTGCTGCCCGATCAACTCCTTTTCCGAATACTCCATCAAGTTGCAGAAGTTGGCATTTGCCCGGAGAATTCGACCCTCCATGTCAAACTCTATGGCTGCCATTGATTTATCGATCGCAGCCATTAGCAATTCAGACGGGGAAGCGAAAAATCTGGACACGGCGTTCTCCTGTTTAATACCTTGGAACGGTTCGGGTCGGATTATTAGCCGATTACCTTTTAAAGGCGAGCTAAGATTTAGATTGGTATTCGCCGCGCGGAGGGGTTTCTGTACTTTCGCCGACGTCGATGCAGCGGAGGCACCCGTGGGGCTCGCTTCAAGCGGCACCACACTTTGGAACTGCAGGGCGGGAAGACCGGCGGCAATGGAAGATCGGCGCGCGCGGGCGGACTGCAGGCATCCCAGGAAAATCTCAAGGATTGCACGTCGCAATGCGCGCCGCACTTCCGTTAAGCGCTGGATCATCCGAGGCTAGCGGGAGACTGTCGAAGATTGATTTGATGGCGGAGAAGAAGGGATTCGAACCCTCGAAACGGTTCCCCGTTTACGCCCTTAGCAGGGGCGCGCCTTCGACCACTCGGCCACCTCTCCGAGGCGGGGAATACCCAATGAGGGGCGGCATTGCAACAGGCAAGCGACACGGGAGCGGAATATCGTGCCGGCATCGCCGGGGTGGGACGTTGTCCGGCGCAAGGCCGGACGGCGATGGCGCGGCGGAGCGCGGGGATGCGCGGAGACTTTGCTGCCGGCCCAAACAGGACCGGGCGAGACTGATGGCTAGAGGGCGGTCGCTGGCTCGGCCGCCTGCCCGCCCGAGGCGATGAAATGCGGGTTGGCGAAGTCGCCGTCGCCGGACTGGTCGCGCTTGCCGTAGCGCAACGGGCGTCCGTCGAGGGCGAGCACGGCGCCGCCGGCCGCCACCAGCACGGCCTGCCCGGCCGCGGTGTCCCACTCCATCGTCCGGCCGAAACGCGGGTAGAGGTCGGCCTCTCCGGTGGCGACGCGGCAGAACTTCAGCGACGAGCCGGCGGCGAGGAGATCGACCGGGCCGAGCCCCTCGATGTAGCGGCGCGTCGCCTCATTGCCGTGCGAGCGGCTGGCCACCACCACGGCGCGCAACGGGCGGGGTCGGACGGCAAGGCGGGAGACGTCCGCCACCGCGCTCCCGGCCTCGGGCATCGCCTGACCGCAAAAAGCGCCCTCGGCCGTTCCCCAGAAGATCCGCCGTTGGGCTGGCGCGTAGACGACGCCGAGCACCGGCTGGTCGCCGGAGATCACCGCAATGTTGACGGTGAAGTCCGGACGCCCTTCGATGAACTCCCGTGTGCCGTCGAGCGGATCCACGAGAATGAAGAGGTCGCCGAGCACCGGCGGCAGGATGCCGGACGCGGCCTGCTCCTCCGCGACAATGGGAATGCCGGGGCAAAGCCGCGACAGGCGCTCGCAGATCAGCTTTTCGGCCCGCGCGTCGGCGAGCGTCACCGGGCTGCCATCGCCCTTGGACGCGACGTCGAGCGGGCTGGCGAAGACCGTCATGATCTCCGCACCGGCGGCAACGGCGATGGCGAGCATCTCCGGCAGGTTCGACACCAGCTGCTCGGCTTTCATGCACGTCATGATTCTCTGATCCGTCTCTCGTTTCACCGTCGCTCGGTCCGTCGTAGCGTCTGTTCCGATGCCCCGATGTTGATGGCCGCCACCCTCCACCTGCGGGCAGCTGTCCCGCCACGAAGATGGGTGTCCGCCCTGCCCAGCGAACGCTACAGAATGCCCCGCTGCGACAGCAGGGCAATAACTTCGTCGGCGAGGTCATCGGCGCTGCGCTCAGCGGACAGAAGCCGCAGGTCCGGGTCCTCCGGTGGCTCGTAGGGACTGCTGACGCCGGTGAAGTTCGGCAGAGTGCCGGCCCTTGCCTTTCGGTAGAGCCCCTTCGGGTCGCGGCCTTCGCAGACGGTCAGCGGCGTATCGACGAAGATCTCAAGGAACTCGCCCTCCTCCAGGAGGTCCCGCGCCAGCTGCCGCTCGCTGCGGAACGGCGAGATGAAGCTGACGAGCGTAATGAGGCCGGCCTCGACCATCAGCTTGCCGACCTCGGCGACGCGCCGGATGTTCTCGACCCGGTCCTCGTCGGTGAAGCCGAGATCGCGGTTGAGGCCGTGCCGCACATTGTCGCCGTCGAGCGACATGGTCTGCCGGCCGAGCGCGTGCAGCCGCTGCTCGACGAGATCGGCGATCGTGGACTTGCCGGCGCCGGACAGGCCGGTGAACCAGAGAATGCACGGCGTCTGGCCGGTATTGGCGGCGCGGGCGCGCTTGTCGATCTTCATCTTCTGCCAGCGGATATTGGCCGAGCGCCGCAGCGCGAAGTCGATCATGCCGGCGCCGACCGTGGCATTGGTCAGCCGGTCGATCAGGATGAAGCTCCCCATCGCGCGACTATCGCGATAGCGGTCGAACGGCAGCGGCCGGTCGAGCGAGAGGTTGCAATAGCCGATATCGTTGAGATCGAGATGCTTGGCAGCGGCATGCTCGAGTGTGTCGACGTCGACCCGGTACTTGATCTCGGTGACCTGGGCAGCGATCGCGGAGGTGCCCGAGCGCAGGAGGTAGCGCCGACCGGGCAGCATCGGCTGGTCGCCCATCCAGACGAGATGCGCGGCGAACTGGTCGGCGACCTCGCAAGATGCAGAGGCCGACACGATGACGTCGCCGCGGCTGACGTCGACCGCTTCGTCGAGCAGCAGCGTCACCGCCTGGCCAGCGGTGCAACTCTGGCTGGCCCCTTGCATCGTCTCGATCGCAGCGACGCCGGCGGTCTGCCCGGAGGGGAGCACGGTGATACGCTCGCCGACCTCCAGCCGGCCCCGGACCACGCTGCCGGCAAAGCCGCGATAGTCGAGGTTCGGCCGGTTCACCCACTGCACGGGCATGCGGAACGGCGCACCCGGAGCCTCGCCGGCAATGTCGACGGTCTCGAGATGGTCGAGGAGCGTCGTGCCGGTGTACCAGGGCATCGTCGTCGACGGCCGGGAAATGTTCTCGCCGGTCAGCGAGACGACAGGAATGCAGGTGATGGCGCCGATGCCGAGTTTCTCGGCGAAGGCGCGGCAGTCGCCGACGATCTCCTGGTAGACCGCCTCATCGCCGCCCACGAGGTCCATCTTGTTGACGGCGACGACGAGCTCTCGGATGCCGAGAAGCGAGACGATGTAGGCGTGCCGGCGCGTCTGGGTTACGACGCCTTTGCGCGCGTCGACCAGCAGCACGGCAAGGTCCGCGGTCGAGGCGCCCGTCGCCATGTTGCGGGTGTACTGCAGGTGGCCGGGTGTGTCCGCCACGATGAACTTGCGCCGGGCGGTGGTGAAATAGCGGTAGGCGACATCGATGGTGATGCCTTGCTCGCGCTCGGCGATCAGCCCGTCGACCAGCAGCGCCAGATCCAGTTCGCCCTCGCCGGTGGTGCCGAAGCGGCGGGAATCGGCTTCCAGCCCGGACAGCTGGTCCTCGAGCATGCCGGCTCTGTCGTAGAGCAGCCGCCCGATCAAGGTCGACTTGCCGTCATCGACAGAGCCGCAGGTGATGAAGCGCAGGAGATCCCGGTTCGCCGCCGCCGGCAGGAAGTCGTCGATACCGCCCGCTCCCATCAGAAATACCCCTCCTGCTTCTTCAACTCCATCGACGCCGCATTGTCCTTGTCGATGACCCGGCCGTGACGCTCGCTGGTCCTGGCGAGCAGCATCTCGTCGATAATCTCCGGCAGCGTCTCGGCGCGGCTCTCCACCGCCCCGGTCAGCGGGTAACAGCCGAGCGTCCGGAAGCGGACCCATTTCATCTCCGGCCGCTCGCCCGGCAGCAGCGGGAGGCGCTCGTCGTCGACGAGGATCAGCGCGCCATCGCGCTCGACCACCGGCCGGGGCTTGGCGAAATAGAGCGGCACGACCGGGATCCTCTCCTGGAGGATGTAGAGCCAAATATCGAGCTCGGTCCAGTTCGACAGCGGAAAGACGCGAATGCTCTCGCCCTTGTGGATCCGGCCGTTGTATAGCGACCAGAGTTCCGGCCGCTGGTCCTTCGGGTCCCAGCGGTGGGCGGCGGTGCGGAAGGAGAAGATCCGCTCCTTGGCACGCGAACGCTCCTCGTCGCGCCGGGCGCCGCCAAAGGCCGCGTCGAAGCCGTATCGGTCGAGCGCCTGCTTCAGGCCTTGCGTCTTCATCACGTCGGTATGAACAGCCGAGCCGTGCGTGACGGGGCCGACGCCTTGCCGGACGCCGTCCTCATTGATGTGGACGGTGAGGTCGAGGCCGAGCTCGGCCATCCGCCGATCGCGAAACTCGATCATCTCACGGAATTTCCAGGTCGTATCGACATGCAGCATCGAAAACGGCGGCTTCGACGGCGCGAACGCCTTCATCGCCAAATGCAGCATGACGCTGCTGTCCTTGCCGATGGAGTACAGCATCACCGGGTTCTCGAACTGCGCCGCGACCTCGCGCATGATGTGGACGCTCTCGGACTCGAGGCGGGCCAAGTGATGGAGGTGCTGCTCGCCCATAAGGAGGTTCTCTAGCCTTCATGCTGTCGGCGCCGCTGCGGCTTGCCAACCCGCGGCGCGCCGCCACCTACCCGACCCGTCTTGGCGGCGCCTGCCCCTTGGCTACCGCGACGACATGACGAACGGAAGGGCAGGTCCGCAACGAAATGCTCACCTTGGGGAAGAAACGTTTCCGTGCGGCTGCCATTTGTTTCGCTGGATGTTGGCCGCCGAGATGTCTAGACAGCTTGGCGATCGTTCAGGCTTCGCGTTGAAAGGCTTTATGTCCATGAAGGGTATCATTCTCGCCGGCGGCAGCGGCACGCGGCTGCACCCGATGACGCTGACCGCCTCGAAGCAATTGCTGCCGGTCTACGACAAGCCGATGATCTACTATCCGCTGTCGACGCTGATGCTGGCGGGCATCCAGGATGTGCTGATCATCTCGACCCCGCACGACCTGCCGCGCTTCCGCGCGCTGCTCGGCAATGGCGAGAAGTGGGGCATGCGGCTCGACTATGCCGAGCAGCCGAAGCCCGATGGCCTCGCCCAGGCCTATCTCATCGGCGAGGACTTCGTCGCCGGCGAGAAGTCGGCGCTCATCCTTGGCGACAACCTCTTCTACGGCCATGGCCTGCCGGAGACCATGCAGCGCGCCATGGCCCGCGAGAACATGGCGAGCGTCTTCGCCTACCACGTCTCCGATCCCGAGCGGTACGGCGTCGTCTCCTTCGATGCCGAGGCGCGCGCCACTTCGATCGAGGAGAAGCCCGCCCATCCCGCCTCGAACTGGGCGGTCACCGGCCTCTACTTCTACGACGGACGCGCCTCGGAGATCGCGCGCTCGCTGAAGCCTTCGCCGCGCGGCGAGCTCGAGATCACCGACCTCAACCGCGTCTATCTCGAGGAAGGCAGACTGGCGGTCGAGACCATGGGGCGCGGCTTTGCCTGGCTCGACACCGGCACGCCGGATTCGCTGCTGGAGGCCGCCGAGTTCGTGCGCATCCTCGAACGCCGGCAAGGCTTTAAGATCGCCTGCCCCGAGGAAATCGCCTTCAACCAGGGCTTCATCGATGCGGTCCAGCTTCGCGTCCTCGCGCGGGAACTCGGCAAGAGCAGCTACGGCCAGTATCTCCAGCGCGTGGCCGACGAGACCATCTGAGACAGGCCGCCGGCGGCGCACTCCTGCCCGCCGGCGACACCCCTTTTCGACAGGGGCCGCCGCCCCCGACGGCAGGGCGCAAGAACGCCCCGCCCTCTCCGGCCGCACGTCTGCTGCACTCCTCCTACCGGAAGAGATAGAGCGTATAGCCGATCGCCGCGGTCAGCCGGTTCTCCACCTGCACCCGGCCGCCATCCAGCGCCGCCACGTTGACGCGGCCGTTTGTGCCGGTGCTGCCGGCAAGAGCGGTGGTGTAGGTCCCGAGCGTTCCGCCGGCGATCGCGATCGGCACGAGCTGCGGGCTCGGCGCCAGCCGCGCGAACAGGCTGCCGGCCGGCGCGCCGGCGGCATCGGGGACAAGAAACAGCAAGGCGCCGCCGACCGCCGCGCCGAGGTTCAGCTCGGCCATGCCGTTGACGGCGATGGTCCCCAGCGGATAGCGCAGGCCGAGGCCCGCCTGGGCGCCCAGCGCGGACACGGCGCCTGTGCCGCCTTGCGCAATGCCCAACGGCGCGGCGAGGCCATTTGGAAGCCCGACGGCGCCGCTGGCTGCATTGACGGTCAAAGCCGTTCGCCATGTCCCGCCATCGGCGCTGACCTTCACCGCGAGATCGTCATTGCCGGCAAGGCCGATCTCTGCCCGCCCGCCATAGCCGGTCTGGAACAGCAGCGACGCGGTATCGCCCGCGGCAGATTTGTTCAGTTTCAGCTGGTGCCCATGTCCGGCATGGTTGAACAGGCTGGCATCGGCCGAGACGGTGAGCCGGCTGACGCTGTCGGCCGCCGCATTGATGCCGAGCCGCGCAAACCGCTCCCCCGGCAGGCTTTTCCACTGGCTGCCGTCGAAGACGCAGAACAGCGCCTCGTCGGCGATCCACAGGCGCCAGCCCAAGCGCGGCGTCAGAAAGGTCCAGGCGCCGTCCTGGAAAGCGGCCAGCGCGCCGGCATGGCCGGCCCACGCTCCGGTGGCCGCTGCGGCGACGAGGAAGGCCTGCCCCTCGGCCGCTTCGGGCGGAGCGGCGAGACCGCGCGTGACCACGGCCGTCTGAACCAGCGCATCGAGCATGCCGATCGCGGCATTGTGGGTGACGTGCTTTTGGGCCTGCGAGGCGGCGAGGAAGGGAAGCTGAAGATTGGCGGTTGGCATGATCGACCTCCTGTGAAGTCGCCATAATACGGCCGCGCGACCGGGGGGCGGAAAACGCGGCTGCGAAAACCGTCCGCGCCCTGTCGTGATGCTCTCTCCGTCGAGTGCGGTGCCGGTCGCCGCCCGTTGGCTTGGCGACCGGTCAACCCGTTTTGCGGGCGTCCGCCCGTTGCTTTTCTGCGCGCCGTGCCGAGGCTCGGTCTAGGCGAAGACCACCGTCTTGTGCGCGTTCAGCATCACCCGGCTTTCGAGGTGCAGCTTGACCGCGCGCGCCAGCACCCGGCTCTCGACGTCGCGGCCGACGGCGACGAGATCATCGGCGGTCATCGCGTGCGTCACGCGCTCGGTCTCCTGCTCGATGATCGGCCCCTCGTCGAGATCGGGCGTCACGTAGTGCGCCGTCGCGCCGATCAGCTTGACGCCGCGCTCGTGCGCCTGGTGGTAGGGTTTTGCGCCCTTGAAGCTCGGCAGGAAGGAGTGGTGGATGTTGATCACCTTGCCGAACAACCGCTTCGACAAATTGTCGGAGAGCACCTGCATGTAGCGGGCGAGCACCACGAGATCGGCGCCGCTCTCGCGGACGATCGAGAGTAGCTTCTCCTCCTGCTCGGCCTTGTCGGTCTTGCCGACCGGCAAGTGGTGGAAGGGGATGCCCTCGAGCTCGGTGATCCGGCGGGCGTCCTCGTGGTTGGAGACGACGGCGACCACCTCGGCATCCATCCAGCCGACGCCGATCTGGTAGAGGAGGTGCCGCAGCGCATGGTCGAACTTCGAGACCATGATGACGATCTTCGGCTTCACGGCGGCGTCGACGACCCGCGTCTTGATGTCGAACCGCGAGATCACCGGCTCGATCGCCTTCTCCACCGCTTCGCGCCCCACGCCGCCCGAAGCGGTGAAGGCGATGCGCATGAAGAAGCGACCGGTGCCGCGGTCCCAGAACTGGCTGGACTCGGCGATGTTCGCGCCGATCGCGGCGAGCTCCGTGGTGACGGCGGCGACGATGCCCGGACGGTCGATGCAGGTCAGCGTCAGCACGAAGGAATTGTCGGCGGCGGTTTCGGACATCACGTCACTCCGGCTGGGGATGCATCTCGGGGCCTGCGGCCCGCCGCTCTACATAGCCTTCCCGCTACCGGATGCATGAACGAAAATCGACCCTTCGCATCGCGTCCGCGACAGTGGCGTGACACGGATGGGGCACACGCAGGTTATCCACATCGCTTTTGTTGATATCAGGCATTTCCAGCCTGAATGCCGGGTTGCATTGGCCTGACTGCTATGAAACTGATCGTGCCTTGGAGATCAGCGGGAATGACGCGGAAACGTGTCCCGCGAAAGGTCATGCTTGCGCCGGATCGGCGGACAAAGGCGGTTCATGGAATACTTTCTTCAACAGCTGATCAACGGGCTGACGCTCGGCTCGATCTACGGGCTGATCGCGATCGGCTATACGATGGTCTACGGCATCGTCGGCATGATCAACTTCGCGCATGGCGAAGTGTTCATGGTTGGATCATTCGTAGCCCTTACGACTTTGCTCGCGCTGGCGATGATCGGCGTCACGTTCTTTCCGATCGTGCTCATCATCATGCTGGTCGTGGCGATGGCGGTCACCGCGCTCTGGGGCTGGACGATCGAGCGGATCGCCTACCGTCCCTTGCGCGGTTCCTTCCGCCTGGCGCCGCTGATCACCGCCATCGGCATGTCGATCTTCATCCAGAACTTCGTCCAGGTGACCCAAGGCGCCCGCGCCAAGCCGCTGGCGCCGCAGCTGTCGGGCAATATCCAGCTCTGGCAGGGCAGCGGCAACATCAACGTCCAGATCTCCTACATGCAGATCCTCATCATCGTGACGACCATCGTGCTGATGACGGTCTTCTCGCTGGTCATCGCCAAGACCTCGCTCGGCCGCCAGCAGCGCGCCTGCGAACAGGATGCCAAGATGGCCTCGCTGCTCGGCGTCAACGTCGACCGGACGATCTCGCTGACCTTCGTCATGGGCGCGAGCCTCGCCGCCGTCGCCGGCATCATGTACCTTCTCTATTACGGCGTGATCGACTTCTACATCGGCTTCCTCGCCGGCGTGAAAGCCTTCACCGCGGCCGTGCTCGGCGGAATCGGCTCGCTGCCCGGCGCCATGCTCGGCGGCCTCCTGATCGGCCTGATTGAGACCTTCTTCGCCGGCTACTTCGCCGCCGAGTACAAGGACGTCGCGGCCTTCTCGATCCTGGCCATCGTCCTCATCTTCATGCCCTCCGGGCTGCTCGGCCGTCCGGAAGTGGAGAAGGTCTGATGTCGACGCTTGATCTGACGGGTAAGGCGCCCGCGCCGAAGGACAGCCGTCTCGTGCGCTCGGTGAAGGACGCCTGCATTGCCGCTGCTATTGCGGGCGCACTGACGTTCTTCTTCTTCCTGCTGCGCACCGATACCGGTATCGGCGGCCTCGTGCTGTCGATCCGTCCGGAACTCTGGGCGATCGCGATCGGCATCGTCTTCTTCGGCCGGCTCGCCCTCTCCTACTTCCTCTTCCGCGCCGAGCCCGATCTGTCGAAGCCGGTGGCGGCGGCCAAGCCCGCTTCCGCCGCGGCGGCCCGCAACAGCCGGATATTCGGCAAGGTCTTCGGCCTTCTGATGCTGCTGGTGGCGCTGGGCCTCCCCTTCATCATCGACACGCTGCTGCCGAGCCAGAACCGCTACCTCCTCGACCTCGCCATCCTGATCGTCACCTACGTCATGCTCGGCTGGGGCCTCAACATCGTCGTCGGTCTCGCGGGTCTCCTCGACCTCGGCTACGTCGCCTTCTACGCGGTCGGCGCCTATTCCTTCGCGCTCCTCGCCATCAACTTCGACCTCGGCTTCTGGGTCTGCTTGCCGATGTCCGGCCTCTTCGCCGCGCTCTGGGGCATCATGCTGGGCTTCCCTGTCCTGCGCCTGCGGGGCGACTACCTCGCCATCGTGACGCTGGCCTTCGGCGAGATCATCCGCGTGGTCCTCCTGAATTGGGCTGAGGTCACCGGCGGACCGAACGGCCTTCTCGGCATTCCGAAGCCGACCCTCTTCGGCCTCGACTTCGTGCGCGGTCCGGATGGTTTCGCCGCCTATTTCGGCCTCGAATTCTCCTCGATCCACCGCTTCATCTTCCTCTACTACATCATCCTCGCCCTCGCCCTCCTCACCAACTTCGTCACGGCGCGCATGCGCAAGATGCCGATAGGCCGGGCTTGGGAAGCGCTGCGCGAGGACGAGATCGCTTGCCGCTCGCTCGGCATCAACACCACCAACGTCAAGCTCACCGCCTTCGCGACGGGTGCGATGTTCGGCGGCTTCGCCGGCTCGTTCTTTGCCACGCGCCAGGGCTTCATCTCGCCGGAGAGCTTCACCTTCATCGAGTCGGCGATCATCCTCGCCATCGTGGTGCTGGGCGGCCTCGGCTCGCAGCTCGGCGTCGTCATCGCCTCGGTGGTGATGATCGGCGGCATAGAGCTCCTGCGAAACCTCACCGTGCTAAAGCTCGTCTTCGGCGAGGGTTTCGATCCGACGCAGTACCGCATGTTGATCTTCGGCCTCGCGATGATCGCCATCATGGTCTGGAAACCGCGCGGGCTGATCTCGTCGCGCATCCCGTCGGCCATCTACAAGGAACGCAAGCGCATTGGTGCCGACATGGTCGCCCAGGGAGAGGGTCACTGATGTCCGCCGCAACCGCTTCCCCGATGACCGCCGCCCCTTCGGCCGAACGCTGGCTGAACGACCCGATCCTGAAGGTCGAGAACCTCACCATGCGCTTCGGCGGCCTCACCGCCATCGACGCGCTCTCCTTCCAGGTCGGCCGCGGCGACATCACCGCGCTGATCGGCCCGAACGGCGCCGGCAAGACAACAGTCTTCAACTGCGTCACCGGCTTCTACAAGCCGACAGAAGGGCGCATCGCGCTGAAGCGCGGCCGCAACATCGACGACAGCGTCGTCGACAGGCTAACGGCCAGCGGCGCACAGCACCTCGAGGATGCCAGCGGCTCGGTCTACCTGCTCGAGCGGATGGCGGACTTCCGGATCACCGAGCGGGCGGGTGTCGCCCGCACCTTCCAGAACATCCGCCTGTTCGGCGGCATGACCTGCCTGGAGAACCTCCTCGTCGCCCAGCACAACCGGCTGATGACGGCGTCGGGCTTCACCATCGGCGGCCTGATCGGCCTGCCCGGATACCGGCGTGCCCGGCAGGAAGCGATGGACAAGGCGATTGCCTGGCTCGGCTATGCCGATCTTCTCGACCGCGCCGACGATCCGGCGGCCGACCTCTCCTATGGCGCCCAGCGCCGGCTGGAGATCGCCCGCGCCATGTGCACCAACCCGGCGCTGCTCTGCCTCGACGAACCCGCCGCCGGCCTCAACCCGCGCGAATCGGGCGAGCTCAACAAGCTGCTCCGCCTGATCCGCGACGAGCACGACGTTTCGCTGCTTCTGATTGAGCACGACATGGGCGTGGTCATGGAGATTTCCGACCACATCATCGTCCTCGACTACGGCAAGAAGATCGCCGACGGCACGGCCGAGAGCGTGCGCACCGACCCGAAGGTCATCGCCGCCTATCTTGGCGTCGACGACGAGGAGGTCGAGGCGGTGGAGCAGAAGCTGGAGGTCGGCGACATCGACGCGGCCATTGCAGAAGCCAGCGTCTCCGACACCCCGAGCGCCGAAGGGAGACCCGCATGAGCGCGCTCGCCGAAGCCCCGATGGGCACGCCTATGCTGACGATCCGCGGCCTGCAGACCTTCTACGGCAAGATCCAGGCGCTGCGCGGCGTCGACCTCGACGTCAATGCCGGCGAAATCGTCACCATCATCGGCGCGAACGGCGCCGGCAAGTCGACGCTGATGATGACGATCTGCGGCAGCCCGCGGGCGCGGGAGGGCAGCATCGTCTACCGCGGCGAGGACATCACCCAGCTGCCGACGCACGAGATCATGACCAAGGATATCGCCCAGTCCCCCGAGGGACGGCGCATCTTCGGTCGCATGACGGTGACCGAGAACCTGCAGATGGGCGCCACCTTGCAGGACGAGAAGCACTTCGACGACGACCTCAAGCGCGTCTTCACGCTGTTCCCGCGCCTCAAGGAGCGTGCGACCCAGCGCGGTGGCACGCTTTCGGGAGGCGAGCAGCAAATGCTGGCGATCGGCCGGGCGCTGATGGGCCGGCCGAAACTTCTGCTGCTCGACGAGCCCTCGCTCGGCCTTGCGCCGCTGATCGTCAAGCAGATCTTCGAGGTCATCCAGGAGCTCAACCGCAACGAGGGCCTGACCGTCTTCCTGGTCGAGCAGAACGCCTTCCACGCCTTGCGCCTTGCCCACCGCGGCTACGTCATGGTCAACGGCGCCATCACCATGACCGGCACCGGCCGCGAGCTTCTGGCGCGGCCCGAAGTCCGCCAGGCCTACCTCGAAGGAGGAGCACACTGATGCCGCCGGAAATGAGCCTTCTCTGGGAAGTCAGCTGGATCGAGTTCCTGGTCGTCACCATCGCCTTGGGGGGCGGCGGCGCCTGGATGATCGGCCGCTCGACCGCCATCGGCTGGAGCGGCTGGGGCTTGCTGGTGTTCTACGTGCTGCTGCTGACGGTCGCCGCCCGCTTCATCCATTTCAGCCTGTTCGGCGGCAGCTTCTTCCTGCCGGCCTCGACCCTCGGCACGGCACTCCATTATGCGCTGGTCGACTTCGTCATCCTGATGGCGATCGCTGCAGCCGGACGGCAGTTCGTCCGCGGCCGCCAGCGGGCTCGCCAGTACGGCTTTCTCACCAGGACAAAAGCGTTGCGCTCTTAAACTGCAATTTGTTTTGGCACACAGCTAAATATGTGCAGCCGCGCTATTCCGTCGCGGCCGTTCCTGGTCTTTAATCCTGCCCAGGCAGGGGGCTGATGCCCGAACCTGGTCCTCGTGCACCGACGCTTACCACCCTCATATCCCTAGGAAAGTTGTCATGAAAAAAGCTCTTTTGGCCGGCGCCGCCCTCAATCTGGTTTTTGCCGGAATGGCCTTCGCCGACATCACCATCGGCGTCGCAGGCCCGATGACCGGCCAGTACGCGACCTTCGGCCAGCAGCTGAAGATCGGCGCGGAACAGGCTGTCGCGGACATCAACGCCGCCGGCGGCGTCAACGGCGAAAAGCTGGTGCTGTCGATCGGCGACGACGCCTGCGATCCGAAGCAGGCCGTGGCTGTGGCGAACTCCTTCGCCGGCCAGGGTGTCTCCTTCGTCGCCGGCCATTTCTGCTCGGGCTCGTCGATCCCTGCCAGCCAGGTTTATGCCGAGGAAGGCATCGTCGAGATCTCGCCTGCCTCGACCAACCCGAAGTACACCGACGATCGTCCGGGCACCGGCATCTTCCGCGTCTGCGGCCGTGACGACCAGCAGGGCGAAGTCGCCGGCAAGTTCATCTTCGACACCTACAAGGACGGCGTCGTCGCCATCCTGAACGACAAGTCGGCCTACGGTAAGGGCCTCGCCGACGAGACCCAGAAGTTCTACGAGGCCGCCGGTGGCAAGCCGGCCGTGGTCGAGTCCTACACCGCCGGTGAAAAGGACTACTCCTCCCTCGTCACCAAGCTGAAGCAGGCGGGCGTCACGCTCGTCTACATCGGCGGCTACCACACCGAGGCCGGCCTCATCGCCCGCCAGATGAAGGACCAGGGCGTCACCGCCAAGATCATGTCGGGCGACGCCATCGTCACCGACGAATACTGGGCGATCACCGGCGACGCCGGCGAAGGCACGCTGATGACCTTCTCGCCGGACCCGCGCAAGAACGAAGTGGCGGCCCCAGTCGTCGCTGCGCTCGACAAGAAGGGCCAGACCGCCGAGGGCTACGTGCTCTACACCTACGCCGCGATTCAGGCCTGGGCGGAAGCCGCCAAGACCGCCAAGGGCACCAAGTTCGAGGACGTGACCAAGGCGCTGAACGAGGGCACCTTCAAGACCGTGCTCGGCGACATCAAGTTCGACGACAAGGGCGACGTCACCTTGCCGGGCTACGTTGTCTACGAGTGGAAGGCCGGCAAGTACGACTACCTCGCCGCCAAGTAAGCAGCGATTGAGACCAAGGGGCCCGGTGCAGCGATGCGCCGGGCCCTTTGTCGTTCCAGGCATCGAGTGCTCAGCCGTGCCCAACGGGGACGCAACATCTTTTCCGATCGGGCAGCTTTGGTCCGGATGAGATCACCCGATCGAGGGATGCTGTCGAAGCCCTTGCAGGGCGGCCCGCCTCTCGCCTAGGGAAGGCAAAGCCGGCGTTCTGTCCGGTGCGGGGAGAGCGCGATGTCCAGCCTGAAATTCGGCACCAGCGGCCTGCGCGGCCTCGTCGTCGACCTCTTGGGAACGCCGAGCTACGCTTATACCAGAGCGTTTCTCGACCACCTCGATGCAACCGGCCGCGCCGGCGCCCGCCGTGTTCTCATCGGCCGCGATCTGCGCGCCAGCAGCCCGGCGATCACTGGCCTCTGCACCGCGGCGGCGTCCGATGCCGGCTGGGCTCTGCTCGATTGCGGCGCGGTCCCGACACCGGCACTGGCGCTGGCCGCCCTCACCCTCGGCTGCCCCGCCATCATGGTCACCGGCAGCCATATTCCGGATGACCGCAACGGGCTGAAATTCTACCGCGCGGACGGCGAGATCACCAAGGACGACGAGGCCGGCATCCTCTCGGCTTTCGCATCCCTGCCCACTTTCTCGGCTCCCCCCGTCGCCAGCGAAACCCCTGCCGAGGCGTATGATGCCCTCGCCCCCTACATCGCCCGCAGCCTCGGCTTCTTCCAGCCGGACACCCTCGCCGGCCTCACCATCGGCGTCTACGAACAGAGCACCGTCGCCCGCGACGTCCTGACCGAGATCCTGCAGCAGCTCGGTGCGGAGACGGTATCGCTCGGCCGCTCCGACGCCTTCATCCCGGTCGACACCGAGGCGCACCGCGATGAGGACAAGGCGCTGCTCGCCGACTGGGCGAAGGGAGGCGGCTTCGACGCGCTGGTCTCGGCCGACGGCGATGCCGACCGGCCGCTGGTGGCCGACGCCGCCGGCACCATCCTGCGCGGCGACATCATCGGCCTGCTGACCGCCGCCCATCTCGGCCTCCAGACCATCGTGACGCCCGTGACGTCGAGTTCGGCGATCGAGCGCACCGGCATCGCCCGGACGGTCATCCGCACCCGCGTCGGCTCGCCTTTCGTCATCGCCGGCATGGCGGCGGCGGACCCCGCCGGCGGCATCATCGGCTTCGAGGCGAATGGCGGCGTTCTCCTCGGCACAGACATCATCCGCGACGGACGCCGCTTGCCCGCGCTGCCGACGCGCGACGCTATGCTGCCGATCGTCAGCGTGCTCGCGACCATCGCCGAGCGGCGCGAAAAGCTCAGCACCATCGTCGCCGGGCTCGACGCCGGACACACCGCGGCCTACCGCCTGCAGGACGTCCCGGCGGCCAAAAGCGGCGCGTTCCTCGAAAGGCTATCGGACGACGCCGGCTATCGAGAGTCCTTCATGCAGGAGCTCGGCGCGGTGGTGGCGGTGGACCGCCTCGACGGCGTGCACATGCGCCTCGCCGACCACACGGTGGTTCATTACCGCGCCTCCGGCAATGCGCCGGAGCTGCGGTGCTACGTCGAGGCGGCCAGCGCGGAACGGGCGGCGGTGGTGCTGGAATGGGGGTTGAGACGAGCGGCGGAGGCAGTGGCGCAAGGGTAATACCAGCCGCGTCCCAAGCGGACGCAACCCCTACAGATCAGCTGATCTCCCCCCTTGAGGGGAGATGCCCGGCAGGGCAGAGGGGGGCGAGCCGCCGCAAGGTGCGAGGGTTAAAAAGACCGCGGCGCCGGCAAGCGTCGCGCAACCTCGGCGCGATCGAATGTAGCGCCCTTCGGCGCCCCCCTCTGGCCTGCCGGCCATCTCCCCCTCAAGGGGGGAGATCGGCAGCTTCCCTGTCGGCAGTGTCTACAGCGGCGCCCTCAGCACCGCCCTCACCCCGGTCGGCACCGGCTCGTAGATCACTTCCGACTTCAGGCTGTGGGCCATCGCGCCCATCAGGCGGCGGCCGAGGCCGGTGCCGCGGGCGGTGCCGTCGGCGACGAAGCCGTGGCCGTCATCCTCGACCCGCAGCTCGAAGCCGTCGGCGCCGACCTTGGTGAGGAACACACGCACCTCGCCTGCGGTGGCCGGGTCGTAGGCGTATTTGCAGGCGTTGCTGACGAGCTCGTTGACGATGACGCCGACCGAGACCGCCATGTCGGTCTTCAGCCGCATCGGGTCGACTTCGAGCTTCAGCAGGCGCGGCGCGCTCGGGCTGGTCCACGTCTCCTCGAGTTCCTCGAGCAGTGCGGTGAGGTAGTCGACCATGTCGACATTGTTGACCTCGTCCGAGGTGTAGAGCCGGCGGTGAACCTGGGCGATCGCCAGGATCCGGCGCTGGGTGTCGAGGAGCGCGGCCTTCGCCGTCGGCTCCGACAGGCCGCTCGCCTGCATCTGCACGAAGCTCGATACGATCTGCAGGCTGTTGGCGACGCGGTGGTTCACTTCCTTCAGCAGCGCCTCGAGCCGGGCATTGGAAGCCTGCAGCGACTGCTCGGCCTCCTCCTTGTCCAGCCGCAGCTGGCGGCGCTCGATCGCCTGCAGGAAGGTCGTCGACAGAAGGTCGAAGAAGTCGTCGCCGATGGTCTTCACGACGTAGTCGGTGGCGCCCGCCTTCATCGCGGCGACGGCGATGCGGCTTTCCTCCGAGCCGGTGACGTAGACGATCGGCGGCCGGTAGGGCAGCTCGATCAGCATGGCGAGCGTCTCCAGCCCGTCCTGGCCAGGCATGTAGTGGTCCACCGCGACGACGTCGAACACGCCCTCGCTCGCCAGCGCCATGCCGGCGGCGCCCGATTCGGCCGTCACGACCTCATAGCCACGCCGGCCGAGGGCGCGGGCGGTGATGCGCCGCAAGCCATCGTCGTCGTCGATATAGAGGACGCGCAAGGCCATCAGCCGTCGATTTCCGGCTCGGGCACCTGGATGACGCTGAGGAACAGGCCGAGCTGCCGGATCGCCTGCGCGAAGGACTCATAGTTCACCGGCTTGGTGATGTAGACGTTGGCGCCAAGATCATAGCAGCGCTGGATCTCCACCTTGTCGTCGGTCGTCGTCAGGACGACCACCGGGGTGCGGCGCAGCGGGCTGTCCGGGCTCTTCATCCGCGTCAGGATGTCGGTACCGCTCATGTCGGGCAGATTGAGGTCGAGCAGCACCAAGGCCGGGCCGTTCATCGCCGGGCCGTCGGGCGCGTTGAACATGTACTCGACCGCCGAGGTGCCATCGGTGAAGTGCTTGATGGCGTTGGTGACACCGGCGCGGCGGATGTTCTTCTCGATCAGCCGCGCATGGCCGTCGTCGTCTTCGATCATGATGATGTTGACGGGGTGCGATCCGGTCATGGGGTCATCTCCTTGTTGATGCTGTAGCGCGGCGGCAGCGACAGGCTGAAGGTCGCGCCTTCCCCGAGTGTCGACGCGCAGGTGATGATACCACCCAGACGATAGGCCAGGGCCCGGACATGCGCGAGGCCGATGCCCTCGCCAGGCTGGTCCTGGCTGCCCGAGCGACGGAACAGGTCGAAGATCCGCTCATGGTCCTTCGGGTCGATGCCGCGGCCATTGTCCTCGACTTCGAAGACGACGCGGCCCTCGGCATGGCGTCCGCGGACGACGATGCGTCCGGGGCGGCCGGGCTTGAGGTACTTCACCGAATTCTCGACGAGGTTGGAGAGGATCTGCTCGATCGCGACACGGTCGCTGACGATCCGCGGCATCGGCGTCTCCAGCGCGACCTCGGCGCCGATCTCGGTCAGCCGGTGCTGCAGGCTGCCGACAATGCCGCCGAGCATCTCGGCAACGTCGAGCGGCTCGGGCGAGATGACGCGGCGGCCCTCGCGCGACAGCCGCAGGATGGCGTTGATCAGCCGGTCCATCTTCTGCGTCGACGAGCGGATGAAGCCGATCGCCTCGGGCAGGTCCTCGCGGACGGCAAGGCGCGCCTCCTCGGTGACGATGCCGGGCGCTTCCTCCTCGGCCCGCGACAGCATCTCCGACAACGGCTTCACCGAGGCGTCGAGCTCGGCGGTGAAGCCCATCACGTTCACCAGTGGCGAGCGGAGGTCGTGCGAGACGATGTAGGCGAAGCGCTGGATCTCGTCGTTGGCGCGCTGCAGGTCGGCGGTCCGCGCCTGCACGGCGCCCTCGAGGTTCTCGTTGAGGTCCCGCAGCGTATCGCGGGAGAGCTTGACGTCGTTCAGATTGCGCCGGATGGCCCAGACGGTGACGCCACCGAGGACGATCACGAGCAAGGCTGAAATGCCGAGGACAATGTAGGAGAAGACGAGGCTGCGCTGCTCGAACGCCCGCCGCTCGACGAGCAGCGACTGCTCCTCGGTCGTCATCGCCGAGAGGATCTGGCGAAGGCTCAGCACCAGATCGATGCCGTCGGTGAGGAACTGCTGCGCGGCGACCGCTGCGCCCGACTCCTGCCGGAGGGTGAAGCTGCGCTTCACCTCAGCGACTTGGCGTCCGCTGGTCTCGCGCAGCGTTTTGAGGAGTTCGACCTGGCGCGGATTGTCCTGCGTCAGCTGCTCGAGCCGGTCGAGGCTTTCGGTCAGCCCCGACGACGTGCGCGCGAAGGTTTCGACGAAACGCGGATCCGGATTGAGAATAAACCCGCGGCGGGCGGATTCGGCACGCTCCGTCAGGCTGCGAACCTCGCTAACCGCCAGTTCGACCTGGTAGGTATGAGCAACCCACTGCCCAAGCTCGCTGTTGCGCAAGATGCCCCAAGCGGTCGCGGACACGGCGATGATCAGCGCAAAGAAACCGAGGGCCAGCGCGCCAAAGACGATACGGTTGAGCCGACGGTCGGACATCTTCATTCCATGCAAATCCGCTACCCGACTGTAGGGCAGCAACAATCAGCGCTGAGGCGGAAAAGGGCCGGCGCTGGCGCCGGCCCTACAGTCGCTCTCTATAGACGACATCTTGATGCGGGCGATAGTGCATTTGCAGTCCGGCACTATTGCGACGAGGCCCTTAGCAACAAGGTGGCCAGCTAGGTAAATAAGATACAAACGCCCCTTGCGTAAACTTACGCGTGCCGCACTGCCGGATAAAGGCGGCGGTAGCGCCCATAGGCTTCCTCGACCGCGCCGAACAGCGCCGCCTGCGGCTCGAAGCGCCGCTCGATCGGCGGCTCCAGCATCACCGTCAGGGGATCCGCCCCCGTCGCGGCGCAGAGGCCGAGGCGCGCCGCGCCGAGCGCGGCACCGAAGTCGCCGTCCGCGGGCAGCGCGACCTCGCAGTTGAGGACGGTCGCCATCAGGTCGAGCCAGTAGGTCGAGCGCGAGCCGGCGCCGACGGCGATTAGCCGGTCGACCTTACCGCCGCCGGCCTCCAGGCAATCGCGCATCGAAAAGGCGACGCCCTCCAGCACCGCCCGGGTCATGTCGGTCCGGTCGGTCCCGGCCTCGAGACCCACCAGAACGCCGCGCATCGCCGCATCGTTGTGCGGCGTGCGCTCGCCCGAGAGGTACGGCAGGAAGGTGAGACGGCCGGGCGCCTGCACCTCGCTGCCAAGCCCCCGGGTGAGCTCGCCCGGCTTCTCGCGCAAGAGCGTGCTCAGCCACTCCAGCGAGCCCGCCGCCGAGAGCGTGACGCCCATCTGGTGCCAGGTTTCCGGCAAGGCGTGGCAGAAGGTGTGGACGGCGGTTTCGGGGCGCGGATCGTATTTCTCGGCCGCGGTGAAGAGGACGCCGGACGTGCCGAGCGACAGGAAGCCCGAGCCCGGCCGGACGACGCCGACGCCGCAGGCGGACGCGGCATTGTCCCCGCCGCCGCCGGCGATGACCACGCCGGACGGCAAGCCCCAATCCGCCGCGAGCTCGGCCCGCAGCGTGCCGCTGGCCTCGGTGCCCTCGACGAGGCGCGGCATCTGCGCCATCGACAGGCCGGTGCGGGCCAGCATCCGCTCCGACCAGGTGCGCCGTCCGGTATCCAGCCAGGACGTTCCCGCCGCATCCGACATTTCCGAGACGGCCTCACCGGTCAGCCAGAGACGCAAATAGTCCTTCGGCAGAAGGACGAGGCGGATCTGGTCGAAAATCTCCGGCTCGTGCCGCTGCACCCACAGGAGCTTGGGCGCGGTAAAGCCGGGGAAGACGATGTTGCCGGTGATACCGCGCGATTCGGCATCGTCGAGCTCGGCAGCCTCCGCATGCGAGCGGGTGTCGTTCCAGAAAATGCAGGGACGCAGCGCGCCATGGTCGGCGCCGACCAGCGTCGCGCCGTGCATGTGGCCGGACAGGCCGATGCCGGCGACGGCCGCGAGCGCTGCCGGGTGCGATGCCTTCAGCTGGCGCATCGCCTCGGAACAGGCGTTCAGCCAGCTCGTCGGGTGCTGCTCGGACCAGCCGAAGGCCGGCCGCTCGACGCTCAGCGGCACGCTGACGGTGGCGATCGGGGCCTGGCCCTCGCCGATGACGAGCACCTTCAGCGAGGAGGTGCCGAGGTCGAAACCGAGGTAGTTGGCCATGCTGGCTCCCTGTCTAACGTCGTCGGCCGTCGGGCGGCCGACCTGCCCCATTGCATCGGGCCATGATCTCGGCCCGGTGATAACGGGTTGGGGGATGTCCGCCTAGAGTTTGTCGGGCGAAAGTCGCAACCGGACCGCCGCGGCAGGCGGACAGGAACGGACAGACGGTGGCGGGCACGAAGGCTTCCCGCGCTGGCGCAACGGCGCATTTTCCGATAGCTAGCGCCACCCGCCCTGCCCGCCGTGAGGATCCCATGAGCCGCATCGTCTACGTCAATGGCGCCTTCCTGCCCGAGGCCGAGGCCAAGGTCTCGGTGTTCGACCGCGGCTTCCTGATGGCCGACGGCGTCTACGAGGTAACCACCGTCGTCGACGGCAAGCTGATCGACTTTGCCGGACACATGGCCCGCCTCACCCGCTCGCTCGGTGCCCTCGCGATGGCGGCGCCCGCCGATGCCGAGGCGCTCCTGGCGATCCACCGTTCGCTGATCGTGCGCAACAAGCTGGTCGAGGGGATGATCTACCTTCAAGTGACGCGCGGCGTCGCCGACCGCGACTTCGCCTATCCCAAGGAGGGGACGCCGCCGTCGCTGGTGCTGTTCACGCAGGCGGTGCCGGTGCTGGAGCGCGAGAGCGTGCGCCAGGGGCTGAAGGTCGCGTCTGTGCCGGACCTGCGCTGGGCGCGCCGCGACATCAAGACGGTGCAGCTGCTCTATCCCTCGATGGCCAAGATGCAGGCGAAGGCGCAAGGCGCCGACGATGCCTGGATGGTCGCGCCGGACGGGCTGGTCACCGAGGGCTCGTCGAACAACGCCTACATCATCACGGGGGACGGCGTCATCGTCACCCGCCCGCTGTCGCACGAAATCCTGCACGGCATCACCCGCGTCGCGCTCCTGCGGCTGGCGGCCGAGAACGGCATGACGGTCGAGGAGCGCGGCTTCACCGTCGACGAGGTCAAGGCGGCGGCGGAAGCCTTCATCACCTCCGCCTCGGCCTTCGTCACCCCGGTGGTCGAGATCGACGGGACGCCGATCGGGAACGGCACGCCGGGACCGGCCACGAAACGGCTGCGCGAGATCTACATCGCCGAAAGCCGCAGGACGTCGATCTGAGCCATGCGGCCGGGCTCTCTGCGGCCGCTGGATTGAGCCGCTGACGCCAGTCCGCTGCGTTTCCTCTCGGGCTTAAGCGGAAAGTAGGCGGTGTCCCGCCTGATAGGTCTCGGCGGTACCCCTTTGCCGGCGCTTGGCCGAGTACAGGGCGACGTCGGCCTGCCGTAGCAATTCGCTTCGGCCGATCGGCTCGCTGCCGAGCCAGGCAATGCCGACCGTTCCGGAGACGGGAAGCACGCTGTGCTCGTGCTCAACCATCATGCGCAAGCCGCAGAGGAGTTGCTGGACGATCCGGTCGATGGCATCGAGGTCGGAGGGGTTCGAAAAAATGATCGCGAACTCATCGCCGCCCAGACGCGCCGCCAGGCAATTCGCGAGATAGGGCGCCTTGAAGACCTCCGCGATTCGCCGCAGGAGCTCGTCGCCGACGGCATGCCCGAAGCGATCATTCACGGATTTGAAGCCGTCGAGGTCGATCAGCAGCACAGCCAGACGACGATCCTTCGCGTGTGCCTCGACGATCGCGCCGTCCAGCACACGGTTGAACTCCGCACGGTTTGCCATCTGCGTCAACTCGTCGGTGCGCGACAGGCGGAGCAGTTCCTGGCCGAGGAGATGCGTCTCGGTGATATCCTGGAAGACGCCGATCACGCCGGCCAGCCTTTCCCCGTCCCACTCCAGCTCGCCCATCAGCCGCACGCGCCGGGGATTGCCTTGCGCGGTGATGAAGTCAGTCTCGAGTTCGAAGCGATGTCCCGTCGCGATCGTTTCCGCGAGAGCCGCCGCCACGATGTCCCGGTCCGGTTTTGGATAGAACTCGAAAGCCGTCTCGACCGGCACGGGCGCGTTCATCGACAGTTCGTGGATCGCGAAGACGCCTTCCGACCAGGTCAGCACGTTCTCCGGCAGCGACAGTCGCCAGGATCCCATCTGCGCCATGCGCTCGGCCTGCTTGAACTGCTGCTGCTCTCGCCCGAGCACCACCGCAATACCATGGCTCTCCTGCGCAAAGTCGCTGGCCTTCAACGCCGACGCCCGCGCCTCGATGAGAACTTCGGCAAGCCGGGCAAAATCCCGCAAGGTGTCGAGTTCGCCCGCCGTCATCGACCGTGGCTTGTCGTCGATCACGCAGATGGTGCCGATCGAGACCCGCTCCCCCTCGGCCGAGACCGCCCGGACGGGAATGCCGGCATAGAAGCGGATGTTCGGGGGCCCAATGACGGCGGGACTGTTGGCAAACATCGGGTCCAGGCGCGCGTCGGACACCACCAGTGCCTCGTCCGTGTCGAGCGCCACGGAGCAGAGGGAGTTTTGACGCGGGATCGACAAAAGGTCCAGACCGCATTTTGCCTTGAACCAAAGGCGGTCGGCATCGACGAGGCTCAAAAGGGATATCTTGGCGCCAAGGGTTCGCATGGCCATCGCCGTCAGAAGGTCGAAGTCATGCTCCGGCGGCGAGTCGAGAAGTTGAAGCCTCGCGAGAATATCCGCGCGGCTCCTGTCCATCTCCAAAATGTTCTGCCCCATGGCGGTCCCGCTCTCGTTTTCGTCCTTATAGTCAGGGACATATCTAAATAAAGTTACCTGCCTAACGGCTGTCGCGCTCAAGGCGATGCTCTTCCTCAACCTCTCAGCCGGGAGCGGCGCGCTCCCTCAAATTGTTGGTGCCCTGCTTCCAACGGCAAAGGACGCGAGGAGAGCGCCTCAGTAGCCACGTTCGGGTCCAAGTTACCGCTGTGTGGAGCTTTGGCAGGACGAAACGCTCGTTTGCTGCAGTGCGCTTTCGCTTTTCATCGAACCGCTTTCGCTTTAAGCAAGACAACCTTTCGTTGCCAGGGCCCTCCATGCTTTCTGATCGCCAGCTGCTGATCCTAGAAATCGCCAAGCGTCAGGGCCGTGTGCAGGTCGAGGAGCTGTCGCAGCGTTTCGAGGTCTCGGTGCAGACCATCCGCAAGGATCTGAACGAGCTCTGCGACCAGCGGCTGCTGGCCCGGGTGCACGGGGGCGCGGTGCTGTCCTCTGGGGTCGAGAATGTCGGCTACGATGCCCGCCGGACGATCGCGGCCACCGAGAAGGCGGCGATCGGTCGGGCCGTCGCCGACCTTATCCCCGACCGCGCTTCGCTCTTCGTCAACATCGGCACCACGACCGAGGCGGTGGCGCAGGCCTTGCTGCGTCATGCGGGGCTGATGGTGATCACCAACAACATCAACGTCGCCACCATTCTGCGGCCGTATCCGGAGATCGAGGTGGTGATCGCCGGCGGCGTCGTCCGGCGCTCGGACGGGGGCATTGTCGGCGAAGCCGCCGTCGACTTCATCAAGCAGTTTCGCGTCGACTTCGCCGTCATCGGCGTCTCGGCCATCGATGCCGATGGCTCGCTTCTTGACTACGACTACCGCGAAGTCCGCGTCGCGCAGGCGATCATATCCAACGCCCGGCACGTGATTCTCGCCGCCGACGCGACCAAGTTCGAGCGCAGCGCGCCGGTGCGCGTCGGCCATCTCAGCCAGATCGACAGTTTCGTCACCGACCACTGCCCGGTGCCGCAGATCCGCCGGATCTGCACCGAGGCACAGATCCGCCTGGTCGAGGCCGCTCCCGCATCCTTGTCTTCCACAGGCGGAGAAGACCGCGCATGAATTGCGATTGACTTTCGTTTTACCTTCGCAGAACATCGCCTAAGTTTCGCAAGCGCAAGTTTTATGCTGCAATGCGAAAAGGGACGGTATGGATACCTTCGACATCTTTATCATCGGCGGCGGCATCAACGGCTGCGGCATCGCCCGCGACGCAGCCGGGCGCGGCTATGCGGTGGGCCTTGCCGAGATGAACGATCTCGCCTCCGGCACCTCGTCCTGGTCGACCAAGCTGGTGCACGGCGGCCTGCGCTATCTTGAGCACTACGAGTTCCGCCTGGTGCGCGAGTCGCTGATGGAGCGCGAGGTGCTCTGGCGCATCGCGCCGCACATCATCCGCCCACTGCGCTTCGTCCTGCCGCACCACAAGGGCCTGCGCCCGGCCTGGCTGCTGCGGCTCGGCCTGTTCCTCTACGACCACCTTGGCGGCCGCAAGGATCTGAAGGCGACCGAGACGGTCGATCTGGAGTCCGGCCCGCTCGGGGCGCCGCTGAAGAAGGGCTATGCCAAGGGCTTCGAATATTCCGACGCGCGAGTCGACGACGCCCGGCTGGTGGTGCTGAACGCCCGCGACGCGCTCGCCCGCGGCGCCGAGATCATGGTGCGCACCATGGTCACCGAGGCGAGACGCGAAAACGGCATGTGGCGGATTACCTTGCGCGAGAAGGACAGCGGCGTGACCCGCACGGTGACCGCGCGCTTCCTGGTGAATGTCGGCGGCCCTTGGGTCGACCGGATCATCCAGCAGGCGATGGGCCGCAACGAGGCGCGCCACATCCGCCTCGTCCAGGGCTCGCACATCGTCACGCGCAAGCTCTACGACCACGACCGCGCCTACATCTTCCAGAACGCCGACAACCGCATCATCTTTGCCATCCCCTATGAGGACGACTTCACCCTGATCGGCACCACCGACCAGGATTTCGAGGGCGAGCCGGGGGCGGCAAAGATCACGCCGGCCGAGACCGACTACCTCCTGAAGGCCGCCAGCGAATACTTCGAGACGCCGGTCACGGCCGACCAGATCGTCTGGACCTATTCGGGCGTGCGCCCGCTCTACGACGACGGCGCCTCGAAGGCGCAGGAGGCGACGCGCGACTACGTGCTGAAGGTCGAGGGCGAGGCCGGTCAGCCGGCAGTGCTGAACGCCTTCGGTGGCAAGATCACCACCTACCGCAAGCTGTCGGAGGAAGTGCTGGAGAAGATCGGCGAGCGCATCGGCGCGCGCGGAAAATCCTGGACCGGCACCGAGCCGCTGCCGGGCGGCGCCTTTGCGATCGACGGCGTGCCCGCGCTGGAAGCCAGGGTGCAGGCGGCCGCGCCTAAGCTCGACGCCTGCACCGTGCGCCGGCTGGTGCGTAGCTACGGGCTCGACACGCTGTCGATTCTCGGCGGCAAGACATACCGCGCCGGACCGCTCGGCGAAGATTTCGGCCACGGGCTTTTTCAGGCCGAGGTCGACTGGCTCATCGCCCGGGAATGGGCTCATACTGCCGAGGATATCCTCTGGCGGCGGACCAAGCTCGGCCTGCGTTTTTCCCAGGGAGGGGAAGAGCGCCTGAAGGATTACATGGCGGAGGCAGTGCCGCAGCGGATCGCCGCGGCCTGACACACCCGGCGGCGTCCGCAGACGCCGAGGGTTCTGCTGAGAATGAACGACAAGGTTGCGACCTGGGAGGGTTAGTTTCGTGCTCGAACTTATCGATGTCAGCAGAAGCGTAGGAGCCGATCGGCACATCGCCGACGTCTCGCTTCGGCTGGCCCGGGGATCGCTGAACGTGCTGCTCGGCCCGACGCTCGCCGGCAAGACCAGCCTGATGCGCCTGATGGCCGGGCTCGACCGGCCGACATCCGGCCGCATCCTGATGGACGGCAAGGACGTCACCGGCATGCCGGTGCGCCGGCGCAACGTCGCCATGGTCTACCAGCAGTTCATCAATTATCCCGCCATGACCGTCTACGAGAACATCGCCTCGCCGCTGCGAGTCGCCGGCAAGTCCGGCGCCGAGATCGATGCGGCCGTGCAGAAGGCGGCGGCGCTGATGAAGCTCGGCCCCTACCTCCAGCGCACGCCGCTGACGCTCTCCGGCGGCCAGCAGCAGCGCACGGCGCTCGCCCGCGCCCTCGTCAAGAACGCCGAACTGGTGCTGCTCGACGAGCCACTCGCCAATCTCGACTACAAGCTGCGCGAGGAACTGCGCGAGGAATTGCCACGTCTCTTCGCCGAGGCCGGCGCCGTCTTCGTCTATGCCACGACCGAGCCGACCGAGGCGCTGCTCCTCGGCGGCAACACGGCGACGTTGTCGGAGGGCCGCGTCACGCAGTTCGGCGCGACGCCCGACGTCTACCGCCGCCCTGCCGACCTCGTCACCGCCCGCACCTTCTCGGACCCGCCGCTCAACGTCCTCTCGCTCACCAAGCAAGGCGACCTCCTCACCTCCGCCTCCGGCCTGCGGGTGCCCGTGCCCGGCCGCTTCGGCTACCTCGCGGATGGCCCGTACCAGGTCGGTCTTCGCCCGCACCATCTGTCGCTCGGCGGTGCCGGCGCGACGCGGCTGCGCGGCAAGGTCGTGATCTCCGAGGTGACGGGGTCGGAAACCTTCCTGCACGTCGACTGGGACGCGTCGCGCATCGTGGCGCTCCTGTCCGGCATCCACCGCGTCGAGCCCGGCGATGCCGTCGAGCTCGGCTTCGACCCCACCGACATGCAGATCTTCGATGCCTCCGGCCGCGCCGTCGCGCCGCCGACTGCGCTCGCAGCCTGAGGAGAGAGCATGGCCCGTATCCGCCTCGACCACATCCGCCACGCCTACACCCCCGATCTCGCCCGTGCCGGCAATTACGCCCTGCGCGAGGTCGACCACAGCTTCGACGACGGCGGCGCCTATGCGTTGCTGGGGCCTTCCGGCTGCGGCAAGACCACGCTCCTCAACATCATCTCCGGCCTCCTGACGCCGTCCGAAGGCCGCGTCCTGTTCGGCGACAAGGACATGACGATGCTGACGCCGGAAGCGCGCAACATCGCCCAGGTCTTCCAGTTCCCGGTGATCTACGACACCATGACGGTGCGCGAAAACCTCGCTTTCCCGCTGAAGAACCGCAAGGTGCCGAGAGACGAGATTACCCGCCGGGTCGACGACATGCTGGTCCGCCTCGGTCTCGAGACCAAGGCCGACCGTAAGGCACAAGGGCTGACGGCCGACGAGAAGCAGAAGATCTCGCTCGGCCGCGGCCTCGTGCGCCCCGACGTCAACGCCATCCTGTTCGACGAGCCGCTGACGGTGATCGATCCGCACATGAAGTGGCAGCTGCGCAGCCAACTGAAGGAACTGCACCGGCAGTTCGCCATGACCATGGTCTACGTCACCCACGACCAGACGGAGGCCCTGACCTTCGCCGACAAGGTGGTGGTGATGTACGACGGCGAGGTCGTGCAAATCGGCACGCCCGAGGAACTGTTCGAGCGCCCGCAGCACACCTTCGTCGGCTACTTCATCGGCTCGCCCGGCATGAACGTTCTCGCCTGCGAGGTCGACGGCACCGATGCCGTGATCTCGGGCACGCGCATCGCCTTGCCCGGCGGCGTCCGTCCGACCGGCGGCGCGGCGAAGACCGAGCTCGGCATCCGGCCGGAATTCGTGAAGATCGTCCCGCGCGGCCAGGGCATGCCGATCGCCGTCACCCGCGTCGAGGACATCGGGTCCGAGCGCATCGTGCGGGCCGACTTCCAGGGCCAGAAGCTCGTCTCGGTGATTGCCGAGGGCGAGGCTCTGGCGACGGATGTCGACGTCGTCTTCGACCCGTCGGCCCTTAACCTCTACGCCGATTCATGGCTGGTCGACCGCTCGGCCGGCACGCCGATCCAGGGGAGAGCGGCATGAACAAGACCTTCGACAACAAGGCCTGGTTCTTCGTCCTGCCGGTGCTGGTGCTCGTCGCCTTCTCGGCGGTGATCCCGCTGATGACGGTGGTCAACTATTCCGTCCAGGACACGTTCGGCAACAACCAGTTCTTCTGGAACGGCACGAGCTGGTTCGTCGACACGCTGCAGTCGCCGCGCTTCCACGCCGCGCTCCTGCGAAACCTCGCCTTCTCCGCCATCATTCTCGCCATCGAGATCCCGCTCGGCATCCTCGTCGCGCTCGCCATGCCGAAGAAGGGCATCTGGGTGCCGGTCTGCCTGGTGCTGATGGCGCTGCCGCTGCTGATCCCGTGGAACGTCGTCGGGACGATCTGGCAGGTGTTCGGCCGCACCGACATCGGCCTCCTCGGCCGGTTCCTGTCGGGCCTCGGCGTCAACTACAACTACGTGCAGAACGCCTTCGACGCCTGGGCAACGCTCATCGTCATGGATGTCTGGCACTGGACGAGCCTCGTTGTGCTGCTCTGCTATGCCGGACTCGTCTCGATCCCCGACGCCTATTACCAGGCGGCCAAGATCGACGGCGCCTCGCGCTGGGCCGTCTTCCGCTACATCCAGCTGCCGAAGATGGGCCGCGTCCTCTTGATCGCCGTGCTGCTGCGTTTCATGGACTCGTTCATGATCTACACCGAGCCCTTCGTCGTCACCGGCGGCGGCCCCGGCAACTCGACCACTTTCCTGTCGATCGACCTCGTCAAGATGGCGGTCGGGCAGTTCGACCTCGGTCCGGCAGCAGCGATGAGCCTGATCTACTTCCTGATCATCCTTTTGATGTCCTGGATTTTCTACACGGTCATGGAGAATGCGGGCCGCGACCGCGACGTGAAGGAGCCGGTGGAATGAGCACCGAAGCAACGTTCAACGCCCGGGTGCCGGCCGGCGGCATCCCGTCCGCGGCCCATTCGGAAACCGCCCTCAAGGAGCGCGCCCGCCGCAAGTCTGGGAGCTTCAAGCCGAAGGCGCTGATCCCGATCCTCTACATCTTGTTCCTGTTGCTGCCGATCTACTGGCTGGTCAACATGAGCTTCAAAACGAACAACGAGATCCTGAACCAGTTCACGCTGTTTCCGGCCGAGCCGACGCTCGCCAACTACCGCGTGATTTTCACCGATCCGTCCTGGTACAACGGCTACATCAACTCGATCATCTACGTCGTCATGAACATGGTGATCTCGGTGGCGGTCGCGCTGCCGGCGGCCTACGCCTTCTCGCGCTACCGCTTCCTCGGCGACAAGCACCTGTTCTTCTGGCTGCTGACCAACCGCATGGCGCCGCCCGCGGTGTTCGCGCTGCCCTTCTTCCAGCTCTATTCGGCTTTCGGCCTCATCGACACGCACATCGCCGTGGCGCTCGCGCACTGCCTGTTCAACGTGCCGCTGGCGGTGTGGATTCTCGAGGGCTTCATGTCGGGCGTGCCGAAGGAGATCGACGAGACCGCCTACATCGACGGCTATTCCTTCCCGAAGTTCTTCTTCAAGATCTTCACGCCGCTGATCGCCTCCGGCATCGGCGTCGCCGCCTTCTTCTGCTTCATGTTCTCCTGGGTCGAGCTCCTGATCGCCCGCACGCTGACCGTGACCGACGCCAAGCCGATCGCCGCGATCATGACCCGCACCGTCTCGGCGTCCGGCATGGACTGGGGCGTGCTCGCCGCCGCCGGTGTCCTGACGATCATCCCCGGCGCCATCGTCATCTGGTTCGTGCGCAACTACATCGCCAAGGGCTTTGCCCTCGGGAGGGTGTGATGGCCATCGTCAGTTTCTGGGCAAGACGAAGGGTGCCAGCCACGGCCGGCGCGTCAGACGGACTATTGAGCCGCGAGGATCCCCTCGCCTGGTTCCTCAGTAGAGACAACGGAGGACGGCGATGATCAACCTCTCCTGGATGGCCTGGACCTGGCCGACGGCGATCTTCTTCCTGGCGATCCTCTCTCTGATCGCGCTGATGGGCGTCTGGGAATACGCTTCGCCCGGCGGCAATCCGCGCTTTGGCATCCTGCGCTTCGAGACGACGCGCGGCGACCGGCTGTTCCTGTCGCTGCTGGGCTCCGCCTTCATTTGCCTCGGCTGGCTCGGCTTCACCGAGGCGCCGCTCTGGTACGCGCTGATCGTCTGCGCCGCCTACGCGGTTCTGGTTTTCCGCTTCGTCTGAAGCGAACAGTTTCGCCCCGGGGGAACGGGGCGGGATACGGCGCGCGCGATCCTTGCCGGTCGACGCGACAAGCGCCCCTCACCGACCGGCCGTACACCTCTGGGAGGAGAACACGTGAAGAAACATTGGATGGTTTCGGCCGCCGCGATCGCGATGACGATTGCCACCGGCCCCGCCTTCGCCGACATGGCCGCGGCGACGAAGTTCCTGGATGCCGAGATCAAGGATCTCTCGACGCTGCCGCGCGCCGACCAGGAAAAGGAAATGCAGTGGTACATCGATGCCGCCAAGCCGTTCTCCGGCATGGAGATCAAAGTCGTCTCCGAGACGCTGACCACGCATGAATATGAATCCAAGGTGCTGGCCCCGGCCTTCACCGCGATCACCGGCATCAAGGTCACGCATGACCTCATCGGCGAAGGTGACGTCGTCGAGAAGCTGCAGACGCAGATGCAGTCCGGCGAGAACATCTACGACGCCTACGTCAACGATTCCGACCTCATCGGCACCCACTGGCGCTACAATCAGGTCCGCAACCTCACCGACTGGATGGCTGGCGAAGGCAAGGACGTGACCTCGCCGACGCTCGACATCGCCGACTATATCGGCACCTCCTTCACCACCGCGCCGGACAAGAAGCTCTACCAGCTGCCCGACCAGCAGTTCGCGAACCTCTACTGGTTCCGCTACGACTGGTTCAACGACGAGAAGAACAAGGCCGACTTCAAGGCGAAGTACGGCTACGACCTCGGCGTCCCCGTCAACTGGTCCGCCTATGAGGACATCGCCGAATTCTTCACCGGTCGCGAGATCGATGGGAAGAAGGTCTATGGCCACATGGACTACGGCAAGAAGGACCCCTCGCTCGGCTGGCGCTTCACCGATGCCTGGCTGTCGATGGCCGGCAATGGCGACAAGGGCCTGCCGAACGGCGTTCCGGTCGACGAATGGGGCATCCGCGTCAACGAACAGAGCCAGCCGGTCGGCTCCTGCGTCGCGCGTGGCGGCGACACCAATGGTCCCGCGGCCGTTTACTCCATCCAGAAGTATCTCGACTGGATGAAGGCCTATGCGCCGCCGACCGCCCAGGGCATGAACTTCTCGGAATCCGGCCCGGTGCCGGCCCAGGGCGAAATTGCCCAGCAGATCTTCTGGTACACCGCCTTCACCGCGGACGCCGTGAAGAAGGGCCTGCCGGTCGTCAACGAGGACGGCACGCCGAAATGGCGCATGGCCCCCTCGCCGCACGGCGTCTACTGGAAGGAAGGCATGAAGCTCGGCTACCAGGACGTCGGCGCCTGGACCCTGATGCAGTCGACCCCGGTCGACCGCGCCCAGGCTGCCTGGCTCTATGCCCAGTTCATCACCTCCAAGACCGTCGACGTGAAGAAGGCCCATGTCGGCCTGACCTTCGTGCGTGAATCGACGATCCGCGACAAGAGCTTTACCGAGCGCGCCAAGGACCTTGGCGGTCTCATCGAGTTCTACCGCTCGCCGGCCCGCGTTCAGTGGTCGCCGACCGGCACCAACGTCCCGGATTATCCGAAGCTCGCCCAGCTCTGGTGGCAGGCGATCGGTGATGCGTCCTCGGGCGACAAGACCCCGCAGGAAGCCATGGACTCGCTCTGCGCCGAGCAGGAGAAGGTCATGGAGCGCCTCGAGCGCGCCGGCATCCAGGGCGAGAAGGGCCCGAAGATGAACGAGGAGCACGACCTCGATTACTGGGTCGCCGAGGCCAAGAAGAACGGCACGCTCGCGCCGCAGCCGAAGATCGAGAACGAGAAGGAAAAGCCCCAGACCGTCAACTACGACGAACTGGTCAAGAGCTGGGCCGACGCCAAGCAGTAAGGCTATCGTCCTGAAGAAAGAGAGGCCGGGGCATTCCCGGCCTTTTTAGTTGCGATGCGGCCTACCTGCGATGCAACGGCGACGCGCCGATCTCCCCACCCGAGGGGGAGATGGCCGGCAGGCCAGAGGGGGGCGCCGTGAAGCGCTGACTTCGCCAAAGACTACCCCAAGAAACAGGCGCCGTACCGCGCACCCCCCTCTGCCTGCTGGCATCTCCCCCTCAAGGGGGGATCAGCACCTCGCTATCGCCGCGTCCGCTATCATCCAGGAGCTTGCCATGTCCGGTTACGTTCTCGCCATCGATCAGGGCACGACCTCGACCCGCGCCATCGTGTTCGACGATGCCTACCGCATCGTCGGCATCGGCCAGCAGGAATTTCCGCAGATCTTTCCGCGCTCCGGCTGGGTCGAGCACGATCCGGAGGCGATCTGGTCGTCCGTCCTCGCCACCGTCCGGGCGGCGCTCGGCGACGCCTCGCTGTCGGCCTCCGACATTGCCGGCATCGGCATCACCAACCAGCGTGAGACGACGATCGTCTGGGACCGCGCGACCGGCAAGCCGATCTACAACGCCATCGTCTGGCAGGATCGCCGAACCGCCGAGTTCTGCCGCCAGCTGGTCGCCGACGGCGCCGAACCGATGCTGACCGAGAAGACCGGCCTCATCGCCGATCCCTATTTTTCCGGCACCAAGCTGCGCTGGCTACTCGACAACGTCGAGGGCGCGCGGGCCGATGCGGAGGCGGGCAAGCTCGCTTTCGGCACCGTCGACAGTTTTCTCCTCTGGCGCCTGACCGGCGGGCGGGTGCACGCGACCGACGCGACCAATGCCAGCCGCACGCTGCTGTTCGACATCGCCCGCAACGAGTGGAGCGAGGAGCTGCTGGCGCTGCTCGGCATTCCCCGCTCGCTACTGCCGGAAGTGAAGGACTGCGCCGCCGATTTTGGCGTCACCGAGCCCTCGCTGCTCGGGGTCGGCGTCCCGATCCTCGGCATGGCCGGCGACCAGCATGCGGCAACGCTCGGACAGGCCTGTTTCCAGCCGGGCATGCTGAAATCAACCTACGGCACCGGCTGCTTTGCGGTCATGAACACCGGCGCGACCAAGGTGACGTCGCAGAACCGCCTGCTGACCACCATTGCCTACCGGCTGGATGGCGTCACCACCTATGCGCTGGAGGGCTCGATCTTCATCGCCGGCGCCGCCGTGCAATGGCTGCGCGACGGGTTGAAGCTGATGGACCGCGCCGACGTGTCCGGCGCGATGGCCGCGCAGGCCAACCCGGCCGAGGAGGTCTATCTCGTCCCCGCCTTCACCGGTCTCGGCGCGCCCTGGTGGGATGCCGAGGCACGCGGCGCGATGTACGGCCTTACCCGCAATACCGGCCCGAACGAGATCGCCCGCGCGGCTTTGGAGGCGGTGTGCTTCCAGACCGCGGACCTCCTTGAGGCCATGCGCCTTGACTGGACGGCGGATGGCGGCACCGTGCTGCGCGTCGACGGCGGCATGGTCGCCTCCGACTGGACGATGCAGCGCCTCGCCGACCTCCTCGCCGCCCCGGTCGACCGGCCGGTGGTGCTGGAGACGACGGCGCTCGGCGCCGCATGGCTTGCCGGGCACAAGGCCGGCGTCTGGCCGGGCCAGGAAGGCTTTGCTGAACGCTGGCGGCTGGAGCGCCGCTTCGAGCCGGACATGACCGCGGCCGAGCGCACGCGCAAGCTCGCCGGCTGGCGCGATGCAGTACGGCGGACGCTGACCCCGGCGTGAGCGGGAACGCCAGCCCGCAGCCTGAGGTCGATTGACCTTTCCCGCCGGATGCGGTTTCAGGAAACACTTCGAGGCCGATGCGGGAAAACCGTCCATGACCACACGCGATATCGTCTACATCGCCCTCTTCGCCGCCGTGATGGCGGTGCTGGCAGTCTTCCCGCCGCTGATCATCCCGGCCCTTGGCGTGCCGATCACCGCGCAGTCGATGGGGCCGATGCTGGCCGGCGGCGTCCTTGGCGCGCGGCGCGGCGGGCTGTCGATGCTGCTCTTCGTGGCGCTGGTGGCGATCGGTCTGCCCTTACTGTCGGGCGGGCGCGGCGGCATCGGCGCGCTGGTCGGGCCTTGGTCGGGCTTCATCTACGGCTGGATCGCCTCGGCCTTCGTCATCGGCTGGCTGACCGAACGCTTCTGGACCCGCCTCTCCTTCGTCTCGGCCTTCGCCATCGCGCTCGTCGGCGGCATCGGCGTCGTCTACGGCATCGGCGTTCCCTGGTTCTGGTGGATGTCGACCGCGAACGCCTCGGCGCCGACGATGAGCCTCGTCGATGCCTTCGTCGCCTCCGGCATCGCCTTCATCCCCGGCGATCTCATCAAGGCCGGCATCGCCGCCGCCGTCATCGTCACGGTCAAGCGCGCCTATCCGCTGATCGCCCCCAGGCTGCAGCGGGCGTGACTGCCAGCCGCCCGATCGCCCGACCGGAATGATCTCGCTCTCGGCGGTCTCGGTATCGCGCGGCGGACGCGCGGTGCTGTCGGACCTGACGCTGGCACTCGGCGAGCGGCGCATCGGCGTCATCGGCGCCAATGGCTCTGGCAAAAGCACCTTCGCGCGGCTCCTTAACGGGCTGATCCTGCCGACCGGTGGAGACGTCACCGTCGACGGCATCGACACCCGCACTGATGCCAAAGCGGTACGGCGGAAGGTCGGCTTCGTCTTCCAGAACCCCGACAGCCAGATCGTCTACCCGACCGTCGGCGAGGACATCGCTTTCGGCCTGAAGCACCGCGGCCTCGGCAAGCCGGAGATCGCCGCCCGCACCGCCGCCGCCCTCGCCCGCCTCGGCCTTGCGGGCTTCGAGGATCGCCTGATCCACGAGCTCTCCGGCGGCGAACGCCAGCTGGTGGCGCTTGCCGGGGTCATGGTGATGCAGCCCGAGGTGCTGGTGCTCGACGAGCCGACGACCCTCCTCGACCTCCGCAATACCCGCCGCATCATGGCCGCGGTCGAGGCGAGCGAGAGCCAGGTGGTGATGGTCACCCACGATCTCGGCCTCCTCTCGGACTTCGACCGGGTGCTGGTCTTCGACGCCGGCCGGCTGAAGGCCGATGCGCTGCCAGACGCGGCCATCGCCGCCTATCTCGATCTCTGCCGGTGATCCAGGCGCTCTACATCGCGGTCGACAGCCCCGTTCACCGGCTCCGGCCCGGCATGAAGCTCCTGCTGCTGCCGGTCTTCGCCACCGCGCTGTTCGCCACCGCAAACCTCTGGCTGGTGGCCGCTGGCCTTCTCCTGGTGCTCGCCGTCTTCGCTATGGCAAAAGTCCCGGCCGCCGTGCTCCTGCGCCAGCTGCGCCCGGCCGCGATCGCCATCGGCATGATCTTCCTTCTCCAGCTCTGGTTCGGCGGCTGGACGGTGGCCACGCTCGTCAGCCTGCGCTTCCTCGCGCTGATTCTGGCGGCGTCGCTGGTGACGCTGACGACGCGCACGGGCGCGATGATCGCCGCGCTGGAAAGCTTCTTCCGCCGCTTCGCTTTTCTCGGCGTCGACGCGGAAAAGCTGAGCCTCGCCATCTCGCTGGTGATCCGCTTCATCCCGGTGATCCAGGGCGTCGCCGCCGAGGTGCGCGAGGCGCAGTCGGCCCGCGGCCAGAACGCCAGCCTGTTCCGGCTAGCGGTGCCGGTGGTCGTGCGCACGCTGAAGATGGCCGACGAGATCGCCGAGGCGATCGACGCCCGCTCGTGAAGGAGTGCTTCCCCGGCGGTGACGCCGGTGCGAGACCTGCTATGCTCGCCCGGTGGGCGCCGTGACGACCGGATTCGGGAGAAACGGCATGGGCAGGATCTGGCGGGCAGCGCTGTGCGCGGCGGCGATGGCTTCCGGCTGGACGGGCGTTGCGTCGGCCACGGAAACCGTGCGGATCGGCGTCCTGAAGTTCGGCACCGTCAGCTGGGAGCTCGATGCCATGCAGCGGCATGGCATCGACAAGAAGCACGGCGTCGCGGTCGAGATGCTGCCCTTCGCCGGCGACAACGCGACGACGACCGCCTTGCAGGGTGGCAGTGTCGACATGATCGTCTCCGACTGGCTGTTCGTCTCGCGCCAGCGCGCTGAGGGCGGCCGCTACGTCTTCGCGCCCTACTCCACCTCGGTTGGCGCGATCATGGTGCCGAAGGACAGCCCGATCAGGACGCTCGCCGACCTCAAGGGCCGGTCGCTTGGTGTCGCCGGCGGGCCGCTGGACAAGAACTTCCTGCTGATCCGGGCGCTGGCCACCCGCGATGCCGGGCTCGATCTCACGACCGATGCCACCATCGTCTATGGCGCGCCGCCGCTGCTCGCCGAAAAGGCGCGGGGCGGCGAACTCGATGCCGTCCTCATCTACTGGAACTATGCCGCCCGCCTTGAGGCCGAGGGGTTCCGACGGCTGGTCTCCGGCGAGGAGGCCGCCAAGGCCGCCGGCGCAAGCGGACCGATCGCAGCGATCGGCTATGTCTTCGACGAGGCCTGGGCCGCAGCGCACCCCGCGGCCGCGACAGGCTTCCTCGCAGCCTCCCGCGAGACCAAGGCGCTGCTGAAGGACAGCGACGCCGAGTGGACGGCGCTGCAGCCGCTGGTGCAGGCCGAGGACGACAAGACGCTGGCGGTCCTGCGCCAGCGCTACCGCGACGGCATTCCGGCGCGCCCCGTCGAGGACGAGGAGAAGGATGCCGCGACGCTCTACGGGGTGCTGGAGAGGCTCGCCGGCGAGAAGCTGGTCGGGCCGGGCAAGACGCTCGACCCCGGCACCTACTGGGCCGGCCTGAAGCGTGGCACCTGACATGCAAAGACAGCGTGCCGGCGCAGGCGGGCACCGATCGGCTTTCCTCGTCACCGCCGGCTCGATCGCGAGCCTCCTCGCCCTCTGGTGGCTGGCGGCGGACCTTGCGGGGTCCCGCCTGTTCCCGGGCCCGCCGGCGGTCCTCGCGGCGTTCTGGAAGGATGCGCGAACGGGCGAGCTGCCCTACCACCTCGCGATGACACTGATGCGCGTTGCCGCCGCCTTCGTGTTGGCGATGGGCATCGGCACGGCGATCGGCATCCTTCTCGGCGCCAGCCGGGGCGCCAACCGCTTCTTCGATCCCTGGCTCATCCTCTTCCTCAACCTGCCGGCGCTGGTGGTGATCTTCCTCCTGTTCATCTGGATCGGCACCAACGAGACGGCGGCGATCCTCGCCATCGCCATCAACAAGATCCCGAATGTCGTGGTGACCCTTCGCGAGGGCACGCGGGCGCTCGACCGACCGCTGGCGGAGATGGCCACCGTCTACCGCCTCAGCCGGCTCGACCGGCTGCGCCATGTGATCCTGCCGCAGCTGCAGCCCTATCTCGCCGCCGCCACCCGCTCCGGCCTGTCGCTGATCTGGAAGATCGCGCTGGTGGTGGAGCTGTTCGGCCTGTCGAGCGGCGTCGGCTTCCAGATCGCGCTCTACTTCTCGCTCTCCAACGTCGCGGCGATTCTCGCCTACTCGCTCTCCTTCGTCGCCGTCATGCTGGTGATCGAAGTGCTCCTCGTGCAGCCGATCGAGGCGCATGCCACCCGCTGGCGGATGCGGCATGGCTGAGGGGCTCGACGTCAGCATCCGGCAGAAACGCTTTCGCTCGGCCGACGGGGAAGAGCTCCTGGCGATCGACGACATCGCCTTTTCCGCGCAGCCTGGCAGCTTCACCGCGCTGATTGGCCCGTCCGGCTGCGGCAAGACGACCACTTTGCGCATCCTCCTCGGCCTCGACACCGACTTCGACGGTCATGCCCGCCTGCCCGAAGGCCGCGTCGCCGCGGTGTTCCAAGAGCCGCGGCTGCTGCCCTGGCGCGACGTGGAAACCAACGTCCGGCTGGCGCTGCCGCTGGAGCTGCGGCACCTTGAGCTCGCACCGCTGTTCGAAGCGCTCGGCCTGTCCGAGCTGCGCACGCGCTATCCCGGCGAGCTGTCGCTCGGCCTTGCACGCCGCGTCGCGCTCGCCCGCGCCTTCGCCATCCAGCCCTCGCTGCTGCTTCTCGACGAGCCCTTCGTCTCGCTCGACGAGACGACGGCCGCCAAGCTGCGGGCGCTGCTGCTGCAGGTCTGGTCGGCCAGGCCGACGACCGCGGTCATGGTCACCCACAATCTCCGCGAAGCCGTCGACCTCGCCGACCGCTTGGTGCTGCTGACCCCCCGCCCCGCCCGCATCCGCGGCATCTTCGACCTGCCGACACCCCGCGCCGAGCGCAACGCCGCCTGGCGCATGCGCGTGGTGGCCGAGGTGGACGCGCTGTTTCCGGGCGTACTCTAGGGAAGGCAATGGCACTCGCCGTTACATGCCCTCGAGTCGAAGCGAAATTGTGCCGGCGCCGCTTCGTCTAAATTTTACATGCACGCTATTGCAGACTTTGAATATCCAACGCCTTCAGCTTTGACACGCGCCTCCTTGATCCCTCCAACCAGATTGGTGCTTTTTTCTCCGGCAAATCCACCAGTCGACACGACTAACCAGGTATCGCTCGTCTCGCTAAAGGTATCCGCAACCTTGATTTGAAAAGTTAGTTTTACAAAAGAGTCTGGATTAAAGTTTTCGCCAAACACTTTGATCTTATTTCCGTTTATTGCCAGCTTGATGCTGGCCACTCCTGCAGGTATTCCTCTGTACCACACCGAGAGGTACAGCGAATCGTCCCGCGCTCGAAGTTCGAACGGCGGTATTGGCCGTCCTGAAACTCGCCGGTGACGGGGTAGCCGAACGGGCCACGCTCCCAACCCCGCGATGCCCAGGTGTCCCGAATGGCCCCGTAGATTTCGTGCGCGCCGGTCTGCGGCGTCCAATAGATCGACGCTTCGGGATGGTTTGGGAGATCTAGACTGCGGAAATGATTGTATCGTCCGCGTCCATCCGGCGTTCCCGTCTCGTCGTTTAGAGGATACCCATAATTCGTTCGGCCGATAGCATTCCAGAGGGAGAATATATCACCGTATACAGCAAAGGCACCAATCGACGGATGCCAGTAGATCGCGCCCCACTTGAAGTTATTGAAGCGACCACCGCCCGGCGCATCGGCCTCGTCGCTCAATGGCGGCCCGAGCGGCCCCGCCTCGCGTTGCAGCGCAGCGTACTTGTCGCCGATCGCCCCGTACACCGCAAACCCTGATAGAAGCAAAACCACAGACAGCGCCACACAGGCGCGCAACCAGCCGGCTTTAGTCAACGAAGCCTCCACAAATTATTAGTTATCTAATTTAGTTTAGACGCCTAAATCATATTTAACTTTACTGATGATTCTTGAAACAAGCAATAAAAATTCCGTCAAGATACATGTACTGCCAATATCGCATATCGATTTTGGCGAATAGATAACTCACATCCCTTCCCTGAGTTGTTAATTTGAAACTACTACTGACTTATGTTCACTTGCCATTTTTTCGACAGCCCTCCGCCGTCGCATACCCGCCTTGCACGCTTCACGCTTGACCTCCCGCCCCGCACAGCCGAATTTGCGGCCATGAGCTCGATTCAATCCATCTGCGTCTATTGCGGTTCGTCTCCCGGCCGCGATCCCTCCCATCTCCAGGCCGCCGAAATCCTCGGCACCGCGATCGGAAAGGCCGGCATCCGGCTGATCTACGGCGGCGGCACGCGCGGCATCATGGGTGCCGTGTCCGACGCGGTGATCGCCGCCGGCGGCAAGGTTACCGGTGTCATCCCGCGCTTCCTCATCGACATGGAGGCGACCGAGAGCGAGCTGAAGCGGCTGGACGAGCTGATCGTCACCGAGGACATGCACCAGCGCAAGCACATCATGTTCGAGCGCTCGGACGCCTTCGTGGCGCTGCCCGGCGGCATCGGCACGCTGGAGGAGCTGATCGAGATCATGACCTGGGGCCAGCTCGGCCGCCACGTGAAGCCGATCGCCATCGCCAACATCGCCGGTTTCTGGGACCCGCTCTCGGCGCTGCTCGATCATATGCGCGGCGAAGGCTACATCCACACCGGCCACCAGGTTCGGCCGCTGGTGATCGATCAGGCCGAGGACATCATCCCGCAGCTGCGACACAACGCGCCCGCCGACAACGACGACGGGCAGGCCGCGATCATCCAGCGGCTTTAGCGCGAGTGCTTCCGGCGAGCCGGGAGCTGGCGTAGCGCCCGCTCCCGGCTGGCCTATGACAGGCAGCCGGTTTCGGCAGCAACGGCCGCCTGCCGGCGCCGCACGCGGCTCTCGCGCAGCATCGACCAGACATAGATCCCAACGGCCAGCCAGATCAGCGCAAAGGCGCCGAGGTCGACCGCCGAAAACGGCTCGCCGAAGAAGAAGACGGCGGTGACGAAGATCATGGTCGGGGCGATGTACTGCAGGATGCCGATCGTCGAATAGTCGGGCGCGCGCGCGCCGGCGGCGAACAGGATCAGCGGAATGGCGGTCAAGGGACCCGCGCCGATCAGCAGCCAAGTCTCGGACGGGTCGACGCCGAAATGCTGCGTGCCCCGGGCGATGGTCCAGGCGATCACCGCAAGGCACGGCGCCGTCAGCAGCACGACTTCCAGGAAGAAGCCTTCCGCCGCGCCGATCGGCAGCACCTTGCGTAAGAGGCCGTAGGTCGCGAACGAAAAGGCAAGAACGAGCGAGATCCACGGCAGGCCGCCGGCCTGGAAGGTCAGCACCGCCACCGCCAGCACCGCCAGCAGGATCGCGCCGATCTGCGCCCGGGTCGGCCGCTCGCCGAGGAAGATCGCCCCCATCAGCACGTTGACCAGCGGGTTGATGTAATAGCCGAGCGCCGCGTCGATCGCGTGGCCGGAGATGATGGCGTAGACGTAGAGCCCCCAGTTGACCGAGATGATGCTGGCCGTCAGCGCCGCGAAAGCCAGCGTCTTCGGCGAGCGGAACACCGGCCCGAGGCCCTTGAACCCGCCGAGAAAGGCCAGCACCACGGCGGTGAACGGCACCGCCCAGACGATCCGGTGCGCGATGATCTCCAGCGCCGGCACGCCGGCGAGAAGCTTCATGTAGACCGGCAGGACCAGCCCCCAGATCAGGAAGGCGGACGTCGCCATGACGAAGCCGCGGGACGTCTCGGGGGAGTGGGGTGCCATGGCGTATCGTCCGTCAGGGGCGAGCGGCGCCGTCATCGCCGCTGCGCTGGAGGCGCCGAGGCATGGAGCCTCCCTCCCCCGAGGTCAAGCCGTCGGCGGTGTCCCGGCAAACCGGTCCGTCGCCGCCAGCAGCTGGTCGAGGATGCCGGGTTCCGAATAGGCGTGGCCGGCGCCCTCGACGAGGTGGAACTCGGCCTCCGGCCAAGCCTTGTGCAGGTCCCACGCCGAGACGGCGGGCGTCGCGATATCGTAGCGGCCCTGGACGATCACCGCGGGAATGCCGCGCAGCCGCCCGACGTCGCGCAGGAGCTGCGCCTCCTCCAGCCAGCCCTGATGAACGAAGTAGTGATTCTCGATCCGGGCGAAGGCCAGCGCGAACTCATCCTCGTGGAACTTGTCGCTGGTCGCGGGCTCCGGCAGCAGCGTGATCGTCTCGCCCTCCCACTGGCTCCAGGCGCGCGCCGCGGCAATGCGGACGGCCGGGTCCTCATGGACGAGCCGGTTCCGGTAGGCGGTGACGAGGTCGCCTTGCTCTTCCTCGGGAATTGCCGCCAGAAACCGCTCCCACTTGTCGGGAAAGAGCAGCGAGGCGCCTTCCTGATAGTACCAGTGCAGCTCGAACGCGCGCAGCAGGAAGATGCCGCGCAGCACGATCTCGCTGACCCGCGCCGGATGCGCCTCGGCATAGGCGAGACCGAGCGTCGAGCCCCAGGAGCCGCCGAACACCAGCCATTGCTCGACGCCCGCCATGTCCCGCAGCCGTTCGATGTCGGCGACGAGGTGCCAGGTCGTGTTGGCCTCGAGCTCGGCATGCGGCGTCGAGCGGCCACAGCCGCGCTGGTCGAACAGCAGCACGTCGTAGCGGGCTGGATCGAACAGCCGGCGGTGGCTCGGCGCGCAGCCGCCCCCCGGACCGCCATGCAGGAAGACCGCGGGCTTGCCGCCCGGCGTGCCGACGCGTTCCCAGTAGACGCGGTGCCCGTCGCCGACGTCGAGATGGCCGGAGGCATAGGGCTCGATCTCGGGATAGAGCTTTCGGTTTTCGGTCATCGGGCAAACTCTTTGGCGAAGTCGCTGTTGTCGGTGTCGTGGTCGGGATGCTGGTGGGAGATCAGCGTCGCGAGGAATCCGGCGCTGCCCGCATCCTCCAGCGTTTCGCGCACCGGCAAGGACGGGATCCGGTCGGCATAGGGCAGCTTCCCCTCGACGCCGAACTGGATCATCGGGGCGAGCGCCGAGGGATCGTCGAAGGCGCCGATGGCGAGCGCCGAGCCCGTTGGCTCCTCGTAAGTCAACGGCGTGCCGCAGGCGGCGCAAAAGCCGCGGCGGACATGGTTCGATGACTGGAACAGCGCCCGCTCGCCGCGCGTCCAGGTGAGCGTCGCGTCGCCGAGCGAGACCAGTGGCGCGTAGAGGCCGCCGAAAGCCTTCTGGCACATGCGGCAATGGCAGACGGAGGCGCGGCCGAGCGCGCCCTCGATGCGAAAGCGCACCGCGCCACACTGGCAGCCGCCGCTGTAGACGGGCCTGTTGTCGAGCGTCATGTCAGACCTCCGGATCGGCGAAGCGGTTGGTGGCCGCGACGAGTTCAACGAGGATCCCGGGCTCGGAGAAGCCGTGGCCCGCACCCTCCACGAGGCGATAGTCGGCTTGGTGCCACGCCTTGTGCAAGGCCCAACTGGTGTGTGCCGGCGTCACCACGTCGTAGCGCCCCTGAATGATCACGCCGGGGATGCCGTTCAGCCGTCCGGCGTCGCGGATGAGCTGCCCCTCCTCGAGCCAGAGCTTGTGCAGGAAGTAGTGGTTCTCGATCCGGGCAAAGGCAATGGTGCCGTCGCTGGCCGTGTCCCCGCCGCCATAGCCGCCGCTGCCGCGCAGGCTCACCGTGCGCGCCTCCCAGCCGGCCCAGGCGCTGGCAGCGCGGGCGCGCACCGCCCGGTCGGGATCGGTCAGCCGGGCCCGAAAGGCGGTGACGAGATCGCCGCGCTCGGCCTCGGGGATCGGGCGGAGGAAATCCTCCCAGCAGTCGGGAAACAGCAGGCTCGCGCCGCCTTGGTAGAACCAGTCGACCTCCCGCTGCCGGCCGGAAAAGACGCCGCGCAGGATCATCGCCGACACCCGTTCCGGATGGGTCTCGGCATAGGCCAGCGCCAGCGTCGCGCCCCAGGACCCGCCGAACAGCAGCCAGGTCTCGGCGCCGATCATCGCGCGCAGCCGCTCGAGGTCGGCGACGAGGTGCCAGGTGGTGTTGGCCTCGAGCCCGCCTTGCGGCGTCGAGCGGCCGGCGCCGCGCTGGTCAAAGAGCAGGATCTTGTAGCGGGCCGGATCGAACAGGCGGCGATGGTGCGCGCCCGAACCGCTGCCGGGACCGCCATGCAGGAACACCGCCGGCTGGCCGTCGGGATTGCCGCAGAGTTCCCAGTAGAGTTCATGGCCGTCACCGACGTCGAGGCGGCCGGTGGCATAGGGCTCGATCGGGGGATAGGGCTGGTTCACGGACGGGCCGGGGCGAAGGATGCAGCATGGATCATGCCGCTGTCTTCGCGGATCAGGCGGCGGGTGGCAAGGCACCAGCCCCGCGGATCAATCGCCGGCGACGAAGAACTGCAGCTTGCCGTCGGGAGAGATGCCGACGCGGTAGAAGTTGTAGGCGCCGAAGCCCAGCATTTCCTGATAGTCGCCAGCGGTGACGAGCTCGAACAGCTCGACCTTCTGCGGATTGGTCAGCTTGTCGATGGGAACGCCGGTGAAATACGGCCAGACGAAGATCTCGCCATCACTATCGGGCTCGCTGTGCACGTGCCCCGCCTGCAGCACCTCGAGCAGGATCGCCAGCATCTCGACGCCCTCACCGTCGCCGGAGGCCGACTTCAACAGCGTGATCGGGTCGCCCTCGGCGCCGCCGAACGTCAGGACCGTCGCGTCCTCCCCAGTCTGCAGATAGGGGCGGAGCGCCTCGATATCGCCGCTGCGGCAGATCTCGATCAGCTTCTGGCGGAGATCGCGCACCGCCGGCGGAAGGCCGTCATCGCCGTAGAAGATCTGTGACGGCGGCGTGTTGGCGCTGGCCGCAGCGGCCGGATCGCCGTCCGGCGCCGCCGCGGCGGGATCAGCGGCGCCTTCTCCCGGATCGTCGGTCTCGGCTGGCGCCTCGCCCTCGTCGGTCGTGCCGTCGTCCGGCGCGGGCTCGGCTGAGGATGGTGCGGGCGCGGTCAGCGGCGAGGCAGCCGGCGCGCCTGTCGATGGCGGCGGCGCTGGCGCGGTCGGTGCCGCAGCCGGCGCGGCCGGGCTCACCGCTTGAGGGCTCGCCGGGGTGGTGGCGGCCGGGGCGACACCCGTCGGCGCGGCGTTGGACGGCGTCACGGCCGGGCTTTCCGCCACGGGCGGAGTCGGCGCACCGGGCAGCGGCGGGAGCGGCACGGAGACGATCCCGTCCTTCTGACGATCGGAGCCGTCCTGCGATCCGATCTGGGAGAAGGCGGCAGCCGGCAAGGGCGCCGCGAGCAGCCAGACGGCGGCAGCAAGCCCTGCCGAAAACCGTGCCGGGCGAATCAGCCTCGGCAAGGAAAGGGTATGCGGCCGGGGCCGCCGGAGTGCGTCAGCTGACATGATTTGCGTCCTCGTGACATCCGCCGGACGATGGCGGTGAAGATGGGCCTAGTGAAGGCCGCGATCGGCACGGAACTCGCCGAAACGGATGCGGTCGCGCAGGCCGTCGAGCAGCTGCAGGACTTCCTCTTCGCCGTGAAGCCGAACGAGTTCGGTCAGCGCCGTCGAGATCGCCGTCTCAGCCAGGATTTCCGCTTCGATGCCGTCGGAAATTCCGTCTGCCCAAGCTTCATTGTGATACTCGAACGCGACCTGCTTCTTCTCGGCTTCGATCATCGCGTCGAGTTCGGCATTCGGCAAATCGACCATCGCAATTCCTCTCATTTAGCCTTTCGGCTTCACGTGTCGTTAAGGTCCTAACACGATCCGCTGGCGGCAAATCACTGGTTTCTGCTGCATCATTAGCAAATCGTTAATTTCCGTACCTTGCGCTGATCTCGCGGCTGAGGGTCGCACCCTCTTCCTGATATCGGGCCACCGCCACGCGCGCCGCCGGGGTGCATTTGCGGTAGGTCGATTCGAACGCGCGGTACCCGCTGTTGAAGGCGGCGACCAGAATTTCCCGGTCGGCTGGGCTCGGCGACTGCGCCGTCAGGAGGTCGCTCATCTTGGTGCGCCAGACATTGGCGTTCTCGTCGCCGCAGAGCTTTCGCAGAAAATGCACCGATCCCAGAATCGACGACAGCCGGCCGAGCGGCTTCATGAAAGCCGCGCCGCTCGCCCGTCCCGGCGTCGCCGCCGTGTCCGGCACTGCGATCTCGGCCGCTGGCGCCTTGCTTTGCGCAACAGCACCGGTGCTCCCGATGACGGCGGCACACAGCAGCATCGCGCCGAACAAGGGCAAGCGGGCGGGAATCGAGCACTTCATGCCGCAGGTCTGCCGGCACGTTAAGAAAATTGCAAGAAACGGCGCGGGTGAGCGCCGGAATGGTTTTCCGCTGCGCCATTCCCGCAACAAGCACGCCCGCCGATTCGCCCTCCGCGCGGCGATGGATTAGCGAAGGTCAGAGTCCCAAAAGGTGCGACCGGTGGGCGCTCTCCACCAGCGGCACGAGACCCGTCGTCAGGAGACCTTGCTCCGCGAGCCCTGGCAGGTCGGAGACCTCGACGAAGTGACAGGATTTGACGTCGTCCGAAGCTACCGGATCCTCGCCCACCGGCACTTCCCGCACCCCGCGATGAACGGCGATGACGACGTGCATCCCGTCTTCGATCACCTCGTGCAGGCAGAAGAAAGGATAGCTCGGCACCGTAAGGCCGGTCTCCTCCCGCACCTCGCGCGCCACTGCCTCGGCCAGTTGCTCGCCGAAGCGCACCTTGCCGCCGGGCAGCGAGAACTTTCCGGCGAACGGCTCCCGGCCGCGTTCGACGAGAAGCACCTTGCCGGCGCGGAAAAGACAGGCGGAGACGGCGAGAAGGGGAAGATCGCTCATGGCGTTGAGACCTAACATCCCGGCGGGGCTTGGCAAGGCCCTCCCCGCCGTGAACGGCGGCCGCGCCGCTTCTTGGCTTTCCCGCCGGTCACCACAAGGACCGTTTCAGCTTTCCGCGCCGTGCTTGACATGGCCGAAGCGCTCGGGCTCATCCAGCCCATGTGCGGTCGCTTCACCTTGACGGCGGCGCCCCGTGAGGTCGCCGACATGCTGGCCCTCCTCGATCTCGAGGAGTTTCCGCCGCGCTACAACATCGCGCCGACGCAGCCGATCCTCATCGCCCTCGGCGGCACCGAGGCACGGCCGGACGCCAACCGACCGGGGCGCGAGGCGCGGCTGGTGCGCTGGGGCTTCATCCCGAGCTGGGTGAAGGAGCTGAAGGGCTTTCCGCTCCTCAACAATGCCCGCGCCGAGACCGCGGCGGAGAAGAACGCGTTCAAGGCGGCGATGAAGTACCGGCGCTGCCTCATCCCGGCGAGCGGCTTCTACGAGTGGCAGCGCGATGCCAAGGGCAAGCCGGTGCAGACCTACTTCCTGAAACCCCGTTCCGGCCGGCCAATCGCCTTTGCCGGCGTGATGGAAACCTGGCACGCTCCGGACGGCTCGGAGATCGACACCGCCGCGATCCTCACCACGGCCGCCAACCAGACGCTGCGCCCGATCCACGACCGCATGCCGGTGGTGATTCCCGAAGGCGGCTTCGAGATGTGGCTGAACTGCCGCGACTATCCACCACCAGACGTCGCCGGCCTGATGGGGCGCGCCAACGAGGACGTGTTCGAGGCCATCGCCGTCTCCGACAAGGTCAATAAGGTCGCGAACGTCACGCCCGACGTCCAGGCGCCGATCGCGCTTGCGGCCCGTCCCCGGCCCGGGGATAAGGGAGGCGACAACGTTGCGCCGGACCTCGACGAGGGGCCGGCCCAGCAAAGCCTGTTCTGATCCCTTCCCAGGAGTTCGCCCGTGAACCTCGATCTTCTCAAGCGCCTGTGCGAAACGCCCGGCATTCCCGGCCGGGAGGAGCGCGTGCGCGCGCTGATCGAGACGGAGGCAAAACTCCTGTTCGACGAGATCGCCGTGGACGCAATGGGCTCGCTCGTCTGCACCCGGAAAGGCAAGGGCAAGAACCCCGAGAAGATCATGCTGGCCTGCCACATGGACGAGATCGGCTTCATCGTCAGCCACGTCACCGACAAGGGTTTCCTGCACGTCCAGCCGCTCGGCGGCTTCGACCCGCGCAACCTGTTCTCGCGGCGCGTCCTCGTCTGCAGCGAGACCGGCGACCACAAGGGCGTGATGAACGCCGAGGGCAAGCCGATCCACATCCAGTCGCCGGAAGACCGCAAGAAGGTGCCCGAGCCCGCCGACTTCATCATCGACACCGGCCACGGCGCGGCGGCCAAGGACATCTTCAAGATCGGCGACAGCGTCGTCATGGACGAGCCGTTCACCGAGATGGGCGGCAAGATCGTCTCGAAGGCGCTCGACAACCGCATCGCCTGCTGGCTCGGCCTCGAGGCCGTCCGGCGGATGATCGACAAGGGTTGGTCGCACGATTGCGAGCTGACCGTCGCCTTCACCGTGCAGGAGGAGATCGGCCTGCGCGGCGCACGCACCGTCGCCTTCGCGGTGAAGCCCGACATCGGCATCGGCGTCGACACCACACTCTGCTGCGACACCCCCGGCGTGCCGGAAAAGGATCGCACCACCGTGCAGGGCGCCGGCGTCGGCATCCACCTGAAGGACGGCTCCTTCATCTCCGACCGGGGCCTCGTCGCCGAGTTCGAGGCGATCGCCACCGCCAAGGAGATCCCGTTCCAGCGCACCGTGCTCGCCAGCGGCGGCCAGGACGGCGCGGCGCTGCAGCAGGCAGCCTCGGGCGCGCGCGCCATCGGCATCGTCGTCGGCACCCGCTACATCCACACCGTCGCCGAGATGATCGACAAGACCGATTTGAAAGCGGCGCGCGATCTGCTGGCGGCGTTCATCGCCAAGCACTGAGGCGCACAGTCGCGGGCTCGGCGGGGCTCCCACCCCCCTCTGCCTGCCGGCATCTCCCCCTCAAGGGGGGAGATCAAGCACGCTCAGGTTCGCGATCAGCCGATCTCCCCCCTTGAGGGGGAGATGTCCGGCAGGACAGAGGGAGGTGGGAGCCCCCTCCCCGAGAAGTGCTGCCCCCCATCCGCAGCCCGCGCGACCACGGAACACCTGACATGATCGAACCCGCCCTTCGCGGCTTTGCCCTTGGCCTCAGCCTCATCGTCGCGATCGGCGCGCAGAACGCATTCATCCTCGAACGCGGACTGGTGCGCAATCACGTCTTCGTTCTGTGCCTGGTCTGCGCGCTCAGCGACGCGCTGCTGATCGCGGCGGGCGTCGCGGGTCTCGGCGCCGCGATCTCGGCACATCCGACGCTAATCTTGGTGGTGACGCTGGCCGGCGCGGTGTTCCTGGCGACCTATGTGGTGATCGCCCTGCGGCGGGCGCTGAGGCCGGCGGCGATGGCGGTGCGCGGCGACCGGCAGCTGTCGCTGAAGGCAGCGCTCGGCACGGTCCTCGGGCTGACCTTTCTCAACCCGCATGTCTATCTCGACACCGTGGTGCTGCTCGGCAGCCTGTCGGCGCGCTATGACGGGCTCGATCAACGCGTCGCCTATGCCGGCGGGGCGATGCTGGCCTCGTTCGTCTGGTTCTTCGCGCTTGGCTACGGCGCAAGGCTTCTTGCGCCGCTGTTCGCCAGACCCGCAGCCTGGCGTGTTCTCGATGGGCTTATCGCGGCCGTGATGGCAGCCCTGTCACTCAGCCTTCTCGCCAGCCTCGTGTGACGCTGGCGCGCCAGCGTCCTGTCGAGGCAATCCTCGAGCGGGCCGGCGGATGGCAACTTAGTCGGCGTAGGCGACGATCTGCTGGCGGCGCGGCTCGGTCTTCTGGGTCTTCTTACGGAAGGTCTGGTTCGCGGCAGCGATGGCGGCAATGCCGATCTCGCGGTACTTGGCGAGCAGGTCGACTTCGTTGGCGCGGTCGCTCTTGGAACGGAACTTGGCGGAATTCTCGGACATGGTGTTTCCTGTGAGGCTCGATGCAAGCTGGAAGATAGCCGCGATTGAGTCAGTTTAGCGACCGAACCTAACCCAAACTTAAACACGTTTCTTATCATTCGGTATTACTCCACAGAAGTGGCGGAGAAGACACAAGATGCACTGCAGCATGGTAAACCAAAGCTTAACTTGCTTCACCTATGCGAACACCCTGATTTGTCTTGGCGGTAAATTGCAGGTACCCGCTGCACTGCAGCATTGACGGAATGATGCCCGGCAGACGGGAAGGACACGCGATGGACGACGGATACAAAGGCCTCCGGCTCACCAACACCATGACCCGCGCCAGGCAGGAATTCCGCCCGCTCGACTGGTCGAACCCCGCCATTCCCGACGCGGAAAAAAAGGTCCGCATGTATGTCTGTGGGCCGACGGTCTACGACTTCGCGCATATCGGCAATGCGCGGCCGGTGATCGTGTTTGACGTCCTGTTCCGGCTGCTGCGCCATCTCTACGGCGCCGAACACGTGACCTATGTCCGGAACATCACCGACGTCGACGACAAGATCAACGCGCGGGCCGCGCGCGACTTTCCCGGCCTGCCGCTGAACGAGGCGATTCGCCGGGTCACCGAAACGACCGCCGCGCAGTTCCAGAAGGACGCGACGGCGCTCGGCGCCCTGCCCCCGACGCACCAGCCCCGCGCCACCGACTTCGTCGGCGCCCGCAGCGACGGCAAGCCGGACATGGTGTCGATGATCTCCACCCTCATCGCCCACGGCCACGCCTATGTCGCGGGGGGCGAGGTGCTGTTCGACGTCACCTCGATGCCGGACTACGGCAAGCTCTCCAACCGCAAGCTCGAGGACCAGCAAGCCGGCGCCCGCGTCGCGGTCGAGAGCCACAAGAAGAGCCCCGGCGACTTCGTCCTCTGGAAGCTCTCGGACGACAACGAGCCCGGCTGGGACAGCCCTTGGGGCCGCGGCCGGCCGGGCTGGCACATCGAGTGCTCCGTGATGTCGGAGGCCTATCTCGGCGAGGTCTTCGACATACATGGCGGCGGTCTTGACCTGATCTTCCCGCACCACGAGAACGAGATCGCCCAGTCGCGCTGCGCCCACGGCACCCACGAGATGGCGTCGATCTGGATGCACAACGGCTTCCTGCAGCTCGAGGGCAAGAAGATGTCGAAGTCCGACGGCAACTTCATCACCATCTCCGAGCTTCTGGAGACCGAGACCTTCGGCGGCCGGAAGTGGGACGGCGCGGTGCTGCGCCTCGCCATGCTGATGACCCACTACAAGGAGCCGATCGACTTCTCCGTGAGGCGGCTGGAGGAGGCCGAAGAATCGCTGGCCGCCTGGAGCCGCGCCGCCGACGGCGTCACCCCGAGCCAGCCCTCGCAGCGCTTCATCGACGCTTGGTCCGACGATCTTGGCGGCTCGGCCGCCATCGCCGAACTTCACGCCCTGCGCAAATCCGACCCGGCAGCGCTCCGGGCCTCGGCCGAGCTGATCGGCCTGGAGCTGTCGGTCGCGCCGACGGAGACCGCAGCGCCAGAGCCGGCGATCGCGGCCCGTGTGGCCGATCGTCTGGCGCTATTGAAGACGAAGGATTTCGCCGGCGCCGATGCGATCCGGGCGGAACTGCTCGCCGAGGGCATCCAGCTCAAGGACGGCAAGGACGCCGCTGGCGAGCGCGTGACGACGTGGGAGGTTAAACGGTAGGAGGCCCAAAAAAGGCGTCCTCGCCTGCAGCGACGGCGCGGCCGCCGCAACGCCTCCTGCAGCGACATTGTGTCCGCCGCGAACGTCCCTCCAGCGTCGTCATCCCGGCCTTAAGCCGGGATCCATTCCTCAACGGGTCAACGTCGATCCGCTTCAGAATGGGGAATGTCGCCCGTTACCCCGTTCGTTCAGCGACTACGCATGGATCCCCGGCAAAACCTTTGGTTTCGCCGAGATCAAGTCCGGGATGACAAAACTCGAAGGTGGCGCCCGTCTTCCTCGAGCACTTGCGTAGGCGATTGTATCCAATCCCTGGATACAATCTTACTTGCGCCGCAGCGCCTCGCCGAACCGCACCGCCTCGCCCGTGCTGGCGGCGAGAATCTCCCCCTCCCACATCACCCGCCGCCCGCGCACCACCGTGCCGACCGGCCAGCCGGTGACGGCCTTGCCGTCATAGGGCGTCCACTGCGACTTCGAGCCGATCCAGGCGTTTTCGATGGTCGTGTTGCGCTTCAAGTCGACGACGGTGAAGTCGGCGTCGTAGCCGCAGGCGATGCGGCCTTTGTTGGCGATGCCGAAGATGCGCTGCGGGCCGGCGGAGGTGAGATCGACGAAGCGATGCAGCGACAGGCGGCCGTTGGCGACGTGGTCGAGCATGATCGGCACCAATGTCTGCACGCCGGTCATGCCGGAGGGCGAAGCCGGATAGGGTTTTGCCTTTTCCTCCAGCGTATGCGGCGCATGGTCGGAGCCGAGGACGTCGATCACGCCTTGCGCAATGCCATGCCAGATCCGGTCGCGGTGCTCGGCCGAGCGCACCGGCGGGTTCATCTGCAGGAGGGTGCCGAGGCGGGCGTAGTCGTCGGCGGTCATGGTTAGGTGATGCGGCGTCGCCTCGGCGGTGGCGACGTCCTTGTGCGCCTGAAGGTAGTCGATCTCCGCGGCGGTCGAGATGTGGAGGACGTGGATGCGCGCGCCGACCTCTTCGGCGATCCCGACGAGGCGCTGCGTGCACAGGAGCGCCGCCTCGGCGTCGCGCCAGACCGGGTGCGAGGACGGATCGCCCGGAATGCGGAAATCCATCCGCTCGCGCAGCCGGAACTCGTCCTCGGAGTGGAAGGCGGCGCGCCGGCGGGTGCGCTTCAGGATCTCGCGCACGCCCGAATCGTCCTCGACCAGCAGGGAGCCGGTGGAGGAGCCCATGAACACCTTGATGCCGGCAGCGCCGGGCAGGCGCTCGAGCTCGGCGACATCCGCGGCGTTCTCGCGCGTGCCGCCGACCCAGAAGGCGAAGTCGCAGTGCATTCGGTGATGGCCGCGCGCCACCTTGTCGGCGAGCGCCGCCTCGCTCGTCGTCAGCGGATCGGTGTTCGGCATCTCGAACACCGCGGTGACGCCGCCGAGCACGGCCGCGCGCGAGCCCGATTCGAGGTCTTCCTTGTGGGTCGGGCCAGGCTCGCGAAAATGCACCTGGCTGTCGATGACGCCCGGCAGGATGTGGAGACCGGTGCAGTCGACGACCTCGCCGGCCGAGGCGGCGTCGATCGACCCGATGAAGGCGATGCGGCCGGCGATGACGCCGACGTCGCGCAGGCCCTCGCCATCCTGATTGACGACGGTGCCGCCCTTGAGAACGAGATCGTAGGTGGGGGTGGTGGACAAGAGGCGGCTCCTCGCTTGTTCCTGCATGGCTTGCGGCTTACGTAACCCTGACGCCCCTGACAAGCGATCGAAAGCGAGCGGCATGTCCTATATCAGCCTGACCGACCGGTCCGTCCTCGACGTGACGGGCGCGGACGCCGAGAGCTTTCTGCAGAACCTCGTCACCTCCGATCTCGATCTGCTCGGCCCCGGCGAGGCGCGCCCCTCCGCGCTGCTGACGCCGCAGGGAAAAATCCTGTTCGACTTCCTCGTCAGCCGCATCGAGGGCGGTCTCCGGCTCGACGTGGCAGCAGCGGCGCGCGGTGCCCTCGCCAAGCGACTGGCGCTCTACAAGCTGCGGGCCAAGGTGACGGTTACCGCTAGCCCGGACAGGGTCTTCACCATCGTCGACCGCGCACTTCAAGGCGACTGGCCGATCGACCGGCGGTTTTCCGACGAGACCGTCCGCCGGGCCTATGGCGCAACCCCGCCCGACGGCGAAGAGGCGCCCGCGGCAGCCTTCGACGGGCTGCGGATTCGCGCAGGGATCGCCGAGGCGGAGAAGGACTTTCCGGCCTCGGACGTCTTCCCGCACGACGTCCTGCTCGACCAGAACGGCGGCGTCTCGTTCAAGAAGGGCTGCTATGTCGGCCAGGAGGTCGTCTCGCGCATGCAGCACCGCGGCACCGCGCGGCGGCGGATCGTGCTGGTGCAAGCGGACGGCCATTTGTCGCCGGGCGCAACCCTAATGGCCGGCGACAAGCTGATCGGCACCGTACTGTCGGCGATTCCGGGCCTTGCCGGCGACGGTGGCGACGGCATGGCGCTGGTGCGGATCGACCGGCTGGCCCTCGCCCTTTCCCAGGATGCCGTGCTCTCGGTCGACGGCGTGCCGGTGGACGTCACCATCCCCGCCTGGGCCGGCTATGCGCTGCCCGAGGTCACGGCGGTGGCGGAGGACGGCGAATGAGCCGCACCAAGGCGGCGGCACCGCCCCGCGTCTGGCAGCGCATGCTGTCCGGGCGCCGGCTTGACCTCCTCGACCCCTCGCCGCTCGACGTCGAGATCGAGGACATCGCGCACGGCCTTGCCCGCGTCGCCCGCTGGAACGGCCAGACCTCGGGCGAGCACGCCTTCTCGGTGGCGCAGCATTCGCTGATCGTCGAGGCGGTGGTGGCGGCGAGCGAGCCGGACCCACGCTGGCGGATGGCGGCGCTGCTGCATGACGGGCCGGAATACGTCATCGGCGACATGATCTCGCCGTTTAAGAGCGTGATGGGCGGCGACTACAGACTGGTGGAGAAGCGCCTGCAGACGGCGATCCACCGGCGTTTCGGCTTGCCCGCGGACCTGCCGAAGCCGGTGGAGAAGGCGATCAAGGCCGCTGACCGCCTGTCGGCCTATCGCGAGGCGACGTTGCTGGCGGGCTTTAAGCCGGCAGAGGCTGCCGCCTTCTTTGGCGCGCCGACGAGCGACGTGACCGACGCAGCGGTGTTCCAGCCCTGGCCGGCTGGCGAGGTGGAACGCCTGTTCATCGCCCGGTTCGAGGAACTCGACCGCCTGCTCCACCCTTCCACCCCATCGAAGAACGCGCCCGAAAGTCCGGCATGAGCTATCTCGTCGTCTCCTCCCTTGCCGAACTTCCGGTCACCGTCGCCGCGCATGGCGCGCGGGATCTCATCACGCTGATCAACGTCAACACCGTGGTCGAGCGCCCCGCCGACGTCGCGGCCGACCGGCACCTGTTCCTTGGGATGAACGACATCGTCGCCGAGCTCGACGGCATGGTCGCGCCCGCCGAGACGCATCTCGATGAGCTCCTCGCCTTCGGCGCCCGCTGGGACCGCCAGACGCCGCTCGCCATCCACTGCTGGGCCGGCATCAGCCGCTCGACCGCCGCCGCCTATATCCTCGCCATCGCGATCAATCCCGAGCTCGACGAGGCGGCTCTGGCGAACGAGCTGAGGCGCCGGGCGCCCTCGGCGACGCCCAACGCCCGGCTGGTCGCGCTGGCCGATGAAAAGCTCGGCCGCGGCGGGCGCATGGTCTCCGCCATCAAGGCGATCGGCCGCGGCGCCGACGCTTTCGCCGGCACGCCGTTCGTGCTGCCCCTGACGCTCGAGACGAGCAGTGGCGACGCGGTTCACTCGACGTCCGTGTAAGAGAGCTTGGGCAGAAGCGGCACCCTATGGCGTCCCCCTTTGGCCTGCCGGCCATCTCCCCCTCGGGTGGGGAGATCGGCAAGTCGCCAGCGCCGCAACCTTCGATCTCCCCCCTTGAGGGGGAGATGCTGGCAGGCAGAGGGGGGTGAGCTGCCGCGATCCATGGGACAAACTGCGAGCCGGCTGGGCAGCTGAGCTCTATGTCGGCAGTAGTCGTCGCCGGCTAGTCGCTCGATCCCCTCAGTCCCTCGGCTGGTACACGTTCTCCGCCCCCGGAAACGACCGGTCTTTCACCGCCGCCGCATAGGCCGCCACCGCGTCCGTTACACCTTGCCCCAGATCGCCGAATTTCCGAACAAAGCGCGGCACCCGCGGCGAGAAGCCGAGCATGTCTTCCAGCACCAGGATCTGGCCGTCGCACTTTGCCGAGGCGCCGATGCCGATGGTGGGCACGGCGATGGCGGCCGTGAGTTCGACGCTCAGCGGCTCGACGACGCCCTCGACCACGACGGCAAAGGCGCCGGCCTCGGCGACGGCGACGGCATCGGCCTTGATAGCGTCCCAGCCGGCGCGCTCGCGGCCTTGCGTCTTGAAGCCGCCGAACGTGTTCACCGCCTGCGGCGTCAGGCCGATATGCGCCATTACCGGAATGCCGCGGCTGGTGAGGAAGGCGATGGTCTCGGCCATCAGGACGCCGCCCTCGAGCTTCACCGCGCCGCAGCCGGTCTCGGCCATCAGCCTTGCCGCGTTGCGAAAGGCGACGGCGGGGCTCTCCTCATAGCTGCCGAAAGGAAGGTCGACGACGACGAGCGCTGTCGAGGAGCCGCGCACGACGCTCGCGCCATGCAGGATCATCATGTCCAGCGTCGCGCCGACCGTCGAGTCCATGCCGTGCTCGACCATGGCGAGGCTGTCGCCGACCAGCAGGAAGTCGGCATGTGGATCAACCAGCCGCGCCGTCAGCGCGCTATAGGCCGTCAGCGCGACAATCGGATCGCCACCCTTGCGGGCGAGGATTCCGGGGGCGGTCATCCGCTTGATGCTGGTCTGGGCGCTCATCGGCGATCTCCTGATACAAGCGGGGTGCCGGTGATCTCGCGCTGGTCGATGAGGAGAACCTCGCCGAAACGAACGGTGACGAGGACCACGACCGGCGAGCCGGCGAGCGTATCCGCGTCAATGCGATCGACCGTGCCGAGCGTTGCGGACCTGCGGAGATCAACCGAGCGGACGGTGGCACGCGGCTCGTCCGAGATGATCTCCCGCACCATCGCCACCACCTTGCGCGGATCCCCCTCCCCGGCCGCGACCATCGCCTCCGCCTTGTCCAGCGCCTGCGAGATGACCGCGGCGGCGGCGCGGTCCTCCGGCGACAGGCGAACATTGCGCGACGACGCGGCAAGGCCGTCGTCCTCGCGCACGGTCTCGACGCCGACGATTTCGACCGGCAGCGAAAGGTCCTGCACCATCCGGCGGACGACCGCGAGCTGCTGGAAATCCTTCTTGCCGAAGAAGGCGCGATCGGGCTGGGCGATGTTCAGGAGCTTGGCGACGACGGTCGCAACGCCTTGGAAATGGCCGGGACGATCGATGCCGATGAGAATCGACGACAGCGACGAGACCTCGATCGTGGTCTGCATTGTTTCGGGGTACATTTCCGCGACATCCGGCGCGAAGACGACGTCGACGCCGTGCGTGCGGCACAGCGCGAGGTCGGCGTCGAGATCGCGCGGATAGCTGGCGAGATCCTCGTTCGGGCCGAACTGCGTCGGGTTGACAAAGATGCTGACGACGACGAGATCGCACACCGCCTTGGCGCGGTCCACCAGCGCCATGTGGCCGCCGTGCAGATAGCCCATGGTCGGCACCAGGCCGATCGAGCGTCCGGCGCGCCGCTCCGGTCCGAGCGCCTGGCGGAGGTCGGAAATCGTACGGATCAGTTTCAAGGTGCCCACCTGCCCATGTCTTGCGCACGCTTTGCCACTTTTACCGGCGGAGGTCACGGAAAAATGGCGGTCTCCGGTGCGGGTCGCAAGGTGATATGCGCGGGGTGCATGGGGTTGTTGGGTTGTATGGGGTGGTTGGGGTAATTAGGATGTATGGAGTGCGGCGTAGCCTGGTCGCGCTTCATCGTGGTGCCACTTCTGCGGGTCGTCATCCCGGACTTGATTTCTGCGAAACCGCTGGTTTCGCTGGGATCCATTCCAAATCGCTGCAGAAATCAACTCAGGCCGACCACGGCCGCCATGCCGGAAACGGACTGCAAACCTCGACGCTGAGGAATGGATCCCAGCGAAACCAAGGGTTTCGCAGAGGTCAAGCCCGGGATGACGAAGAGCCAAGTGGACCGGATCAAGTCCGGGATGACGAACCGCAGAGGTGAGCGCAGCGCAATGTCCTCAACGTGCGGCACCCTCCCCTAACCCTCTCGCGATCGCCGCAATCATCCCCTCACGGGCGGCGGGCTCTTCGAGGCCGCGTGGCGACCAGACGTGGCGGGCGAGGAAATAGCGCGTCAGGCGAAAGCCGTCGGCAAGCGCGGCTTCGTCGGCACGGGCGCCAAGGGTGCCGAGGAAGGCGGGCAAGGCCAGCATCTTGTCGTGCCAGGGAAGCCCCGCCGCGGCGCTGACGGCGCGGCCGGATTTCGGGGAGACGTAGACAAGGTTCTCGCGCACGCCGGTGGCGACGCAGGTGTCGAGGTCGAGGCCGAAGCCGAGCTCTTCGAGCAGCGCGATCTCGAAGCGCAGCACCAGTTCGCCGGCGGTGAGCGGGTCGCTGAAGTGCGAGACGATGATCTTCAGGCCGTCATAGAGCCGGGGATGCGGGTCGCGTTCCGGCAGGAGGCGGATGTAGGCGGCGAGCAGCTGGATGCCGTGCAGGCCGACCGGGCTCTCCATCAGCCGGGCGGCGCGCAGCTCGACCGGCTCCAGCGTCATCGTGCCCATGTGCTCGTCGAGCCGGGCGCGGCAGGTCACCTCGACCTGGTTGCCGGGCTGCAGCACCGGCTGCTGCTTGCGCGAGCGGCCGCCGCGGACGATGCCCATCTGCCGGCCGCGGTCGCGCGTGACCAGCTCGACCATCGCCGAGGTCTCGCCGTGCCGGCGCACGCCGAGCACGATGCCTTCCTCGCGCCACTCCATCAGCCGGCTCCGATCGACGTCGGTGCCGTGGCGGACGGAATGGCGGAATGGCGCGGCGGCACGCGGTCTCCGGGATCAGCTGGAAAAGTCGAGGCCCATCTCGCGGTAGCGCTCGGGGTCGTCGCCCCAGTTCTGTCGGACCTTCACGAACAGGAAGAGGTGGCAGGTCTCCTCGGCGGCCTCGGAGATCTCGCGGCGGGCGGACTGGCCGATCGCCTTGATGGTCTCGCCCTTGTGGCCAATGACGATCTTCTTCTGGCTCTCGCGCTCGACGAAGATGGTCTGCTCGATGCGGATCGAGCCGTCCTCGCGCTTCTTCCAGAGCTCCGTCTCGACATGGCTGGCATAGGGCAGTTCCTGGTGCAGGCGCAGGAACAGCTTCTCGCGGGTGATCTCGGCGGCGAGCTGGCGGATCGGCAGGTCGGTGATCTGGTCCTCGGGATAGTACCAGGGACCGGCCGGCAGGCGCTGCGCGAGCCATTCCATCAGGTCGGGACAGCCCGAGCCCTTCAGCGCCGAGATCATGAACACCTTCTCGAAGGCGATGCCGCGCTCGGTGATGTCCTTGGTGAGGCCAAGCAGCCTGTCGCGCTGGATGAGATCCACCTTGTTGAGGAGGAGAACCACCGGCAGCGGGCTCTCCTTCAAACGTTCGAGAATCGCCTCGACCTCCTCGGTCAGGCCCCGCTCGACGTCGATGATGGCGAGCACCACGTCGGCGTCGCGCGCGCCGGTCCAGGCGGTCTTCACCATGGCGCGGTCGAGCCGGCGCTTCGGGGCGAAGACGCCGGGGGTGTCGACGAAGACGATCTGGGTGCGGTCCTCGATGGCGATGCCACGCACCAGCGCCCGGGTCGTCTGGACCTTGTGGGTGACGATCGAGACCTTGGTGCCGACGAGCTTGTTGACCAGCGTCGACTTGCCCGCATTCGGCGCGCCGAGCAGCGAGACGAAGCCCGAGCGGGTGCCGGCCTCGACGGCCGCGGCATTGGCTGCGTCTGCCCGCGTCTCGACGGCAGGGCTCTCGCTCGTTTCGGGAGTCTCAGCCGTCTTAGCCGTCTTTGCCGTTTCGATCTCGATCTCGGGGTTATCCCCCTTGGGGGTCTCGTCGCTCAACTCTCGTCCTTCCAGATACCTTCGCGCAGGAGGACCGCGCTTGCCGCCTCCTGCTCCGCCAGCCGCTTGGAGCGGCCGGTGCCCTCGGCGGGCTCAACATTCTCGATCACCGCGCGCACGGTGAAGACCGGGTCGTGGTCGGGGCCGGTGCGCTCGACGATCTCGTAGCGCGGCGCCACAGTGGTGCGGGTGTGCACCCATTCCTGCAGGGCGGTCTTGGCGTCGCGGCGTGCGGAGACGGCGCTGCCCAGCTTGTCGCCCCAGAGCCGGTGGATGAAGTCGCGCGCATCCGACAGCCCGTTGCCGAGATAGATCGCGGCGATCAGCGATTCTATCACATCGGCGCGGATGTTGCGGCTCTTCTCGTCCTTGACCTTCTTGACGTCGCCGCCGTGGCGGATGAAGTCGGCAAGGCCGATCTCGTCGGCGATCTCGGCGCAGGCCTCGGCCGAGACCAGCGAGTTCAGCCGCAGCGACATCTCGCCCTCACTGGCTTTCGGAAACATCTCGAACAGCTTCTCGGCGATGACCAGTCCGAGAACGCGGTCGCCGAGGAATTCGAGCCGCTCGTAGCTCGACGCCGTGCCGCCGCCGCGGAGGCTCGAATGGGTCACCGCCCGCTCGAGCCGCGCGCGGTCGGAAAGCTTCACCCCGATGCGGCGTTCGAGTTCGTCGAGCGAGCGGTCCGGCCTTAGCTTAGCCATGTGGCGACGCGGTCCAGCCGAAGCTCCGTCGGCCAGCGCCAGATCTTCAGGGGCGACTCGCCGCCGCCGATCGAGAAGAAGATCACCTGCGCCTTGCCGACGAGGTTCTCCGCGGGCACGTAGCCGACGTCGAAGCGGCTATCCAGCGAGTTGTCGCGGTTGTCGCCCATCATGAAGTAATGGTCCGGCGGCACCACGAACTCGCGGGTGTTGTCGCCGGAGGAGTTCGGGTTGAGGTCGAGGGTCAGGTAGGTCACGCCGTTCGGCAGCGTCTCTCGGAACTGCGGCACCTTGCTGCCGTCCTCGGCGGTGAAGTCGCCCTCCGGCACGCGCGGCACGGCGACGTCGTTGATGAAGAGGACGCCGTCCCGGACCTGGATGCGGTCGCCCGGAAGGCCGATCAGGCGCTTGATGTAGTCTGTCTCTTCCTCGTGCGGCTTGCGGAAGACGACGACGTCGCCACGGGTCGGCGTGAAGGCGAGCACCCTTCCCTCGGTCGGGAGGTAGCCGACATAGGGCGGCAGCGAGGGCAGCGAATACTTGCTGTAGCCGTAGCTCCACTTCGACACGAAGAGGTAGTCGCCCTCGACCAGCGTCGGCATCATCGAGCCCGAGGGGATCGAGAACGGCTGGAACAGCACGGTGCGGATCACCAGCGCCAGCAGCAGCGCCTGCACGATGACCTTGACCGTTTCGCCGAAACCGCCGCTTGCCTTTGCTTCGGCCCGATCGCCCATGCCCGTTCCTTCAGAGATCGCGAAAACGCAGTGTGTCTGGAAATGCGCGGCCGGGACCGCAGCGGCCTTACTAGCGGCTATGCCCCGCCGGAGCAATTGGCCCGGGCGAACAAAGACCGAACCCCAAGCCGGACGCCCTCTGCCAGCGGCTTGTCAGGGCAAGGCGCCGGCCGCTGGCGCCGCGCCTGGGCGCGCCTCGATGATCACGAAGGCTTGGGCGAGCGGGTAGTCGTCGGTGATGGTCACGTGAATATACGGCTGATGGCCGGCCGGCATCAGCCTGGCGAGGCGCGCGGCGGCACCGCCGCTCAGCGCCATAGTCGGCGCGCCGCTCGGCAGGTTGACGACGCCCATGTCGCGCCAGAAAACGCCCTGGGCAAGGCCCGTCCCCAGCGCCTTGGCGCAGGCTTCCTTCGCGGCGAAGCGCTTGGCGTAGGAGGCCGCGCGCTGGTTGCGTCGCTCGGACTTCGCCTTCTCGATCGGCGTATAGATGCGGTCGATGAAGCGGGCGCCGTGGCGCTCCAGCGTCTTCTCGATGCGGCGGATGTCAATAAGGTCGCTGCCGACGCCGATGATCATGATGCCTCCCCGGCCGCACCGGCCCGGCCGGCATGGGCCGCCTCGACCCGCTGCAGCAGCTGGCGTGCGCGGCGCTGCTGGAAGCTGCGCGCGGTGGCGAAGACGAGCCCGTAGCCGGCCAGCGCGAACGCGATGCCGAGCGGCAGCGAGCCGATCAGCATCGGCTTCAGCACCGGCTCCCAGATCGCCGCGAGGTTCATGTGCTCCAGCGCATGACCGAGCGATGCCGGCGGCGGGCCACCGAGCGCCGGCGCTTGCACGAAGTAGCGGCCGAGCTCGTAGGTCGAGGCCCAGATGAACGGGTAGGTCAAAGGATTGCCGCAGACCGTGCAGCCCAGCACCACCGCGGCGAGATTGCCGGCGATGAGGTAGGCGATGGCGAAGGCGAGGATGATGTGGAAGCCAAGGAAGGGCGTGAACGAGGCGAAGATGCCCGCGGCAAAGCCGGCGGCGATCGCATGCGGGCTCGCCCGCAGCCGCAGCACGCGCTTCTGCAGGTACCGCAGCGAACGGCTCCAGGACCGGCGCGGCCAGAGGCTGCGCATCCGGGCGATGAAGCCGAGCTTTTCCCGCCGGCGAAACAGCATGTCGATCCTTCAGTGCGCCGGCCCGGCGGGGGTTGCATGCTCGGTAAATGGGACGTCCCGGCGCCGTGCGGAAGACGTTCGGGGCCACTATGACTCGCGGAGAAAACGGCAGCCCGATCAGAGAGAGCGGCTACCCGGTTTGATCGGCGGAATTGCGGCGAGCTCCGGTGGCAAGGCGTCGGCGGGATAGGCGGGAACCGCGACTTCCGCCAGCGCAATCAGCGGCACGCCGACATCGGCCTTCCCCGCCGAGCGGTCGATCAGGCAAGCCGCCGCCACGACCTCGGCGCCGAGCTCGCGCATGCAGACGATGGTCTCGCGGATCGACAGGCCGGTGGTGACGATGTCCTCGACGATCACGACGCGCGCGCCCGGCTCCACCTCGAAGCGGCGCAAGCGGAACTGGCCGTTCTCGCGCTCGACCCAGATCGCCGGCACCTTGAGGTGGCGCGACGTCTCGTAGGCCGGGATCAGCCCGCCGACGGCAGGGCCGACGACGTAGTCGATGTCCCCCGGCACCTCGGCCGCGATCCGCGCCGCCAGCGCGCGGCAGAGCTTCTCGGTCAGGTCCGCATGCATGAAGACGCGCGCCTTCTGCAGGAAGATCGGGCTGCGCAGGCCGGAGGTCAGGATGAAATGGCCTTCGAGATAGGCGCCGGCCTCGCGGAACACGTCGAGCACGTCCTGGCTGGTCATCGCGGTGTCGGTCATCTCGGGATCCATCGGGGCCGGAAGGGGGAAAAGCTCAGCCGTTCATCCGCACGGCTTCGGACACGCAGGTCTTGGCGCGCAGCTGGTTGAGGATGCGGGTCAGGTGCTGGAGGTCCCACACCTCGAGGTCGATGACCATGGTGGTGATGTCCGGCGCCGTCTTGACGGTCGAAAGGCTGTGGATATTGGCGTCGTTCGCGGCGATCGTCTCGGCAATCTCGGCAAGCGTGCCGGGCTCGTTCGAGACGGCGACGAGGATGCGGGCGGGAAAGCGGACGTTCATCTCCGCGTCGATCTCCCAGCGCACGTCGACCCAGCGATCCGGCTCGTCGTCGAAGGCCATCAGCGCTGGCGCCTGAATCGGGTAAATGGTGATGCCCTTGCCCGGCTCGAGGATGCCGACGATTCGGTCGCCCGGCACAGCGCCATCCGGCCCGAACTGCACGGGCGTGTCGATGCCGGCGCCGCGGATGGGGATGGCAAGGCCGCGCTTCTCGGCTTCGGCGATGCTCGGAATGCGGAACATCATGCCGATGCCGGTGCGCAGGTTGAACCAGCCCTCCTCGTCGGTCCGCTTGGAGATCTTGGTGACCCGGCTGTCCTGGAAGTCCGGATGCACCGCCTTCAGCACGTCGGCGGCCGCAAGCTCGCCGCGCCCGACGGCGGCCATCGCATCGTCGACGTCCTTCTGCCCGAGCTTGCCGAGATAGGGCTTCAGACCCTCGCGGCTGAAGGTCTTGCCGGAGCGGGTGAAGCTGCGTGCCAGCATCTGCTGGCCGAGACCTGCATACTGCCGGCGGATGGCGAGGCGGGTGGCACGCCGGATCGCCGAGCGCGCCTTGCCGGTGACGGCGACCGTCTCCCAGGACGCCGGCGGCGTCGCGCCCTTGGAGCGGATGATCTCGACCTCGTCGCCATTGGTCAGCTCGGTCACCACCGGCATGATGCGGCCGTCGATCTTGGCGCCGACGCAGGTATCGCCGACGTCGGTGTGCACGGCATAGGCAAAGTCGATCGGCGTCGCGCCGCGCGGCAAGGCGATCAGGCGGCCTTTCGGGGTGAAGCAGAACACCTGGTCCTGGAATAGCTCAAGCTTGGTGTGCTCGAGGAACTCTTCGGGATTGTCGCCCTCGGCCAGAAGATCGATGGTGCGCCGGAGCCAGCCATAGGCATTGCTTTCGGCCGAAAGCACCACCCGCCCGTCATGCCCCTCCTCGGCGAAGGCGCCGTCTTTGTAGAGCGCGTGCGCGGCGACGCCTTGCTCGGCGATCTGGTGCATTTCCTTGGTGCGGATCTGCAGCTCGACGCGCTGGCGGGACGGTCCGACTATCGTGGTGTGGATCGAGCGGTAGTCGTTCTGCTTGGGGATCGAGATGTAGTCCTTGAACCGGCCGGGCACGAGCGGCCAGGTGCGGTGGACGATGCCGAGCGTGCGGTAGCAGTCGTCCTCGGTGGGCACGAGCACCCGGAAGCCGAAGATGTCGGACAGCTGCTCCAGCGAGAGCGCCTTGCGCTGCATCTTGGAGAACACCGAATAGGGCTTCTTCTGCCGTCCCTTGACGATGGCGTCGATGCCCTTTTCGCGCAGCCGGTCGGCCAGATCGCTCTCGATCTTGGCGATGGTGCCGGCATGTTTGTCGCGCAGTTCGGCAAGACGCATGGTGATGGTCTGGTAGGCCTCGCCGTTGACATAGCGGAAGGACAGGTCCTCCAGCTCCTCGCGCATGTCCTGCATGCCCATGCGCCCGGCGAGCGGCGCATAGATGTCCATCGTCTCCTGGGCGATGCGCTCCTGCTTGTCGGAGCGCATGTGGCCAAGCGTGCGCATGTTGTGCAGCCGGTCGGCGAGCTTGACGAGGAGCACACGAATATCGTCGGCGATGGCCAGCAGCAGCTTGCGCAGGTTCTCCGCCTGCTCGGCCTTCTTCGAGACAAGGTCGAGCCGCTTCAGCTTGGTCAGGCCCTCGACCAGCTGGCCGATCTTGGCGCCGAAGAGGTGGTCGATCTCCTTGCGGGTAGCGTCGGTGTCCTCGATCGTGTCGTGTAGCAGCGCGACGGCGATGGTTGCCTCGTCGAGGCGCATGTTGGTGAGGATCGCCGCCACTTCGAGCGGATGCGAGAAGTAGGGGTCGCCCGAGGCGCGCTTCTGCGCACCATGCTTCTGCATGGCGTAGACATAGGCGCGGTTGAGAAGCGCCTCATCGACATCGGGCTTGTAGCTCGCCACGCGCTCGACGAGTTCATATTGTCGCATCATGGGATCAGGAACCGGCCTCTCGGGAGATCATCGGCCAAAAGAAAGGGCGCCTCGCAGCTTGCGAAGCGCCCTTTGCATATAAGTACGTAAAGCGTCCGACCGAAAGGCCGGACTGCGATGCGGCATCAGAAATCGTCGTTCTTTTCCGGGGCGATGAGGCCTTCGATGCCGGCGAGGAGTTCGTCCTCGTTCATCCGGTCGAACGAGACGTTGTCGTCGCTGTCGTCGCCGCTCTTGTCGTCGATGGCGCCGGCGGGCGGTGCCTGCGGCTCCGGCTCGTCGACCTCGACATGCTTCTGCAGCGAGTGGATCAGGTCTTCCTTGAGGTCGCCCGGCGACAGCGTCTCGTCGGCGATCTCGCGCAGCGCGACGACGGGATTCTTGTCGTTGTCGCGATCGATGGTGATCTGCTGGCCCTGCGCGATCTGGCGGGCGCGATGACTGGCAAGCAGGACAAGCTCGAAACGGTTTTCGATCTTATCGACGCAATCTTCCACGGTGACGCGGGCCATGCCTGTCTCCTAACAACGACTTTGCAAGCTATGAAGTGCGCTCCATAACCGTTTCATCCCACTGGCACAAGGGCACAACGCGGAAGGTTTTGAAAGAGCTGCGGCTTTGGAAACAAAAAGCGGGTCTGGAAAGCTTATCCACCGCTACCGCACCGTTCTTCCTGTCGTCATATGCACCGTTGGCAATTGCCTGGCGGGCACGTATCGTAGGCCAAGCCCCGAACGAGCCAGCATTGCAGCGGACGACTGCGGGCGACAGATTTTCAAGCAGCTCTTTTCAGTCCCCGTTCGAAAGAGGTTCATGTTCGATTCCCGCGAAAAGATCGCGCTCTTCATTGACGGCGCCAATCTCTACGCCGCCTCCCGCAGCCTCGGCTTCGACATCGACTACAAGAAGCTGCTCTCCGCCTTCCAGAAGCGCGGCTACCTCTTGCGGGCCTACTACTACACGGCGCTGCTCGAGGATCAGGAATACTCGTCGATCCGCCCGCTGATCGATTGGCTCGACTATAACGGCTACACCCTCGTCACCAAGCCGGCGAAGGAGTTCACCGACGCCAGCGGTCGGCGCAAGGTGAAGGGCAACATGGACATCGAGCTGGCAGTCGATGCGATGGAGCTGTCCGACACGGTCGACCACTTCGTGCTGTTTTCCGGCGATGGCGACTTCCGCTCGCTGGTCGAGGCTTTGCAGCGCAAGGGCCGGAAGGTGTCGGTGGTGTCGACGCTGTCGACCAACCCGCCGATGATCGCCGACGACCTGCGCCGCCAAGCGGATCATTTCATCGATCTCGTCAGCCTGCGCACCGAGATCGGCCGCAGCCCGGCCGAGCGCGAGGCACGGCTCGCCCGGCGCGCCGAGGCGGATACGGATGCGGATGCCGACGAAGATTATTGAGCCGTCGCGCGACTGCCCGCTCTGCCCCCGCCTCGTCGCCTTCCGTGAGGAGTGGCGGCTGCGTGAGCCCGGCTGGCACAACGCGCCCGTCCCCACCTTCTTTCCCGCCGGCGGCCCCGATGCGGTGGAGCTTCTCGTCGTCGGGCTGGCGCCCGGCGTGCGCGGTGCCAACAGGACCGGACGGCCGTTCACCGGCGATTTCGCCGGCGACCTCCTCTACAAGACGCTGAACAGCTTCGGCTTCGCCAACGACCGTTTCGCGGCCCGCCCGGACGACGGGCTAGAGCTCTTCGGGACGGCGATCATCAACGCCGTTCGCTGCGTGCCGCCGCAAAACAAGCCGGTGCCGCTCGAGATCAACACCTGCCGGCAGTTCCTGACGCCGACCCTTTCCGGCCTGCCAAACCTGCGTGCGATCGTCACCCTTGGCCGCATCGCGCATGAGTCGACCGTGCGGGCGCTCGGGTTGAAGCTGAAAGCCGCGCCGTTCTCGCATGGCGGTACGCACGAGATCGGCGGCATCCGGGTGACGTCGAGCTATCACTGCTCGCGCTACAACACCAATACCGGGGTCCTGACGGAGGCGATGTTCGTCGACGTCTTCCGCGGCGTCGCCGAGCACCTCGGCCGCTGAAAGCGGCCAGCGGCGCCGAGCATCTCGGCCGCTGAACAGTGCCAGCGGCGTGATCGGCGGCGGCTCGGCTATCGGCGGCTGGCGAGATAGTCCGAAACGTCCGCCGCATTCCGGTCCGGCGGGAAGACGGGATAGAACACCTTCTCGATCATCCCGTCCCGCGCCACGAGCGTCAGCCGCTTGAGCAGCAAGTCGCCATCGGCTTCGAAGGTCGGAAGATCCAGCATCTCGGTCAGCTCGCCCTTCGCATCCGACAGCAAGGGGAACGGCAGATGCAGGCGTTCGGCCGCCTCCTTCTGGTAGGCGGTGGTCTGGGTGGAAACGCCGAAGACACCAGCCACACCGAGAGCCCGAAGCTCGGCGAAGAGATCGCGAAAACCGCAGGCTTGCGGGGTGCACCCGCGGGCACCGGGAATCTCGTCCCATCCGCCAGGCAGGGGATGGCCGGGCCGGCCGGTCATGGGATAGGCGAAGACCACCAGGGTCCCCCGCAGCTGGGCGAGATCGACGGCGCCGCCTTGCGTCGCGGGCAAGACGACATGCGGCAGGCGCATCCCCGTCAGATGCTGCGCGCCACCATCATCCTGCGCCGGCGGCAGTCCTTCCGGCAGTCGTGTGTTTTCAAAGGACATCGCAAGCCTCCCAGCATCGCTCGTTCCATGGAACGCAAAAAGACCGGCAAACGCAAGCCGGCAATCGTTCGAGATTGACCTTGCCGGCTTCCGTCACGCCGCTGGCAGACAGTCTGCGCTAGCGGTTGTCCTTGAGGAGCCGCTCCTTCTGGCGGTTCCAGTCCTTCTGCTTCTCGGCCTCGCGCTTGTCCGGCGCGTTCTTGCCCTTGGCGACCGCGAGCTCGAGCTTGGCCATGCCGCGATCGTTGAAATAGATCTTCAGCGGCACCAGCGTCATGCCGTCGCGCTGGATGGCGCCTGCCAGCCGGTTCAGCTGCGTCGCACGCACCAGAAGTTTCCGGCGGCGACGCGGCTCATGGTTGTTGCGGTTGGCCTGCAGATATTCCGGGACGTAGGAGTTGATCAGCCAGAGCTCGCCCCCCTCCTCCGTCGCGTAGGATTCGGCAATGGTCGAGCGGCCGAGCCGGAGCGCCTTCACCTCGGTGCCGGTCAGGACGATGCCGGTCTCCAGCGTGTCGATGATCGCGTAATTGTGCCGCGCCTTGCGGTTTTCCGCGACGATGCCGGAATTGGTTCTGAGGGGTATCGATGCCATCGGGGTCGGACGATCCTGTGCGCCCGCCATCATGGGCGGCGGGCATCGGCTGTGGTGATCCCCGAAATGAGGATTGTGCGCGTCAGTTCAAGCGCCCGGCCGGCGAAACCTCACCGGCCGCTTGCGGAAAGGCCCGACCTAGTTCAGCAGGCCGGCATGGCGAAGCGCGCTGTCGATCGCCTCCTCGGTCGACTTGTCGATGGTCGTCAGTGGCGAGCGCAGGTGGTTCGCCATATGCCCGAGGCGCGACAGCGCGTATTTCGGGCCGCCCGGGTTCGGCTCGATGAACATCGCCTTGTGCAGCGGCATCAAGCGGTCCTGAATTTCCAGCGCCGCGGCGAAATCGCCGGAGAGGCTGGCGGCCTGGAAGTCGGCGCAGAGGCGCGGCGCGACGTTGGCCGTCACAGAGATGCAACCGGACCCGCCATGCGCGTTGAAGCCGAGCGCGGTGGCGTCCTCGCCGGAAAGCTGAATGAAGTCCTTGCCGCAGAGCATGCGCTGCTCCGAGACGCGGTCGAGCTTGGCCGTCGCATCCTTGACGCCGACGATGTTCGGAAAGTCCGCCGCCAGCCGCGCCATGGTCTCGACTGACATGTCGATCACCGAGCGCGGCGGGATGTTGTAGATGAAGATCGGCAGCGACACCGCTTGGGCGATCGCCGAATAATGGGCGTAGAGGCCCTTCTGGCTTGGCTTGTTGTAGTAGGGCGTGACCACCAGCAGGCCGTCGGCCCCGGCCTTCTCGGCGAACTGCGCGAGGTCGATCGCCTCGGCCGTGTTGTTCGAGCCAGCGCCGGCGATCACTGGCACGCGCTTGTTGGACACCTCGACGCAGAGCTCGACGATATGCTTGTGCTCGGCATGCGTCAGCGTCGGGCTCTCGCCGGTGGTGCCGACCGGCACGAGGCCATGCGAGCCCTCGCCGATCTGCCATTCGACGAAAGCGCGGAACGCCGCCTCGTCGAGCGACCCGTCAGCAGTGAAGGGCGTGACCAACGCCGGCATTGAACCCTTGAACATTCCCACTCCCGCCGTCCGTCATGTCGGCTTTTCGCCGCGCCGGACGTCCTGCCCGTTTGTCGCTGAGATAACGTCATCGTGCGGTCGGCCAATCGGCCACGAAATAGGCTGCATCCGCCCGCACGAAGCCCGGTATCATAGTGAACGGGCGTTGGGGAGACAAGCCGACGCGCGGACGGCCGAGGAAAACCGTCCTTCGTTTGATCTAAGCCTTTACGATTGTTTCATCGTGTCCGTGAGAGATTTACCAACCATAACATTACTCCCCCGGGGATGGGGCCGATCCTGACAGGATCGCCCTTCGAAAGGTTGCCATGACCGCGCAGGCATTCGCCAAGAGCTTGATCCTCAAGGGGCTGATGCTCACGCTGCTCTGCGAGGCGGCGGTCGCCCAGACCTTGCCGCCGGCCGGTCCGATGCCGACGCTGCGCCCGATGGGGCGCGACAGCGGCGTCGCGATGGATCCGTCCCGCTTTGGCGGAACCCCGGCCCGCGCGCCCAACCCAGTGCTGGCGCCGCGTCCCTCGGCGACACCGGAGAACGTCGACACCAGCGCCAGCGCCTTCACGGCCTCGATCTCCGCGATCTCGGCCCGCCCGAGCGACATCCGTGCCATCAATGGCGAGCTGAAGGACGGCCTCACGGCGGTCTCGTCGGGCGATCTGCGCAAGGCGCGTTCGATCCGCGAGGGCATGCCCGCCCGCGCGCTCGACCGCCAGATCCTGACCTGGGCGATCGCGCTGAACGGCGGCAAGGACGTGCCGGCCGCCGACATCGCCCGTGCCTCGGCCGAGCTCAAGGGCTGGCCGGGCATGAAGAAGCTGCGCGCCAATTCCGAGCGCGCGCTCTACCGCGAGCAGCCCCCCGCCTCGAACGTCATCAACGCCTTCGCCGGCAGCCAGCCGGAGACGCCGGAAGGCGCCATGGCGATCGCCCGCGCGCTGATCGAGACCGGCCGTCCGGGCGACGCCAAGAAGATCATCGCCCGCGTCTGGCAGACCGAGCGTCTCGACCGCAACCTCGAAGGGCGGATCATGACGCAGTTCGGGCCGCTGCTGACGCGGACCGACCACAAGCGCCGCATGGACATGCTGCTCTACAAGGAGTGGATCTCCGACGCCGAGCGAATGAAGACGCTGGCCAATTCCGAGCGGCTGTTCGCCGCCCGCGCCGCTGCGGTGCGCGGCGACGCCAATGCCAGCAAGCTCCTGGCCGCAGTTCCCGCCGGCCAGCGCTCCGATCCCGGCTATATCTACGCCCTGGTCGAGGTGCTGCGGAAGCAAGGCAAGGTCGAGCAGGCTGCCGCGACCATGCTGTCGGCACCGCAGGACAGTGCCTCGCTGGTTGATCCCGACGCCTGGTGGAACGAGCGGCGCATCGTCGCCCGCGATCTCCTCGACCTCGGCCGCACCAAGGACGCCTACCGCGTTGCCTCGGCGCATTCGGCCGAGAATCCCGCCGATGCGGCGGAAGCCGAGTTCCACGCCGGCTGGATCGCCCTCAGCTTCCTGAAAGACACCCGCACCGCCGGCAAGCATTTCGCCCGCATCGCCGAAATGTCCAATCGGCCGCTGTCGCAGTCGCGCGCCTATTACTGGCTCGGCCGCACCGCCGAAGCCGCCGGCTCCGGCAATGCCGCGAAGTATTACGGCCGTGCGGCGAGCTACCCCAGCACCTATTACGGCCAGCTCGCCACCGCCAAGATCGGCGCGCGCCCGCAGCAGGTGTCCTATCCCAAGCCGTCCGGCGCCGAGCGCCAGCGCTTCGAGAGCCGCGAGCCGGTGCGGGCGATCAAGCGGCTGGAGCAGCTCGACCTCGAGAGCCGCGCCAACGTCCTCTACCGCGCGCTTGCCGACGAGCTGGACAGCCCGGGCGAGCTGGCGATGCTGGCCGCGATGGCAGAGCGCCGCGGCGACTACTACATGGCGCTGAAGGTCGGCAAGCAAGCCAACAACCGCGGCGTCGATGCGCCGGCGCTCGCCTTCCCGATCGGCGTCATCCCGCAGACCGCCAACATCTCGGCCTCCGGCAAGGCGCTGGCCTATGCGATCGCGCGGCAGGAGAGCGAGTTCAACCCCGGTGCCCGGTCCGGCGCCGGCGCGCTCGGCCTCCTCCAGCTGATGCCGGGAACGGCGAAGTCCGTTGCCGCCAAGGCCGGCCTCGGCTTCTCGCTCGCCCGGCTGACCTCCGACCCCGGCTACAACGCAACGCTCGGCGCGCGCTTCCTCGGCGAGCAGATCGACAACTTCTCCGGCTCCTACGTCCTCACCTTCATCGCCTACAATGCCGGCCCACGGCGAGCCCGCGAATGGGTCGAGCGCTTCGGCGACCCCCGCGGCAAGTCGATCGACGAGGTCGTCGACTGGGTCGAGCGCATCCCCTTCACCGAGACACGCAACTACGTCCAGCGCGTGATGGAGAACTACCAGGTCTACAAGATGCGGCTCGGTGCCGATGCCAGCATCGAGCGGGATCTTGTGATGGGACGGCGGGGGTAAGCAGGCAGCGGGGGTAGCTGCCCCCCTCTGCCCTGCCGGGCATCTCCCCCTCAAGTGGGGAGATCGGTGACCGGAAACCGTGACGTGCTCGATCTCCCCCCTTGAGGGGGAGATGCCGGCAGGCAGAGGGGGGTGGGCCTCGCCAGCCTTCGCGAAAATGACGTTTGGAAGCCTACCCGAACTTATTGCTCTTCGGGAACCCGTTCGGCACCAGCCGCCCCGCCAGCGCCCGGTCGGTGCGCCATTCGAACAGCTCTTCCGCCGTGCGGGTGAAGCTGCGGCCGCCGGCACCTTGCCAGGTGAGGCCGTCGGCGAGGGTAAAGACGCGCAGGTCCGAGAGGCCGCCCTCCTTGTAGCGCTGTAGCCGGACGCCCTTGCCGCGGACCATGGCCGGCACCTGGATCAACGGGAAGACGATCATCTTGCGGTTCTCGCCGACGACCGCGACCGTGTCGCCCTCGGCCGGCGGCGCCATCACCAGGGTCGCGGGCGCGGCGAGGTTCAGGAGCTGCTTGCCCTTGCGGGTCGAGGACAGCATGTCGCCCTCCGCCACCACGAAGCCGTAGCCGTCGGACGAGACCATCAAGCGGTTGCGGTTGGCGACGGAGACGAAGCCGAGGGCGATGTCGGCGGCATCCTCCAGCTCGAACGCGAGGCGGATCGGCTCGCCCTGTCCGCGGCCGCCGGCGAGCTTGTCGGCGCCGATCGTGTAGGCGCGCCCGTCGGTCGACAGGAACACGATCTTGTCCGTCGTCTGCGCAGGGAAGCCGAGCTTCAGCCCGTCGCCTTCCTTGAAGGTCAGCGTCGACAGATCGCTGACGTGCCCCTTCAGGCTGCGCAGAAAGCCCTTCTTCGAGAGGACGACGGTCACCGGCTCGCGCTCGATGAAGGCGACGTTGAGGTCATCGAGATTGTGGACCGGCGCGTCGGCGAAGGTGGTGCGGCGCTTGCCGAGCTTGGTGCGCTTCGAGAAGGTCTTGCCGACCTCGCGCACTTCCCCGGCGATCGCCGACCACTGCTGCTCGGGCGAGGCGAGCAGCGCTTCCTTCGCCGCCTTCTCCTCGGCCAGCACGTCGTATTCGCGCTTCAGCTCGAACTCCTCGAGCTTGCGCAGCGAGCGCAGGCGCATGTTGAGGATCGCCTCGGCCTGTACCTCGGTCAGCGTGAACGTCTGGATCAGCACCGGCTTCGGCTCGTCCTCGGTCCGGATGATGCGGATGACCTCGTCGAGGTTGAGGAAGGCGATGAGGTAGCCGGAGAGGATCTCCAGCCGCCGCTCGATCTGGTCCAGCCGGAAGCGCGCGCGCCGTAGCAGCACCTCGCGCTGGTGCGCCAGCCACTCGACCAAGACGTCGCGGAGACTCATCACCCGCGGAATCTTGCCGCCGGAGAGGACGTTCATGTTCAGCGGAATGCGCGCCTCGAGATCGGTGAGGCGGAACAGCGATTCCATCAGAAGCTCGGGCGGCACGCCGCGGCTCTTCGGCTCGATGACGACGCGCACATCTTCTGCCGACTCGTCGCGGATGTCGCCGAGGAGCGGCAGTTTCTTGGCCATCAGGAGGTCGGCGATCTTCTCGATCAGCCGCGACTTCTGCACCTGGTAGGGGATCTCGGTGACGACGATGACGTAGCCGCCCCTGCCCTGGTCTTCCTTCTCCCAGCGGGCGCGCACCCGGAACGAGCCGCGACCGGTGGCGTAGGCCTCACGGATCGAGGCCCGGCTGTCGACGATGATGCCGCCGGTCGGGAAGTCCGGCCCCTCGACAAAGCGCATGAGATCGTCGATGTCGCTATCGGGCTTGTCGATCAGCCGCAGCGCCGCCTCGCAGAGTTCGGCGGCGTTATGCGGCGGGATCGAGGTCGCCATGCCGACGGCGATGCCGGCCGAGCCGTTGGCGAGGAGGTTCGGGAAGGCGCCCGGCAGCACGATCGGCTCCTGGTCCTCCTCGTTGTAGGTCGGGCGGAAGTCGACGGCGTTCTCGTCGATGCCACGCAGCAGCAGCATCGCAACGTCGGTCATCCGCGCCTCGGTGTAGCGCATGGCCGCCGCGCTATCGCCGTCGATATTGCCGAAATTGCCCTGACCGTCGATCAGCGGGTAGCGGATCGCGAAATCCTGGCTGAGCCGCACCAGCGCGTCGTAGATCGAGGCGTCGCCGTGCGGGTGGAACTTGCCCATGACGTCGCCGACGATGCGCGCCGACTTCTTGTAGCCTTGGCCTGGGTCGAGCCGCAGAACGCGCATGGCGTGGACGATGCGGCGGTGCACCGGCTTCAGCCCATCGCGCACGTCCGGCAGCGCGCGGCCCATGATGGTCGACAGCGCATAGGCGAGGTACCGCTCCTCGAGAGCGACCTTCAGGTCGACCGGTTCGATATCGCCGCCGCCCGCTGGCGGATCCGCTGCCTTGCCCATGCCATCGCCTTTAGAGCAGCGGCCGGACAAGAACAAGAACGGAACAGCGAATATCCACCGTCGGTTGCTGCCAAGTCGGTTTGAAAGAATTAGCCATGCAGACGGATCGCGCCTTGACGGTTCGAGGGTGGTCCGGTGAAGCAGCAGTTCCGGAGTTCGACAACCCACGATAGCCGCAGTGGCCGCGATGGTCAGGACGGCGATTTCGCCTTACAACCTTGCCGCCTGCCCGCAGACGGCCATTTGCCGTGCCAATGCCGCCACTCCGACACGATCGGCGCCCAGAAGCCCATCCAACCCAAACGATGTAGAGGTTTTCCATGATCGCCACCCATTCCAAGCGGCTCATCGCCAGCCTCGCGCTCGTGCTCGCGGGCTCGACCAGCGTTCTGGCCGCCGACGCGCAGGCCTTCGCCGACCGGCTTCAGGCGATCGCCGCCAAGACCGGTGCGCCGATCAACTTCGCCGGGGCAGAGTCGGTCGGCGAGAATGTCGTCTTGAAGGGCGTGACGCTCGGCGCCGGCGCGGACGCCGCCAATGTCGGCGACATCACCTTCGAGAGCGTCACCGGCTCTTCCGCCGAGGGCTGGACCGTCGCGCGCGTTCCCTTCGCCGACTTCAAGAAGGCCGAGGGCAGCAAGGAAGCAGCGGTCACCGGCATGGTGGTCGAGGGCCTGCAGCTCGCCGGCAGCGAGGGTGTTTCGAAGCTGCCGGGCGAAGCGCAGTACTATTTCGACAGCGCGTCGATCCAGTCGGTCAAGGTCACCGAGGGCGGCAACAACCTGTTCTCGCTGAGCGGCACCGACATCACCAATTCGGTGACCGCGGGCAGCGGCGAGATCGCCTCGTCGTTCACCCTCGGCGACTTCATGATCGACTTCGCCGGAATGCCGGCGGACGATACGACCCGCACGATGCAGGCGATCGGCTATTCGCAGCTCAGCGGCAATGGCTCGACCGACAGCTCCTGGGATCCGAAGACCGGCGAGCTGAGCCTCGACCCGTTCGAGCTGACCGTCGAGAATGCCGGCAAGCTGTCCTTCGCCTTCCAGCTGAACGGCTACACCTCGGCCTTTTCGAAGTCGCTGCAGCAGATCCAGGAGCAGATGGCGGCCGATCCGGCCGGCGCCCAGAACTCCGGCATGGCGATCATCGGCCTCGTCTCGCAACTCAGCATCGCCTCGATGCAGCTCGATTTCACCGATGATTCGCTGACCAACAAGCTGCTCGACTACTACGCCAAGCAGAACGGGCAGACCAAGGAGCAGCTGATCGACGGGATCAGCGGCATGATGCCGGCCGTGCTCGCCTCGCTGCAGAACCCGGAATTCCAGAACGAGGTGACGACCGCCGTCACGACCTTCTTGAAGGATCCGAAGTCGCTGACGATCTCGGTCGATCCGGATGCACCGGTCCCCGCCACGCAGATCATGGGTGCCGCCATGGGCGCGCCGCAGACGCTGCCGACCGTGCTGTCGCTCGGCGTCGTCGCCAACGGCGTCGACGAGTAAAGGTCCGACGCAGACCTGAAACGAAGAAGGCCGCCGCGGTGATCCGCGGCGGCCTTCTTCATTCTGATGGGTCCGACAGGACGGCCAACCGTCAGGGGATGAGACCGATGCCCGGGCTTCTCGGCGCGTCCCCGCTCCGCCGGTCACTTGCCTCGGTGGAATAGAATTCGCGCTTCTGCCGGTACATTTCGAGATCGGCGCGCTTGACCGCCTCCTCCAGCCGCTCGCCGGCCTTGGCGGTCGCCGCGCCGATGGCGAAGGAGAGCGTGCCACCGGTATAGAACTGGTTGTTGACGGCAACGAGCTTCTCGATGTTCTCGATCATCGTCTGCCCATCATTCTCGTCGCAGCCCGGCATGAGAATGGCGAACTCGTCGCCGCCGATGCGGCAGGCATGCTGCGGCTTCTTCACCAGTTCGTTCAGCACCTCGCCGGCGCGGCGCAGCATGGCGTCGCCGGCGGCGTGCCCGAGCTCGTCGTTCACCGTCTTCAGCCCGTTCATGTCGGCGATGAGGACGGTCACGGGATAGGGCCCGATGCGCTCGAGACGGTTCATCTCGTCGACGAAGAAGGAGCGGTTAAAGAGCTTCGTCAGCACCTCGTGCTTGCCGAGATATTCGAGATAGGCCTCGGCCTTCTTGCGCGCGGTGATGTCGGTCAGCGCCACCTGCACCTGCGACCAGTCGCGCTCGCGCCCCGGCAGCACCGAGAACTGCATGTGGAGGTAGAGCTCATCGCCATCCAGCGAGTAGTCCACCACCTCGCGCTGCTGGAACAGCTTGCCTTGCCAGAGGTCGACCAGCTGCTCCTTGAAGTGTTGCGTCATCGCGTCGCGAAAGACGTCGCCGAGGCGCTTGTAGAGCGTTGCCCTGTCGGGCGCGCGAAACAGCTCGAGCGTGTGGCGGTTGACGTCGATGACGCGGATTTCGCTGAGGCAGCGGGTGATGAATTCCGGGTGCACGTCGACGAAGGTGCGGAAGTCGGTGACGCCCTGGTCGCGCACGCCCTCGATCAGGCTCTTCACCGAGGAGAAGTCCTCGACCCAGAGCGACACCGGCGAATGATCGAACAGGCCGCGCGCGTAATTCTTGCTGAGGTCGGCGAGACGGCGCGCCTCTTCCCGCTCGGTGACGTCCTCGGTGGCAATGAGGATGCGGCGCCAGTCGCGTTCGTGACCGGAGAGGATCTGCCCCTTCAGCTGGATGTCCAGGCGCCGTCCCGAGAGCGTGTAGTTGACGGCCCGGCTGATGAAGTCGGTCTCGCCGCTCCAGAGTTGCTGAAGCTCCTGGATGTGGACCTCCGGATGCTCGTCGGCAAAGACTTTCGCAAGGTTCTCGACAAGGTGCGGCAGATCCCGCGCGCCGAACAACTGGAGCGTGCGCCGGTTCACGGTGACGACCTCGATCAGCCCCATGCAGCGCCGGACACGGTCGAGATCCTCGGCGAGGAAGGCCGCGAGATCCTCGACGCCCTCCGCGCGCCAGGTGTCGAACAGCGCGCGGACCTTGGAGAAGTCCTCCAGCCACAGGGGCACCGGCGTCATGTCCATGAAGCTGAGGTCGGGTGCCTCGGGCACCACCTGTCCTTCATCCTGCCGGAATGCCGTCATGCCCCTGTCCATCACCCGCTGTTGTCGCCGTTGTGCGCCGCAGCAAGGCGCACTGAACAACTATCATCCTTATTGTTAAGGAAGCGGTCACACCCTTTCCGGTCGCTGAACCTCTCTCACGGTGGCGCCGTCGATGCCTACTTCGCCGGCGCCGTCACACGCAGGCCGAGCTCGCGCAATTGGGTGGGCGAGGCTTCGTTCGGCGCGTTCATCAGGAGGTCGTAGGCCTGCTGATTCATCGGGAACATGGTGATCTCGCGAAGGTTCTTGACCCCGCAGAGCAGCATGACAATGCGGTCGACACCGGCCGCCATGCCGCCATGCGGCGGGGCGCCGTACTGGAAGGCGCGGTAGAGGCCGCCGAAGCGCTCCTCGACCTCGGCCCTGCTGTAGCCGGCGATCTCGAAAGCCTTGACCATGGTCTCGGTCTGCTGGTTGCGGATGCCGCCCGACGCGATCTCGAAGCCGTTGCAGACGATATCGTACTGGAAGGCTTTCAGGCTCAGCGGCTCCTGCGTCTCCAGCGCCTCCATGCCGCCCTGCGGCATCGAGAACGGGTTGTGCGCAAAGTCGACCTTCTTCAGCTCCTCGTCCCATTCGTAGAACGGGAAGTCGATGATCCAGGCGAGCTTGAACTGGTCGCGGTCGACAAGGTTCAGCTCTTCGCCAACCTGCGTGCGCGCCGCGCCCGCAAAACTTGCAAAGGTCTTCGGCTTGCCGGCAACGAAGAAGCAGGCGTCGCCTGCGCCAAGGCCGAGCTGGACGCGCAGCGCCTCGGTGCGCTCCTCGCCGATGTTCTTGGCGAGCGGGCCGGCGCCGTTGATCTTGCCTTCTTCCTCGCGCCAGAAGATGTAGCCGAGGCCCGGCTGGCCCTGGCCCTGCGCCCAGGAGTTCATCCGGTCGCAGAAGGCGCGGCTGCCGCCGGTCTTGGCCGGGATCGCCCAGATCTCGACTTCCGGATCGGCGGCGATCATGCCGGCGAACACCTTGAAGCCGGAGCCGGCGAAATGCTCGGTGACGGCCGACATCTCGATCGGGTTGCGCAGGTCCGGCTTGTCGGAGCCGTATTTGCGGATGGCCTCGGCATAGGGGATGCGCTCGAAGGTCTGGGTCACCGGCTTGCCGTCGGCGAAATCCTCGAACACGCCGCGGATCACCGGCTCCATGGTCTGGAAGATGTCCTCCTGCTCGACGAAGCTCATCTCGACGTCGAGCTGGTAGAACTCGCCCGGCAGACGGTCGGCGCGCGGGTCCTCGTCGCGGAAGCACGGGGCGATCTGGAAGTAGCGGTCGAAGCCCGACATCATGATAAGCTGCTTGTACTGCTGCGGTGCCTGCGGCAGCGCGTAGAACTTGCCCTGGTGGATACGGCTCGGCACCAGGAAATCGCGCGCGCCCTCCGGCGAGGAGGCCGTGAGGATCGGCGTCGAGAATTCGGTGAAAGCCTGCTCCGTCATCCGCCGGCGCATGGCGGCGATGATCTGGGTCCGGCGCATGATGTTCCGGTGCAGCGTCTCGCGGCGGAGGTCGAGGAAGCGGTACTTCAGGCGCACGTCTTCCGGGTAATCCTGGTCGCCGAACACCGGCAGCGGCAGTTCCTTCGAGGTCGACAGCACCTCGATGTCCTCGGCGAAGAGCTCGACCTGGCCGGTCGGGAGTTTCGCGTTGGCCGTCTCCGGGCTGCGCGCCATCACCGTGCCGGTCACCCGCACCACCCATTCGGCGCGAATCGTCTCGGCAACGGCGAAGGCCGGCGAATCGGGATCAATGACGATCTGGGTCAGGCCGTAATGGTCGCGCAGGTCGATGAACAGCAGGCCGCCATGGTCGCGGACGCGGTGAGCCCAGCCGGAGAGCCGGACCGTCTGGCCGACATTCTCCTCGCGGAGGGCGGCGCAGGTGTGGCTGCGGTAGCGGTGCATGGCGTGTTCTTCCTGGCTTTTGCCGAACGGGGGCGCCATTGCGCCGCCGCTGGCGGACCCGATCGGGGGCTTGTCCTGATTTCGGCGGAAAAGCGCACGGCACCCCCGCGCTGTCAAGATTTGCGCCGCCGGCATGCGGCGGGATGACCGCGCGGAATCGGTTCGCCTTTGCCCGCACTTCGGCTATGCAAGGATCATGGAGCCTATTACCACGACCGAGGGCCTTGCTGAGGCCTGCCGCATCCTTGCCGAAGCCCCCTTCGTCACCGTCGACACCGAGTTCATCCGGGAGACGACGTTCTGGCCGGAGCTCTGCCTGATCCAGATGGCGTCCGACACGCTGGCCGTGATCGTCGACCCCCTGGCGCCCGGCATCGATCTCGCGCCGTTCTTCGATCTGATGCGGGACGAGCGCGTCATCAAGGTGTTCCACGCCGCGCGGCAGGATCTGGAAATCGTCTACAAGCTCGGCGGCCTCCTGCCGAAGCCGCTGTTCGACACCCAGATCGCCGCCATGGTCTGCGGCTTCGGCGAATCGATCGCCTACGACCAGCTGGTGGCGCGCACCAGCGACGGGCGGATCGACAAGACTTCCCGCTTCACCGACTGGCGCCGCCGGCCGCTGTCCGAGCAGCAACTGCACTATGCCCTGGCCGACGTCACCTATCTCCGCGACGTCTACAAGGTGCTGGTCGCCCGCATCACCGCCGAAGGGCGCGAGCGCTGGGCCGACGAGGAAATGGCGGTGCTGTCGAACCCCGAGACCTACGACCTCCACCCGGACGACGCCTGGCGCCGCCTGAAGCTACGGGTCCGCAAGCCGATCGAGCTCGCGGTGCTGAAGGAAGTTGCCGCCTGGCGCGAGCGCGAGGCGCGCAACCGCGACCAGCCGCGCGGGCGAATCCTGAAGGACGACACGATCTTCGAGATCGCGCAGCAGCAGCCTCGCGACGAGCAGACGCTCGCCCGCTTGCGCACCATCCCGAAAGGCTTCGAGCGCTCGTCGAACGGCAAGGAAATCCTCGCCGCGATCGAGCGGGCGATGGCGATCCCGAAAGCCGACCTGCCGCCGCTGCCGAAGATGCCGAACCTGCCGGAAGGCACAGCCGCCGCGGTCGAGTTCCTGAAAGTGCTGCTGAAAATCGTCGTCGAGCAGGAGGGCGTGGCCGGCAAGATGATCGCCTCGGGCGACGACCTCGAGCATCTCGCTGCCAAGGGCGCCGACGCCGACATCCCCGCCATGTCCGGCTGGCGCCGCAAGATCTTCGGCGATCGCGCGCTCGAGCTGCTGGATGGCAAGGCCGCGCTTTGCTTCCGGGACCGCAAGGTGGCGGTGGTCGCGCTGAGGTAGAATGCGGACTTACGGTTGGGCTTTGGGGCACCACGCTGACCTTTGAGGTGCCAAGGCCCCTCCCGTCGTCATCCTCGCGCGCAGCGCGGGGACCCATGCCGATGCGATGGTGAAGGCAATTCCGGCTCCGAACGAGGCTCAAATAAAGTTGCGGCATGGGCCCCCGGCCTGCGGCCGAGGATGACGAACTTCACCGTGAAAGCCGTCGCGAGACTACCCCCGCCAGCTCACCCCATCACCCGCCCGGCACCCCTTCGGCGCCGTCGTCTGCGGAAACCGCAGCTGCAGCTGCGCGCACCCCCATTCGTTCATCGGCCCCGGCATCAGCTCGTTCAGCATCGTTCCGGTATCGTCGTGCGGGTTCGCGCCGCGCGTGACGTACCAGTACCACTGCGCGGTCATGAACACCGCGACGCCGATCCCCACCCCGACGGCTAGCGACAGGAACTTCAGCACGTCGCCCTCCCCCTGATCTAGCGCAGGACGTCGAGCCGGAGCGTGCGCTCGACGACCTTGGCGAAGTGATCGAGGCGCGCTTCAGGACGCTCGCCGGTCAGGCCGGCAAGGTCTTCCGGCAGCATCAGCGCGAAGCCGCCACGCGGATCCTGGGTCCAGTTCAGCCGTGGCAGGAGGCCCGGCATCGAGGCGGTGAGGAGGTAGGTCACGCGGAACAGCGCGGCGAGGACGCGGGCGCGCTGCAGCAGCCGCGGCGTCAGGAGGTTCTCGATTTCCTGCATGCCGGGCGGGCCGAAATTGCCCTCGTGGCGGTAGTAGTTGGTGAGGCCGAGGAAGGCGCGGCCCTGGTGGTCGATCGCCGGAAAGGCGGCGTGGGCGATGATCGACAGGCTCTGCTTGCCGCGGTAGTCGGGATGCGCCCGCCAGCCGATGTCGGCGAGGAGGCACGCCGCCTCGCGCAAGCGTTCCTCCTGCGGCGTCTCGTCGATGCCGAGCGTCTCGAAGCTGCGACGGCTCCATTCGACGAGCTCGACGGAATGGCGCGGCGAGCGAGAGCGCAGGATCGCGAGCTCCAGCGCCGCCTCGATCAGCGGATCCTTGGAACGCTCGGCATCCGGCAGCAGCGAATGCAGAAAACCCTCGCGCACGCCGAGCGCCGACAGGATGATGCTCGACGGCTTCACGTATTTGATGACGCTCTGCAGCGTCACCGCGCCGAAAGCGAGCAGCGCGCGGCGGCTGCGCGAGACGGCGGCGATGCCCGGCAGCGCCTCCGGGTCTCCCTTGGCGACGGCCTCGAGGAAGCTGGTCCAGTCGGCGCTCGGAATCTCGTAGCCGTGCATGACGTGCAGCGGATAGCGGGCCTGCTCCATGTGGAGTTTCGCGAGGTTGCGCCAGGTCCCGCCGACGGCGAAGAACGGACGCCCCTCACCGGCCCCGGCCAGCGCAGAGTTGCCGACCTCCTTGTCGGCGATGCGGCGGGCCTTGGCGATGTCGTTGCCCGAGAGGTCCTGCAGGCGAAGGCCGCCGAGCGGCAGCGTCAGGCCCTTGCCGATCGCGCCATTGGCGACGTCGACGAGTTCGAGGCTGCCGCCGCCAAGATCGCCGGCAATGCCATCCGGCGCGTGGAAGCCGGCGATAACGCCCTCGGCGGCGAAATGCGCCTCGTCGGCACCCGAGAGGATGCGGATCGGGCAGCCGATCGCCGCCTCCGCCGCGGCGATGAAGTCCGGCCCATTGGTCGCCTCGCGCGCCGCGGCGGTGGCGATCGGATAGAGCGCGGTGACGCCCGCCTGTGCCGCCAGCGCGCGGAAGCGCGACAGCGCCGACAGGGCGCTCGCGACCGACTTCTCGTCGAGCCGCTTGCTCTGCGCCAGGCCCTTGCCGAGCCCCGAAAGCACCTTCTCGTTGAACAGCACGGTCAGCGAGCGGGTGTTGCCCTCGTAGATCACGAGGCGAACGGAGTTCGAGCCGATGTCGACCACGCCCACGGGCTCACGCCCTGCAAGCCGGCCCTGGACGGGGGTATCAGTCAAATCGGGAATGTTCCGCACGCTGTCTGGCAATCAATCTCGGGGCGTCCGACTTCAAGGCCTTGCCGCGCCCGGACAGGCTCGGATTGGTCATGAAGTAACGCTGGGTGTTGAAGGGCTGCTCGCCATCGGCGACGGCGATGCGGCGGGAGGTTCCATCGGACAGGACCGACCAGCTCTGCTGGTTGTCAAGGATGTTGCCCAGCATGATCTGCGACAGGATCTGGCTGTGCACCGTTGGATTGGTGATCGGCACCATGGTCTCGACCCGCCGGTCGAGGTTGCGCGGCATCATGTCGGCCGAGCCCATATAGACGAGGGCCTGTTCGGACGGCAAGCCGAAGCCGTTGCCGAAGCAAAAGATGCGGCTGTGCTCGAGGAAACGGCCGACGATCGACTTGACGCGGATGTTGTCGGAGAGGCCCGGCACGCGCGGCCGCAGGCAACAGATGCCGCGCACGATGAGGTCGATCTCGACGCCGGCCTGGCTCGCCCGGTAGAGCGCGTCGATGATCTTGGCATCGACCAGCGAGTTCATCTTCATCCAGATTTGGCCGGTCCGCCCCGCCTTCACATGCGCGACCTCCGCGGCAATGCCGTCGAGGATGCGCTTGCGCATGTTGAGCGGCGAGACCGCGAGCTTGTGCAGGTCCTGCGGCTCGGCATAGCCGGTGATGTAGTTGAACACGAGAAGGACGTCGTGCGCGATGTCGGCGTCGGTCGTGAAGTAGGAGAGGTCGGTGTAGATCTTCGCCGTGATCGGGTGGTAGTTGCCGGTGCCGATGTGGACGAAGTTGACGAGCTTGCCCTCCTCGCGCCGCACGACGAGCGAGAGCTTCGCGTGCGTCTTCTTCTCGATGAAGCCGAAGACGACCTGGACGCCGGCGCGTTCGAGATCGCGCGCCCACTTGATGTTGGCCTCCTCGTCGAAGCGCGCCTTCAGCTCGACCAGCGCCGTCACCGACTTGCCGGACTCGGCCGCATCGATCAGCGCCCGCACGATCGGGCTGTCGTTCGAGGTGCGGTAGAGCGTCTGCTTGATGGCGATGACGTTCGGGTCGAGCGCCGCCTGCCGCAGGAACTGCGCCACCACGTCGAAGGACTCGTAGGGGTGGTGGACGATGATGTCCTTCTCGCGGATGGCCGCGAAGCAGTCGCCATTGTGCTCGCGGATGCGCTCGGGAAAGCGCGGGATGTAGGGCGTGAACTTCAGGTCCTCGCGCGGGCAGCGGACGATCTGCGACACCGAATCCAGCGCCAGCATGCCGTCCATCACCGAGACGCGGTTGTCCGGAACCTCCAGCTGGTTGGCGACGAAGGCGCGCAGGTCCTCCGGCATGATCGAGTCGAACTCGATGCGGATCACCTGGCCGCGGCGGCGGCGCTTCAGAGCGGATTCGAACAGCCGCACGAGGTCTTCCGCCTCCTCCTCGACCTCGATGTCGCTGTCGCGGATCAGCCGGAAGGTGCCGGCGCCGCGCACGCGGTAGCCCGGGAAGAGCCGGCCGATGAACAGCGCCACGACGCTTTCCAGCGGCACGAAGCGCAGGCCGAGATCGTTCGGCGGCAGCTCGACGAAGCGCGGCAGCGCGACCGGCAGGCGCAGCAGCGCATTCATCCGCTGCGAGTCGCGCTCGCGCACCAGCGCCAGGGCGATCGAGAAGCCGAGGTTCGGAATGAAGGGGAACGGGTGCGCCGGGTCGATCGACAGCGGCGTCAGCACCGGGAAGATGGAGTCGGCGAAGTGCTGTTCCAGCCAGGCGCGGTCGTCCTTCTTCAGATCACCCGCCCCGACGATCAGGATCTTCTCGGCGCGCAGTTCCTTGACGAGATCGGCGAGCGAGGCCTGCTGCTCCTCCTGCAGCCGGCCGACCTCCTGCAGGATATGGTCGAGCTGCTCCTGCGGGGTCAGGCCGTCGTCGCTGCGCAGCGTGATCTTCTCGCGCACCTGGGCGGCGATCGCGGCGACGCGCACCATGAAGAACTCGTCGAGATTGCCGGCCGAGATCGACAGGAAGCGCACGCGCTCCAGCAGCGGATGGGCCGTGTTCTGCGACTCGTCGAGCACCCGCCGGTTGAACTGCAACCAGGAGATCTCGCGGTTGATGAAACGGTCGGCCGGCAGCGCCTCGTCCTGCGCCGAGACGATGGTCTCAATCAGCGGCAGCGCGTCGGCAGAATTGGCTTCCAGCCGCTCGGCAATCCGCGCGACCGAGTTGGGCTTGGCGCGCGGCCGCTCGGCTGCCGCCTTCTCCGGCTCCGGCACCGTCACGGCGGCCAGCACCTCGATCGGGCTCGGCGTCTCGGTCGCGTCATCCTCCGGACGGATCTCGGCGGAGGCCGTCAGGGGCGGCGCGGCTGGCTTCTCGGCTTTCGGCGCCTTCGGCGCGGCTGCGACGCGCTTGGCGGTGGCGACCACCTTGGCCTTGGCGCGCGCGGCGGCGCGCGGCTTGACGCCGAGCGCCGGCTTGGCCGCTATTGGTTTCACGGTGGGCGTCGCAGCCCTCGGGCGACGGATGCGGGGTCTGGGGACAGGGGGCGTCACGGGATCGTCCAAGGCTCAGTCCTCCATTCGCGGAATGTCGCGGGGCAGCGCCACGGCATCGTGCCCGCCTTCGCTCGCCCGGTCCAACGGCGTTTCGGCGATGTAGCGCTGGCCTGCGGCAAACTCCGCCCGGTCGAGCACCCGCTGCACCAGAACCCGCGAGATCTTCTCGCGCGACGCCAGCGCCTCGCGGTCGATCGCGGCCACCAGGCGGCTCGCCGCCTCCAGCGAGCGCTCCATCCGCAGCACCAGGAACTGCACCAGACGCGGATCGACGGCGATCTGCCGGTCGGAGAACAGCTTGGTCAGGACGCCAGAAAGAAGCGCCTCGTCGGGCGTGCCGGTCATCACGGTGGTGGCGGCCCGCAGACGCGAGCGGAGATCGGCAAGCTTGAGGTCCATGGCCGGCGCCAGCGTGCGCGCCGTTGCCAGCACCGTGCCGCCGCCGAGGCGGGCGGCATTGACCGCCTTGAAGATCTCGATCTCCGGCAGCGCGCCGCTGTCGATATCGTCGATCACCACGGCAAAGCGGCGCGACAGTTCCGTCGGCAACGGCACCGCGCCCGTCATCTCCTGCCAGGCGGCGGCCAGATGCGACTTGCCCGAGCCGGGCGGGCCGACGACAAGCAGCACCGGATGATGCCAGTTCGGCCAGCTGTCGATCGCGGCGACGGCCAGCCGGTTGGCGTCGGTGACGATGAGATCGTCCCGGGCCAGCGAGGCGCGGTGCGGCAGATCGAAGGGAAGCTGGGCGGGGTTCACGCGGGGGTCGATCCTTGGGACTCGCGGCGGGCTCGCGGCGAAGGCTTGGCTAACACGGCCCTTTGTCACAAAAAAGCGCATCCCGTGCGCTCATTCATTGGGCAGCATCGCAAGGCTAACCGTCGGCGCCGCCACCGCCAAGCGCAGAACCGGCGATTTGCCCGCTATTCCTTCGGCGCCGGACGGAAACCCGATTCCAGCATTTCCTGCATCGGCTTGCCCTCGACCGTCTCGATCCGGGTGCCGGGCTGGCCGATGGTGCGGCCGTAATAGAGCTCGCTCTGCAGGTACTTGGTGATGGCGAAGCGGACGAGGACGCCGATGGCGGCCGCCGCAGGGACCGCAATCAGCAAGCCGACAAAGCCGAACAGTGCGCCGAAGGCAAAGAGCGCGAACATCAGCCAGACCGGGTGCAAGCCAACCGAGGCGCCGACGAGCTTGGGCTGCAGGATGTTGCCCTCGATGAACTGGCCGGTCATGAACACCGCGACGGTCGCGATGATCCAGCCATAGTCCGGCCAGAACTGGACCAGCGCTACGCCAACCGCGAGCACGAGGCCGAGCGTCGAGCCGACATAGGGGATGAACGAGATCAGCCCGGCGAACAGGCCGATCAGCAGGCCGAAATTCAGCCCGATCAGCGACAGGCCGATGGCATAATAGCTGCCGAGGATCAGGCAGAGGCTCCCCTGCCCGCGGATGAAGCCGGCGACTGCGCGGTCGATTTCGCGGGCGAGGCGCCTGACGGTGTCGACGTGCTGGCGCGGCGTCCACTCGTCGATCCTGCTGATCATCCGGTCCCAGTCGAGCAGCAGGTAGAAGGCGACCACCGGCGTCACCACGAAGATCGAGATGAAGTTCACCACCGCAAGGCTCGACGTCCACAGCGAGCCGGCGAGCGTGGTGAGGAAGGCCGAGCCCTGGCTCACCAGCTTGCCGAAATCGTCGCGCATCGACTGCTCGTCTCCGGCGAACATCCAGGCGAGCGGCCCGCTCCGCGCCTGCGCGGCGAGCGACTGCAGCTTGTCGAGATATTCCGGCAGACGCTGCAGGAAGGACCCGATCTGCCCGCCGACGACCGGTACCACGATCAGGATGACCGCGGTGAAGACGACGACGAAGAGCACGAGGATGACGACGCTCGCCATCATCCGCGACAGGCCGCGCCGCTCCAACCAGTCGGCGACGGGGTCGAGGAAATAGGCGATGGACATGCCGAAGACGAACGGCAGGAGAATGCTGGAAAACACCACCAGCAAGGCGATGGCGAAGAGAAAGGCCAGGCCCCAGAACATGATCTGACGTCGCAGCAGCCGGCCCCGATCCGTTGTCATCTCAGGCGACTCCGCTGCTATTCATCAGTTACAGGCCTGTCGCACGCGGCGGCAGCAAGGGAGATAGTCAGCCGAACACCTTGCGGTCAAGGGTTCCGCGCACAGCACCCGATGGCGGCCGCCAGGGACGCGACGGCTCCCCCGCCATCCGCCAAATGGCGGGGCTCCCCCTTGCCCGCTTGGGGCGATCCGTGTCAGTTCGCGGGCTTCCAGGGGAATGACGGCGATGAGCGACAAGACCAACAACCTGACCTACCGCGATGCCGGCGTCGACATCGATGCGGGCAATGAGCTGGTGCAGCGGATCAAGCCGCACGTGCGCTCGACCCGCCGGCCCGGCGCCGACGGCGAGATCGGCGGCTTCGGCGGCCTGTTCGACCTCAAGGCCGCGGGCTTCACCGACCCGGTGCTGGTGGCGGCAAACGACGGCGTCGGCACCAAGCTGAAGATCGCCATCGACACCGGCATCCACGACACCATCGGCATCGACCTCGTCGCCATGTGCGTCAACGATCTCGTTGTGCAGGGCGCCGAGCCGCTGTTCTTCCTCGACTACTTCGCCACCGGCAAGCTCGACCCGGCGCAAGGCGAGGCCATCGTCAAGGGCATCGCCGAGGGCTGCCGCCAGGCCGGCTGCGCGCTGATCGGCGGCGAGACCGCCGAAATGCCCGGCCTCTACGCCGAGAAGGACTACGACCTCGCGGGCTTCGCCGTCGGCGCTGCCGAGCGCGGCCAGCTGCTGCCGAGCGCGGAGCTCGCGGTCGGCGACATGATCCTCGGCCTTGCCTCCTCCGGCGTCCATTCCAACGGCTATTCGCTGGTGCGGCGGATCGTCGAGCTCTCGGGCGCCACCTACAACGCCCCCGCCCCGTTCGATACCGACAAGGCGAGCCTCGCCGAGGCGCTGATCGCCCCGACCCGCATCTACGTGAAGCCGCTCCTCGCCGCGATCCGCCAGTCCGGCGGCATCAAGGCGCTGGCGCACATCACCGGCGGCGGCTTCGTCGAGAACATTCCGCGCGTCCTGCCGGAGCATCTCGCCGCCGACATCGACCTGTTCGCCATCGACACCCCGCCGGTGTTCCGCTGGCTCGCCAAGGCCGGCGGCGTTGAGGCGCACGAAATGCTGCGGACTTTCAACTGCGGCATCGGCATGATCGTCGTCGTCTCGGAGGCGGAGGCGGCGATGGTGTCGGCGATCCTGCAGAGCGAGGGCGAAGAGGTCGTGCCGCTCGGCCGCATCCTCTCCCGCGACGGCGCCGCCGTGACCTTCAATGGCGACCTCGCGCTGTGAGGCTGGCGCGCGCTGTGATGCCGCAATGAGCCAGACCCGCAAGCGCGTCGTTGTCCTCCTGTCCGGCCGCGGCTCCAACATGGGCGCCCTTCTCGCGGCGACGAAGGCGGAAAACTATCCCGGCGAGATCGTCGCCGTCCTCTCCGACCGCGCCGATGCTGGCGGCCTCGAGACGGCGCGCGCTGCCGGCATTTATGCCGAAGCCGTGCCGCGCAAGGGGCATGCCGACAAGGCCTCGCACGAGGCCGCGATGATCACGGCGATCGAGGCGGCGCGCCCCGACGTGATCTGCCTCGCCGGCTACATGCGCCTCCTGTCGGCCGAGTTCGTCGACCGCTTCGCCGGCCGGATGATCAACATCCACCCCTCGCTGCTGCCGTTGTTCCCGGGCCTCGAGACCCACCGCCGGGCGATCGAGGCCGGCGTGAAGCTGCATGGCTGCACCGTGCATTTCGTCACCTTCGTCATGGATGGCGGCCCGATCATCGCCCAGGCCGCCGTGCCGGTGGAGCCATCAGACACGCCGGAGACGCTGGCCGCACGGGTGCTGGTCGCCGAGCACGCGCTCTACCCGCAGGCGCTCGCCATGGTCCTCGATGGCAGAGTTGTGATGCTGGACGATAAGGCAGTGTTAACTTCTTAGCCGCCAAGGGTGTTCTTGACCTATCGTCAGCAAGGTCTGGAACGATCGGAAACCTCAACATGCCATGGCGCATTGCGCTCGGACGCCTGCGAGACCGCCTCAGCATCCGCGCGCAATCGGCAGCGCTGACGGTCTTGCTGGCGCTGGCGACCGTTGCGATCATGACGCTGGCGACGGCTAGCGTCGTGCGGCGGCACGCGGTCGATACGGCAAACGCCGATCTGCGCCAGCTCTCGCAGACCATGGCGCGGCAACTCGACCGGCAGATGTTCGAGCGCTATCGCGAGATCACCAACCTCGCCAACCTTGCGCCCCTCACCGCAGCCTGGACCGACGATGCCGGCGCGATCGGCCGTTTCCTCGACGAGACTCAGGCGACGCTGCCGAACTACGCCTGGATCGGCTATGCCACCGCGGACGGAACCGTCCGGGCCGCCACCCAGCGGATGCTGGAGGGCGTCTCGGTGGCCGAGCGGCCATGGTTCAAGGCGGGCCTCGCCGGTCCCATCACCCAGGATGTCCATCAGGCCAAGCTCCTGGAAAAGCTCCTCCCGGCGGCAGTGGACGGCGAGCCCTTCCGGTTTGTCGACGTCGCCGCGCCGGTTCGCGACGCCAGCGGCGGGGTCGGCGGTGTCCTCGGCGCGCATCTCAGCTGGACCTGGGCGCGCGACATGCGCGACACGCTTCTGTCGGACATCGATCCGGCTCTCAAGACCGAGCTGTGGATCACCTCGGCGGACGGCAACATCCTCCTTGGCCCGAAGCTCGTGAAGCCGGCCCTGACACCGCAGCAGATCGCCGACACCGCCGAAGGCGCGACGGTCGGAACGGTCGCCCCCTCGCAGACGGGAGACGATCTCGTCGCCATCGTTGGCACGCGCGGCCTTCGCTCCTATGACGGGCTTGGCTGGCGCGTCGTCGCACGGCGCCCGGTCACCGCGGCGCTGACGCGCGCCAACGGCACGATCCTCGTGATCTTCCTCATCGGCACCATCGCGGCCCTCGCCAGCTCGCTGGCCGCCGCCCTGATCGCCGGACGGGTGACACGCCCGCTGTCCATGCTGGCCGACAATGCCGACAAGATCGGCCGCGATCCGAACATCGGCCTGATCCACCGCCAATCCGGCTCGCTGGACATCGTGCGGCTGACCAACTCCCTCCGCTCGCTGGTGCGCCGGATCGATTTCGCCGAAGCGCATCTGAGCGCCGCCAAGCTGGAGGCCGATCGGTCGGAAGAGGCGATCGCCGAGTTGCGGACGCTCGCCAACACGGATCCGATGACCGGCCTCCTCAACCGCCGCGGCTTTCGGGAGTTTGCGACGAAGGTTGGGGTGTTCGGGCGCCACGAGCGTCAAGAGCTCGGCGTGCTGATGATCGACATCGATCATTTCAAGCGGATCAACGACATCTACGGCCATGCCGCCGGCGATAAGGTCATCGTCGAGATCGCCCGGCTGCTGGCCGGCTCGCTGCGGGCGAGCGACCGCATTGCGCGCTTCGGCGGCGAGGAGTTCGTCGTCTCGCTGCGCCATGTCGACGAGGCCGTCATCGGCACCTGGGCGGAGCGGATCCGCCGCCAGATCGAGGAGGCGGTCATCGTCTGGGAGGGCCAGTCGCTGAAGGTGACGGTCAGCATCGGCGCGACCGCGATGGCGCCGGACGATCGCGAGATCGAGGACGTGATCCACCGCGCCGACCTCGCCCTTTACGACGCCAAGTCGAACGGCCGCAACCGCATCAGCTTCAATTCGTCCCTCTGACCCTCGGCAGCCCCGGCGCGTTCGCCGGCACTCCTCAAACTGCCTTAAGCCGAGTCCACGCAACGGCTCCGGCCCATGGGCTCAGACCCAGAATCATCAGGCTGAGAGATTGATTCAAACGCTTACCGAACTGGTCGGGAAACTTCCCGTAAACGTCTGATTAACATTTGGATCATGCAGTTCGTTCGGTCATCGCTGGTCAGAGGACCCGGCGGCCCGAGCGACCGGCGCTTTCACTCTGCGATAACAGCAGTCCCATCACCGCTACGTCCACCGAAAGCCGCGCTAAACCCGCACCCAGACCTGTGTGTCGTGAAAAGCTGCCCCGCCGGAGGGGGCGACCGGGTCGGAGCCGACCAGCGTGTTGATCCCCTCGCCGCTCTCGAAGTCCGAGTTCGCCCACAGCCCCTCGTGCACCAGCACGCCCGGCCGCACGGTATCGGAGACCGCGACCGGCAGACGGATCTCGCCCCGGCGGTTGCCGATGGTGACCAGCGCATCGGTTTCGACGCCGAGGGTGGCGGCATCGTCCGGGTGCATCAGGAGTTCCGGCCGCCTTTCGCGCGAGCGCGAGCCGGCGGTCTCGGCAAAGCTCGAATTGAGGAACTGGCGCGCCGGCGAGGTCGCGAGCTTGAACGGATGGGCGTCGTCGCTCGCCTCTTCCAGGCCGGCATGGTCGGGCCATTCCGGCAGGCGGGCGACGGGACCTTGCGGGCCCATCGAGGCCGGCGGCCGGTTCGGCGAGGAGGCGTTCGCCCAGTCCGGCCGGAAATGAAACTTCTTGTCCGGCCAGCCGAAACCGTTGAGGTAATGCGCATCCTCGAAGGCCGGCTGAGCGTCGAGCCAGCGGCCGGCCTCGAGATCGTCGAGCGTCCCGCGGCCGCTGCGCTGCAGCAGGTCCTCGATGAGCTCGCGCTCGGTCAGGCCGAAGCCCGGACGGTCCCCGACGCCGAGACGCTTGCCGAGTTCCTCGACGACGAAATGGTTGCTGCGCACCGTCGCCGGCGGCTCGACGAGCTTCGGCCCGAGCAGGATGTGGCTCTGCCCGCCGGCGCGGTAGATGTCGTCGTGCTCGAGGAACATCGTGGCGGGAATCACGAGGTCGGCGAGCTTGGCCGTGTCGGTCATGAACTGCTCGTGCACGCAGACGAACAGGTCTTCGCGCCGCAGCCCCTCGATCACCAGCCGCTGCTCCGGCGCGACGTTGGCGGGATTGGTGTTCTGGACGATCATCGCCGTCACCGGCGGGCCGCCCTGAAGAGCGCCGGGATCACCGACGAGGATCCTGCCGATGCGCGACTGGTCGAGCGAGCGGACGGACGGGTCCTTCATCGCCGAGCCCATGATCAGGCTCTTGTCGAACTGGAAGATGTCGGAGTTGGTGTGGAACGCCCCGCCGCCGCGGTGCTGCCAGTGGCCGAACACCGCCGGCACCGAGAGCGCCGCGTGCATCGCCGGCGCGCCGTTGCGCTGGCGGGTGAAGCCGTAGCCGAGGCGGAAGAAGGTGCGGGGCGTCCGGCCGATGAGGGCGGCGAAGGCCTCGATCTCGGCGACGGAAAGCCCGGTGATCCCCGCGGCCCATTCCGGCGTCCGGGTGGCGAGGTGCGCCTCGAGCCCGGCCGGGTCGTCGGTGTACTTTTCCATGTAGGCGCGGTCGGCGGTGCCATCGCGGAAGCCGACATGCATCAGCGCCGCCGCCAGCGCGCCGTCGCTGCCTGGCCGCAGCTTCAGCGCCATGTCGGCCTGCTTCATCGTCGCGTTGTCGTAGATGTCGATGACGACGATCGCGGCCTTGCGCTCCTTGCGGGCGCGGATGGCGTGGGTCATCACGTTGACCTGCGTCGCCACCGCATTGGTGCCCCAGATCACCACGCAGTCGGCCTCCGCCATCTCGCGCGGATCGACGCCGGTCAGCCGGCCGGTGCCGGCGTGCCAGCCGCTCCAGGCCATGTTGGTGCAGATCGAATCGAACTGGTTGGAGTAGCGCTTGGCGTGGCGCAGGCGGTGGATGCCGTCGCGCTGCACCTGGCCCATGGTGCCGGCGTAGTAGTACGGCCAGACGCTCTCGGCGCCATGCCGGGCCTCGGCCTTGACGAAGGCTTCCGCCACCTGATCGAGCGCGTCGTCCCAGGTGATCTCGCGCCAACTGCCCTCGCCCTTCGCCCCGGTGCGCTGCAGCGGCTTCAACAGGCGGTCGGGATGGTTGATGCGCTCGCCGTAGCGCGCGACCTTCGCGCAGATGACGCCGGCGGTGTAGCTGTTGCCGGTGGCGCCACGGACGCGGCCGATGCTGTTTCCGATCAGCTCGACGTCGAGCGCACAGGTCGACGGACAATCATGCGGGCAGGCGCTGTGGCCGGTGCGAAGGGGGGTCAGGTCGTTCATGCCGGCAGTATAGGCGCGCTTTTCGCGCGCCGTCATGCGATTTGGCGGACACCGCCCAGCAAAAAGGGCCGAAGCTTTCGCTCCGGCCCCTCTCGATGCATTTGGCTGCCGATCAGCCCGCGGCGGCGTAGCGGCTGATCTCCTCGGGGGTCAGCGCGGGATAGTCGGTGTACCCCTTCTCGTCGCCGCCGTAGAAGGTCGCCTGGTCCCAGGGCAGCAGCGGCGCGCCGAGCTGCATGCGGACCGGCAGATCCGGATTGGAAATGAACAGCTTGCCGTAGCAGACGAGATCGACCTTGCCCTGGTCGACGCGCTCGACGCCGAGCTCGGTATCGTAGTTGTTGTTGCCCATGTAGGTGCCGTGGAAGCGCTGGCGCAGGGCGTTGTAGTCGAACTTGTCCTTGTTGCGGTCGCCGCCGGTCTGACCTTCGATGACGTGGAGATAGACCGGATGGCGCTTGTCGATCTCTTCGACATAGGCGTTGAACACCGCCTGCTGGTTGCTCTCAAAGGAGCCGCCCATCACCGTCACCGGCGAGATGCGGACGCCCACATGCTCGGCGTCCCAGGCTGAGATCACCGCATCCAGCACCTCGAGCGGGAAGCGCATGCGGTTTTCGATCGAGCCGCCGTACCGGTCGGTGCGAAGGTTGGTGCCATCGCGCAGGAATTGGTCGAGCAAGTAGCCATTGGCCGAATGCAGCTCGACGCCGTCGAAGCCGGCAGCCTTGGAATTCTTCGTCGCCTTGACGTAGTCCTCGATCACCCGCGGCAGTTCGCTCTCCTCGAGCGCACGCGGCATCTCATGGTCCTTGAAGCCCTCGACGGTGAAGGCCTTGCCGTCCGGCTTGACGGCCGAAGGGGCCACAGGCGCGGCATGGCCTGGCTGCAGGTCGGGGTGCGAGATGCGGCCGACATGCCAGAGCTGCAGGAAGATCTTGCCACCGGCAGCGTGCACGGCGTCGGTCACCTTCTTCCAGCCGGCAACCTGGGCATCGTTGAAGATGCCCGGCGTATAGGCATAGCCACGGCCCTCGGGCGAGATGTTGGTGGCCTCGGAGATGATCAGGCCGGCGCCGGCGCGCTGGCGGTAGTACTCGACGTGACGGTCGAGCAGGTTGCCCTCCTCGTCCGAGCGGCTGCGCGTCAGCGGCGCCATCACCAGACGGTTGGCCAGATGGGTCGGGCCGAGGTCGAAGGCTTCGAAGAGCTTAGATTTTGCCATGACGGGCAATTCCTTTCGGGGGGTAACACTGTGTATGTCGCATGTAATGCGCATACGCCGCGCTGCAACTTGGCCCTCGCTGCAGCGCGGTCAAGAGGTGTGAACGCTGCGTTGCCGCCGGCATCAGGAGAACCGCATGAACTACCGCCACGCCTTCCACGCCGGGAATTTTGCCGATGTCGTGAAGCATGCGCTGCTGGTGTCGATCGTCGAATATCTGAAGCGCAAGGACAAGAAATTCCGGGTCATCGACACCCATGCTGGCCGCGGCCGCTACGACCTGTCGAGCGAGGAGGCGCAGCGCACCGGCGAGCATCAGGACGGCATCGCGCGGCTGCTCGCCTCGCCGGCGGCCGAGGCGCCCGAACTCCAGGCCTACCTCGACATCGTGCGGGCGGACGGTGCCGGTTCCTATCCCGGCTCGCCGCTGATTGCCCGCCGGCTGATGCGGCGCCAGGACCGGCTCTCGGCCTATGAACTGCACCCCTTCGAGGCCGAGGCGCTGAAGGAGGTGTTCGCCGGCGACGTGCAGACCAAGGTCATCGCCCTCGACGCTTGGCTGGCGCTCGGGGCGCACCTGCCGCCGAAGGAGAAGCGCGGCCTCGTGCTGATCGACCCGCCTTTCGAGAAGACAAGCGAGATCGACGACATCGTCGCCGGGGTCACGGCTGCCTACAAGCGCTGGCCGGGCGGCATCTACGCCATCTGGTACCCGATCAAGCGAAAAGCCGAGCGCGCCCGCCTGCATGCGGGCCTGAAAGCCAGCGGCATTCCCGACATCGTCGCGGCCGACTTCTTCCGCGAACCTTTCACCCCGACGGAAACCCTCGTCGGCTCCGGCCTCGTGGTGATTAATCCGCCCTATACCTTTGCCGAGGAGGCGGCCCGCGTCATGGCAATTCTGAAACAGGTGCTCGGCAAAGAAGGCCGTGGCCGCGTCGAGATGGTTGCGATATCGGGCGAGCGATCCTAAACCGGTGGGATACCGAGCCAGCGGCGCCGACTCCGCGAAGGACCACAGCCATGCGTGACCGTCTTCTCAGCCTGTTGATGGGCGCAGCCCTTGCGACCACAGCCATTTTGCCCGCCTGGAGCGCCGACTATTACGGCCCGGCGCCGACGCAGCAGATCTACGCCGATGCGCTGGTGCCGACCTGCGACAACCCGAAAGTGCTGGCCGAGGTCGAGGACCAGTTCGAGCATGGCGCCGTCGAGATGCTGCAGACCGGCTACGTCATCGAGGAATTCAGCGACATGGCCGAGAAGGCCTATTTCCCGCTGAGCGAGGACCGGCCGATCGAGCGCCGCTACTGCCAGGGCGAAGCGATGATTTCCGACGGCCAGCGGCGGACGGTCTACTACACCGTCTCCCATCCGCTCGGTTATGCCTCGATCGGCTGGAAGGCCGAGGGTTGCGTGCTCGGCCTCGACAAGTGGCTGATCTACGGCGCCAACTGCCAGTCGCTTCGCCGTTTCTGACGAAAACGCCCGCCGCCCGCGGGCTTTGACACGCGACCAGTGTTTCGTGAGCGCTGCGTCCAGACCGACGGGAGCCCGCATGCGGCTGTTCTACGCACCTGCCTCGCCCTTCGCCGCCAAGGTCCGGATGGCCGCTGCCCATTGCGGCATCGCGCTGACGCTGGTCCCGACCGATACGGGCGCCGAGCCCGCCGACCTCCTGGCGGTCAACCCGCTCGGAAAGATCCCGGCCCTCGTCGCGGAAGACGGCGCCCCGCTCTACGACAGCAATGTCATCTGCGACTATTTCGACCGGCTCAGCGACCACCGCCTGGTGCCACAGGACGGACCGCAATGGCTGCTGGTCAAGCGGATCGCCGCGACCGCCGACGGCGTCGCCGACAGCGCGCTGCTCACCGTATACGAGGCGCGCATGCGCCCCGAGGAGATGCGGCACCAGCCTTGGGTCGACCGCCAGCTCGGTAAGCTCTGGCGCGGCCTGGCCGTGCTGGAATCCAACATCGCCTCGCTCGGTAATGAACCAAACCTCGCCCATTTTGCCCTGGCCAGCCTCCTCGGCTACCTCGACCTGCGCTTCAAGGGCCAGTGGGAAGACAAGCATCCCCAGCTCGTCGCCTGGATCGAGGCGTTTCCGGTGATCTTTCCGGAGTACGAGGCGCTGAAGCCGCAGGGGTGAAAGTTGGGCGGTGTAATTAGCGCCAACCTTGAAGTTTCGTCATCCCGGACTTGATCCGGGATCCATTCCAAACCGTTGAACATGTCCGAGAACGGCTGACCTTCCCGTCGCGGACCTGTGATTCTGTGATGGATCGCATTGGATGCGCTGAGGAATGGATCCCGGACCAAGTCCGGGATGACGAAGTTTTGGCGTATGCCGCCAATCGCGAGCGTTTGCATTTACCTTCATAGACATCTGACATCGACGTCGCCCGTCATGCCGCCGGCCCACCTGAAGCCCTAAAACTTCAGCGCCACGCCCGCGCGGATCGAATGCTCGTCGAAGCCAGTCGAGGTCGAGACCGGGCCAAGATCGTACGTCTTGCTGCCGAAGTCGGAGTAGCGATACTCGACGCGCGAGGTGACGTTGCCGCCGACCTGCGCCTCGACACCGGCGCCGACGGTGTAGCCGAGATGCGTGTTGCTGTCCTCGGCGCCATTGGAGGAGAGCTCGGCACCCGCCACCGCGACGCCGCCGGTGGCGAAGAACAGGAACGGGTCGTAGGCGACGCCGACACGCGCGCGCAGTGATCCGAAGGCGTTGGCGTCGGCCGAGATCGGCGCGCCGGTCACCGCATCGTAGCCGCCGGCGTCCAGGCCGGAGGCGCCGAGATCAGCCTCGATGCCGTAGACGAACTGGTTGGTCTGCAGGTTGTAGCCGGTATAGACGCCGCCGACGAAACCTTCGCCGTCGAACTCGGCGCCGCCGGCATGGTCGAGATTGGCGAAGTTGTAGCCGACGAAGCCGCCGGCATAGGGCCCGGACCAGATGTAGGACGGCGCGGATGCCAGCGGGACGGCGGGCTCGGCCACCGCGAGATCGGCCGAAACGCCCGGTGACGACAGCATGGGCGCCGAAAGAAGCAGGAGCGTCGCCAGAGCGAGGGAGCGTCGAAACGATGGCATGATCGACACTCCTTCCTGGGTGACGTCACCGATAAAATGGCGCTGCCGACGAGATCGCGCAAGCGCCGCTTGGGAAGAAGGTTAGCCACGCGTCGCGCCGCCGGACTAGTGGCGCGCTGCCGCATATCCGCCATAATCGAACCGCCGCTTTCGTTCTGCTGCCTTTCTTTCGCCACTATGGCGAAACGGCCACATCGACCTTTTGCGGGTCGGCGGTTTTGACGCTGCATTCTTGCCGCAGCGTTCGCATATAAGGGAACGACAAATCCCGCCGCAGCCTGCGCCTTGAGGCACATAGAAGCGCGGGATTTCCCCGACAGTCCAGGCGCCCTCGGCGCTCCCAACGAAGCAGACATGACCGACGCCGACGCAACTCCCCTCGACAGTGATCTCGACGACGACTTCGACCTCGACAGCGAGGCGGAAGGCGACGCCGCACCCGACTCCCTGCCCTCGCCAACGGCTGCCCTTCTCGCCGCGATCGAGTGGGACGATGCCGGCACGCCGGAAGCGCAGGGCCTTATAGGCGCCGAGCTGATCGCAGCCTTCGTCAAGCGCCTGCCGAATGGCCCCGGCGTCTACCGCATGTTCGGCGCGAGCGAGGACGTCCTCTACGTCGGCAAGGCGAAGTCGCTGAAGAAGCGGGTGACGAGCTACACCCGCACCGGGCTCCACACCAACCGCATCGCCCGGATGATCCGCGAGACGCGGCACATGGAGTTCGTGACGACGCGCACCGAGACCGAGGCGCTGCTGCTCGAGGCCAACCTCATCAAGCGCATGCGGCCGCGCTACAACGTCCTGATGCGGGACGACAAGTCGTTCCCGTACATCGTCGTCAGCGGCGGCCACGAGGCGCCGGCGATCATGAAGCACCGCGGCGCCCGTTCGCGCCAAGGCAACTATTTCGGCCCCTTTGCCTCGGCCGGCGCGGTCGGCCGCACCATCAACTCGCTGCAGCGTGCCTTCCTGCTGCGCACCTGCACGGACTCGGTCTACGAGAGCCGCACGCGGCCGTGCCTCCTCTACCAGATCAAGCGCTGCTCCGGCCCTTGCACCGGGGAGATCGCCATCCCCGACTATGCGAACCTCGTCGAGGAGGCGAAGGCGTTTCTGTCGGGCAAGTCGACCCAGGTGAAGCAGAACATGGCTGTCGCCATGCAGGAAGCCGCCGAGGACATGGAGTTCGAGCGCGCCGCGATCTACCGCGACCGGCTGACGTCGCTCAGCCAGATCCAAGCGCACCAGGGCATCAACCCACAGAACACCGAGGAAGCCGACGTCTTCGCCATCCACCAGGAGGGCGGGCTGACCTGCATCCAGGTGTTCTTCTTCCGCACCGGCCAGAACTGGGGCAACCGCGCCTATTTCCCGAAAGCCGATTCCTCGCTCGAGCCGCAGGAAGTGCTCGGCGCCTTCCTCGCGCAGTTCTACGACGACAAGCCGGCCCCGCGGATGATCTTGCTTCCGATCGAGGTCGAGGACCGCGTCCTCCTGGCCGAGGCGCTCGGCGTGCGGGCGCAGCGGCGGGTGGTGATCGGCGTGCCCGCGCGCGGCGAGAAGAAGGATCTCGTCGACCACGCCACCGCCAATGCGCGCGAGGCGCTGGGGCGGCGGCTGGCGGAGACGTCCTCGCAAGGGCGGCTGCTGAAAGGCCTTGCCGAGACTTTCGGCCTTGCCCAGGTGCCACGCCGCATCGAGGTCTACGACAACTCGCACATCATGGGCACGGCTGCGGTCGGCGCCATGGTCGTTGCCGGGCCACTGGGCTTTGCCAAGAGCCAGTACCGCAAGTTCAACATCAAGGGCACCGACATCACGCCGGGCGACGATTTCGGCATGATGCGCGAGGTAATGACCCGCCGCTTCTCGCGCTTGAAGAAGGAGCACGCTGAAGGGCCGCAACCGGCCATCACACCGGCCGAGACGGACGAGGATGCCGACGAGGCCGAGATGCCGGCCTGGCCGGACCTTGTGCTGATCGACGGCGGCAAAGGCCAGATCTCGGCGGTGAAGGCAATCCTCGAGGAACTCGGCATCGCCGACAAGGTGACCACCATCGGCATCGCCAAGGGTGTCGACCGCGATGCCGGCCGCGAGCGGTTCATCACCGCGGGGCGCGAGCCGTTCTCTCTGCCTCCGCGCGATCCCGTTCTTTATTTCGTCCAGCGGTTGCGGGACGAGGCGCACCGTTTTGCCATCGGCACCCACCGCGCCAAGCGCAAGAAGGAGCTGGTGAAGAACCCGCTCGACGAAATCGCCGGCATCGGCCCCTCGCGGAAAAGAGCGCTGCTGCACCACTTCGGCACGGCCAAGGAAGTCGGCCGCGCCGCGCTTGGCGATCTGCGAAAGGTCGAGGGAATTTCTGAGGCGATGGCTAAGCTCGTCTACGACCATTTCCAAGACAGGTGATAGAAAGGCGCCGCGTCTCGCCTTCCCGTGAACTCGGCGGTTGACGCGGCTCCCGCGCCGCTGTTCAAGAGGCGCAGCCCCAAACTATCGGACCGGACTCCCTATGGCATCTCGGGCGCTCAGCCTCCCCAACATGTTGACCTACGCCCGCATCGTCGCGGTGCCGCTCGTTGTCATCTGCTTCTTCTGGGGCGGCAGCTTCGTCGCCAACGACAACGCGCGCTGGTGGGCATTCGGCATCTTCGTCGTTGCCAGCATCACCGACTTCTTCGACGGCTACCTCGCTCGTGCCTGGCAGCAGACCTCGACGATCGGCCGCATGCTCGACCCGATCGCCGACAAGCTCCTCGTTGCCGCTTGCCTGCTGCTGCTCTCCGCCGATGGCACCATCGTCGGCTGGACGCTCTGGGCGGCCATCGTCATCCTCTGCCGCGAGATCCTGGTCTCGGGTCTCAGGGAATACCTCGCCGGGCTGAAGGTCAGCGTTCCCGTCACCCAGCTCGCCAAGTGGAAGACGACGGTGCAGATGGTTGCGGTCGCCTTCCTGCTGTCGGGACCCGCCGGCGACAAGATCCTGCCCTACATCACCGAGACCGGGCTGGTGCTGCTGTGGATCTCGGCCGTGCTGACGCTCTACACCGGCTACGACTATTTCCGCGCCGGCGTGCGCCATATCCCGGACTGAGACGTTTCAGCCCTGAGAGACAACGCCCGTACACTGGGAGCACGCCGATGAAACTCGTCTATTTCGCCTGGGTCCGCGAGCGGATCGGCCTTTCCGAGGAAGACGTCGTTCTGCCCGCCGGCATCGTCACCGTCGATGACCTCCTGCACTGGCTGAAAGGCCGCGGCGAGGGCTACGAGGAAGCGCTGCAGGCACCTGAAGTGATCCGCGTGGCGATCAACCAGGAGCATGTCGACCATTCCGAGCCGATCGCCGGTGCGACCGAGATCGCCTTCTTCCCGCCGATGACCGGAGGCTGAGCCTTGGGCTGCACGCCTGTCGTCGACATCCGCTCGGGCCGCATCGACCTCGCCGCTGAAACCGCCTCGATCGAGGCCACAGCCCTCGGGGCGATGGGCGGCCTCGTCACCTTCATCGGTTACTGCCGCGACGAAGGCGGCCGGCTGGCGAACCTCGAGCTTGAGCATTATCCCGGCATGGCGACGCGCGAGCTGACGTCGGTCGCCAACGAGGCCTGCCGGCGCTGGCCGCTCCTTGCCTGCCGGGCCATCCACCGCCACGGCATGATCGCACCCGGCGAGGAGATCGTCATCGTCGCCTGCGCCTCCGCCCACCGTGAGGCGGCGTTCGATGCCGCCAGTTTCCTGATGGACTACCTGAAGACACGCGCACCGTTCTGGAAGCGCGAGCATCTCGCCGATGGGAGCGTCGGCGGATGGGTCGAGGCGAAGGCCAGTGACGATGCCGCCGCGGCCCGCTGGGGTCTGTAATTCTCCAATCCACGGCGGACTGGCGGACTTGCGATCTGACTGGCGATCTTTCGATCTCTGAAGAGTTCGAACGCCTAAAGGTTCGTCATCCTCGCGCGCAGCGCGGGGACCCATGCCTCTCCATAGAAAACAACGTCAGCGGTCGATGTCTCACACCCCTTCCGGGACCGAGGCGGCGGTGCGAAGGCGGCGGCATGGGTCCCCGGCCTGCGGCCGAGGATGACGATCTGAGGGGTTCGCGCCTCTGGAAGTAGCACGCTCTTTGCGATGACGTGCTCCGCCGCCATGGCGCGCTCCGCAGCTGAAACGAAAAAGGGCGGCCGCCGCAGCAACCGCCCTTTTCTCACATCAGCTTAGCCGATGAATTCAGCCGACGACTTCGGTCTGCGAGAACCAGTAGGCGATCTCTTCCTTGGCGGTCTCGGGGGCGTCGGAGCCGTGCACCGAGTTCTCGCCGATCGACAGAGCGTGCGCCTTGCGGATGGTGCCTTCGGCAGCGTCCTTCGGGTTGGTCGCGCCCATGATCTCGCGGTTGCGGGCGATGGCGTTCTCGCCTTCCAGCACCTGAACGACGGTCGGGCCGGCGCACATGGACTCGACGAGCTCGCCGAAGAACGGACGCTCCTTGTGCACGGCGTAGAAGCCCTCGGCCTCGCGCTGGCTCATCCAGACGCGCTTCGAGGCGACGATGCGAAGACCCGACTCTTCGAAGATCTTGGTGATCGCGCCGGTGAGGTTGCGACGGGTCGCATCGGGCTTGATCATGGAGAAGGTGCGTTCGACGGCCATGGGTGGTCCTCAGATTTCCAGGGAAAGGGATGGCGCTCTATAGCCGGGCCGCCTCCGGGCGGCAAGGCGTCCGCGCCGCCTCTCGGCTCAGGCCGCGGCCGAGACCTTGCGGCCCTCGCCCCCGTGGAGGTCGAGACAGCGCTCGAACCAGTCGCTCACCGCGTCGCCTGCCGGCAAGACCTGCCAGGGCGAGACGATGCGCAGCCACTGGAAGGCGCCGAAAACGATGTAGTCGGCAAACAGCGGCGTCGCGCCGCCCAAGAACTTCTGCCCGTCGAGAAGGCTGCGCAGCGGCTTCAGCTTGTCGAGAAACCCTTCCAGCCGCGCCTCGTCGCCGACGATCACCGCCTCCAGCGGCTTGCCGAAAACCTTCTCGCGGCTTTGGCGGAAATAGGCCTGGTCGGGCGCCGCGAGGCTGTCGTGGATGTCGAGGAGCGCCCGGCTGGTGGAGACGAAAGGATGGATGGTGCGCTGCGTCCAGCTTTCGACGAAGCGTGACAGCGCCCGCCCGCCCTCGCCGCCGAACAGCGTCGGCGCATCGGGATAGGCGGCGTCGAGATATTCGGCGATCTTGAAAGAGTCGGCGACGCGGTGCTCGCCATCGCGCAGCACCGGGACGATCGTCGCGAACCCGTCTTCCACAAGCGGCACCTCGGTAAACGGAACCGGGACCGTCTCGAAGGCGAGGCCCTTGTGCGCGAGCGCCATCCGCGCCTTCCAGCAATGCGGCGAGAAAGGCCGAGCGGCATCGGCGCCGACGAGTTCGTAGAGGAGGATGCCCATGGATCGGCCTTCGCAATTCGCGGAACAGAGAAAGGAACGGATAGGAGCGGAAGTCGGTACGGAAACGCGAGCGTACTCCTAGACCCTCAGTGACGCCGCTACCACAACACATCCGACACTGGCCGCAAGGGCTGGGGCGCTGCCCGCTCGCCGCGCAGCTGTTCCAGATCAATCTGGATCGTCCGGCAGATCGAGGTCAGCGGAACATCGTGCGCGCGGTTCTCGAACGGATCCTGCAGATCGCTGCCGACGCGGTCCATGGCCAACAGCATGAAGCCGACGATGGTCGATGCCAGCGGCGTGTAGATGGTCAGGCTGTCGACGAGTCCGACAGGCAGAAGAATGCAGAAGACGTGGACGAACAGCGTCGGGAAGTAGCCGTACTCGCGCGGCAGCGGCGTGTTCTTGATCCGCTCCATGCCGCCTTGAGCGTTGCTCATGTCGACCAGCAAGCTCTCGATATGCACGTGCCTGATGGGGTCGATCCAGCCCTCCCCTGCCGCGCTCCTGACCAGAGCCGCGGTTTCGTTGAGGATCGCGTTCGGGACATTGGCGACGCCCTCCAGCCGCGAGATCTCGTCGGCCGGCAGGAACTCCGCGATCCCCTCCAGCGCCGGATGACGCCGAAGATGGCAGCGCAGCGCGTTGACGTAGGCGATCTGCCGCAGGACGAGCGCCTGGCGCAGCTCGTGGCTCTCCGGCCGGTTGTCGACCAGATGAAACGCGGCCCGTCCGAAAGAGCGGGACACGTTGACCATGGCCCCCCAGAGGGTCCGCGCCTCCCACCAGCGGTTATAGGCGTTGTTGTTGCGGAAGCCGAGGAACAGCGCCAGCGCCGAGCCGAGCAGCGTCATCGGCAGCGACGGCAGTTCGAAGCCGGGATGCGGCACGTAGACATAGGCGAGCGTAACGATCACATCCCAGACGAACAGCAGCGCCAGCGGCCAACCGGTGTAGTGGATCATGCGGTCGAGACGCGCGGATTCGGGAAGGACCATGGGTTTTCCGGTGCTGTTGGGAGTTCCAGCGAACGGCAGAACTACGGCTTGGTTGCGGCGCAACAATAGGGTGGCTGAGGCGCGACCTATCCGGAAACGTGAGGATTCGGCCTCACCGCCCTGGCTCTTAGGGATTTGCGCGTAGGCGCTTCAAGCAATGACTTTCGCGCGATCGGGCGGCCATGCCATGAAGGACGGCCGGTGCCTTGCGCGGCAGAAATCAGCTTGGGGGATGGGGTGTATCACGCGCTTTGCCGAATGTTCGCCGGCTACAATGAATGGGCGAATGACCGCCTCTACGGGGTAGCCGAAAGCCTCTCGCCCGACGAGTTCGCCGCCGACCGCGGCGCCTTCTTCGGCAGCCTTTCGGGCACGCTCAACCATCTCCTCGTCACCGACCGCATCTGGCTGCGCCGCTTCACCGGCTCAGGCACCGCGCCGACATTGCTCGACGCCATCCTCCACGCCGATTTTGCTCCGCTTCGGCAGGCCCGGGCAGTGGAGGACGCGCGGATCATCGCCTGGGTCGACAGCCTCGACGAGGCCGCACTCGCCGGAAGCTTCACCTACCAGCCGGTGACCAACCCGCGCGACATCACCCAGCCCCTTGCCCCGGCGCTGGCGCATCTCTTCAACCACCAGACCCATCATCGGGGGCAAACGCACGCGATCCTCACCGGCTTTGGCAAGGCGGTGCCGAGCCTCGACCTGATCCAGTTCCAGCGGGAGGTGGCGGCCTGACGGCTGGCGCCGCAAGAGGAAGCAGACTACGCGTAGCGCTTCAGGCCGAGGGCATCTTCCATCACGCCGAGATCGCGATCATTGTGGATGATGCGGGCCCCGACGGAGAGGCACCAAGTCGCGATGATCACGTCGATCGTGCCGCGGATCGTGATCCCCCGGCGACGCAGGAAACGATAGTTGTAGGCAGCCTCCTCGGCAATCGCAGCCCCACAGAGTGTCAGCACCGGGTGGGTGTAGAGCAAGGCGGCGGCAGCCCGAAGGTCGCGTTCATGCCGGATGCCCTGAAGTACCTCCGCGAGAATAAGATCGCCGACAACGACATCCTCAACTACCAGCGCCCGTTTGAGGCTTGCGGCAGCCTCGGTTCGCGGCCCTTTGAGGTAGTCGATCCAAGCGCTGGTGTCGGGCAGGATCACCTGTTTCGCCGCATGGCGTCGAGGTCACCATCCCACTCAATCTTTCCCTCCAGTTCCAATAATTTGCGTTGGACACGCCGCCGGTCGGCCATCTCGCTCAGCGCCTTGTTCACCACTGCCTGCCGTGTCGTTAGCCCTGTCAGTTCCATCAGTTCGCTGACCACCGCTTCGTCGATCTCGATCTTCTCCATGCTCTGCGCCCTTCAACAAGCCTTCGTCCATCATGCGCCCGCCCGCGCTTGGCAACAACGCCCTTCCCCGCCGTCCCCCGCCATGGCAAAAGCCTATCCATGCTGCAGATCACCGATCTTTCCGCGCGCGTCGCCGGACGCCTTCTCATAGACCATGCAACGCTGACGCTGCCGGCGGGGACGAAGGCCGGCCTCGTCGGGCGCAACGGCGCGGGCAAGTCGACGCTGTTCCGGGTGATCACCGGCGATCTCGCCTCCGAGAGCGGCAGCGTCTCGCTGCCGCGCAACACCCGCATCGGCCAGGTGGCGCAGGAGGCGCCGGGTACCGAGGAATCGCTGATCGAGATCGTGCTGAAGGCCGACGAGGAGCGCCTCGCGCTGCTCGCCGAAGCCGAGACGGCGACCGACGCCAACCGCATCGCCGACATCCAGATCCGCCTCACCGACATCGAGGCGCATTCGGCCGAGGCGCGGGCGAGCGCCATCCTGTCCGGCCTCGGCTTCGACGCGGCGGCGCAGGCGCGGCCAGCCTCTTCCTTCTCCGGCGGCTGGCGCATGCGCGTCGCGCTCGGCGCCGTCTTGTTCTCGCGGCCGGACCTCCTCCTCCTCGACGAGCCGACCAACTATCTGGACCTCGAGGGCACGCTCTGGCTCGAGAACTTCGTCGCGCGCTATCCCTACACCGTCATCATCATCAGCCACGACCGCGACGTCCTCAACAACGCCGTCAACGCCATCGTCCATCTCGACCAGCAGAAACTCGTCTTCTACCGCGGCAGTTACGACCAGTTCGAGCGCCAGCGGGCCGAGAAGATGGAGCATCTCGTCAAGGCCAAGGTGAAGCAGGACGCCGAGCGCAAGCACATGGAGGCCTTCGTCGAGCGCTTCCGCGCCAAGGCGACCAAGGCGCGGCAGGCGCAGAGCCGGCTGAAGGCGCTGGAGAAGATGAAGCCGCTGGCCTCGGTGATCGAGGAAAACGTCGTGCCCTTCCATTTCGAGCCGCCGGAGAAACGCCCGGCCTCGCCGATCATCCGCATGGAGAAGGTCGCCGTCGGCTATGGCGACGCGAAACCGATCCTCTCCGGCCTGACCCTGCGCATCGACACCGACGACCGCATCGCGCTGCTCGGCGCCAACGGCAACGGCAAGTCGACCTTCGCCAAACTCCTCGCCGAGCGGCTGACGGCGCAGTCGGGCGATGTCGTGCGCGCGCCGGGGCTGAAGATCGCCTTCTTCGCCCAGCACCAGATCGACGACCTGCGCCCGACCGAGAGCGCCGTCCAGCATGTCCGCCGGCTGATGCCGGAAGCCCCTGAGGCGAAGGTCCGCGCCCGCGTCGCGCGCATGGGGCTCGCCACCATGAAGATGGACACGCCCGCCGACACCCTGTCCGGCGGCGAGAAGGCGCGGCTCCTGATGGGCCTTGCCACCTTTGACTCGCCGAACCTTTTGATCCTCGACGAGCCGACCAACCATCTCGACATCGACTCGCGCGAGGCGCTGGTGCATGCGCTGAACGACTTCCCCGGCGCCGTCATCCTCATCAGCCATGACCGGCACATGGTCGAGGCGACCGTCGACCGGCTCTGGCTGGTCGGCGAGGGAACGGTGACGCGCTATGAGGGCGACCTCGACGAGTACAAGCAGCTGATCCTCTCCGCCCGCCGCGGCGGCGACTCCAAGGATGCCGGCGACGAGGGCAAGACGACCAAGGTCGACCAGCGCCGCGATGCCGCGCAGAAGCGCGAGACGCTGGCCCCCTTGCGCAAGGAGATCAAGGCGATCGAGACGAAGATGGCCAAGCTGCAGACGAGCGTCGCGGACCTCGACGTGAAGCTTGCCGACGTCGCCCTCTACACCCGCGATCCCTCGCAGGCGGCCAAGCTCGCCAAGCAGCGCTCGGATGCCGTCAAGTCGATCGGCGAACTGGAGGAGCAGTGGCTGGCACGCTCGGAGGAACACGACAGCGCGATGGCTGACTGAGGCAGCGTGGGTGAAACCGGACGCAAGGGGTCCGAGCTCAGTGATGCGGAACATTATCGCTCAGTCGAGCGAGCTGTTTCGAAGTGCAGGCGACGCTAACGCGACTTTGTCAGCGGCTTGGCCGCGCCCGCCGCATCGTCCGACATCAGACCCAAGTTGAGCAGAACCGCGACCGGCCATCGTCGCCCACGGCCCTCCGGCATGGCGGCAGAGAATGAAAGACCTTCGATGTCCGCGCAGGTGACGCTCCGCTTCGACTTTGCTGCCGATCGTCGCCTCGGCCACGGCAAGGTCTCGCTGCTCGAGGCGATCCGCCGCAATGGCTCGATCGCTGCCGCCGGACGCGATTTTGGCATGTCCTACCGCCGCGCCTGGCTGCTGGTCGACGAGATGAACAAGATGTTCCGCGAACCCGTGGTCGAAACCCGTGGCGGTGGTCGCAATGGCGGCGGAGCTGTGCTGACTGAACTCGGCGAAAGCGTCGTCACGCTCTACCGATGCGCCGAGGCGAAGATCATGGCGGGCGCGGCAGCCGAGATTTCGGCGCTGGAAGAGGCCCTGTCGTCCCCGAGCCCGCCAGCGTGATAGGCTGACGCCGGCGGATCAAGCGAAGGCGGCAGCCCATGACCGACGTCGAAACCTTCTTCTTCGAGAGCGATGACGGCCTCCGCCTGTCGGGACGGCGTCACCCCGGTGCGTTTTGGCAAGCCCTCCCCCTCGTCTGCTTGCCCGGCCTGACGCGCAATGCCCGCGATTTCGATGCTCTGGCCGAGGCAATCGCATGCTTGCCCGGTTCACCACCGCTAATCGCCTTCGACTATCGCGGCCGCGGCCGCTCCGCCTGGGCGGCGGACCCTTCGTCCTACACCGTGCCGCGGGAAGCCGCCGACGTGCTGACGGGCCTTGCGCATCTCGGCATCAAGCGCGCGGTCTTCGTCGGGACGTCGCGTGGCGCCTTGATCATCCAAGTGCTGGCCTTGCTCCAGCCAAGGCTCATTGCTGGCGCCGTCTTGAACGATGCCGGGCCGAGGATCGAAGCCGAAGGCCTCGCGATGATCCGGGCCTATCTCACGGGCCAACCGCCAGCGCCGGACTGGGAGACCGCGATATCCCGTGTCCGCGCCGCGCTCAGCCCGACGTTTCCGGCTCTCGCGGACGCGGATTTTGCGGACTATGCGACAGCCGGCCACACCGAGACGGCGGCGGGCATCGTCGGGGACTACGATTCGCGTCTTACCGAGGCGCTGGCTCTGCTGGATCTCGACCAGCCTCTCCCTGAACTCTGGCCCGCGTTTGCGGCGTTGCACACGGTGCCGGTCCTCGTTATCCGCGGGGAGCACTCCCGTCTCCTCAGCCGCGAGACAGTCAAGACGATGGGCGAACAGCATCCGGCCCTACGGGCGATTGAGGTAGCGGGTCAAGGCCACGCGCCCTTGCTGGAGACCGGCGAACTGCCCTCGGAAATCCTTGCCTTGGCTGCCCGTGCTGCATTGGCGAGAAATCCCGCGACAATCGACTGACGGGGACGGCTTGAATTACATCGGAGACGCTTGCTTCAGCCGAGCGGCCTGTTCGGCCCATTTCTCACGCGCCGCCCGGCCGCGGAAGCCGGTGAGCTCATCCGCCCAGTGCTCTTGCTCCGTCGACCAGCCGGCAATCTGGTCGAAATGGAAGACGCCATTGTCGAACAGCAGCCGTTCGATCGACGGGCCAATGCCCTCGATGCGGGTCAGATCGTCTGGAACGCCGTCACGCGCCGTCCCAAGCTGGGCCGGAGTTTCCTTATCGGCCACCGACGAGGCCAATGGCGTGTCCGACGTGCCAGCTTCAGCTGCCGCGCCATCGGCGGCGTCTGCGTCACTGCGGGGAGCGTCGGGGTCAGGCGCGCCGTGAACCGCACCCGAGCCGCCGCCGGACTTGAAGGCCGCCAAGCTCTCGTCGTAGACGGGCCGGCTTTCGCCAGTGGTCTCCTCGGGGACAGTCCAACCGTCATCGCGCGACCGCGCTTCCGCCGCCGATCGCTCTGCTGCCTTTGCATTGCCGTAGTCAACCGTCCGGAAATCCAGTTCGTCGCTGACGTGCCGCTTCGCCAGCGGATCGTCCGGCAAGGCCGCGCGTGCCTCGGCTGTGCCCGTCCTGCCGTGCGGGTCGGGTGACGCCAGGAGCGCGGGGTCGGAATTCGGCGAGGAAGCGTCTCTTCCCGCCTCGCCATCGACAATGACGGCGGCCGAGAAGCCACTTCCGCCATAACTTGCAAAAGTCGGCAGCGAGGCCCCCGAGACTGGCTCCGCTCCGTCGCCGGAGGGCGCCCTCGCCGCCGTTGCCGAGACGGCCGTGTCCGAAACCGGCCGGCGCGCGTCTGTTTGTTCATTGCCGCGGGGCCGGGCGTCCCTACTCGGAACCGCATTGTCAGACCTGGCGCCCCCGCGCGGCCCGCGTGTTCCCCGCGTTCCGCGCCCGCCGATGAGGCCGAGGCTGAAGGCAGCAGCGAGGAGCAGGAAGGTTCGGGTGAGGAAGGTCAGCATCGTGGCGTCTCCGCAAGCCGGACGTTGGTCCACCGAAACTAGTGCGGTGCAGGGGAAACGCTAGCGCCGGCGCGGCACACCGATTGCGGTCGCACGACCAGAGGGCGGCATTCCTGCCGGCAAGTCTGCCTCAAGGACGTCCGGACGTTCACCGGGAGCACGTCCGAGGCTCGTCATCAGCCGGGCAGACGGCAACGGTTCGCCAGCGTGAAGGCATGGAAGGAAAAAGGAGAGCGCTCCCGGTCCGGGCCCAGCGCTTCCCCCTCTAGAAGAAGCGGCCGACGAAAAAGCCGGCGGCAAGGGCAATGATAAGGAAGAGCCAGAGATCGGCGGCCAAGGACAGCAAGGAAGGCTCCTTCCGCGCGAACCGGGGACGCTGATAGGCAGCGCGACATTTGTCAGGATCGACAGACAGGTCCGGACCAACAGGCGGCAACCCACACGACCAGCGCGGGAGCCAAAACGCAAGAAGCCCGGCGTTGCCGCCGGGCTTCTCGTCAGATCGATCTTTTGGGATCGATTAGAAGGTGCGCTTCAGTTCCAGGAAGCCGCCGGTCTGGTCGTAGTTGTCGATGCCAGCCGGCAGGTCGACGTCGCGGTACGAGACTTCGCCGAGAACCGAGAGGTTCGTGGTGATCTGGTAGCCGAGGTTGACAGCACCGCCGTAGTAGTCAGCACCGCTCGAGTTGAAGCTGTTGACGCCAGCAACGTTGAACACGGTGGTGTTCAGGTCGAAGGTCTTGCCGTAGACGCCGGAGATGGCAGCGAAGACCTTGCCGAACTGCTGCTGGTAACCAGCACCGATCTGGTACTCGCTCGGCAGGTTCGAAGCGTAGGTGTTGACGCCGAGGCCGTAGTTGTCGCCGAAGACGTAGTCGGTGACAGCGTACTCGGTCGGGTCGGTGGCGTAGTGGCCTTCAACCTTGAACTGCGAGTCGGCGACGAAGATGTCCTTGAGCGTGACGCCGGCCTTGATGGCGAACGCGTCGCTGTCAGACTGGAAATCACGGGTACGGATGATGTTCAGGTTGCCGTCAGCATAGTCGATCTGGTTGCTGAAATCGCCGTAGGTGTTGCCGAATTCCTGCTCGTCGTAAACGCCCGAAGCGTAGATTTCGCCCCATGCGCCTTCGTAGGCGAGCTGAGCAACAACGTCAGGAACGAAATCGCCCGTGCCGTCGTCTTCGAGCGAGAGAGCGGCCGAGAAGCCGTTCGCGGTGTAGGTGTAGGAAATGCGGTTCTGCTGGTAGTCACCAACCGACCAGTCGGCGTCGGTGAAGAGGCCGTCACGCTCGGCCCAGAGCGAGTCGAGGTAACCAACGGTCAGACCGCCGAGCTGGATGTAGGCTTCGTCCATGCCGTAGCCGGCATCGTTGGTGCCGAAGCCGTCGCCGCGGTTGGTAGCCTGAACGCGAACCTTGGCGCGCAGGGTGCCGAGCTCGGTCTCTTCGCGGGCATCGAAGTCGAGGCGGGCACGAACGCGGCTGTTGAAGCCCGAGTTGCCGCTGTCGTCGTCGAGGTCGTCGATGTTGGCGTGGTCGCCAGCGTTAACGCGCATGCGGACGTAGCCGCCGATCTTCAGGCAGGTCTCGGTGCCCGGGATGTAGAAGAAGCCAGCGCCGTAAACGTCGCAAACGCGAACGTATTCAACCGGCTCCGGCTCGACCATTACGACAGCGTCCGCAGCACGGGCGCCGGAAACTGCGACGAGAGCCGCAGCGGATCCAAGCAGGATGCTCTTGATGTTCATGTCCTGACCTCCAGTCAAGTTAACAGGTTAGGGTTGGGCCTTGCTTTTCGAGGACAAAACCTGCCCCTGCCGCATCCCCTGATTTGAAAGGTCCGAAGCACCGCCCCGTCTCTCTCTGAAATGACCATCACCCAGCGAGAGATTCGATGCAATCACGCAATCGCGCTCCGGGGGGTCCTGAGCCGTATTGAACACACCCCTGTGGCGTGAATGCCACGATTTCGTTCACCCCCTCTTAACCATGATGAAGAAAGGGTTAATTTTGGCGCCGAACCGGCAATGACGGGGCAAATGAGGCGGGTTCTTTCGCCGAATCCGGCCAAAGGCAGGCAAACTTGGCAGACGGCCTCATTTGGTCGTTCGCTGGTTCCGTCCGACTAGATCCGGAAGATCTTGCCGCCGAGGCCACGGAAGTCGCGCTCGCGGCAGGTCAGAACGATGATCTGCATCGACTCGGCTGCCAGCTGCAGGACGAGGTGCATCCGGGCAAGGCGCTGCTCGTCGGTGTTGACGAGCGCGTCGTCGAGAATCACCAAAGCGGGGTGGCCGCCGGACTTCAGAACTTTTGCGAGCGCCAGCCGGGTGACCACCGCCACCTGCTCGCGTGCGCCGGCCGACAGCCGCTTGAACTCCTCGGCGACGCCGCGGCGGTGAAGGCCGGTGATCGCCAGTGTCGCGTGGTCGAAGGCGACCTCACTCTCGGGGTGGATCAGCTTAAGATAAGGCGCGACCTGCGCCTTGATCGGCCCAAGCCAATGCTCGCGGGCATCGCGCTGGGCCCCGACGAGTGTCTCGTGCAGCAGCCGCGACGCTTGCGCCTCCAGCGCCAGCCGCTGCCGGCGCGCGTCGAGCCGCTCGATCTCGCCGCCGATGCGCTCGATATCCTCCCCGAGGGCGCTGAGGCCCTGTGCCCGCAGCTCACCTTCCAGGGCCGCAGTCTCGTCCTTCAGCTGGCCGACGACGCGGCGAACTTCTTCGAGCGCCCGGCGGCTGGCCTGCAGCGAGCGGACGGCGGTCTCGGGGTCGGCCTCGCCGAGATCGCGCTGGCGCAAAACAACCACGGCGTTCTTCGCGCTGCGCTCCAGCTCGGCGGCGGCCAGATCCTCGTTCAGCGCCGCCAGCGCGCGCGTGGCCTCCGCGTCGGCGAGAGCGCGCTGCAACCGGGCGGCTGCCTCGGCAAGGTGCTCCGCCTCGGCTTCCGCCTTGGCGAGCCGCGCCGTGTGAGCGGATGCCTCGCTGCGGGCGAGCTCCAGAGCGGCATCGGCGGCGGCAGATCGGGACTGCGCCTGCTTGCGCCGGGCGCGGGCGGCTTCGGCCGCATCGGGGCCGGCGTCGGCGGCCTCGCCGACAGGCTGGGGCGGGAGACGGGAAAGCTTGGCGCGGGCTTCGGCGAGCGCCTTGGCGGCCGTGGCCTCCCCCTCCGGAAGAATGGTCTCGACTTGGCGCCGCAGCAGGACGATCTCACGCTGGCGCGCCTCGATCTGAGCCAGCCGGCGACGCGCAGCTTCGACATCGGCGACGCGGTGACGCGCCAGCAAGGCCTTCAAGGCGGCATCCGCCGCCTCGAAACCGCGACGGAGTTCGCCAGCATCGCCGCCCGGCTCGATCGTCACCGCGCCAAAACCCTCGAGCAGGAACGTGCTCAGCGTCAGAACCGGCAGCGGCGCCGCCACATCGACCTCATCGCCCGAAGGCGTCTGCACGCCCCTGCCCGCCTCGGGCGCGAAACGGATCGTCGGAGCGGCTGCTGTGACGAGGATCTCCGCCTCGCGGCGCTTTCGCTCGGCCTGTTCAAGGGCCTGCAGCGCCTTGGCGTCGAGCGCGGGACCGAGATCCTCGGCCGAGAGGGCGGCGAGCTGCCCTGCGAGCGCTGTCGCCTGGGCAAGCCGCGTCTCCAGCGCCTGAATTTCGGCGGTCAGCCGGCGATGCTCGGCGCCGGCCGCCGCCGCCTCGTCGCCAGCCTCCGCCGCCGCAAGATCTGCGCGGGCTTTCACGCGCTCTTCCTCGAGACGGCCGAGCCCTTCAAGGCCCGCTTTCTCCGCGCTGCGGCTGTCGGCGAGCGAGGCGGCCGCTTCCTGCGCCGCAGTCCCCGCCAGCCGGACGCGGCGGACGAGGTCCTCGCGCGCCGACAGCCGCTCGCCCGCCGCCTGGCGCTGCAAGGCGGCGTGGTCGAGCGCCCGCTGCGCCTCCTGCAGCTCGCGCTCATAGCCCTCGATGGTGCGTGCGCGGCGCTCGCCGGCCTCGACCGTCCGCTCCGCGGCGCCGATCGCGTCCTCGCTGAGATAGGCGTGGAGCACTTCGCGCCGGCTGCGCAGCCGGTCGATCTTCTCCTCGTAGTCGCGGCGCAGCGCCTGTTTCTCCGAAAGCTCGGCTCGCAGCGCGGCGAGCGCCTCTTCGGCCTTGCCGAGCGGGCTCGACGACGCCATCCGGCCGGTCGTGGTGAAGAACCGGTCCTGCAGCGCCTTGGCCGCCCCGAGCAGCGCCCGCCCCCGGTCGCCGCCGAGGATCTGGCCGATCTCGCCCTCGAGCGAAGCGGTCACCGCGTTCTTGCCGACGCCGAGGTTCAGGTCGTGCTCGTGCGAGCGGCCCTGTTCGACCCAGAGCAGGCCGAAGGCGCCCTGGTGCTCGTCGAGCTTGGGGCGGCCGCTGCCGGGATGAGCAAAGCGCAGCAACTCGGCGAGACGCTCCTCCACCGCATCACCGGACAGCGCGCCGCCCGGCCAGGACAGCTCTGCTTCCGGCCGCTGGAGGAAACTCTTTCGCAGCTGGTACGGGGTCCCACCGGTGCTGAAGCCGACCGAGATCTCGGGCCGCGCGGTCCGGCCGTAGGGCGCCAAGGCCTTTGTCGCTTCGCCGCTCGCCCGGTGCTTCTGGAAGAAGGCGGCGCGCAGCGCCAGCAGCAAGGTCGACTTGCCGGCCTCGTTGTCGCCGACGATGATGTTCAGCCCCGGCTCGAAGCCGTCGAGATCGACAGCGCCGAGCCCGGCAAAATCCTTGAGCGTGAGATGGCCGAGATACATCAGGCGTCTCCCGCATCCGCGACGCTTACGCGCGCGTGTTCTATATACGCCATCCGCAAAGCCAGCGCCGCCGCCGCGCGCTGCGGGTCGGCGGGGTCGGCGGCCTTAAGGCGCAGCCGGTCGATGGCGACGCGCACGAAGCCGGCGACGTCGATGCGGTCGAGATCCTCCTCGTCCGGCGCGTCGATGAGGCCGGCATCGGAAACCCGGAGGTCGAAAACACTGGCGCTAAGGGCCGCCAGGCGCTCGTCGAGGACGACGCGCTCGCGCAGCGGCATGGCGCCGGACAGGCGGAGGTCGAGGAGCGTGTCGCTCGGCCGGCGCAGATCGGCCATCGCATCGTCGAGACCCGCGGCTTCCGTCAGCACCAGATCGCGCGAGATCCAGATGAAGTGGCCGGTGGCGACGGCTTCGACGCGCGGCGCGGCGCCCGGTGCGTCGATCTCGACAATAGCGACGAAGCCCGGCCGGTTGGCGGGATAGCGCTCGGGCTCGGGCGTGCCGCTGTAATAGGTGCGCGCGGCGATCTCGAGGAAGCCATGCCAGTCGCCAAGCGCGAGATAGTCGAGCCGCGCCCGGACGGCGCGGTCGTCGGCGATCGGATTGCCGCTCTCGGCCTTCTCCGGCAGGCGGTTGGCGACGGAGCCGTGCGCAAGGCCGACCCGCACGGCACCCGGCGGCGTCTCGGCCTCGTCGAACCAGGCGGTGAGGTCGGCGCCCTCGTGCCGGCGGGTGAGCGGCGCGGGCAGCACCACGAGCCGCCCGTCGGCGAGCGTCAGCGGCACCGGCGCATCGGCGATCAGAAGGTTGGCCGGCGGCCCCATCCGGCGCAGCCGGCTCCAGACCGAGACGCTCAGCGCCGCATCGTGGTTGCCGGGCAGCATCACCCACGGCCCGGCAAAGCCCGCCATCGCCTCCAGCGTCCGGCGGATTTCCCGCTCGCTCACCGTGTTGTCGTCGAAGGCGTCGCCGGCGACCAGCACGGCCTCGCAGCCCCGCTCGGCGGCCAGCCGCGCGATGCGCTCGACGGCGCGGAAGCGCTCGGCCTTCAGCTCGCCGCGGGTATCGGCCTCGTATCCGCCGAAGGGCTTGCCGATCTGCCAGTCGGCGGTGTGCAGGAAGCGGATCACGGGCGCCCAATCTGAAGCTGTGCCAAGCAACCTTGCTGCGAAACGGCGCGGGCAAAAGCAAGGCGTCCCTCCTGCAACCCTTGGATATCAACCGCTTTCCCGCAGCCTGGAACTGGGCGCTTGACCCTCCCTCCCCGCTGCCGCACGGTCCGGGCGACACGCAGGAGGAAACGGCATGGCGATCTATTCGCTCGACGGCGCGGCACCGGAGATCGCAGAGGGCGTCTACGTCGCCGATGGCGCGCGGGTGATCGGGCGTGTGCGGCTCGGGCGCGGCGTCGGCATCTGGTTCGGCGCCGTCCTGCGCGGCGACAACGAGTGGATGACCATCGGCGCCGAGACCAACATCCAGGACAATGCCACCTTGCATAGCGATGCCGGCCTGCCGCTCACCATCGGCGCCGGCTGCACCATCGGCCACGGCGCCATCGTCCATGGCTGCACGATCGGCGACAACACGCTCGTCGGCATGGGCGCGACCATCCTCAACGGCGCCAGCATCGGCCGCAACTCGATCGTCGGCGCCAATGCCCTGGTCACAGAGGGCAAGGCGTTTCCGGACAATTCGCTGATCGTCGGCTCGCCGGCCAAGGTCGTGCGCGAACTCGACGACGCCACTGCCGACGCGCTGAAACTCTCGGCCGCACACTACGTCGCCAACGCCCGCCGCTTTGCGGAAGGCCTGAGGCGGATCGACGGCGTACCCTCGGACGTCGGCTAGCCCCACATAGCGAAGGCGACGCCGAGCAGCAGCGCGCTGGCCACGGCGAAGCCGGCGTCGCGCCCGGAAAAGCCAGGCACGTCGGTCAGCGTCCGCGCTCGGCCCGGCGAAAAGCCGCGGGCTTCCATGGCGATGGCGGTGCGCCCGGCGCGGCGGATGGCGAAGGCGAGAAGCGGGATCACCAGCCGCAGGATCGCGGCGGGCGAGGGAAAGCGGCGGAGCGGGCGACCCCGCCGCATGGCGTCGGCGATGCGGATCTGCTGCGCCTTGGCGGCAAGGTCGGGCACCATCTGCATCGCCGCAAACAGCGCATAGGCGATGCCGGCGGGCAGCCGGAGATAGGCCATCAGCGCCCGCACGAAGCCGCCGGGATCGATCGCCCGGGCAAAGAAGATCGAGACCATCCCGCCGGCGATCGCGCGCAGAAACAGCACCAGCCCCGCCCGGCCGGCCTCGGAGGCCGCAAGGTCGGCGGAGAACACCGCGACGGCCGAGTTCTCCTGCCGGAAGAGGATGTTGGTGGTGAGGAAGCCGAAACCGAACAGCACGAAGGGCACGGTCAGGCCAAGCAGCACCAGAACGCGCGTGCGGGTGAGCACCACTGTCATCCCGGCAAACAGCAGGATGGCGAAGAGCTGGAAGCCGGGGGTGAACACCATGGTCGTCGCGAGGATCCAGGCGAGGCAAGCGCCGAGCACCGTCAGCGGGTTGACCGCGCCCATCAGCGCCCCGCCTGCCAGGTCAGCGCCGGCGCGAGCAGCGGCTCGGCGAGGCCGTTTTCCGCCATCAGCCGGGCATCCAGCAGGAGGTCGCGCGCCGGCCCGATCGCCTTCAGGCACCCCTCCCCGAGGATCGCCACCCGGTCGGCCAGCCGCAGCGCCAGGTCCATGTCGTGGGTGATGACGACGATGGCGCGACCGCGGGCGCGCAGCGCGTCGATCCGCGCGGTCAAATCGGCCGTGCCGGCAGCGTCGAGCCCGGCGCTCGGCTCGTCCAGCACCAGCAGCGGCCAGCGGTCGGCGGCATCGATCGCCGCCAGCGCCAGCCGCCGCTTCTGGCCCTCGGACAGCGTGAACGGATGGCGGTCCTCGAGCCCGCCGAGGCCGAAGCGGTCGAGGGCGACGTTGAGACGGCCTGCCCGCTCCGCCGCGGGCATGGCCGGCGGCAGCATGGCGTCGATCTCGTCGTGGACCGAGCCGGTCGCGAACTGGTCCTCGGGATGCTGCAAGGCGATGGCGCCGGGCGCCCCGGTCCGCGCGCCGCCTCTCAGGCGCAGCAACCCGGCAAGGCTCGCACCGAGCGTCGACTTCCCCGCCCCGTTGCGCCCGAGGAGCACCAGCACCTCGCCGGTTTGAACTCCGAGGGAGATTTCCCGCAGCACGACGGGGCCGAGAAACGGCGCGCAATCGGCCTTGTCGAGGCGGGCGATGTCCGCGCCCGGTTGTGGTCGGGCCTGCGGCGGCAGCCGCTCGGCCACGAAACCCGCCACCGCAGCCCTGGCCGCCGCCTGAATCTCGGGCGACAGGCGCTCCAGCGGCGCTAGGGCTTCGGCGAGAGTCAGCGGCGGCGGGTCGAGCGTGATGCCGGCCGCGATCAGCGCCGCGTCGAGATGGGCGGCGAGCGGCTGCCAGAGCCCTTCCGCGCGGAGGGCGGCATGGCTTGCCCGGAACAGCTGGCGCGGCGGCCCCTCGGCGATCACCTGCCCGGATCGGCCGAGCACGACGACGCGATCGATGGCGTCGATCAGCCCGTCCAGCCGGTGGTCGACCACGAGGCCGGCGCGGTTGCCCGTCCTGTCGTGGAGCACCGCGTGCAGCCGCGCGGCCGCCTCGGGCGAAAGGTGCGCTGTCGGCTCGTCGGCAAGGAGGATCGGCGCGTCCTGGGCAAGGATGGCCGCGAGCGCCACCAGCTGCCGTTCGCCGCCGGACATCGAGAGCGAGCGCCGCTCGCGCCAATCCGCGGGCAGACCGAGCCGCTGCATCACATCAGACACCCGCGCCTCGATCGCGGCCGGCGCCATGCCGAGGTTCTCGCAGGCGAAGGCGATCTCGTCGCGGACGCGCATGCCGCAGAGCACCTGGTCGGCGTCCTGGAAATAGTGCCCGACGGTATCGGACCACTCGGCTGGCGAGCGGCTGTCGCCGGGCCGGCTGAACAGGCGTGTCGAGCCCGAGACGGCGGCGGGAACGTTTGCCGGCACCAGCCCGGTCAGCGCCAGCAGCAGCGAAGACTTGCCGGAACCGGAGGCGCCGAGCAGCAGCACCCGCTCGCCCGGCAAAAGCCGCACGTCGACCGGGCCGATGGTCGGCGTGCCCGCGAAGGTGATCGCCGTCCGCCGCCACTCCGCCGCAGCCACCCCGTCGCCGGGGGGTGTGCCGGCGTCGAGGGGGCGTGCGTCAGGCAAGCGCCGTCCGCCGGTCGGTGTCGATCTTCAGGCCGTGCAGCACGCCGGTCCGGTAGAGCGCGGCGACGATGGCGTGGCCGAGCCAACCGCCGAGCAGCGCTCCAGACAGGCAGCGCAGCGCGAACATGGCGACCAGCAGGCCCGGCGCCAGCGCGCCGTAGTCGAAGCGGATCCAGGTGTAGATGAAGCTTGCGATCGCCGCGCCGACGCCGGCCGCCATTAGCACCGGCAGCGAGTAGTTGCGCCAGCGGGTCGCGGCGAACACGGCTTCCGCCCCCGCGCCTTGGATCATGCCCGAGAGGATTAAGAGGAGGCCGCCGGGGCTGCCGAGCAGGATCTCGACCGCCGCCGCCATCACCTCGGCGGCGAAGGCGACGCCGGGCTTGCGGATGATTGCCGCGGCGACCACCGAGGCGATGAACCAGAAGCCCATGAAGACGTCCATCGAGATGGCGCCAAGGGCGGCCTGGGCGATCAGCCAGATCTGCACCCAGCCGAGATAGAGCACGGCAAAAACCGCGCCGAGGACGGCGACGACGAGCGTTTCGCGCAGGGTCCAGCCTGTTCGCATGGCAGTTCTCCGGATGTGAGGGGTCAGTCTGGGGACGTCAGGAAAGGCTGGTGGACGCCGGGCGAACGGTCGAGGGACTGTTCGCCGGGCGAACAGAAGAAGGACTGTTCGCAGACAGGGTCACGTCGAGGGCGACGTGGGCCCCCTCTGGCGCAAAGCGCAGGAAGGCTTCCGACAGCGTGGCGAAGACCATCCCGGCATCGCCGGACAGTTTCGTGCAGAAATTCTTCGAGCGGTCGAAGACGCCGGACTGCTTGAGAAAGTCGATGCAGGCGTAGATCTCGTCCATGTGCTCGCCGCGGCCGAGCGGATAGTAGGAGAACTGCGCCGATATTGTCTGGCCGGTGGGGGTTGCGGCCGCGACCTTGGCAAGGCTTGCGGCGACGCGCTGGTCGAGCGGACCGAGCGGGGCGAAGCCTCCCTCGGGCGGCGAGCAGATCGCATCGTCCGGCTCGCCGGGACAGCCGCGCGAGACCGTGGCCGACAGCACCGTGTGCACCCCGCCGCGGGCGGCGGAGACGAAGAGGTCGCGCATTGCCGGGAAGAGTTCCTCCGGCGGGCCGACGAGGAGCGTCGAGAGGTCGTCGGTCTCGATCCTGAACCGCGGGCGGTAGGGATCGAGCGCGCCGAGCGCACCGAGGATGACCGCGACGAAATCGTCGGTCATCGGGTAAAGGGAAATCTGTGCGCCTGAAAACATCGCTCGCCTCGCTCCGCTGGCATTACCCAGATCAGCTTGAGGGTTTGAAGGCCTGCGCCCTCGTCTCAGCCCCGGCATTGCGGAGCACCCCTGTCGTGACGGCGTGTCTACGCCCCGCGGAGGTCGGGCACAAGGGCTTTTCGCGAGGGGGCGCGGCACCCCGACATGGCCCGGCGGCGCCGCAGCAGCGTTGCGTCTCCCGCCACAACTGGCACTCCCGCAAAAAATTCGGCAGAAGGGGCGGCCAACCGGGACCCCGCCATGACGCGCACGCTGTTTTCGCCCCTCGCCCGCTCGCTGCCGGCCAGCATTCCCTTTGTCGGGCCGGAAGCGCTGGAGCGCCAGGCCGGCACGGCCTTCAAGGCCCGGCTCGGGGCGAACGAGAGCGTGTTCGGCCCCTCCCCCGCCGCCATCGAGGCGATGCGCGCGGCGGCCGCGGAGAGCTGGGCCTATGGCGATCCCGAGCAGGCCGAATTGAAGGCGGCGCTCGCCGCGCATCACGGGCTGAAGCCGGAGAACATCACCGTCGGCGAGGGCATTGACGGCCTGCTGGGCCTCCTGGTGCAGCTCGCTACCGAGCCGGGCGATGCTGTGCTGACCTCGCGCGGGGCGTATCCGACCTTCAACTACCACGTCGCTGGCCATGGCGCGGTGCTCGACATGGTGCCCTACCGCGACGCCCGTCCGGAGATCGCCGAGGACATCGACGCGCTGCTCGAGCGCGCCCGCGAGACCCGGCCGCGCCTCCTCTACTTCGCCAATCCGGACAACCCGACGGGCTCCTGGCATTCGGCCGAAGCGGTCGGGCGGCTGATCGCCGAGACGCCGGAGGAGACGATCCTCGTGCTCGACGAGGCCTATTGCGATTTCGCGCCGGCGTCCGCGCTGCCGCCGATCGACCTTCTCCGGCCGAACCTCCTGCGCTTCCGCACCTTCTCGAAGGCCTACGGCATGGCGGGCGTCAGGGTCGGCTACGCCATCGGCGATGCCGGCTCGATCCGCCAGTTCGACAAGGTGCGCAATCATTTCGGGGTGTCGCGGATCGCCCAGGCCGGCGCGCTCGCAGCGCTCGGCGACCAGGCGTTTCTCTTTGACGTCGTCGGAAAAGTCGCGGCAGGACGCGCGCGGCTGGCCTCGATCGCAACGGCGGCAGGGCTTTCGCCGCTCCGCTCGGCGACGAATTTCGTCGCCATCGACTGCGGCCGGGATGCGGCCTACGCGAAAGCGGTGCTCGCCGGCATTCTGGCGGAGGGCGTCTTCATCCGCATGCCCGGCGTCGCGCCGCTCGACCGGATGATCCGCGTCACCGTCGGCCGCGAGCCGGACCTCGCTCTGTTCGAACAGGCGCTGCACAGGGTCCTGGACGGGCTCGGCCGCAACGGCTGATGCGGCTGTCGTCGTGGGTCCGGTAAGACCAGCCCCAGGCGATCAGTGCCGGGCGATCCAGTCGCGGGCGGCGCGCAGCGCCTTGGCGATGTCTGCCTTCGACATCTGGTCGGCGACTTCCTGGCGGTGGAAGGCGGCATCCTCGACACCGTCGCGGGCGGCGAGGTTGAAGTACATGTGGGCGGCCACGAGATCGACCGCGCCGTCGCGGCCGAGCGCGCAGAGCAGGCCCATCTGGAACAGGACGTCCGGCGACGGGGTGAAGACCGTGGCGCCGATGGTGCCGGTGGAGTGATCCGAGAAATCGAAGCGTGCCATGTCCGAAGGTCTCCTGATGGTGCGGTTCGCCGGTTGCCCCGGCCGCTCTCTGCTGCCCCAGAGAATGCACCCTTCGCTTCAACACCCGCTTAAAAGGCGTGGCTAATTTGAACTAAACACCACGCTCATCTTTCACTAACCTTTGGCCACTCGCCCTTCCGCATCCCCTATACGGCAGCGGCGACAGCAAATGCGGCAGAATACGGGCAAGCGAACTGTGAACGCTTGCGTAACCATTCCGCGAAACAGACCCTCATCTTCGGCCTTTCCGCCGACAGGCGAAAAGGCCTGTCGCTCAGCGTCCAAATCACGCTTTGTCAGCGCCACCCGCCTGGTTTACGTCTTTGCTCTGGGAACCGCGCAAGCGCCGGCACGGCGCCGCATTCCGGCTGGGGAGGATAAGAATGAACCGCATCATGATCGCTGCCGCATCGCTCGCGATGATCAGCTGGAGCGCTGTGGCCGCGGAGCCGGTCGTCGGCAATTGGAAGACCGCCAGCGGCGAGACCGCGAAGATCGCGCCTTGCGGCGGCGACTACTGCATCACGGTCACTACCGGCAAGTTCAAGGGCAAGCAGATCGGCAAGATGAGCGGCGCGGGGGCGGACTACGCAGGCGAGATCCTCGACCCGCAAGCGGACAAGACCTATTCCGGCAGCGCCAAGGTCAGCGGCGCCTCGCTGAAGCTCACCGGCTGCGCGCTGAAGATCTTCTGCAAGAGCCAGACCTGGTCGCGGCTGTGACCCCCGGCAGATAGCAGCGCAGCCACCAATCTTTCCCGCCGGAACCACTGGCAGCAGCAATGTCCCGTGCTAGCCTCGGCCGGAAGGGCGCTGCGTCCCGCTGTGGGTCTCGCGGGCGGCGTGACGCCGTGCCGATTAGGCCGCGCCTTGCGGCTCGAGAGTCTGCTGGTCGGGATTTTGCTGGTCGAGAGGGAGAGGTGCCGTTGGCCCGGCCGATCTGGTTCGCACTCGTCGTCGTCCTTGCCCTCGCGCTGCTGCCAGTGGCGGTCTGGCTCGACCTCAGCCATCTCTCCGACGTCGCGCTGCGCTCGCAGGCGACCAGCCTCAACGCCATCATCACCGACATTCGCGGCTACTACAGCAAGAACGTCGTCGGCCGCATCCTGGCCTTCGACGGCAAGACGGTCACGGCCCACAACTACGCCGACATTCCCGGCGCCATTCCCATCCCCGCGACGCTGTCGCTCGAGCTTGGCGACGTCATCGGCAAGCGCGGCGAGAACATCGGCTACCGCTTCGTCTCCGATCTCGTCTTCGCCAGCCGCGAGCCGCATGTCCTCGACGGTTTCGAGCGCGGCGCGCTGGCGGCGTTCCGGGCCGAGCCGCAGGAGAGCCGGCCGGTGATCACCGAGGTCACCGGCTCCATCTTCGACCGGCGCATCCGCCTCGCCGCGCCCGTGGTCATGGCCGAGGCCTGCGTCGCCTGCCACAACGTCCATCCCGAGAGCCCGAAGCAGGACTGGAAGGTCGGCGACGTCCGCGGCATCCAGGAGGTCTCGATCGAACAGCCGATCGCGGCGAACCTCTTCTCGTTCAAGCACCTCTTCGCCTACTTCACGGGCGCCGCGCTGTTCGGCGTCGTCTTCGCCGCCCAGCAATGGCGACAGGCGCACGCGTTTCGCCGGATGAATGCCGATCTCGAGGAAACCAACTCCTTCCTCGCCTCGATCTCGCTGAAGATCTCGAAATACCTGTCGCCGCAGGTCTACAAGAGCATCTTCAGCGGCGAGCGCGACGTGGTGATCTCGACCGAGCGCAAGAAGCTCACCATCTTCTTCTCCGACATCAAGGACTTCACCGTCACCTCCGAGCGATTGCAGCCGGAGGAACTGACGCGGTTGCTGAACGAGTATTTCACCGAGATGTCGGCGATCGCGCTGGAGCATGGGGCAACGCTGGACAAGTTCATCGGCGACGCGATCCTCGCCTTCTTCGGCGATCCGGAAACGCGCGGCGCGGCCGAGGACGCCAAGGCCTGCGTCGCCATGGCGATCGCCATGCAGCGGCGCATGGTGCAGCTCAACACCGAATGGCGCCGCCGCGGCATCGAGAAGCCTTTCCAGGCGCGGATGGGCATCAACACCGGCTACTGCAATGTCGGCAATTTCGGCAGCGTCGACCGGATGGACTATACGATCATCGGCGCCGAGGCGAACCTTGCCGCGCGGCTCGAGCAGATCGCCGAGCCCGGCGGCATCGTGATGAGCTATGAGACCTTCGCGCTGGTCGAGGACGGGGTGCGCGCCCATCCGCTGGCGGCGATCAGCCTGAAGGGCATCAGCCGGCCCGTCATCCCCTATGCCGTCGACAACATCCACGACGCCGCCGCCAGCACCAGCGCCAACGGCGTCATCGACGAGTTTAGCGACGGCGCCCGCATCTTCATCGACATCGATCGCCTGAGCGAGAGCGAAATCACGCGGCTCGAGACTGTCCTTGCCGGCGCGGTCGGGGCGCTCAGAAGCCGGCAGGCTGCGCCGGCCTGAAGGAACGCGGTGGCGGGCTTGCCGGCGGTCGGTCCGATCCTCAGGCCGCCCGGCGCTCTGCCCGCTCGAAACGCCCTTTGCCCCGGCGCTTGGCGTCGTAGAGCGCGTCGTCGGCATGCCGAATGAGATCGTCGGGCCCCTCCAGGCTGTCCCGGTCGCAGCCGACAAAGCCGATGCTGACGCCGATCTCAGCGGCCGTGCCTTCGATCAGAAAAGACAGCGCGATCTCGCGGACGATCGTGCTGGCCAGCAGCGCAGCGCTCGACCCGACTTCCTGCGCGTCGCTGCAGAGGACAGCAAACTCGTCGCCGCCCAGCCGGGCGCAGAAGGCATCGGCCGGGGCCAGCGCTCGGATGCGATCGGCGACCTGGCGGAGCAGCTCGTCCCCGGCGTAGTGGCCGAGCGTATCGTTGATGTCCTTGAAGCCGTCGAGGTCGAGCAGCAGCAGCGCGAAGCTTTGCCCCTCGCCACGCACCTGTTCGATCTGCCGGGTCAGTTCAGTCGCAAACAGCGCCCGGTTGGCAAGACCCGTCAGCGGATCGAAATGCGCCATGCGGTCGAGTTGCTGGTTGCGCAGCGTCAGCCTGTCGGAGGTCGCCCGCAGTTCTTCCATCAGGAGCTGGCGCGCGTCGTGCGCCTTGGCCAGGAGCCCATTCGCCCGCAGGACCATCGAGAGGAGCAGCGCGCCGAGGGCGACAAGGGCGAGGGTGATGTAGACCGACGCTTCCTGCAGGCGGAGCAGGTCGCGCTGCCCGTCGGCCGCCTTCTGCGCGCCGTATTGGTTGGCCTCGGAGGCAAGGCCCATCAGCGGGCGCTCGTAGAATGCCAGCATGTCGCTCATCCGGGTGGCCGAGACCGGCGACAACCCTTCCGCCATCACGCCGCCGACCTCCGCGATCGCCTCGGCGTAGGATCCGAGCAGCAGGTCGCGCCGGGGCGAGGCCCGCATGAAGGCGCCGAATTCGCCGTTGGACACCGTCGCCAGCCGGTTCAGTAGGATGTCGAAGCGCAGGCGGATTTGCTGGTCGGAGGCATCCGTCGGAGTCGACGCATAGTCCCGCAACTGGCCGCGAAACCGCAGCAGCTCGGCCACCGACTGGCTGCCGATGAAGACGGTGTTGTTGTTGGAGATCTGCGCGATGGCCAGATGCTGGCGCTCGATGATCAGCGACACATAGGCGAAGGCGGCGATCGTGACCGCCACCAGCACCAGAAGAAGGGTCTTGAGCTGTCGCATGCCGCCGATGTTTACTCGACGATGAAGCTGGCGACCTGCCAGACCGAGCGCGTGTAAAAGACGTCGCTCCGCAGGTTCGAAGCGCTGTCATAGGGGTAGACGATGAAAAGCGGGCCCTTGTCGCTGACCGGCATCGGGGCGCCGTTGCGCCGGTAGGCCAGGATCGGGCGGTAGTTGGTGAAATCGGAGATCGGCACGCTGACCTGATAGTCGTTCAGCGCCGTGACGAGGAGCGTATCTCCCTTGGCGCCTACCGCCTTCATCAGCTTCTGCAGATCGACGCCGACAAAGGTCTGCTCGCCCTCGGTCCACGGGGTCGTGGTGACGATCTCGGTCGCATCCAGCGCTTCGAGCGAGGCCAGGTCGAAACGGGCCTGGCCCTCCCCGTTGTGATTCTCGATCTTTCCCCCGACGGTGAGGATGACCTCGCCTTTCGGCACCGACAGTTCACCAGCCGACGCCGCCGGCAAAAACGCCAAGGCAGCGACCCATAGTAGAAGACCTCTCGCAAACCTGACCATGATCACCCCGGCTTTCCGTTGGGTTCACAATGGGCCGAGATACCTAAGTTTGCTTTAAGAAGTATTTGCCGAGGGTGCGCCGCGAAGCAATATTCCGCGTCGCACCCAAGAACAGGGTAGCGATCGTACCAAGCCTGAGCCTGATCGTAAGCTATCCTGTCTAATCAAGCTTCACGAGACGCCAAATAGTTCTATTTCGCGCGTTGTCCGAACAGCACCTTCTGCGCATCGGCGTCATTGGCTATGTTCTTGCGGTGCTCCGCGCCGATGGCGAGGCCCTTCTCGACGGCGGGACGCGCCTTCACGGCCTCGAACCAGCGCTTGAGGTTCGGGAACTCTTCGAGGGTCTGCCCCTGGTTCTCGTGCGGGACGATCCAGCCGATCGAGGCCATGTCGGCGATCGAATAGTCGCCGGCGAGATATTCCACCGCGCCGAGGCGCTTGTTCATCACGCCGTAGAGCCGATGTACCTCGTTGGTGTAGCGGTCGATGCCGTAGGCGATCTTCTCGGGCGCGTACTGTCGGAAGTGATGCGCCTGGCCGGCCATCGGGCCGAGGCCGCCGACCTGCCAGAACAGCCATTCGTCCGTCGCGACACGTGCGCGCTCATCGGTCGGATAGAACTGGCCGAACTTGCGACCGAGATACTGCAGGATGGCGCCGGACTCGAAGACGGAGATCGGCGCGCCGCCCGGGCCTTCCGGATCGACGATCGCGGGCATGCGGTTGTTCGGGGCGATCTTCAGAAAGTCCGGCTCGAACTGCTCGCCCTTGCCGATGTTGACGTAGTGCATCTCGTAGGGGACGCCGAGTTCCTCGAGCATGATCGAGACCTTCCAGCCGTTCGGGGTCGGCCAGTAGTGCAGCTCGATGGGCTGGGTCTGGGTGGTCATGTCAGCTTCCTCTTGCGGATGGCAGATGGGGCTAAGCTAGGGCGGCTGTTGTGCGGCGCAATCGCTGCAGCCTGAACGGACCGTTCGACCGTCATGCCGATGCTCTCGGCTGGTCCGCGCGGTTTGCGCCCGCCGCATACCGAGCGGCGTCATCGACGCTTCATGTGCGGAGGCGAGTAAAGCAGGCCTCCGCCATCGTTCCGGCGCATATTTGACGTCTCGGCTTCCGCCAGCTTCCCCCGGCGATTAGAGATAGGGCATGACCAAGTTCTTCACCGCCCGCCCCGCCCCGATCCTCGCCACGCCGCCGGCCGCGCCCATGCAGGTCTTCGAGGACCCGGCAGCCGCCGTCGCCGAGTTGCAGCGGCTCTACCAGCGCGCCGTCTCGTTTCTCTGCGAGAGCTTTGAAGAAGTGCTGGCGAGCGGCGATACCACGCGACGTTTCCGGGCCTATTACCCGCAGGTCTCGCTGGTCACCGACAGCCACGCCCGCGTCGACAGCCGCCTCTCTTTCGGCCATGTCCCCGGCCCCGGCAGCTATGCCGCCAGCATCACCCGGCCCGACCTCTTCGAGACCTATCTCACCGAGCAGATCGGCCTCCTCATCCGCAATCACGGGGTCCCGGTCTCGGTGGGCGACTCCGGCACCCCGATGCCGCTGCACTTCGCCTTTCCCGAAGGCTCCTATGTCGACGGCGCCTCGGCCGAGAAGCTCGACAAGCCGCTGCGCGACATCTTCGACGTGCCCGATCTCGCCTCGACCGACGACCGCATCGTCAACGGCAATTTCGAGCCGAGCCCGGGCGAGCCGATGCCGCTCGCGCCCTTCACCGCCCAGCGCGTCGACTACTCGCTGCACCGCCTGGCGCACTACACCGCCACCAGCCCGAAGCATTTTCAGAACTACGTGCTGTTCACCAACTACCAGTTCTACATCGACGAGTTCTGCATGCTGGCGCGCGAGCTGATGGGCCGTGGCGGTGGCGGCTACACCGGCTTCATCGAGCCCGGCAACATCCGGACCCTCCCCGGCCATGATGCGCCGGAAACCGGCATGGCACCGCTGCGGCTGCCGCAGATGCCGGCCTATCACCTGATGCGCGAGGGCGGTGCCGGGATCACCATGGTCAACATCGGCGTCGGTCCGTCCAACGCCAAGACGATCACCGACCACATCGCCGTGCTGCGCCCGCATGCCTGGCTGATGCTCGGCCACTGCGCTGGCCTGCGCAACTCCCAGGCGCTCGGCGACTACGTCCTGGCGCATGCCTATGTCCGCGAGGACCACGTGCTCGACGCAGACCTGCCGGTCTGGGTGCCGATCCCGCCGCTCGCCGAGGTTCAGGTCGCGCTGGAGGAGGCGGTCGAGGAGATCACCGGCCTCGAGGGCTACGAGTTGAAGAAGATCATGCGCACCGGCACGGTCGCCACCATCGACAACCGCAACTGGGAGCTTCGCGACCAGAAGGAGCCGGTCGAGCGGCTTTCCCGGTCAAGGGCGATCGCGCTCGACATGGAGTCGGCGACGATCGCCGCCAACGGCTTCCGCTTCCGCGTGCCCTACGGCACGCTGCTCTGCGTCTCCGACAAGCCGTTGCACGGCGAGTTGAAACTGCCGGGCATGGCGACCGACTTCTACAAGCGGCAGATCGCCCAGCACCTGCGCATCGGCATCCGAACCATGGAGAAGCTGGCGGACATGCCGCCCGAACGCCTGCATTCGCGCAAGCTGCGCTCCTTCTTCGAAACCGCGTTCCAGTAGGCGCCCGCATGTCCCCCCTGTCACAGCGCCGGCAGATCGCCGGCGGCGTCGCTTTGTTCGCGGCCATCGGCCTCGGTTTCGGCTTGCTCGCCGGCTTCTTCGGCGACCGCGTGCATCTGTTCGACACCGCAGCGCACTTCCGGGCGCATGCCGCAATCCTGCTGTTTCTTGTCGCCATCGTCCTGGTGTGGTCGCGGCTGTACGCGGCAGCGCTGGCCTCGGCCGTCGCCGCTTTGCTGGGTATCGCCACCGTCCTGCCCTACATGCTGCCGCCGCCGACCATGGCCGCCGCCGCCGGCACCCCGCGCTACACACTCCTGCAGATGAACCTGCGCTTCGACGCCCCGGACAAGCCTGCGGCGCTGCGGCTGATCGGCAAGCTCTCGCCCGACGTGATCACCGTGCAGGAGGTCTTCGACGGCTGGCGGCCTGTCTTCGACGCCATTGCAGGGCGTTATCCCTACCAGTTCTACTGCAACCATTCCGACGGCTCGAGCGACGTCGCGATCCTGTCGCGCCGGCCGTTCGCCGAGGGCGATGTCGGGGTCTGCGATCCCACCAGCGGCTTCACGGCCAAGCGCGTCGACTTCAACGGGCTGCAGGTGATCGTCGGATCCCAGCACCTGCGCTGGCCGTCCCCCGGGCGGCAGTGGATCCAGGTGGCGCGGCTGGCCCCGACGCTGGCAAAGCTCGGCGACCCCCTGGTGATCGCCGGCGACTTCAACGCCGCGCCCTGGAGCGCCGCGGTGCGCACCATGGCGGCCAACAGCGGAACCCGGATCGTCGCGGGCATCGGACCGACCTGGTTCGTCAACTTCCTGCCGCCGGTCTTCGCCCGCTTCATCGGCCTGCCGATCGACAACATCCTGACATCGGCCGGGATCGAGATCTTGAAGATCGAACGCCCGGAAGCGACCACTTCGGACCACCTGCCGGTGCTCCTGACCTTCACTCTGCCCTTCGCCAATCCGGAAGAGCCGAAAGTGCAGACCGTCGCGCGGTAATCGGCTTGCGCTGGCCAGCCGGCCGGCCCGCTATTGCGGCTCGATGGCCTCCAGAACCGCCTTCAGCGCCTCGGTCCGCTGCTTGATGATTGCGGCGCGGCAGCCGGGATAGGAGAGATAGCGGCCGTTCTGGCCATATTCGGCATCGTCGAGATAGACGAGGCAGGACGCGTCGCGGTAGGCGAGCCATGCCCGCTGTTCGTCCAGCAGCGCAGGCTTGCTGTCCTCGGCGATCCCCGCCATCAGCTTCTTCCAGGCGACGTTGAGACGGGCGTCCTCCCGGTCCACCCAGGCCCCGCCGCATTCGCCCATGTCCGCCATCGTCGCATCGGCATCGCCGACGCAGGCGTCGTATTTGTCATCCGCCAGAGCCGGCGCGGCGAGGAGGGGCAGGAGGAGAAGAGGCAGGAACAGGCGCATAAGGATCTCCGGGTTTCGGCAAACCCCGGCGGGCGGGGGCATTTCAGGCTCGCGGACAGACAAAGGTGCGGCGTCAGGCAGCGTCGGAATGTGCCTGCATCGCCATTCTCAGGATGATCCCCTTGGCGGCGAAGACATCGCCCAGCATCGTATGGCTAAAGCTGCGACTGGCATGGCCCTGCAGATCGTACCGTCGGCCGAATTCGACGATGGCGGGATGGTCGGCCTCGATGGCGCGGACATCGCCTTCCGTCATGCCGAGTTCCGGATGCGCACGAAACACTTCCCACATCCGCACGTAGAAAGCGAAACGGTCGATCGGCCCGTCCTCGGACGGCACGAGCCAGAGCGTCCAGCGATCGTAGGTGTCGTCATAGACCCAGAGGGCCGCACGCGGATTGACGCCGTCGCGGTCGAGGACATCGAGAAGCTGGTGACCCTTTCTCACCAGAAGATCTGTATCCATTTCAGCACTCCCCTCTCCGGGTCGCCAACGGCCAGCACCATCTCTCGCGCCTGCTCGATCGTCGCATCCTGGTAGCGGCTTGTCGGGCTCCATCCTCGCACGATGACCCAACTGGCGGCAAACGGGGGATCGCTGCGCCGTCGTTCCGCAAACCTGTCGGCGAGATCGGCGGCGACCACGAGGCGTTCGAGATCGTGGTCGTACACCGTGCTCAAAAACCGCCGGTCCGGAATCACCTCCGCCAGCACCTGCCGGGCGATGCAGGCCTTCAGCCCGAGTTCCACCGCATAGCCTGCCAGATAGTAGGCGTTGCCCGCGCGGTGGTGCGCGACCAGCAGCCGGGCATCGTCGATCTTGGCCTTGGCCAGCATCTGCTGGTCGGGACGGCGCATGGACGCCATCCTCACCCGTGTCGGTGGGGCCGGCAAGCCGCGATGGCGGAGCCGGCCACGCCGTCACATCGTCTGGTAGACCGGCCCTTCGCCGCCCTGCGGCGGCACCCAGTTGATGTTCTGGTTGGGATCCTTGATGTCGCAGGTCTTGCAGTGCACGCAGTTCTGCGCGTTGATCACGTAGCGCGGCTCGCCTTCGGCCTCGACCCACTCGTAGACGCCGGCCGGGCAGTAGCGCTGCGACAGCCCGGCATAGACGTCGTGCTCCGAGGTCTTCTGCATCGCCATGTCCTTCACCTGAAGATGCACGGGCTGGTCTTCCTCGTGGTTGGTGTTCGACAGGAACACCGAGGACAGCTTGTCGAAGGTCAGCTTGCCGTCCGGGCGGGGATAGTCGATCGGCGTATGCTCGGCCGCGGGCTCGGTCGAGGCGTAGTCCGGCTTGCCGTGCTTCATCGTTCCGAACAGCGAGACGCCAAACAGCTGGTTGGCCCACATGTCGACGCCGCCGAGCGCGACGCCGATGGCCGTGCCGAATTTCGACCAGAGCGGCTTGACGTTGCGCACGCGCTTCAGGTCGCGGCCGATCGAGGATGTCCGCCAGCCGGCCTCGTAGTCCGACAGCCGGTCGTGCGCGCGGCCCGAGGCGATCGCGCCTTGCGCCGCTTCCGCCGCCTGCATGCCCGAGGCGATGGCGTTGTGGACGCCCTTGATCCGCGGCACGTTGACGAAGCCAGCCGAGCAGCCGATCAGCGCGCCGCCGGGGAAGACCAGCTTCGGCACCGACTGCCAGCCGCCCTCGGTAATGGCGCGGGCGCCATAGGCGATGCGCTTGCCGCCCTCGAGCAGCGCCGCGATGTCGGGATGCGTCTTGTAGCGCTGGAACTCGTCGAAGGGCGACAGGTACGGGTTCTTGTAGTTGAGGTGGACGACGAAGCCGACATACACCTGGTTGTTTTCAAGGTGGTACAGGAACGAGCCACCGCCGGTCTTCATGTCGAGCGGCCAGCCGAACGAGTGCTGCACGAGACCCGGCCTGGCCTTCGCCGGATCGATCTCCCACAGCTCCTTGATGCCAAGGCCGAACTTCTGCGGCTCGCGGCCCTCGGCGAGGCCATAGGTGCGGATCAGCTCCTTGGCGAGCGAGCCGCGCACGCCCTCGCCGATGAAGACGTATTTCCCGAGCAGCGCCATGCCGCGCTGGTGCATCGGGCCGGGCTCGCCCGACTTCTCGATGCCCATGTCGCCGGTCGCGACGCCGATCACCGCATTGGACTCGTCGTAGAGGATCTCCGTCGCGGCAAATCCGGGATAGATCTCGACGCCGAGCGCCTCGGCCTTCTCCGCCAGCCACTTGCAGACGAGGCCGAGCGAGACGACGAAGTTGCCGTGGTTGTCCATGAGCTTCGGCATCAGCACATTGGGCAGCCGCATCCCGCCTTGCGCGCCGTAGAAGTAGAAGCGGTCCTCGGTCACCGCCTGGCGGATCGGCGTCTCCTCCTCGCGCCATTCCGGCAGGAGGACGTCGAGCGTCGAGGGATCAAGCACGCAGCCGGATAGGATGTGGGCGCCGACCTCGGCCGCCTTTTCGAGGACGACGACCGTCCGCTCGGGATCGAGCTGTTTCAGCCGGATCGCCGCGGCGAGCCCTGCCGGCCCTGCGCCGACGATCACCACGTCGAATTCCATGCTTTCGCGCTCGGGGGTCTCGCTCATGTCGTCTCCATCGTCATTCGGCAAAATCGTCCGGTCCCGCCGGTGGGGGCGAGGGTCCGGGCCGTCGGTCGAGGCTGTGCAAGTGGTGCCGCGCGGGGCGGACTATGCATCGGTCGCCCGGGAGAGGCGGCGTTTCCTGCTCCATCCGATGCCGCATTTAGAATAGCTCGAAAATTGCCCAAAGCGAGGCCCCATCAGCGTTTTCGCACCCCCGACGTCGCGCCGCCAACCGCCGGGGCGCTCGGCTCGCCCCGCCCCGTCGTCCCACGCGCGCATAAAGGCACCGCCGTCCCTTTGCGCTTTTGCCGCCGGTCGCAGCCGGTCGCGCTTTGCCGTCGGCCCGGCTTGCGCTAAGACGATCGCATGATGCCGAGCGGAACCCCTGCCCAGATGCGTGCCGCCGCGGCCGCCCTTCTCGACTGGTACGCGGCTGCCGGCATCGACACGGTGATGCTGGATACGCCCCGCGACCGCTTCGCCGAGACCGAGGCGGAACTCGCCGCCCGCTCCGGCCGGCGCCAGGGTTCGGCCGAGGCGGCCGCCACGGGTAAAGGCGCTGCGTCGGCACCGGCAGAACGGGTCGCGCCGCCGCCGCGACCGACACCGATCGAGAGCTTTCCCGCCGCCGGCATCGCTGTCCCCGACGAGATCGCCATCGCCGACGCGCATGCGCGCGCCACCTCCGCCGCGACGCTGGCCGAACTGGAAGCGGCCCTGGCGGGTTTCCAGGGCTGCAACCTGCGCCTCACCGCCCGCTCGCTGGTCTTCGGCAGCGGCCGCGAGGATGCCGACATCATGCTCATCGGCGAGGCGCCGGACCGCGACGAGGATGTCGCCGGCGAGCCCTTCGTCGGCAAGTCCGGTCAGCTACTGACCCGGATGCTCCAGGCGATCGGCCTCACGCGCGAGGATGTCCGGCTGGCCAATGCCGTGCCGTGGCGGCCGGCCGGCAACCGCCCGCCGACCCCGATCGAGACGCAGATCTGCCAGCCCTTCATCGCCCGCCAGATCGAACTCGTGCAGCCGAAACTCGTCGTCTGCTTCGGCCCCTATGCCGCCAAGGCGATCCTCAACCTCGACGAAAGCTTCCTGCGCCTGCGCGGCCAGTGGCAGACCTACAGTTTCGGCGTGGACTGCAACGAATCGATCCCTGCTCTGCCCATGCTGAGCCCGACCTACCTGCTGAAGCACCCGAACCAGAAAAAGCTCGCCTGGCGCGATCTTCAGGCCGTGAAAGCGCGGCTCGACGAGTTGATGGCGCCGGCAGGCTGAGAATCGTTCCGCCGGGTGCGAATCTGCACCAGCGCGGCATCGGCCGATAAGCGGCGGGACCCCGGTTCAGGCGTCGGTGCCGACGCCTTGCGGCCGGCCAGTCAGCGCGCGGATCTCGGCTGCGACGGATGGCGACACCGGGTTGTAGACGATCATCCCGAGGTCCGGTCGCCCGTCGACAGCGAAGGCGGAGAATTCAAGCTCGATCGCACCGAGGACGGGATGGTTCAGCCGCTTCAGCCCCTCCCCCTCGGCGTGGACGTCGTGCTCGCGCCACAGTGCGGCGAACTCGGGGCTGACCCGGCAAAGCTCGTCGACGAGATCGGCCACCTCCGACACCGCCCCAGCCCGCGCGGCATCAGCGCGGAACGCACCCACCACGAACCGCGCGAGGGCATCCCAGTCGTGCTGCGCGGCCCGCACCTTGGGGTCGCAGAAGACCCGGCGCAGGATGTTGCGCTCGCCCGGCGGCAGCGCGCCGTAATCCGTCAGCACCACCGCGGCGGCGCGGTTCCAGGCGACGACCTCCCAGGTCGCGGTCTTGACCAGAGCCGGGCTGGCCTCGAGCGAATCCAGCAGCCGCTGCAGCCTTGGCGTCACCGAGGATGCCGGGTGATAGCGGCGCTCCGGTGGGCGCCCGAGCGCCAGCATGAAGAGATGTTCTCTCTCCGTCTCGGTCAGCATCAGCCCGCCGGCGATGCGGTTGAGGACGTCGGCCGAGGGCGCGCCGCCGCGCCCTTGCTCCAGCCAGGTGTACCACGTGGCACTGATATTGGCGCGCTGCGCCACCTCCTCGCGCCGCAGGCCGGGCGTGCGCCGTCGCCCGGTAAAACCAAAAGACGCGGGGTCGAGACGCGCCCGGCGGTCGCGGAGATAGGCGCCGAGGAGATTGTCGGACAGAGCAGCCATCGCGATCCCGTCAGTCATTATACCATTATAAGGTCACCACTTTAACAGGATGAAGAGTTAGCCCATTCCGAGGGTCCCAGAAAATTCGGAGACCCCGACCATGCAAATCTTCCTCACCGGCGCGACCGGCTTCATCGGCTCCGCCATCATTCCCGAACTCCTCGGAGCCGGCCACGCGGTGCTCGGCCTCACGCGGTCGGATGCCGGCGCGGCGTCGCTCGAGGCGGCCGGCGCAACAGTCCACCGCGGAGACATCGAGGACCTCGAGAGCCTGCGCAGCGGCGCCGCACAAGCGGACGGCGTCATCCACACCGCCTTCGACCACGACTTCACGAACTTCGCCGCCAATTGCGAAAAGGATCGCCGGGCGATCTCGGCCCTCGGCGCGGCGCTCGGCGGATCTGAGCGTCCGCTGGTCATCACGTCGAGCACCGGCATGGGCAACGGCGCGCCGGGGCAGCTGGCGACGGAGGACCGTTTTGACCCGGACCACCCGAACCCGCGCACCGCCTCGGAGCGCGCAGGCGCCTCTATGCTGGCGGCCGGCGTCAACGTCTCCGTGGTGCGGCTTCCGCAGGTCCACAATACGGTGAAGCAAGGCCTCGTCACCGCCTTCATCGCGCTCGCCCGCCAGAAGGGCATGTCGGCTTATCTCGGCGACGGCACCAACCGGATGTCGGCCGGCCATGTCCTCGACGTCGCCCGCCTATACCGGCTGGCGTTCGAGCGCGGCGAGCCCGGCGCGCGCTATCACGCCGTCGCCGAGGAAGGCATTTCGCTGCGCGAGATCGCCGGTGCCATCGGCGCGGGTCTCGGCGTGCCGACCGTCTCGCTTTCAGCTGACGAAGCCGACGCGCATTTCGGCTGGCTGGCGCGGTTCGCCAGCGCAGACCTTGCCGCCTCGAGTGCGCAGACCCGGACAACGCTCTGCTGGCAGCCCGCGGGTCCCGGGCTTCTCGCCGACCTTGCGGCGATTGACTACGCGACCTGAGCCAAGTGCGGAGAAGGAGCGGACGGCGCCGCCTGTCATCCAGGGTGCCGTCAGCGACTCGCGCTGCTGACGGCAGAGGCTGCCGGCATCGCCCGGCCAAAGAAAGCGACGACCGCCGTGTTGAAATGCTGCTTGAACAAGGCGCGGTCGAACCCGTCCCCGTCCGTGCAGATTTCCGCCCAGACCGCGGGCTCCAGCGTCTGAAGTTCCGGCTTGCACGGCGCCATGAAGGTAAAATGTCCCGCGCCACGCACCGCGTGGAACTCCGGCTCCACCGGCAAGGCGTCGCGCACGTGGGCGGCGTTTTCGGCCGTCGACACGCGATCGTCCTTCTCGCCCGACCAGAGTTGGATCGGCACCCGCACCTCTTTCAGCCCATCCGCGGTAAAGGCAAAGCCAAGGCCCGGTGCCGCGATCACCGCCGCCCTGATCCGCGGCTCGTTTACGAAGGCGGATGCTGACATCTTCGGTGCGCCGATCTTCGCGATGTCGCCAAGGATCCCGCTGACGCAGACATAGTCAGCAGGGTGCGCGTTGCAGTAGTCCGGCACGCCGGCAATGTCGGGAGCGCCGCCGACGGAGACAAGTGCAGTGTAACCGCCGGCGGAGAAACCAAACAGACCGATGCGCCGGGCATCGAGATGCCCCCGGCCCTTCCAGTCCCGCAGCATGAAGTCGACGGTGCGGGCGACGTGGCGCGGCCGATCGATCATCCAGCGCGAAGCCGGCGCGGCGTTGTCCTTGTAGTTGTTGCCGGTATGGGTCATCGCGACGACGACGTAGCCCGCTTCGGCCAGCACCTTCGCCGTATCGGCGTGGCCACCGAGCCAGCCGCCATAGCCATGCGAGATCACCACGACCGGCAGGTTCTCACCGGCGACCGGAGCGTCGATCGCCAACGCCTGGCGGAACGGCGTGTTCGGCACCGCGGGCACTGGTGCAGCGCTCGGATACCAGATGCCGAGCGCCAACGGGCTGTCGCCCGGATCGGCCGCCTCCGCCCATTGAAAGCCAGCAGCATTCGAGGTCGCGGTCATCGCCATCATCGCGAGAAAGCAGCCTGCCAGAAAGGCGAGAGACGTTTCGAAGATCCTCATTGTGCCATCGATCCCTGATCGGCCAAGCCCGATCCCTCGGGAAATGATGGCCAGCGACAGGAAATCCCGCGACCTGAAACCGGTTCGAGGTCGTCCTGGATCGCGAAACAGGCCAATGTGGCAGCGCCTATTCCTCGCAGACGCTGGTCATGCCCTCGATACCGCTGCCTTTCGTCATTGCCATCCTGCTGGCGCTGCTGCTCGGCGAGCTCGTGCGGCAGGAGAACGGCAGCCGGCCGGTCTTTCTGGCCCTGATTGCAGCCTGCATCCTGCAATCGGTGCTGCTCGGCCTGCGCTGGGGTTATGGCATCGACTGGGTGCGGCCGATCCTGCCGGTCACCGCTGCCGCGGGCCCGGCCTTGGTCTATGCCAGTTTCGGCGGCCTGTCGCGGCAGGAAGGTCCACAACTCTGGCTGCACGCCCTGCCGCCCCTGTTCGTCGCGCTGCTCGTGCTGTTCTGGCGCGCGGCGATCGACGCAGCCCTGGTCCTGATCTTTCTTTTCTACGCCGGCAGCTTGCTGCAGCTTGCCCGCGCCGGGCCCGACGGGCTCGGCCAGGCGCGGCTCGAGGGTGCCGCCCCGGCCCATCGGGCCATGCTGCTGGCCGCCGGTGCCTTGGTGGCGTCGGCCGTCACCGACCTCCTCGTGGCAATCGACCTCGAATGGTCCAGCGGCGCGCATGCAGCTTTGATCGTCGCCATCGCCAATCTCGGCGGCCTGATCGCCATCGGCTTTGCGGGGCTGGTGGGCGGCCGCAGCCAGCCCCAGGCAGAAACCGTCACGACCTCGCCTGAAACGCCGTCCATCGACGCGGGCGAAGACGCCGCGGTCCTTGCGAGGGTCGAGGCGATGATGGTTGAACGCCGGCTGTTTCGCGATCCCGAGCTTAGCCTCGATCGGCTGGCCCGCCGGGCCGGCATTCCCGCGCGCCGCATTTCCGGCGCGATCAACCGGGCGACGGGCCGAAACGTCTCGCAATACGTCAATGAATTCCGCATCGCCGAGGCCTGCCGGATGCTGGTCAGCACGGACCGCTCGGTCACTGAGATCATGCTCGACGTCGGATTCCTCACCAAGTCCAACTTCAACCGCGAATTCCGCCGGGTCGCCGGCACCAGCCCGAGCGCCTGGCGAAGTTTGGCCGAGCCCGCTGACACGGTGCTGTCCAAATCACCGGCCATGCGCTAGGGAACGACCGCCCGGTTTGCTGCGCCCGCGAAGAAGCTTTCCGGCCGCGATGTCGGTTCGCGGTCGACCCGGAGTCGCAATCCTGCCTGTCGATGAGGCGGCGAACCTCTTATGGTCGCCGAGCCGCATCGGCCCCCGTCGAAAGCCTGCCATGACCGCCCTTCTGCCGATCGTCTCGCTGCTGATCTCGACCTTCTTCCTGATGGCGGGTGCTGGTCTGCAGGGCATTCTCCTCCCCGTTCGCGGCGCGATCGAGGGCTGGTCGACCTACGAGATCGGCTTGCTCGGCACCGGCTACGCCATCGCCTTCACCATCGGCTGCCTCGTCGTGCCGCGCATCGTGCGCCAGGCCGGACACGTGCGGACCTTTTCCAGCCTCTGCGCGGTGCTGGCCATCGGCGTCCTGATGCTGGCGATGATCGTGCACCCGATCGCCTGGATCCTGATCCGGGGCCTTGCCGGCTTCGCATTGGCTGGCAGCTACATGATCATCGAGAGCTGGCTGAACGAGCGCGTCACCAACGACACCCGTGGCCGAGTGTTCTCGCTCTACATGATCATCTCGATGCTCGCGATGGCCGGCGGCCAGTACATCATGCCGCTCTCGCGCCCCGAGCTGACGACGCCGTTCATGATCTGCGCCATCCTGTTCGCACTGGCGGTGATCCCGACCGCGTTGTCCAAGGCGCCCTCCCCCAAGCCGCTGACGACGACCAGCCTCGACCTCAAGCTGATCTACCGCAACTCGCCGGCGGCAGCGGTCGGGGTGTTCCTTGCCGGTGTCCTGTCGGGCGCCTGGAACAACATGTCGCCGGTGTTCGGCCAGCGCCTCGGCTTCTCCAACACCGAGATCGCGACGCTCCTCGCCGCCACCATGGCCGGCGGCATCGTCTTCCAATACCCGCTCGGGCGGATGTCCGACCGCATGGACCGTCGCTACGTGATGACCGTCGCCGGCCTCATCGGCGTCGCCATCGCACTCGTCGCGCTCGTGTCGCAAAGCGGCAATGCCTACTGGCTGTTCGCCACCGCCTTCATCCTCGGCGGTGTCATCTACCCCGCCTATTCGCTGACGGTCGCGCACGCCAACGACTATGCAAGGCCGGAGGACTTCGTGAAGGTCTCCGGCGGCCTTCTCATCCTCTACGGTTTCGGCACCATGGGCGGGCCGCTGCTCGCCGCCTGGCTGATGGAGACTTTCGGCCCCTCCGGCATCTTCGCGGCCACCGGCGCCGCGCATGCGATCTTCGCCGGCTATGCCTACTACCGCACCTTCCGCCGCAGTGCGCCGCCGGCTTCCGAGCGGTCGGACTTCCAGACGACGCCGCTGGCGCGGACCCAGACCCCCGCCTCCTTCGCGCTCGATCCGCGCGCTGAGAGCGCGCCGCAGAACGCCTGAGGCAGCAGCTTCGACAGGCCCGGCCGCCCTACGCCAATGAAACGGCCTGGCTGGCGGGCCGCAAAGGCGCTCGTTCCCGGTACGCTCACCCCGCCGGCGGCGAGACCTTGCGCGCCTTGTTGCGCTCGATGCCGAGGCGGTGCTCGCGGTAGATGATGAAGATGCCGGCGCCGACGACGATCAGCGAGCCGAGGAGCGTCGTCCAGGTGACGTCCTCGGCGAACAGAAAGTAGCCGAGCCCGACCGCGAGGATCAGCGAGGTGTACTCGAACGGCGCGATGGTCGAGGCGTCGGCGTAGCGGTAGCAGGCGGTCAGGAGCAGCTGCCCGACGCCGCCGCAGAGGCCGGCGAGCACCAGGACGCAGGCCTGGCCCGGCGTCGGCCAGACCCAGCCGAAGGGCAAGCTGACCAGCGAGATCGCCGAGCAGGTCAGCGAGAAATAGATGACGATCGTCGCCGTCTTCTCGTGCCGCACCAGGCGCCGCACCTGGATCATCGCGACGGCCGCGACGGCGGCAGAGCCCAGCGAAGCGAGGATGCCGACCGCCTGCGCCCGGTCGAAGCCGGCCTCGAAGAAGGTGAGGTTCGGCAGCGCCACCACCAGCACGCCGACGAGGCCGACCAGCACCGCCGACCAGCGGTAGAGCCGCACGACCTCTTTCAGGAACACCGCGGCGAAGACGACGGTGAGGAGCGGCGAGGCGTAGGAGATCGAAATCCATTCGGGATAGGGCAGCCGCGTCAGCGCGAAGAAGCCGAGCGACATCGAGGTGACGCCGATCACCCCGCGCCAGACATGGCCCGGCAGGTCGTCGGTCTTCAGCGCCGTGCCGAGATCGCCGAGCCAAGCGAGATAGGCGACGACGGGGATGAGCGCGAAGAACGAGCGGAAGAAGACGATCTGGCCGGGGGGAATGTCGTCGCCCGACAGCTTGATGAAGGTCTGCATCCCGACGAAGACCACCACCGAGATGATCTTCAGTCCGATGCCCCGCGCCGGGTCCGATTGGAGCCCGCTCGCCACTGCTCTGCTCATGCCGCTCATGCCTCTCGGCAGCACGTCCGCGCCGCCTTCTCGCCGGGCGCGGCGTGATGCCGGCCAGTCCGGCTGCGCTGGCGCCCGTGTCCCTTGTCGCCGAGGCCGCCGGCCGTGGCAACCGCCGTCGCCGGCCGCCGGCGTCACCATTTGTCTCCCGCCTTGCCGCTTCGTCATCGAGGCCGCCGGGCCGAAGCTGCGGAAGACGGTTACAGCCGAAGAATGCAGGCTTACAGTTACTCAGGCGCCGCGCGCCATTTGCAAACCCCGCGGGGCAGTCTATCCCGGCTGACCAAACGCTGGCCGCTCCGAAGGATTCTCCATGCTGCGCACCGAACAGGGCCTTGCCATCCGCCTCGAGGACTATCGCCCGACCGATTTCGTCGTGCACACGGTCGACATGCTTGTTCAACTGTTCGACGGGCACACCGACGTCCTGACCACGCTGGTGCTGGAGCGGCGCGCCGGCACGCTGGAATCGGCGCCGCTGGTGCTCGCCGGCGACGAGCTGGCGCTGGCCTCGCTGACGCTGGACGGCGTCGCCGTCGCACCCGCGGCGGATACCGCCAGCCCGCGCGAACTGTCGGTCTCCGGCTTGCCGGCCGCGGGCCGCTTCTCGCTCGCCATCGGCACCCGGCTCGATCCGGCCGCCAACACCAAGCTGATGGGCCTCTACCGCTCGAACGGCGTCTGGTGCACCCAGTGCGAGGCCGAAGGCTTTCGCCGCATCACCTATTTCCTCGACCGACCTGATGTCCTCGCCACCTACCGGGTGCGGCTCGAGGCGGACAAGGCGAGCGTCCCGGTGCTCCTGTCGAACGGCAATCCCGGCGAGCACGGGCTGCTTGAGGGCGGCCGCCACTTCGCCGTCTGGGACGACCCGCACCCGAAGCCCGCCTACCTCTTCGCTCTCGTCGCGGGCGACCTCGACCGGCTCGACGACCATTTCACCACCGCCTCGGGGCGCCGCGTCGCGCTGGCGATCTACACCGAGAAGGGCCGCGCGCACGAATCGCTCTACGCCATGGACGCGCTGAAGCGCTCGATGGTCTGGGACGAGCAGCGTTTCGGCCGGGAATACGATCTCGACGTGTTCTCGATCGTGGCGATCTCCGACTTCAACATGGGCGCCATGGAGAACAAGGGGCTCAACGTCTTCAACCATAAATACGTGCTGCTCGACCCCGAGAGCGCCACCGATGCCGACTATGCCGGCGTCGAGACGGTGATTGCGCACGAATACTTCCACAACTGGACCGGCAACCGCATCACCTGCCGCGACTGGTTCCAGCTCTGCCTGAAGGAAGGCCTTACGGTCTTCCGCGACCAGGAATTCTCGGCCGACGAGCGCTCGGCGGCGGTCAAGCGCATTGCCTCGGTGCGCGGCTTGAAGGCGCACCAGTTCCCGGAGGACCAAGGGCCGCTGCAGCACCCCGTCCGGCCGCGGGAATACCGCGAGATCTCCAACTTCTATACCGCGACGATCTACGACAAGGGCGCCGAGCTCGTGCGGATGATCGAGACCATTCTCGGGGCCGACGGCTTCCGGAAGGGCATGGACCTCTATTTCGACCGGCACGACGGCGATGCGGCGACGATCGAGGACTTCATCCGCTGCTTCGAGGACGCGACCTCCGCCGACCTCAGCCAGTTCGCGCTCTGGTACGACCAGGCGGGCACGCCGACCTTGTCGGTGCGCGAGGAGTATGACGCAGCGCTCGGCCAGCTGACCCTGACGCTCGGTCAGTCCCTCGCCCAGGGCACCGCCCGCACCGGCACGAAGCCGATGCACCTGCCGGTCCGCTTCGGACTCGTCGGATCGAACGGACAGGACATGGCGGCACGGCCGCTGCACGGCGCCGAGGTCGAGGGCGACGTGATCCACCTGCGGGAGGCGGAGGAGACCGTGGTGTTCGAGGGCCTCGGCGAGCGGCCCTACGTCTCGATCCTGCGCGACTTCTCCGCGCCGGTGACCTTGCGCTTTGCCCAGAGCGGCGCCGACCGGCTGGCGCTGGCGCGGCTCGATCCCAATCCCTTCAACCGCTGGCGGGCGCTGTCCGATCTCGCCGGCGAGGCGCTGGAGGCGGCGGCCCGCGACGCCCGCGGCGGCCGCGCCCCGACCATCGATCCGGCGATCGTCGATGCGCTCGTCGCCACCGCCACCGACCCGTCGCTCGAGCCAGCCTTGCGCGCGCAGACGCTGGCGCTGCCGAGCGAGGCCGACATCGCCCGGCTGATCGGCGACAACGTCGACCCCGACGTCATCCACACCGCGCGCATGGCGATCATTGGCGCCATCGGCGAGCGCGGCCGCACTGCCTTCACCGCCTTGCGGGCGGAGCTCACCGACGCCGCCGACTTCGCGCCGGACGCGGCGAGCGCCGGCCGCCGGTCGCTGCGCAATGCCGTGCTCGACTTCCTCTCGGCCGCCGCCGGCCAGCCGGACCTTGCCGCCGAACAGTACGCCGACGCGCGCAACATGACGGACAGGCTGGTCGCCCTCACCGTCCTCTGCCACCGCTTCCCCGATGCCCCGGCGACGCACCAGGCGCTCGCCGACTTCTACGACCGCTTCGAGAACAATGCGCTGGTCATCGACAAATGGTTCTCGCTGCAAGCCACGGCACCGACCGCCGAGGCGCTCGAGACGGTGAAGGCGCTGGCCGCCCATCCGAAATTCCAGCTCGCCAACCCCAACCGGGCGCGGGCGCTGATCGGCGCTTTCGCGGCCGGCAATCAGGTCGGGTTCAACCGCGCCGACGGGGCCGGATATGCCTGGGTGGCCGAAATGATTCACTCGCTCGACGAACTCAATCCGCAGATCTCGGCACGCCTCGCCACGGCCTTTCGGTCATGGCGTTGCTTCGAGCAGGGCCGCCGCGAGCAGGCCCGGGTTGTCCTTGCTCAACTGGCTGAAAAGAATAACCTTTCGGTGGATCTTCGCGATATTGTGGATAGATCTTTGGGCTGATTGACTCCAAGTCAATGGTAAAAATTCACCTTTTCTCAAGGTATGGACAAGGTGATTCGCGTCTGATCAAGTGGCGGTGATTCGGATGTGCGGCGTGCCGGATCACCACGGGGTCTTTCAAAGGTTTGGCGGCATGGGTGCGGACGCAGCAAGCGTACCGGCAGGGGGACGCTTGTCCCGATTCGAGGGTCTGCTGAAACGTTTTTCGGACATCGTCCTTCGGGCCAGGGGGCTCGTTCGACCCAGCCATACCGGGACGCTCATGTCGGCGGAACCGGCGCTGCGGCGCGCTATCCCCATCCTCATCGTTTGCTTCCTCGCGGTTCTCGCGATCGCCCGCTTCCTGTCGCTGGTCGAGGATCGGCGGCTGGTCGAGGACGAGGCGATCCAGAGCCTTAAGATCGGCGCCAGCCTGATGCGCGCCGAGCGCGCCGCGCTGGTCAACGCCGCCCCGCTGGAAGGCGCGACGCTCGCCGACGAAGCCGACGCCCTCCTCACCAGCGCTCTGCCGAGCGAGCTGATCGAGAACGGCCGCTTCGCCATCATCGCCGATCCCGCCGGCACCGTCGTCGGCGCCTTGCCGGGCTATGAGCGCCACCTCGGCGCCAGCCTCGATACGCTTCTATCCGGCATCCAGCCGCTGATGATGTTCGGCGAGCGCGCCGGCGTCATCGAGACGACCTTCGAGGGTGAGCCGGCCCTCGTCTCCAGCGCCACCCTCGCCGCCCCGCTCGGCTCGATCACCTTCATCCAGAAGGAGAGCGACCTCTACGCCGACTGGCGCCGCTCGGTCTCGATCAACGTCACCCTCTTCGCCCTCACCAGCCTCGTGATGCTGGTCGTGCTCTACGCCTACTTCCGCCAGACCGTCCGGGCGCGCGAGGCCGACGCGCTCTACATGATGGCGCACCAGCGGGTCGACACCGCTCTGTCGCGCGGCCGCTGCGGCCTCTGGGACTGGGACCTTGCCCGCGGCCGCATGTACTGGTCGCGCTCGATGTACGAGATCCTCGGCATGCCCGCCAAGAACGGCGTCCTGTCCTTCTCCGAGGTTGCCCAGCTTCTCCACCCCGACGATGGCAGCCTGTTCCAGGTCGCCCGCGCCGCGGCCTCCGGCAAGGTCGTGAACCTCGACCGTTCCTTCCGCATGCGCCGCAGCGACGGCCAGTACATCTGGCTCCGCGCCCGTGCCGAGGTCACCCGCAACGCCGAGAACGAGATCCACGTCATCGGCGTCGCCGTCGACGTCTCCGAGCAGCATGCGCTGGCCAAGCGCACCGACGAGGCGAACACCCGCCTTCAGAACGCCGTCGAGAACATTTCCGAGAGCTTCGTCCTCTGGGACAGCCGCGGCCGCCTGGTGCTGTGCAACAAGAAATACCAGGAGGTCTATGGCCTCGCCGATGCCGAGGTGACCGCAGGCACCAGCTACGAGACCGTGATGGCGCGCGCCCGCAAGCCGATCGAGACGCGCCAACTGACCAGCCCGAGCTTCGTCGCCGGCGAGCGTGCGGCCGAGGCGATGCTCGCCGACGGGCGCTGGCTGCAGGTCTCAGAGCGACGCACCAGCGATGGCGGCTTCGTCTCCATCGGCACCGACGTCACCCAGCTGAAGGTCCACCAGGAACGCCTCAGCGATTCCGAGCGCCGCCTGATGGCGACCATCAACGATCTCTCCGCCGCCCGCCGCGATGCCGAGGCGAAGGCCCGCCAGCTGTCCGACGTCAACGAGTCCTACATCGTCGAGAAGGAGCGGGCGGAAGGCGCCAACCGCGCCAAGACCACCTTCCTCGCCAATATGAGCCACGAACTGCGCACGCCGCTCAACGCGATCATCGGCTTCTCCGAGATCATGCGCGACGGCTCCTTCGGCCCGATCGGTTCGGCCAAATACACCGAATATGCCGCCGACATCCACGACAGCGGCCACTACCTCCTGAAGCTGATCAACGACATCCTCGACATGTCGAAGATCGAGGCGGGACGCCTGATGCTCTCGCCCGAGCCGATCGACCTCAGCGAGATCATCGTCGAGGCGACGCGCTTCGTCGAGATCCAGGCCGAGCAGAAGCGGCTGGCCTTGCGCACCGTCGTGCCGCGCCAGCTGAATCTGGCCGCCGACCGCCGCGCCACCAAGCAGATCCTCCTCAACCTCCTCGCCAACGCCGTGAAGTTCACCGATCCCGGAGGCACCGTCGATCTCAGGGCCCGCCAGATCGGCGAGACGGCGGTCATCACCATCCGCGATTCCGGCATCGGCATCCCGCGCACCGCCCTCGGCAGCCTTGGCCGCCCGTTCGAGCAGGTGGAAAACGAGCTGACGCGCACCAACAAGGGCACCGGCCTTGGCCTCGCCATTGCTCGCTCGCTGGTCGAGCTGCACGGCGGCACCATGCGCATCGCCTCGCAGGTCGGCATCGGCACCGTGGTGTCGGTCCGGCTGCCGCTGGATGCCCGCTTCGTCGCCCCGGTCGACAGCTATCGCGCCGAAGCTGCCTGACGCCGGAAACACCTGACCCCCCCACCGCCCCAATAAAGACCGCCCGCAGAAAAGGCCCCGGATCGCTCCGGGGCCTTTCTCATGTCGTCCTTGTCTTAGGTGGCCGGCAGATTATTCGCCGCGCGGGCCTCCCATCGACTTGCCGTGGTGGTGACGCCCTTCCATGCCGCCGTCGTGACGCCCGCCGTGATGGCGGCCCTCGCCGTGCGGACCCTTGCCATGGCCCTTCATGCCGTGACCCTTCATGGACGGGCCGACGCCGCGGTGCGCCTCGCGCAGTTCGCGGGCGTCGATCTTGCCGTCATTGTTGAGGTCGAGAACGGCAAAGCGCTTGTCGCGCATGCCCTCGCTCTCGGCCAGCGTGACGACGCCGTCGCCGTCGATGTCGAGGCGCTTCATCATCCGCGCCGCGCGGCGCTCGGCCATCTGCTTCAGGACCATGGCCTCGAGCTCGTCCTCGGACAGCGTGCCGTCGCCATTGGTGTCGGCCGCCTTCAGGCGCTCGAGCTTGCCGGCCTGGAACTCGGCCTTGTCGATGGTGCCGTCCTGGTTCTTGTCCATCCAGCCCATCGGTCCACGCCGGCCGCGCTGGCCCTCTTCGGCCGAAGCACCCGGGCCCGGCATCGGCCTGACGTCTGCGTCATCGGCGTCGTCGTCATCATCGCCGGCCATGGCGTCGCCTTGCATTTCGTCGCCCGGCATCGCTTCGTCGGACATCGCCTCATTGGGCGCGGTGGCGCCAGGCGCGGCGGCATCCGGCGCTGGGGCGGCGGCGGCCGGTGGCGCCGGCGGGGTCGCGGGCTGCGCGTAAGCGAAGCCGGACGCGCCGATGGTCATGACGACGCCGCACAGGACGAGCTGCTTGATTCGGTTCATGTGAACTCCTTCTGCACCGCGGGGTGCACTCCGGGCGGCTTCAGACGCCGTCCTCGGAAACCAGGGGAAGCAGCCGCTCGAACGTGGAACGCACGAGGGCCGCGGTTTCTCCAATGACCGGCTCGATCCCCTCGGACCCGTCGACGCCGAGGGCTTTCGCCACCCGCTCGGCGAGGCCTTGCGGAAGAGAGGCGATCCCCTGGACATCGGACGGGCCGAGCCGGGTCAGTTGAATGACCCTGGTGTAGGCGTCCATCGATGAACGCAGACTGACTGCCGCCTTACCAATCCGTAAGGCTGGCAGATCATCGAGCGCGGCCAGCACCTGCGCGGTCGGCGCTCCGACCATGTCCGCGCCGACGAGACCCTCGAGCACCGCCCATTGCGCGAGGAATTCGAGGTCCGTCAGCCCGCCGGAAAGCCGTTTCAGATCGAGGGCACCCCGGGGCGGCTTGTCCCGCAACAGCCGCGCCCGCATCGCCGCGACGTCGGCCCGCAAGGTGTCGGCATCGCGCGGCGCGGCGATGACGTCGCGCACCGTCTCGTCCACCGCCGCGCAGAGATCCGCATCGCCGGCCAGGTTGCGCGAGCGGGTCAGCGCCATCCGCTCCCAGGTCCAGGCCTCGGTCTCCTGATACCGCCGGAAGGCGTCGACATGGGTGGCGAGCGGGCCCTTGTTGCCAGAGGGGCGGAGGCGGAAGTCGACGTCGTAGAGCACGCCCTCCCCCATCGGCGCCGTCAGCGCCGCGATCAGCCGCTGCGTCAGGCGGATGTAGTAGACGCTGACCGGCAGCGGCTTCGGGCCGTCGGACTCCTCGGCCTCGGCGTCGTGGTCGTAGAGCAGCAGCAGATCGAGGTCGGAGCCCGCCGTCATCTCGCGGCTGCCGAGCCGGCCCATGCCGCGCAGCACCACGCGGCCGCCCGGCACCTTCCCGTGCCGCTCGGCGAAATCCGCCTGGACCGCCGCGAACGCCGCGGCCAGCACCACGTCCGCGATGGCCGAGTATCCACGGCCTGCCGCCTCGCCCTCGATTGCGCCCACCAAAAGCCGCGCGCCGACGAGGAACTTCTGCTCCGACGTGAAGATGCGCAGCCGGATCAGCCGGTCCTCGTAGCCGTCGGCCTCGACGAGGAAGGCGGCGAGGCGCTCCGCGAGATCGGCGGCGCGCGGCATCTCGCGGAAGAAAGCCGGTTCCAGCAGCGCATCGAAGACGTGCGGCCGGTGCGAGATCGTCTCGGCCAGGCGCGGCGCCGCGCTCATGATCAGCGCCAGCAGATCGAGCAGCCGCGGATTGGAGGCGATCAGCGAGAAGAACTGCAGCCCTGCCGGGAGCTTGGCAACAAAGCCGTCGAAGCTCGCCATCGCCGCGTCCGGGTCGCCGGCCTTGGCGAAGGCCGCGAGCAAGGCCGGCAGCACCCGCGCCAGATGCTGGCGCGTCGCCTCTGCGCGGGTCGCGCGCGTACGCCCCTCGCCCCAGTTGCGCAGCATCCGGGCAACGTCGCCGGGGCGCTGGAAGCCGATCGCGCTGAGGCGTTCGAGCAAGGCCGCATCCTCCTCGCCGCCGAGCAGGCTGTCGACCGACGGCGCGTCCGATCCCCTCTCCTCGCCGGCGAAGAGCTGCGAGAACCGCCGCTCCACCGCCCGCATCCGGCCGAGCAAGGCGCCGGAGAAGCCTTCGAGATCGGCAAATCCCGCCAGCCGCGCGACCCGCTCGAGGCCGGGCACGTCCTCGGGCAGCGTGTGGGTCTGATCGTCGGCGACCATCTGGATGGCATGCTCGACGCGGCGCAGGAACCAGTAGGCCTCGATCAGCTCGTCGGCGACCGCGCGGTCGATCCAGCCGCCGCCGGCCAGCGCCAGCAGCGTCTCCTCCGTCCGCCGCAGCCTCAGCCCCGGCGCCCTTCCGCCGGCGATCAGCTGCTGGGTCTGCGCGAAGAACTCAACCTCGCGGATGCCGCCCGGCCCGAGCTTGACGTTGTGCCCGGCCACCGCCACGCCATCGAAGCCGCGGTGCCGGTCGATCCGGTGCTTCATCGCCTGGATCTCGGCGATCGAGGCGAAGTCGAGATATTTGCGCCAGACAAAGGGCGTCATCTCGTCGAGGAAGGCGGCGGCCGCCGCCGCATCGCCGGCCACGCAGCGCGCCTTGATCATCGCCGCCCTCTCCCAGTTGCGGCCCGACGCCTCGTAATAGGCGATGGCGCCGGGCACCGGGATGGCCAGCGGCATGGCGCCGGGGTCCGGCCGCAGCCGGAGATCGGTGCGGAAGACGTAGCCGTCGCCGGTGCGCTCGCCGATCATCCGGATCAAGCGCCGCACCGCCCGCGAGAACAGGTCGATCGCCTCGTCCGCGTCGAGGATCGCCGGGGCCTCGGGATCGAACAGGACGATGAGGTCGATGTCGCTGGAATAGTTCAGCTCGCCCCCGCCGAGCTTGCCCATGCCGAGCACGAAGAGGCCGCAGCCGGTTTCCGGTCGAGACGGATCTGGCAGCGACAGCTTTCCCCGGCCGTGTAGATCCAGGAGCAGAAAGCGCACCGCCGCCCGCACCGCGGCCTCCGCAAGGCCCGAGAGGTCGGCGGTGGTCTCGCGCCCGTCCGCCGCGCCGAAGAGGTCGCGCAGCGCGATCAGCATCGAGGCCTCGCGCTTGGCCTCGCGCAGCAGCGTCATCAGCGAACTCTCGGTCGCGGCCTCGCCTGGCAAAGCGCTAAGGCCCGCGATGATAGCGTGGATCCGCGCGCGCGCATCACCGTCGAACAGCTGCTCCAGCCAGTCCGGCCGCGCGAGCAGGATGGCGTTGAGATGGCCGGAAAGGTCGAGCACCGCCCCGAGCCGGTCGCGGTCCGCGCCCGGCACCGCGAGGAGCGCGGACAGGCGCGCGCAGCCGTCCTCGTCTGCACGCCGGTGGAGGTCGTCGATCCACGCCGCGGCGCGTGCCGAATCGAGCGGCAGCAGCTGTGCCGTGCCGCCAATCCTCAGGCCGTCAGCCGGCGTCGGTCCTTCGGGCATCGTCGCGGGCCTTTCCGTCGAGGGGGAAGTCGAGCACGACCTTAAGGCCCGGGCCGGCATCCTCAAGCGAAACATGCCCGCCATGCAATTGCGCGATCGCCTGGACCAGCGACAGGCCGAGCCCGGAGCCCGGCTTGGAACGGCTGTCGTCGAGCCGATAGAACCGCTCCAGCACGCGGCCGCGCTTGTCCTCGGGAATGCCGGGACCATTGTCGGCGACCGACAGCAGGCAGCGCTCGCCCCGCTTCTCGAGGCCGACGGTCACGACGGTCTCGGCACCCTCCCGCGGCGCGTATTTCAGGGCGTTGTCGATGAGGTTCGAGAGCGCCTGGCTGATCAGCTCGCGGCTGGCATGCGCCTCGACCGGCCCCGATACCCGGACCTCCAGGCGCCCGCCGGCATCCTCGGCCAGCGGCTCGTAGAGCTCGGCGACATCGGCGACGATCGCGGCGACGTCCGTCGCGTCCTTCTCGGCGGGATGGAAGCCGGCCTCGACGCGGCTGATCATCAGGAGCGCGTCGAAGGTGCGGATCATCTGGTCGGCTTCGGCGATGTTGCTCTCCAGCGCCGCCCGCGGATCGCCACCGGACGAAGCGTCCGCCAGTGCCCCTTCGGCGCGGTTGCGCAGCCGGGTCAGCGGTGTCTTCAGATCATGCGCGATGTTGTCGGAAACCTGGCGCAAGCCCTCCTGCAGCAAGGCGATCCGGGCGAGCAGCGTGTTGAGGTTGGCCGACAGGCGGTCGAACTCGTCCTCCGCCCCGGTCACCGGCAGCCGCTCGCCGAGGTCGCCGGCCAGAATCCGCGCGCTCGACGCCGACATCTGGTCCAGCCGGCGCAGCGCGCGGCGACCGACGACGAACCAGGCGAACAGCGCCCCGGCCCCCATCAGCGCCAGCGCCAGGATCAGAGCCCGCTGCACGATGAAGCGGAACCGCTCCTGCTCGCTCTGGTCACGCCCGACCAGCACGCGCATGCCGTTCGGCAGGCTAACGATCTCGGCGAGCGCCATGTGGTAGCGGTCGTTGACGTCGTCGGCGAAGCGCTCGTAGCCGAAGGCCTTCTCGGTAAAGCCGCTGTCGTCGAGGACGCCGGGCTCGAGACTCTCGACATTGCCCGCAAGAATCCGCCCGGTCGCGTCGGTGACGAGGTAGAGCGAGGCGCCCGGCTGCCGCGAACGCCGCTCGATCGCCCGCACCAAGCCAACGATCCCGCCATTCTGGTAGATCTGCCCGAGCTCGGCGATCTCCTCGGAAATGGTCTCGTGGCTCTGGTTCTGCAGGATGCCGCCAGCCGTCGCGGTGACGTAGACCACCAGCACCACGGCAAAGATGGCAAACAGCGCGAGATAGACCGCCGAGAGGCGGACGGCCGTCATCCGCATCAAGGCCCGCAGCCGCCGCATCAGGTATCGGCCCTGACAGCTTGCACGGCGGCCGCAGAGGCTGCGATGGCGGCGGAATTGTCGAACATGGCAAGCGCCCTTCTCTCTGTCACGAGACCGGGCACCTGCCCTCGCCTCACACCTGCGTCAGCCCGCCGTCGATGCACAATTCCGCACCGGCGATGTAGCTGCTTTCGTCCGAGGCAAGGAAGAGGGCGGCCGCCGCGACCTCCTCCGGCCGTCCCATCCGCCGCATCGGGATGCGCGACTCAATCTTCTGCCGAATATCCTCGGAGGCCGCCGCCATCATCGGCGTGTCGATCGGCCCCGGGCTCAGCGTGTTGACGCGAATCCCCCGGCCGGAAAGCTCGGCCGTCCACGTCCGGGCATAGGAACGCACCGCCGCCTTGCTGGCATTGTAGGTGCCGTAGCCCGGATTGCCCATCACGTCGGCGATCGAGCCGATCAGCACGATCGAACCGCCCTCGCCCATCAACGGAACCAGCGTCCGCACCGTGGACACCAGCCCCCGCACGTTGAGACCGAAGATCTTGTCGACGTGCTCCTCGCTGTTGTCTTCCAGCACCGCATACTCGGCCTGGCCGGAATTGACGACGAGAATGTCGAGCCGGCCACTTTTCGCTGCCACCGCCATACGGAGACGGTCCAGATCGGCGGCAACCGTCACGTCGCCCTGCACCGCCTCGACCTTCCCACCGATCTCGCTCACCGCCCTGTCGAGTTCCGCCTGCCGGCGCCCGGTGATCAGGACGGTGGCGCCCTCTGCGGCGAACCGCTTTGCGGTGGCCAGTCCGATCCCGCTGCTGCCGCCGGTGATAACAGCGATCTTCCCGTTCAGTTTCGACATGTTAATGCTCCATTTTGAGTGGAGCTCCTAGGTATATCCTGTATATCTGGGGTCAATTAGGCACTTCATATCGCCTAGGTATATCAGAGGATACCGCGATGAACGTTCACATCCCCTTTGACGACCCGACGGACCCCGTGTTCGCTCTGGCCTCCGCAACTCGGCCGATCCTCGACGAGATCGCCAACAAATGGTCGATCATGATCCTGTCCGTGCTTTGCACCCAGCCGCAACGGTTCAACGCCCTGCGGCGTCGGTTGGAAGGCATCACCCAAAAGGCTCTGACACAGGCGCTGCGGCGACTGGAGCGGAACGGCCTGATCCTGCGCCGGGTGATCGCCTCCTCGCCGGTGGCGGTGGAGTACTCCATCACCCCGCTCGGCCAGACGCTGCGCGACCCCTTCGCCGCCCTCTATGTCTGGACGCTGGAGCACGCGGGGAACGTCCAGCAGGCGCAACGCGACTTCGACCGGCGCGACCCCAAGTAGCGCGCCCTACTCGGCGCGCATGATGTAGCCGGCACCGCGCACCGTATGGAGCAACGGCGAGCCGAACTCGCGCTCGATCTTGGACCGCAGCCGCGAGACGTGGACGTCGATGACGTTGGTCTGCGGGTCGAAGTGATAGTCCCAGACATTCTCCAGCAGCATGGTGCGGGTCACCACCTGGCCGGCATTCTTCATCATGTATTCGAGCAGGCGGAACTCGCGCGGCTGCAGCACGATCGGCTTGCCGCCGCGCTTCACCTCGTGCGAAAGCCGGTCGAGCTCGAGATCGCCGACCTTGTACGCGGTCTCGACGTCGCGCCCGCCCCGGCGCCGGCCGAGCACCTCGACGCGGGCGAGCAGCTCGGCGATCGCATAAGGCTTGGCGAGATAGTCGTCGCCGCCGGCCCTGAGGCCCGTCACGCGGTCGTCGACCTGGCCGAGCGCCGAGAGGATCAGCGCTGGCGTGCCGTTGCCCTTCTCGCGCAGGCCCGAGACCACCGACAGCCCGTCACGCTCGGGCAGCATGCGGTCGACCACCATAACGTCATAGTCGCGGGTATCGGCCATGTGGAAGCCGGACGCACCGTCGCCCGCATGGTCCGGCACGTGGCCGGCTTCCTTCAGCGCCTTGACGAGGTAGGCCGCCGCCTCGCGATCGTCTTCGATGATCAGAATTCGCATGGATTGGGATGTAGCGGATTCAGCGGACAACGCCATGGCGCTGCGCTCCTTTCATCATGCCCCATGAAAAAGGGCGGCGGACCAAGCCGCCGCCCCCGTTCGAACGACCGGGCTTTCGCCCGGCCGCTTAGCCCTTGGCGATCGGCAAGGCGACGAAGCGGTTCTGCTCGCCATTGCGCAGCTGGAACAGCGCCGCCTTGCGGCCGCCCTTGTCGGCCTCCTTCAGTGCGGACTGGACCTGCGCCTGCGAGGTCACCGCCTTGCCGTTGACCGAGACGATGATGTCGCCGGCCTGCACGCCCTTGTCGGCGGCCGAGGAGGACGGGTCGACCTCGGTGACCACGACGCCGCTGCCGTCTTCCGACGGCGTCAGCGTCAGGCCGTAGCCCGACAGCGCCGACGGATCGACCGGAGCGCCGTCGCTCGAGCCCGCCGCCGAGGAGGCCTCGTCGAGGCTGGCGATGTTGCCGAGCTTCACCGCGATCGTCTTGGCCGCGTTGTCGCGCCACACCGTGACGTCGATCGAGGTGTTCGGCGCGAACTCGGCGACCTTGCGTGCCAGCTCCTTCGGGCCCTTGACCGTCTCGCCGTTCACCGCGGTGATGACGTCGCCGGTCTTGATGCCCGCTTCCGACGCCGGGGTCGAATTGTCCGGCAGCGTCACGATAGCGCCGTCCTCGTTGGCAAGCCCGACCGCATCCGAGATGTCGCCGGTGACCGAGGCGATCTGCACGCCGAGCCAGCCGCGCTGCACCGAGCCCTTGTCGCGGAGCGACTGGACGACGCCCTTCGCGGTCGAGGCGGGAATGGCGAAGGCGATGCCGACATTACCGCCCGACGGCGAGAAGATCGCGGTGTTGACGCCGATCACCTTGCCGGAAAGATCGAAGGCCGGGCCGCCGGAATTGCCGCGGTTCACCGCCGCGTCGATCTGCAGGAAGTCGTCATAAGGACCCGCGCCGATGTCGCGGCCACGCGCCGAGATGATGCCGGCCGTCACCGAGCCGCCGAGGCCGAAAGGATTGCCGACCGCCACGACCCACTCGCCGACCCGCGCCTTCGCATCGTCGCCGAACTCGACATAGGTGAACTTGACGTTCTTGGCGTCGACCTTCAGCACCGCAAGATCGGTCCGCTTGTCGGTGCCGATCAGCTTGGCGTCGTACTCCTTGCCGTCGTTCATGACGATGGTGAAGTTCTCGCCGCCCTCGACAACGTGGTTGTTGGTGACGAGGAAGCCGTCATCGCTGACGAAGAAGCCCGAGCCCTGCGCGGTCGCCTGGCGGTTCTCGCGGCGGGGATCCATCTTTTTCGGTGCGCCCGGCCGCGCGTCCTGGCCGCGCTGGCCGAACTCGAAGAAGCGGCGCATCGGGTGGTCTTCGGGGAGGTTCTCGAAGGGATTGGCCTGGTCGCTGTCGGTGTCGTTCATCGCGACGGTCGCCTTTTCCTTGACGCGGACGGACACGACGGCGGGCGTCACCTTCTCGACCACGTCGGCAAAGCCGAAATTCGTCATTGGCGCCTCGATGGTCACCGGCGCCGCGTAGCTCGGCACCATGTTGACCATCACGCCGCCGGCGAAGGCGGAACCGGCGACGCCAGCGGCGAGGGCAGCGGCGAGGAGGCGATTGCGCTTGGACTTCTGGATCACGTCTGGCATCGAAATCATCCTTTTCCCTAGGTCCCCGAAAACGACGCTGCCCGACCGGCGCTTCGTCCTTTTCGTAAGTTCTCTGGCGGCGGCATCGTCGATGCCTCTCCCGCTTCGCAGACAGAGATAGGGGAGTTCAGATTACGGGACCCCTTCGGATGCGTGAAAGCTTGGTAATGTTGCGGAACAACGGGACCGAGGACGGACAGTCCGAGCGAAGCACGAAAAGCCGTCTCTTTCGGTCGGCCGGGGCAAGGCAGACAGCAAAGTTGACCGGCAGCGTCCGGACCCTGCGGTTTTCAAGCTGTCCGGCTGACTGTCATGCGGCGTTCTAGAGGCCGCGCTCCGCCAGCGCCCGCTCGACCGCATTCTCCTCGTCCGCGGTCAATCCGGCGCTCGCGCCTTCGCGCGGGCGTCGTCGCGAGGCGAACAACGCAAAGGCGGCGCCCGCCAGGATCAGCGCGACCGGCGTTGACCAGAGCAGCACCGTCGCCATCGACAGCCGCGGCTTGAGGAGCACGAACTCGCCATAGCGCGCGACGATGTAGCTGATCACGCCCTCGTCGCTGTCGCCGGCGACCAGGCGCTCCCGCACGAGGACGCGCAGGTCCTTGGCAAGGGCTGCGTCGCTCTCGTCGATCGACTGGTTCTGGCAGACGAGGCACCGCAGCCCCTCCGACAGTTTTCGCGCCCGCCCTTCCAGCCCCGCATCCGGCAGCACCTCGTCCGGCTGAACGGCGAAGGCCATGCCGGAGACGAAGAGGCCGTCGGACGGCACCGCGGGGATCGCCGGCAGCATCACCGGCGCCATCAGGAGCCCCGCCGCCACCACGACGATTTCCGCCAGCCGCTTCATGCCGTCACTTCCGGGCTGCGCTTCGGCCTGGCCTTCGCCCGTGCCGGCGCGCCGACCCGCAGGCGGCGGTCGGCCAGCGACACCGTGCCGCCGAGCGCCATCATCACCGCGCCGAGCCAGATCAGCGTGATCAGCGGCTTGTACCAGAGCCGGACGACGGTCCGGCCGCCATTGGCCACGGTATCGCCGAGCGAGACATAGGTCTGGCTGAACCAGTGGGTGTGGATCCCGGCCTCGGTCGTCGGCATCTGCCGCGCGGGATAGAAGCGCTTGGCGCTCTCCAGCGTCTTCTGCGCCACCCCGCCCTGGCTGAGCACGAAGGTGCCGACTTCCTCGGTGTAGTTCGGTCCCTGCCGCGGCGTGATCCCGTCGAAGCGGATCTGGTAGCCGCCGGCATCGCGCACCTCGCCCGCCTGCATGGTGGTGATCGTCTCGGTTTGGAAGGCCGAGGTGGTGACGATGCCGAGCACCGTGACGCCGAGGCCGCAATGGGCCAGCGCCGTGCCGAAAGCCGAGCGCGGCAGTCCGGCAAAGCGCCGCAGCGCGACGCCCGCCTTCGCCTTCGGCAGGCCGGAGCGCAGCGCGAGGTCGACGCCGGCGCCGGCGATCAGCCAGACCGCGAGGCCGAAGCCGAAAGCGGCGAGGATGCGCGTCCCTTGCGTCACCGCCAGCGTGATGATGACGGCGGCCAGCGACACGCCGACGGCGAAGTACAGCCGCTGCGCCGCCGCCAGGAGGTCGCCGCGCTTCCACGCCATCAGCGGCCCGAAAGGCACCGCCAGCAGCAGCGGCACCATCAGCGGCCCGAAGGTCAGGTCGAAGAACGGCGCGCCGACGGAAATCTTCTCACCGGTCAGCACCTCCAGCGCCAGCGGGTAGAGCGTGCCGATGAGGACGGTCGCGCAGGCCGTGGTCAGGAACAGGTTGTTGAACACCAGCGCGCCCTCGCGCGAGATCGGCGCGAACAGGCCGCCCGATTCCAGCGACTGCGCGCGGACAGCGAACAGCGCCAGCGAGCCGCCGATGAAGATCGTCAGGATGGCGAGGATGAAGACGCCGCGCGACGGATCGGTGGCGAAGGCGTGCACCGAGGTCAGGACGCCCGAGCGCACGAGGAACGTGCCGAGCAGCGACAGCGAGAAGGTGAGGATCGCCAGCAGCACCGTCCAGATCTTCAATGCCGCCCGCTTCTCCATCACCAGCGCCGAGTGCAACAGCGCCGTGCCGGAGAGCCAGGGCATGAAGGAGGCGTTTTCGACCGGGTCCCAGAACCACCAGCCGCCCCAGCCGAGCTCGTAATAGGCCCAGTAGGAGCCCATCGCGATGCCGAGCGTCAGGAAGATCCACGCCGTCAGCGTCCACGGTCGCACCCAGCGCGCCCAGGCAGCGTCGATCCGACCGTCGATCAGCGCGGCGACCGCAAACGAGAAGGCGACGGAGAAGCCGACATAGCCGAGGTAGAGCATCGGCGGATGCACCGCGAGGCCGATGTCCTGCAGCACCGGATTGAGGTCCTGCCCCTCGAACGGCGCCGGCGACAGGCGCTGGAACGGGTTCGACGTCGTCAGGATGAAAAGGAGGAAGGCCGCGGTGATCCAGGCCTGCACGGCCAGGACATTCGCCTTCAGGCTGCCCGGAATATCGCGACCGAACAGCGCGACGAGGCTGCTGAACAGGCTGAGGATCAGCACCCAGAGCAGCATCGAGCCTTCGTGATTGCCCCAGACGCCGGTGAAGCGGTAGAGCATCGGGATCGCCGAATGCGAGTTCTCGAAGACGTTGCGGACCGAAAAGTCCGAGGTCACATGCGCCGCCGTCAGCGCCCCAAAGGACAGGCCGATCAGAGCGAAGCAAGCGATCGCCGTGACCTCGCCGGTCTCCATCAGCCGGCCGTCGCCCGTGCGAGCGCCGATCAGCGGCAGGATCGACTGGACGATGGCGGTGGCGAGTGCCAGCACCAGGGCGTAATGGCCGATCTCGACGATCATGTTCCAGCTCCCGTCGGCGCGGCCGCCGCGCCCATCGCCTTCGACGGCATCGGCTTGCCCTTGCCGTCCTCCCAGAGGCCACGCTTCTTCAGGTCGTCGACGACTTCCTTCGGCATGTAGGTCTCGTCGTGCTTGGCCAGCACCGTGTCGGCGACGAACACCCGGTCCGGCCCGAGCACGCCCTCCGTCACCACGCCTTGCCCCTCGCGAAAAAGGTCCGGCAGCAGGCCGTGATACTCGACCGCGACGCTCTCGACGCTGTCGGTCACCCGGAAACGGACGAGTTCGCCGGCCTCGCGGTCGACCGAGCCTTGCTCCACCAGCCCGCCGAGCCGGATGCGCTGCGTCGAGCCGACCTGATGCGCCATGATGTCGGTCGGCGAGTTGAAGTAGGCGACGCTGCTCGACATCGCCGAGAGAACCAGCGCCACCGCGCCGCCGATGACGACGAGGATGGCGCCGATGGAGCCCAGCCGCTTCTGCTTGCGCGTCATTTCACCCCTCCGGCGGGCGCCACGCCCAGCTGTGCCGCCACCCCGTCGATCGCCGTCCGCTCCGGCGTGCCTTGCGCAAACGCCGCGCTCGCCTCGGCGTAGGCACCGCGAGCCCGCTCTCCATCGCCGAGCACGCTATAGGATTGCATCAGCCGCTTCCAACCCTCGACGTCGTTCGGGGCGGTTTTCAGGCGCTCGGCCAGTTGCGAGACCATCCCCTCGATCATCGCCTTGCGGTCGTCTTCGCTCATGCCAGAAGCCGCCGCGATGTCGCTGCCGCTCGGCCCACGCGGCGCCGTGCTCGCAACCTCGGGAGCTCCGGCGACGGCGGGAGCCCCGGCGACGGCGGGAGCACCTTGCGCATTCCCTGCCGGCGCGCCGTTGGCCGCGGCAATCTTCTGCTGCGCATCGGCCAGCGCCATTTCCGCGAGCTGCAGCCAGGGAGAACCCGGCGGGCTCGCCGCGATCAGCTTCTGCCAGGCGGGCCCGGCTTCCTGGAAACGATTCTCCTGCGACAGGTCGAGCGCCAGGAAGAATTTCGCCGGCAAATAGTCGGCGTTCAGCGCCAGCGCCCGCTCGAAGCTCGCCTTGGCGAGATCCGTCACCTCGCCCGACGCCACCTGGGTCAGCGCCTCGCCGAGCACCGCCTCGCGCTCCGGGCTGTCGCCGAGGATCCGGATGGCGTTCTGGATCGCCGTGACCGCCTCGTCGGCGCGGCCGCTCCGCAGGTAGATCGGGCCGAGCAGATCCCAGCCGGCGCCGTCATTGGGATTGCTGCGCAGCCGTGCCTCGGCCTGAGCCACCAGCGTCGGCAGATCCGCCCGCGCGGGATCGACCGAGAGGCGCGCCTGCAGCGGCAGGTCCGGCATCTCCGGCGAGCCGGTTTCGAAGTAGAACACCACTGCCGCCACCGGCATCGCGGCCCCGACCAGCCCCGCCGCCAGCCAGCGCCGGACTTTGACGCGCGTCCGCTTCGGCGCGCCGGCCGTCGTCTCGGCCTCCGCCGTCGCCTTCAGCAGCCGGCGGCCGATCTCGGCGCGGGCAATTCCCGCCTCGTCGGCCGAGATCGTGCCGCGCGCCAGATCCGCCTTCAGCTCGCTCATCTGAGCGGAATAGACCTCGACGTCGTACTCGGCCCGAAGCGGTGTCGACGCGTCCCGCCGCCGCAGGATCGGCCAGACCGAGGAAAGCGTCACGATGACGGTCAGGAGGACGACGATAATCCAGAACAAAACGATGCAATTCCTCCCGCGGGCCATGCGCCCGTGGCTTGCCGCCCGGCGCAGGGCCGGTCGATGCCACTCTTCCGGGCGTTGACATAGCAAGCCCTGCGCGGCCCTGCCACCGTCAGGAGAAGATGCCGCAACAGGAGGCCGTTCTACACCGTCACTTTATGGCGATCAGCGGTTCTACCGGTCGTCTATCGAGGAAAGACGCCGCTCAGACCACCGGCCGCCACAAGCCGTCCTCGCCCCGGCAGGCGGTGCCCACCGTCTTGGTCGAGGCGCCCTTAGCAACCAGCGTGTGCGCGTAGCCGCGGCAATCCTTCTCGCCGATTCGGTAGAGCTGGGTCGGGACGACCGAGCCCTGGTAGCGGTCTTCGGTCCAGTCGACGGGCGTGCCAGCCGGGGCGAACTGCAGCGCCTGGAACTCGGCCTCGAGCGCCTTCGCCCGGACATCGCCCGGCAAGCGGACCTGGGTTTGGCCGACCAGGCCGTCGCCAAGCGCCACGACGCCTTCCGACGCCGGCGCAAGACGGCTGGTGCCGCCGGTCAGGCAACCGCTGAGCGTGGCGGCAAGGGCGGCGATCAGGAGCGGGCGCAGAACGTTCGACATGGCATTTTCCCAGCGTGACCATCCGTCACCGGCATCGGCAAACCGCGCCGGGCACCCGTGGTTCCCGCGCATTCCCTATCTATGGACTCTCGCTGCCGAGAGCCAGCGGCAGAACCACCTCGGCCTTCAAGCCGCCGAGGGTGGAGCGCTGGAGCAACAGCGCGCCGCGGTATTCCCGTGCGGTGTCCGAAACGATCGATAGGCCGAGGCCGCTTCCGGGCTTCTTCTCGTCCAGCCGCCGCCCGCGTTTGACCGCCTCCACCATCTCGGCCTCGGTCAGGCCCGGCCCGTCATCCTCGATCACCGTCCGGAAACGGCCGTCGCCGGCAGTCTCGGCCGAGACGCGGATCGTGCCCGTCGCCCATTTCGCCGCGTTCTCCAGAAGGTTGCCGACGATCTCCTCATAGTCCTGGCGCTCGCCGGCGAAGATTGGCGCGCCGGCGAGATGCGGCCCGTCGAGATGAAGCTCCGGGTTCAGCTTCGCCATCACCCGCACCAGCCGCTCCAGCGCCGGCCGGACCGGCGAGCGGAACACCACGCCCTCGCTCTGCGCGGCGACCTGGGCCCGGTCGAGATGGTGCTGCACCTGCTGGCGCATGCGCTCGGTCTGTTCGCCGACCAGCCGGCCCTTCTCGCCGCCGATCGCCGCCACCTCGTTGGTCAGCACCGCGATCGGCGTCTTCAGCGAATGCGCGAGGTTGCCGACCTGCGTGCGGGCGCGCTCGACGATGCGGCGGTTGTTGTCGATCAGCCCGTTCATCTCGAAGGCCAGCGAGCGCAGCTCGGCCGGGAACGGCCCTTGCAGCCGCTCCGCCCGCCCGGCCCGCACTTCGCCGAGCGCCCGCCGCACTTTGGCGAGCGGGCGCAGGCCGAACAGGATGGCGCCGCCATTGATCAGGATCGAGCCAAGCCCGAAACCGCCGAGATAGAAGCCGAGCCGCCAGTCGAACTGCGCGATGTCGGCGTTGAGGAGGCTCGCATTGCCCATCACCCGGAAGCGGGCGATGTGGTTCTCCTGGTCGAGCACGATCTCGGTCTCGACCACTTTCAGCGTCTCGCCATCGAGCCCCACCGCCTCGTAATCGCGGCGATAGTAGAGGTCGAAGGGCTTTTCCTTGGGGTCGGGCGCGGCGATGTCGGCCGGCCCGATCGACACCGAGGCGAGCCGCCCCTTGGTGTTGGGGCTCGCCGGCAGCACCTCCCAGTACCAGCCCGACAGCGGCTGCGAATAGCGGAGGTCGCCAAGGTCGGGCGACCCCGCGAGCTGGCCCTCGGGGGTGACGGTGACGGCGTTGACGATGTTGTAGAGCTGCGCCGTCAAAAGTTCCTCGAAGCCGCGCGACGCCGTCTGGCTGTAGAGCGCCGAGATCAGCCCGCCAATCACGGTGAACGCGGCGATCGCCCAGAAACTGGAAAAGGCGATGACCCGGACGGTGAGCGAATCAAACGCCCGGAGCTTCATCCCGCATCCTGTAGCCGAGGCCGCGCACGGTCTCGATGAGGTCGATGCCGATCTTGCGGCGCAGGCGCCCGACGAAGACCTCGATCGTGTTGGAGTCGCGGTCGAAGTCCTGGTCGTAGAGGTGCTCGATCAACTCGGTGCGCGAGACGATCTCGCCGTGATGGTGCATGAGATAGGCGAGCAGCCGGTACTCGTGCGAGGTGAGTTTGAGCGGCGTGCCGTCGACGGTCGCCTTCGAGGCTTTGGTGTCGAGCCGCAGCGGCCCGCAGTTGATCTCCGACGAGGCATGCCCGGCTGCCCGGCGGATCAGCGCCCTCAGCCGCGCCAGCACTTCCTCGATGTGGAAGGGCTTTGTCACGTAGTCGTCGGCGCCGGCGTCGATGCCGGCGACCTTGTCGCTCCAGCGGTCGCGCGCGGTGAGGATCAGCACCGGCATGGTGCGCCCGTCCCGGCGCCAGCGCTCGAGCACGCTGATCCCGTCCATCGACGGCAGGCCGACGTCGAGGATCACCGCGTCGTAAGGCTCGCTGTCGCCGAGGAAATGCCCCTCCTCGCCGTCGAAGGCGTGGTCGACGACATAGCCTGCGCCGATCAGCGCCTCGTGCAGCTGGCGATTGAGGTTGGGATCGTCCTCGACGATGAGAATGCGCATGGGTATCCGTTCAGTCTCGTCCGCGACGCCCGTCCGCGGAAACGCTCCGGCGTTCCCGTTTCCGGCGAGCGCGCGCTATTGCGGAAGGGTGATCGTCTGCTTGCGCGGCCGGCCCCCGTCGGAGCCGGGCACCAGCACCGTCACCACGCACACCGTCCGGCCGTTCTGCTGCCGGCTCGACACCGACAGCACCTGCCCCCCGCTGTCCGCCGCCGCCTGCGCCGCCGCCCCCGAACAATCCGCCGCCGCCATCAGCACCGGGGCATCGACCGCGCCCGCCGCGCTGCCGCTCGGTCCTTCCCCGACAAGGGCGGAAAAGCCGGTTGGTGCGACCGTCCCGCCGGAGACGCTCGCCAGCGCCGGCCCGCAACTCCACAGCGCCGCCAGAAGGCTGGCGACAGGCAGGATACGGGAGCAAGGGCGAAAGATCATGTCAGGTCCGCAGTAAGAGCCTCGCAACACTATCGTACCCGCACTGAATGTCGAATGAACAGCGAGCCAATACGCCTCGAATGATATCGCCTCTGACGCGCACCTCTCACCCAAGTGCGAGAACGCATTTATGCCGCCGGAACGGCGACATCCCCCTTGAGAGGCCGGACAAGGCAGGATCTTCCAGCACCGCCGTGACCGTCCACAAACGGAATGAAGAGGCGCGGCCAACCTTCCGCGCCCCGCCTCCGACCTCAGCGGATCGTCTTCACCGCGTCCAGCCGGCCGAGGATCGCCACGACAGCGCCGACCGCGGCCGCCGCATTGGCGAGGCCGAGGGCCAGCGCGTCGCTGGTGGCGGCGTCGATGTCGATGCCGGCAATGCCCGCCAGCGCCGCGCCGAGGGCGACGAGGCCGCCCCAGATGGTCCTCGACTGGTACCAGTGCTTTTCGTCCGTCATTGCTCGTCCTTCCCTGTTGATGATGTCGTTGATGTCAGGCGCCGGCCCTCGGCGCCGAGAAGGCATCGCCCCGAGGGCGCCGGCGCCGTGTCGTCTCAGGACGAGCGCGCCACCGTCGCGTGCCGGGCCGTGCCGGTCCCGAAGGTCAGCGACAGCTGCGCCACCGCCACATCGAGCGCCGCCGGCGCCGTGCCGAAGGCGGCGACCTGCTCGGCCAGGCTGACCGTCGCCGCCGGCCCCGCCGTCTCCAGCGTCAGCCGCGTGCCCGCCGCGTTGACGAGGTCGACCCGGTAGCGCTCGATCTCCTCGCCGAGCGGCACGTCGAGCCCGTCCCAGCCGTCGCCGCCGAGCCGCGTGCGCCGGATCCAGCCGAGCGCCAGCGCGCCATTCTCGAGGAAGCGCCCGGACAGATGCACCGGCGACAGCGGCCGCACCGCGCGCAGGCCGAGCGTGACGGTCCGAACGAGCACCGCGGGGTCGTCGAGCGGCCGGCTGACCGGCGACAGGCGCCACTCCAGCGCCCGCCCGATCTCGTCCGCCCGCAGCCCCGGCGACACTGGCCCCCCGTCGAGCAGCACGAAAGCGGTGCCGGACGCCGCGCCCGCGACCATCGCATCCTCGGTGCCGCCTTGCGCCCGCAACAGGCCCGTCAGGCGAAAGCGCATCGGCGCCACCTCCTCGGCGGTCTCGAACTGCAGCACCTCCCATTCGCCGTTGGCGCACAGCACCGCCGACAGATTGCCGCCGCCGAGCAGCGCGTCCCGGCCGATCGAGGCGAGCGCGCCGCGCGAGAGATCGACGGTCAGCTTGTTCGCCGCGTCGATCCGCCCCTCCGGCCCCGGCGGCAGCGCGGCCGCCAGCGTGCCGAGCGTCGCGGCAGCGCTGATCACCAGCCGCCGGGTGAAACCGCCGCCCGCCGCCGCCTCGACCACCACTGGCAGGAACGGCGCGGCGAAGACCGCAAGGCGGGGCGCTGCCTCCGGCAGGCTGTCCGTCCCCATCGGCAAGTCGACGAAATGCGCCAGCGGCCGCGACGCCGTCGTCGGCCCCGTCGGCACCGGCACCGGCAGCGCAGCCCCCGTCCGCTCGCCCGCCCGTTCCCCGGCCTCCGGCAGCCGCCGCGCCTCGACGCGCCGCGTCGCGCCGCTCTCGATCCGCGTGGCCAGCCACCGCCCCGCTACGTCCGCCAGCCGCAGCACGTCGCCGGCCTCGACAGCAATCTCGGCCGGCGACAGCGAGAACCGCGCCGTCTCCCGCGACCCCGCGAGGTCCGAGAGGAGATCGGCGGCGAAGCGCCGCGCCTGACTCTCCTCCAGCGTCACCGGCAGCTCGATCGCTTCCTGCCGCGGGCTGTCCGCCAGCGCCAGCAGCGCCTCGGCCGCCGCCGGCTGGTAGCTGCGGCCGGGATCGGAAAAGCCGACCACCACCTCGTCCGGGATCTCGCTCGCCTCTCGGCGGCGGAACTCGGTCAGCGGCCCGTCCTCCTCCTCGGCATAGACCGAGATCTCCCGTCCTGCCGGCAGGTTGGCGAGCGAGCGGAACACCAGCCGCGTGCCGTCGGCATGGCAGACGACGCCGGTCAGCCGCAGCAAATCCTCCAGCTGTGCCCGCGCCGTGCCGGGACCCCCGACGACATAACCGCCGACCAGCGCGTCGACGCCGGCGACGTCGACATCGGTGAAGCCGTGGTCGGCGAGCAGCCGCCGGATCAGATCGCCGACCGGCGCCGCGCCGAGCCGGCCGTTCAGCCAGTGGCCGAGGCGCCAGTTGTCGCCGTCGCGCCAGACGTCGGTGCGGCCGGGGAACGCCGGATAGGGCCGCGCGTCCCAGGTCCAGAGATGGATCGCCGACGGCTCCACCATGCGCCCGCCATAGACCGGCGATAGCGGGTTGGCGGCCCCGTCGAAGCCCGGCACGGCCGGGTCCCACCAGCTGAGATGCGCGTCGAGGAACCGGCGCTGGATCAGATCGTCCCGCGCCCCCGTCGAGAAATAGGGGATGAAGCTCTCCGAGGATTTCGGGTCGACGAAGACGTTCGGCTGGTTGGCGCCCTTGTCGACGGCGGGGCAGCCGAGCTCGGTCAGCCAGATCGGCTTCGAGCGCGGCACCCAGGCAGTCTGTCCGCCGACCTCGACCCCGCCGCGCCGCTCGACATGCGGCTCCGCCCACCAGCTTGCGATGTCCTTGGCGCGGTAGACCCAGGGCTTGCCCGCCGCCCCGTCAGTGATCACGGTGCGGGTCCGCGCCGCCCGGTCGGCGTCGCTGCGATAGTACCAATCGGCATGCTCGCCACCGGTGATCCCGCGCCGCAGCGCGTCGGGGTCGTAGGCCGAGCGCGCGCCGTCCGGTCCGGCACCGCCGGCATCCTCGGCGCGCCAGTCGGAGAGCGGCAGATAGTTGTCGATGCCGACGAAGGCGATCGCCGGATGCGCCCAAAGCGGGTCGAGATTGTAGAAGACGTCGCCCGAGCCGTCCGCCGGCTGGTAGCCGAAATACTCGCTCCAGTCGGCGGCATAACCGAGCTTTGCTTGCGGCAGCACCGTCTTCACGTCGGCGGCGAGCGCCATCAGCGCGGCGACGAAGGGAAAGCCGCCGGCGCCATTGCGCACCCGCGTCAGCCCGCGCATTTCCGAGCCGATGACGAAGGCGTCGACGCCGCCGGCAAGTTTTGCAAGGAACGCCTGGTGCAGCACCATGCGCCGATACGACCATTCCGTCGGCCCGCTATAGGAAACCCGCCCGCCGGCTAGGCTGAAATGCGCCGGCAGCGCGGTCCCGACGAAGCGGGCGATGTCGGCGGCCGCCGCGGCACTGCCGTCCGCCGAGCCCGGCCGCCCGACCGCGACGTCGAGGCTGATCCGCCCGCGCCAGGGATAGTCCGCTTGCCGCAAGGCCCCATAGGGGTCCGGCAGCCCGTTGCCGGCCGGCACGTCCATCAGCAGGAACGGGTAATAGGTCACCGCCAGCCCGCGCGCGGCGAGCGCCCTTATCGCGTCGACGACGCCGGCATCGTTCGGCGTCCCGCCATAGGCCGGCCCCCCGCCGCTCCAGCTGACCAGCGGCGCCTCGGCGCGCCCGACGCCGTTCACTTGCCACGCCCGCGTCTCATCGCGCTCCGCCACCTCGACCGCCGGCCGGATCCGGCAGTGCCCGGCGCGCAGATCGTCGCCGAACCAGGTCACCGCCAGCGCCACGCGACGAAGGTTCGGGCAGAGCCCCTCGAGATCGTCGAGCGCCGCCTCGAGATCCGTCGCGGCCGTCGTCGCATGCCGGTTCAGCACCACGTCCTCGCCGCCCCGCACAGTCTCGCGCACCGGTGCCGGGTCCAGCCCGTGCTCGGTCGCGCCGGGGATCAGCGTCACCGCGCGCACCCGCTCCTCCAGCGTGCCGACCGACCGGATCACCTCGCAGGCGATCTGCGGCAGGCGGTTGCCGAAAGGCTCCAGCGCCAGCCGCTCGAACACGGCATAGGCGAGGCCCCGATAGGCCGGCGCATTGCCCATGCCTTGCTTTGCTTCGATCAGCGGGTCCGGCATCTGGTCCTCGCCGCCGCGGTAGACCCGCAGCGTCACGCCGGTGAGGTCGAGTTCCTCGCCGTCCGCCCACACCCGCCTGATGCCGGCGATCGGCCCCTCGCAAAGCCCGACCGCAAAATTACCGGCATAGCTGTAGGTCGTCGTCTCGCTGGTCTGCCCGCCGCCCTTGCCGCCTTGCCGCTCGGTCTGGCTGGTCTCCTCGAAGCGCGTCGCCCAGATCACCTGGCCCGCGATCCGCGCCGTGCCGTAAAGCCGTGGCACGCCCGCCCCCTCGTCGGCTTCCATGATGCGGCTGGCGCCGAGCCTTGCGCCTTCGCTCCGCCGCGTCGTGCCGAACAGCGCGCTGTCGAGCGCATAGCCGCCGAGCCCGCCGACCGCCCGGCCGAGAACCGCGCCGAAAGGCCCGCCGATCAGCCCGCCGACGGCGCCGCCCACGGCCTGCAGAAGGATCGTCGCCATGGCCTACTCCGGAAATCTGAAGGCGGCCGCGATCCTGCGGACCCAGGCCGACGGCATCGGCGATGACAGGACGGCCGAGCCCTCGTAGGCGTGGATGAGGCGCATGCCCCCGCCGCGCGATCCCTTGCTGCCATCCCCGGTGTCGAGGACGCCGCAATGCTTGGCCGTCATTGCGGTCCGCCAGCGGAACAGCACGACATCCCCCGGCAGCGCATCGCCGACCGCGATCGGCCGCAGATGCCGCCCTGCCGCCTCGATCAACGGCTCGCCGACCGAGCGCTCGGCCCAATCGGGCGTATAGGGGCCGGGATTCTCCGGCTCGGCCCCGTAGAGCTCACGCCAGATCCCCCGGATCAGGCCGAGGCAGTCGCAGCCGATGCCCTTGCGGCTGCCCTGGTGCCGATAGGGCGTCCCGATGAACCCCCGCGTCGCCGCCAGCACCCGCTCCCGCCCCGCCGCGCCGTCCTGGCTTCCGCTGCCCCGCACCGCAGCAGCGGTTTCCGGCAGAGCACCATCCGCCTCCCCGCAGCTCATGGCACCACCGGCCCGCCATCGTGCCGGCCGTCCGAGCGGGCATAGTTCATCGCCGCGTCATTGCCCGGCAGGTGCGGAAAACCGCGAAAGTTCAGCCCATTGCCGAAGCGCGCCTTGCAGGTGGCGAAACTCTTGTCGCAGCCGGCAAACAGCCGCAGCGGATCGCCGGCGACGATGCCCGCCGACGTCCCGCCTACCAGCGACAGCCGCACCCTCCCGTCCAGCCCCCGCTGCGCCGCCGAGACCTCCGCCTTCAGCCCCGCCGCCGCCCCGCCGAGCCAGAGGAGATGCCCTTGCCCGAAGCGCTCGAGATCGCCGTCGATGCCCGGCACGATCAGCGCCCCGCCGGACAGGGCGGAGAGCACCGTGTCGACGGACCGGCCCGCGGCGGCAAGGTCGACCCGGCAGCGCGGATCGCCCAGCACCGTGTCGCAGCGGCGCCGGTAGAGCCGGCCGCGCTGGCGGTCAAGCCGGCTGGCGATGCCGCGCAGCTCGGCGGTGAAAGCCTGGCCGCCGCGCTTCACCTCGCCCAGCATCCCCGCATCGATCCGCAGCCTTTGCGCCGGCGCCTGCCAGTTGACGAGAAACACCTCGATCCCCGCGCCGTCATAGCGCCCATCCAGAATGTCGGCATCGCGGATCGCCAGCGAGGACAGCGCCCCTTCCACCTCCTGCGTCCCCGCCGACAGCCCGAGCGCGGTCTCCGCCTCGCTCGCCGTTAGCCCGGTGGCCGCCTGAAAATCCGTGCCGTCGAAGCGGATCGTCTCGTCGTGGTCGGTGAAGCCGAGCACCACGCCGTCCGTCCGGGTCAGCCGCCAGCACTGCGCCGTGGTCGTCGCTTGTCCCGTCAGATGCGCCTTCAGCGCCTCGGGCACGTCTCTCATGGCCGAATCTCCACCAGGGGAATCGTCGGGATTTCACCCGCCTCGAAGGCGGCAAGGTTCACCACCAGCTGGTCGAGGTCGAAGCGCACCGGCACGTCGAAGGTAAACCCCGCCGTCACCACCGCCCCCGCCGCCGGCGCCGTCGCCAGCTGGACGGTCCCGGTCGCGGCATCGACCGTGAAACCCGCCGTCACCGCCCCGTTCACCGCGACGAGAACGCTCTCCGCCACCGGCTTCTCGATCGGCCGGACATAGGCGTCGCCTCCCGTGCCGTAGCGCTTGCAGAGCGCGAAGCTGCGCACCGTCCCGTCGCCCGTCCCGATCGCCTGGTCGAAGGCCGTCGGCGCGTGGCCGTAGGCGGCGGACCCATGGTCCAGCGGATCGCGGAACCGAAAGCCGACGAGCTTGCCCCGCCGCGCCTCGAAGAAGCCGAGCACGGCCGAGAGGTCGGCAAGGCTCCTGACGCCCGATCCTGCGTCGTAGCGGCGAAAGGCGTGCCGGTGCCGCTGGTTGCGCGTCTCGAAGCCCGTCGACAGCCGGACGATGTCGGTCCGCCGCTCCGGCCCGCCCGATGTGCCGAAGGCGATGCGCAGGGGAAAGCGTTCTTCGCTGAAGGATTCCATCTCAAAGCCCCCGCCGCCCGCGCTGCGTCGCCCGTGCGAGCATCGCCTGGATCTGCGCCTCGGAGCGGCGGAAGCTCGCCGCATCGCTCGCCGTCACGTTGAAGACGATCGTCGGCGCCGCCTTCGCACCCCCACCGCTTGCGGCGACGCCGAGCGAGCCGTCGGCGCCGCGCTTCAGCGGCAGGATCGCCTCGGCCCCCGCCTCGCCCATCAGCCCGATCTGCCCGCCGCTCGGAAAATAGCTCGGCGAAGCCACGACGCCCCCCTTGGCGAACGGCGTCACCGTGGCGCCCGCCCCGCCCCCGCCGAACAGGCTGCCGAGCCCGCCGAAGATCTGCCCGGCGACGCCGCCGAGCGCGTTCTCCAGCGGCTTCAGTGCTGCCCCGAGCGCGATCGAGGAGAGCCGCGTCGCCAGCTGCTGCAGCACCCCGTCCAGCGACTTGCCGCCGGTCGTCGCCCCGCGCAGCGCCGAGGTCAGCGCCGCCCCGAAGGCGTTCGCCTTGCCCGACAGGTCCCCCAGCGCCTTGTCGAATGCGGCGGTGTCCGCCTCGACCGCCACCGTCAGCGTCTCGTCGGCCATCGCTTACCTCGCCCCATCTGGAAATTGTTGCATCAGCGACGCCAGCCCGGCGCGCCCGATCGGCACGGGTCGCGCCGGCAGGGAGGGCGCGATGGCGGAGGCGAACTCGCGCGGCGTCATTCGCCAGAACTCCGAGGGCGCCAGCCGCAGCACGCCGAGCCCGACCGCCATTACCTCGTCCCAGGGAAACGCCGCGCCGTCCTCGTCCGGCGCCACGCTCACGGGCGAAGGGGCGCAGCGTTGTCGCCCTCGCCGAAAGCCGCGCCGAGGAGATCGGCCACCACCCGCGCCGCGCCCGCCACGCCGCCCTCGATCCGCATCACCGACACCTCCGCCGCGCTCGCGCTCTCGCCGCCGCCGCGAAGACCCGCCGCGATGATCAGGATCAGGTCGCGCGCTGCGAGCCGGCCCGAGCCGAAGCGCTGCACCAGCGCCGCGACGTCCTCCACCGCAAACGCATCCTCGAGTTCGGCCAGCGCCCCGAGCGTCAGGCAGAGCACCCGCTCGCGCCCGTCGATCAGCACGCCCACCTCGCCGCGCCGCCGGTTCGCCATCACAGCGCCACGAAGGCGAGCGCGCCCGCCGATTCCAGCGTCAGCTCGAAGCTGACCTCGCCATTGTGCTCGCCGGCATATTCGAGCGCGGTCAGCTGGAACGGCCCGGTGATCCGGCCGAAATCCGGGATCACCGCCTGGAAGGCCGCAATCCTCGCCTCGAAGAAGATCTGCCGCACCGCCGCGTCGGACGCCAAATCCTTGAACACCCCGGCGCCCGACAGCGCCGCGCGCTGCACCCCGGCGCCGCCGAGGAGTTCGCGCCACCGCCCGACGCTCTCGGCATCGGTCACATCCACCGTCTCGGCGTTGAAGGCGATCCGCCGTGTCCGCAGCCCCGCCACCGTCTCGAACGTGCCGCTGCCCGCCGCGTCGAGCCTCAGCAAAAGATCCTTGCCCCTCTGCGCCGCCATCTCAGCTTCTCCCAAAGAAAAAGGCGGCCCCGGGGGGACCGCCTGTTGTCAGTGCTCTCGTCTGTCGTCTGTGCCGGATAGCCGTCCGCTGCCGGTCCGGCCTCTTAGGTGTCGGCTTACGCCACCGGCTCGGTCACCGCGCGGAACCTCAGGATCCCGTGATAGGTCGTCGACTCCGGCTCCTGCCGCGCCTCGGCGAACTGCAGCTGCAAGTTCACCAACGTGTGGCCGGAAACCGGCAGGTGCGCGTCGTGCAGCTTGTTGGTGACCTGGTTCATGATCTCGTAGGTCTCGGCCTTGCCGCCGCCCTTGCCCCAGACGTGAAGCGTCAGGAGATGCTCGGCGCCATCCTCCGTGCCGGTCGACCAGTCGACCACCGTCGTGCGGCCGAAGGTCAGGTACGGAAACCGCGCCTTTTCCGGAATATGATCGAAGACTTTTGGCCCACCGAGCAGCGCGGTCAGCGCCGGATCACCGGTCAGGGTCTGGAAAATGGTTGTCTGCAACTCGGCGCTCGCCTGCATCATGGTCAGAAACCTCCGGCATCACCCATCGTGTTGCATCAAAATATGCTGTGAGGCCTCTCGAAAGTCGATGCGCCCAACCGTTAATTTTCGTCAATCTTTCCGGATGCAGTCTCTGCCGCCGTTTTAGCCCGTCCGCTGGCGACAGGGCGCAGCAGCGCTGACAGCATCGACGTTCCCGGCAACCGGCCTCCCCAGCCCTCGCCGCCCACGCCCCCGCCGTCCATGCCAGCACCGGCGGATGCCCGCGCCGCGGCCCGCCGCATCGCCGCCCGCAACTGCCGCTCGGGCAGGCGCACCCGCACGACGATCCTCACGTCTCTTCCCGGCAGCGGCAGACGAGATAGCGCCCGCTCTCGTCGGGATCGCGGACGTCCTCGACCACCAGCTGCCGCAGACCGATCGCGAACGCCATCCCGCGCTCCACGTCGCCCCGCGCCCGGCAAGTGACCCGGTGCGTCACCGCCACCTCGTTCTGCCCGAAGCGTTGCTGGCGCTCGGCCGAGATCGGCTCGACATGCACCGAGACCTCCGCCACCTCGTGCCAGGCAGCCACCGCGCCGCCGCTGTCGTCCGGCACGAGCTCTACCGCCTGCAGCACCGCGCGCCGGCGCAGGAGGCCGGGATCGATGAAGCTCAGCACCATCAGAGCCGCACCCGCCGGAACGGCTGCAGCAGCACGCGGGCCGAAGGCGGCACCAGCCCCGGCTGCATCGCCACCGGCACCGCCGCCCGCAGCTCGTAGGAAACCGCGACGATCCGCCGGATCGCGAGCAGCAGGTTCTCCGGCACCTCGCCCGGCCCGAAACCGGCCTCGACCTCGATCTCCACCCCGTTCGCCGCTGCTGCGACGACGCGGCGCGACACCCGCACCGCCTCGATGCCCAGCGCCCGCTCGATCACCGCCTCCTCCGGTCCGAAGACTGTCGGCACCCCGGCCGCGTCGAAAGCGGTGATCCCGCTCACCCCGTGCAGCGGGTGCCGCTCCACCCCGATCCAGCCATCGCGCGGCACGGGATCGACGGCAAGCCGGAACGCCCGCCGCACCAGCACCAGCCGCGTCTCGGCCTCGATCGTCTCGCGCGCGGCCTTGGCCAGAGCGGCGATCAGCCCGTCCTCGTCGTCCCGCTCGATGCGGCAGAAGGTTTTGAGATCGGCGACGCTCACCGGCTCCGCCAGCACGCCCCCGAGGTCGATCAACGTCATCACCTGCATCCTTCCAAAATTCTGACGGCCCCACATGCGAAAGGCCGGACGTTGCCGCCCGGCCTTTCCTCTCGTCGCGTCCCGTCGCCCGGGCGCGCCGCCGGCACCTTTCGCCGGCGCCGCGTCCGGCTATGCCGCGAAGGCCAGCAGCTTCACCGCGTCAAAATCCTGCACCCCGCCGCCGACCCGCTTGGTCGTGTAGAAGAGCACGTAGGGCTTGGCCGAATAGGGGTCGCGCAGCACCCGCACGCCCTGGCGGTCGACGATGAGGTAGAAGCGCTGGAAGTCGCCGAAGGCGATCGCCTTGGAGCCGGCCGCGATGTCCGGCATGTCCTCGGCCTCGACCATCGGAAAGCCCATCAGCGTCGCCTTGGCGCCGGCACCGGCCGGCGGCAGCCAGAGATAGTTGCCGTCGGGGTCCTTCAGCTTGCGCACCGCGCTCTGCGTGCGCCGGTTCATCACGAAGTTGCCGTTCTGCCGGTAGCCGGCCTTCACGGCGTAGACGAGGTCGATCAGCGCATCGGCGCCGAGCCCCGGCAGGAAGCCGCCGGCCTGACCGGTCGAGACGGTGCCGACCTTGCCCCAGACCCAGGCGTTCTCCGCCACGGTGTCGTAGGTCATGAAGCCTTTCGGCTTGGCGACCCCGTTGCCACTGACGAAGGCCGAGGATTCCTGCGCGGCAAACGCCTGCTCGACCTCCTCGCCGATCCAGCGGTCGATATCGACGGCGCTGTCGTCGAGCAGCGCGTTGGTGGCCGCCGGCATGGCGTAGAGCTCCATGGTCGGGAAGCTCAGCTCCGCCAGCGTCGGCGCCGTGGTGCCCGGGCGGATGTCGGTCTCGGCCACCCAGCCGGTCTGCGCGCCGGTCACCGCGAACGGCTTCTTCAGCACCGAGGACGACACGGTGCGCACGCTCGCAATGGCACGGATCGGCGAGATCGCCGCCAGCCGCCGGCCGATCTCGGTCTCCGTCTCCGCCGGCACCAGAAAGCCGCCATCGGCGCCGGTGACGCCCGACATCGCCTTCTCCTCAAGGCGCCGCACGTGCCGCTCGTCGCCGCCGCGGATATAGGCCTCGAACGCCGTCTTGTGCTCGCTCGGCCGCGCCTCGTGCCCTTCGCCGCCGGCACCGCCGAGCGCCGGCCGCATCTGCTTCAGCACCAGCCGCTCCAGCCGCTTCTCCTGCTCGTCAAGCGCCCGGCCGATGCGGTCGACCTTCTCCTCGCTGACGACGTCCGCCGTCATCCGCCGCTCGATCTCCGACAGGCGTCCGTCGTTCGCCTCGCGAAATCCTTCGAAGGCCTGCATGAACTGGTCGAAGGCCTGGCCGACCTCGCCTGTCGCGGGCCCCATCTCCGTCTGGGCCTTGATCTCCGGTGCGCTCATGGTCTGCGGCATGTCGTCTCCTCCTTCGGTTGAAACTGTCCTGAAGCCGCCCGGCCGCCGGCGAAGCGCCGGCACCGTCAAGCGGCCCTTCCGCCCAGCGCCGCTAGGCGCCCGCGATCTCCTGCTCGCCCGCGCGCAGCCTTTGCGCGCCGTCGCGCAGCCGCAGCGCCAGGGGCGCGGCCTCGTTGCCGACCGCCCGCACCCGGGCGCCTTGCTGCATCGGAAAGGTGACGACCGAGATCTCCCAGAGGTCGATCTCCACCAGCCGCCGCCTGGCGCCGCCCGGCGCCGTCTCGCGCGCCGCCCGCGTCGTCCGGAAACCGATCGACAGCCCGTCGACCGCCCCGGCCGCGATCAGCTGGAAAGCCTCGCGCCCGCCGCGCGTCTCCATCGCCAGCCGGCCCTCGACGAAGAGCCCCCGCGCATCCTCGGCGACGCGGGTCCAGACCCCGATCGGCCGCCCCGGCTCGTGCTGCCAGAGCATCCGGATGCCGCCCGCGCCCCGCCGCGCCAGCGAGGCGGCGAAGGCGCCCGGCAGGATGCGGTCGCCGGCGAGATCCACCTGGTGGAACAGCGCCGCATAGCCCCGCACGGTCCCGGCCGCCGCCCCGGCGGCAGTGTCCCGCGCCGCCGCAGGAACCGGCGCCATCCCGCCGCCCCGTGCCCCTCCGAGAGCTCGGCCCATCCCGGCATTTCCGCGAAGACCCACGCCCAGCGCACCAGCCGCCTTACTTTGGAGCGGCACCGGCACGCCGCTGGCCGCCTTGCTCCGAAGCGGCACCATCGCGGCCGCCTTCGTCTGCAGCGGCGCCGGCCGTCCCGCGACCATGCCGGCCGCCGCCGCGCCGGGCCGTGCCGCCGCCGTCTCCGGCGGCCGGGCGGCATGCGTCTCCCGTTCGCCCTGTCGCGGTCCCGCCGGGCTCGCCATGCTCAGCCCTCCCCGCCGGCGGCGGTTCCGCCTTTGCCGGGCACCAGCTGCGCCGCGAGGCGCGCGAGAATGCCGAGCGCCCACCAGGCGCAGAGGCTTGCCGCCGCCGAGCCCATCATGATCCGCTCGCCGGCCGACAGCGCCTCGTCGAGGCCGAGCCACGCGGCGAGCGCGAGGCCCGCCGGCGCGCCGAAGACGAGGCCGGTGACGACGCCGATCATGAAGCGCGCCCCCGCCTCGCGCCGCCCGTGCGGCAGGAGATAGGCGACCGAGATCGCCGACCCCGCCGCCGCCCCCGCAAGCTTTGCCACCCACACCGCCGCCGCGGTGATCGGTTCTGCCGTCATGGCCGCTCTCCCCTTGCTCGTCTGCCCATGTCGCCCGTCACCGCGGCCCGTAGCCGACGGCCGCGCGCTTCTCGTCCTCGCTGAGGAAGTCCGCCGCGCTCACCCGCGCCCAGCGCGCCTCGCGCTCGGCGCTGAGGCCTTCGATCCGGTCGGCGTCGAAGGCGAGGCGCAGCGCCGGCTCGCCGAAATGCCCGCCCAGCCAGTCGCCGATGGCGCCGGCGAGCCGCTGTACCAGCGGCAGCACGGTCAGCCGATAGAAGGCGCGGTTGGCCTCGGCATAGTTGGAATAGGTGGCGTCGCCGGGGATGCCGATGAGCATCGGCGGCACGCCGAAGGCCAAAGCGATCTCGCGCGCCGCCTGGTTCTTCGCCTCGATGAAGTCCATGTCCTTCGGCGACAGGCCCATGGCCTTCCAGTCGAGCCCGCCCTCCAGCAGCATCGGCCGCCCGGCCCGCGCCGCCCCGGTATAGCCTCCCTCGAGCTCGGCCTTCAGCCGGTCGAACTGGTCCGGCGAGAGGTTGCCGGCCTCGCCCGGCTGGTAGACCAACGCGCCGGACGGTCGCGCGGAATTGTCGAGCAGCGCCTTGTTCCAGCGAGCCGCCGCATTGTGCAGGTCGAGCGCGCTGCGGGCCGCCGACAGCGGCGCAAAGCCGTTCGCATCCGCCAGCGGGTGGAAAAGCTTCAGGTGCAGCACCCGCCCCGGCCGCTCCCCGCCACCGCCTTCCGCCCCGCCGCTATCCGGCCCCCCGCTCTCTTGGCCAATGCTCCCCGACCCGCCCTCCGCCGCGATCCGCCGGACATAGCTGCCGATCCTGTACTCGTAGGCCTCCGGCCAGCCGTCGCTCCCCTCCACCACCCGCACCCGGTCGGGCCTCAGCGCAAAGAGGGCGCGCGGCCGGTCGACCACGGACACCTCGAGAAAACCGTCGCCGGCCAGCAGCAGATGCCCGCACAGCGTCTCGATCAGCCCGGTGCCATCCTGCATCCCGTTCGGCCGCCGCAGCAGCGCCAGCAGCGGATGCGCCTCGATCTCGCGCGTGCCCTCGTAGAGCAGCAGCGGGATCGCCGCAGCGTTCTCGGCGATCAGCCGGATCGAGCGGTAGACCACCGGGTTCTGCATGAACCCGGCCTTTGCCAGGCCCTGGTAGCTCCGCTCCCCGAAAGCCCCGTCCGAGGCGTCGGTAAACACCAGCGTTCCACCGCCGACGCTCTTGCCCTCGGCCGGCCGCGAAAGGGCTGCCGGCGGGTTCGTCAAGGCGCGCGTCATCATCCCCGCGAGCGTCGATCGCAGTCCCATGTCGGTCTCCCCGTAATGTCAGATTTTTCCGAAGACGCCGCAGCGCTAGCCCGATTTGGTCCGTCGACCTCTACCCGCAGCCGGAAAGGTTTTGCCTCGGCAGCGCCGCGGCTCAGCGCCGGAGCACAGCCGCGACGGCCTCCACCGATCGATCTCCCCCCATGAGAGGGAGATGCCCGGCAGGGCAGAGGGGGGTGCGCCGCCGCCTCGCTGCACGAAAAGCGGCAGGCCCCCACCAACGAAAGCACCGGCCGCATTCATCAGCCGCAGCGCGTGCCTACAGCCCGCGCACCCGCGGCTCGGCCACCGGCGCCAGCAGCGCCGTCACCGCCCAGACCAGCGCGTCCAGCCGGTCGGGCGAGCGCCCGTTCGACAGCCCGTCCGGCCCGAAATCGCACATCTCGTCTTCCAGCGCCGCGAAGCTCCCGGCGTGCCGGACGCGGCCTTGCTCGTAGAGGGCGGCCACCGGCTCCGCCCGCACCCATTTGCCGCGCGTCGCCCGCACGCCCCGCACCGGCACCAGAGGCGAAACGGTGCGGATCACCGCCTCCACCATGTCGCCGCCCTGGTTCACCTCGGCGACGATCCGGTCGGCCTCCAGCCGCTCGTAGAGCGCCACCGCGGCCGCCGCCCATTCATGCGGCTTGGCGCCTTGCCGGCTGGCATCGGCAAGCACGTAGATCGTCCCGTCCGCCGCCCGCCCGGCCGCGACGATCCCGCAGGCGTCCGAGTTCTTGCCCGCCGTCGCCGGCGGGTCGACGCCGACGACGATCCGCCGCAGCGGCGGCGCCGCCCGCACCCGCAGCCGGTCGATCGCGGCGCGGTCGAACAGCGCGTCCTCGCGCGCCGCGATCCACTCGCCCTCCAGCTCCTGCCGCGCCAGCCGCGAGCCGCCATAGCGCTGCGCCATCGCCTCGACGAAACCGGCCCCCAGATTCCCCGCATTCTCCGCCGTCCGCATCCGCGTCGCGACGGTCATCGACTTCAGCAGGAAAGGCCGCGCCCCCAACGCGCCGATCTCCCCCCTTGAGGGGGAGATGGCCAGCAGGCCAGAGGGGGGTGCCTCACCAGGTTCTGCGACGAAATCCCTGCCGCCGCTCCCCCTGTCCAAATCCCCGCCGCCACCCAACACCCCCGCCTCGACTAGCAACCGCTTCAACAGCGGCACCGGCCGCGGCGTCGTCGTGAACAGCGCCCGCGCCTGGTCGCCCAGCCGCAATCCCATCTGCAGATTGTCGAAACAGGCCTCGGGATGTTTCCATTTCGCCAGCTCGTCGCCCCAGGCCGCGTCGAACTGGTAGCCGCGCAACGCCTCGGGATCCTCCGAAGAAAACACCTGCGCCACCGCGCCATTGCCGAACACCAGCCGCCGCCGCGTCGATTCATAGACCGGGCGGACCCCGCCGACATTCGCCCGAAGCCCGCTCTCGCCTTCGATCATCACCTCGCGGGCGTCGCCCAGCGTCTCCGCCACCAGCGCGATCCGGCCATAGGGTTTCGCCCCGGCCTGCCCCTCGACCAGCGCCCGCACCCATTCCGCCCCCGCCCGCGTCTTGCCCGAGCCGCGCCCGCCGATTAGCAGCCATTGCCGCCAGTCGCCCGACGGCGGCAATTGCTCCGGCCGCGCAAGGCTCGCCCAGCCCGGCATCGCCGCCGCAAGCACCGCCGGCGGGCAGTCCGCCATCGCCGCCCCGACGGCCGCCCAGAAAGCCTCGTCATCTAGCGTCAACGCGATGCCTTCCGCCCGGTCCGTCAGGCCGGTTCCCGGGCGGCCACCCCAACGGGCTGACCGGAACCCTCCCCCGCGAACCGCCCCTCGCCGTCGAACAGCGTGGCCCCACCGCGCCGCCGCGCATCGAGCGCCTGCAGCCGGCGCAGCATTTCGGCCCGCAGCCGCGCGGTCTCGCCGTCCCCATCCTCGCCGCCGCGCGCCTCCAGCGCCTCCAGGCGCTTCAGCTCCAGCAGCTTCTCCAGCGTCCGCGTCATCTGCCCGACCGCCTCGATCCGCCCCTTGGCGCCGCCCGGCGGCCCATCCCCGCCCGCACACTCCGCCTCCAGCGCCGCCATCTCGCCCGTCAACACCGCCAGCAACCGCTCCGACAAGGACGAACCCGCCACCTCCGCCATTCCCGCACCCTCCGGACATGAAAAAGGCGGCCGGACCAAAAGCCCGCCGCCACACTTTTCCGACTGTACCCTAGAGCTACCCGACCACCGTCACGCAGTCAAGGCATATTTTCATATTAAGGATATTATTCTTACTTTGCTAGTGCCGGCAGCGCGGGGACTCTCGGCCGAGCGCCTACCGCCGCCCCTCCCCCGGATCGTCCCCCGGCCAGTCCGCTAGATGCTCCTCGAAATCCTCCATCTCCATGCCGTCCTCGGAAATCGTCCGGTCGCGCACCGAGATGCCGGCGTGGTGGACGGTTTCGGGATCGCCGGAGACGAGGTGGTGCCACCAGTAGAGGTCGCGGCCCTCGCGCACCAAGCGGTAGGCGCAGGTCGGCGGCAGCCAGGCGATCTTCTTCACCGCCTCGACGTCGAGGCCGATGCAGTCGGGCACGGTGGCGCGGCGGTTCTCATAATCCGAGCAGCGGCAGCTGTGGCCGTCGAGCAGCGTGCAGGCGACGTTGGTCCAGGCGATCTCGCCGGTGTCCCAGTCCTCCAGCTTGTTCAGGCAGCAGCGCCCGCAGCCGTCGCACAGGCTCTCCCACTCCTCCGGGCTCAGCGCCTCGAGGGTGGTATGCTGCCAGAACGGTTTGTTGCCGAAATCACGCATGGGGAATTTCGTTCATAAGCTCAATGTCTTCTTGTTGTCGCCGCATAATCCGGCCACTTAATCTCATCGAAGGGACTGCGGTGCTAGAGCCGTCCGAAAGACGGCTCCGGCCGCTGGAGAACAGGTCGAACGTGCCATCATCGTCGCCCAAGACCCCGAAACGCTGGAACCCCACGCGGCTGATCGAGCTCGACGCGTGGATCGACTCCAGCCTGTGGCGGTTTTTTCACGCCTTTTCCGCCATTTGGGAAAGCATTACCATCTTCTCCCGGCGGTTTCGCGCCACCGGCTTCAAGCGCATTTTGGTCGAACTTTCCTGCGAGGGGCTGACGCTTGGCCTTGCCGGCATGGTGATGATGCTCGTCCTTGCCCAGCCGGCGATGAAGCTCACGGTCGACGGCCTGCCGCTCGAAACCGACTATTCCGTGTTGTTTCTCGACCGTCACGGCAATGAGATCGGCCGGCGCGGGGTGCTGCGCTCGGACGCCATCCCCATCGACGAGATGCCCGACCCCTTCGTCAAGGCGGTGCTCGCCACCGAGGACCGGCGCTTCTTCGACCATTTGGGCATCGACTTCTTCGGCCTCGCGCGGGCGCTCAGCGAGAACGCCCGGGCCGGCGGCGTCGTCCAGGGCGGCTCGACGCTGACCCAGCAGCTCGCCAAGAACCTATTCCTGTCCAACGAGCGCACCATCGACCGCAAGATCAACGAGGCCTTCCTGTCGCTCTGGCTGGAATCCAATCTCACCAAGCGCGAGATCCTCGGCATGTATCTCGACCGCGCCTATATGGGCGGCGGCAGCTTCGGCGCGGCGGGCGCGGCGGAGTTCTATTTCGCCAAGAACATCCGCGAGGTGAGCCTTGCCGAGGCGGCGATGCTCGCCGGCCTGTTCAAGGCCCCGGCGAAATACGCCCCCCACATCAACCTGCCGGCGGCGCGCGCCCGCGCCAACGAGGTCCTGTCCAACATGGTGCAGGCCGGCTTCATGACCGAGGGCCAGGTCGTCGCCGCCCGCCGCCAGCCTGCCACCGCCGTTGACCGCTCGGCCATCACCTCGCCCGACTATTTCCTCGACTTCGCCTTCGCCGAGGTGCAGCGCATCGCCGAGAAGATCCCGCACCGCAATTTCGTCGCCCGCACCTCCTTCGATGCCGGCCTGCAGCAGCTCGCCGACGAATCGGTCTCCTATCACCTGCAGCAGTTCGGCAAGCCTTACGGCGTCGACGAGGCGGCGATGGTGGTGCTCGACGACGAGGGCGGCGTGCGCGCCATGGTGGGCGGGCGCGACTACGGCCTGTCGCAGTTCAACCGCGCTACCAAGGCGCTTCGCCAGCCCGGCTCCTCGTTCAAGGGCTATGTGTATGCGGCCGCGATGGAGAACGGCTTCAAGCCGCTCGACGTGATCTCTGACGGCCCGATCACCGTCGGCAACTGGTCGCCGCAGAACTACGGCCGCTCGTTTGCCGGCCGGGTGACGCTGGAAGACGCGATCGCCCGCTCGATCAACACCGTCCCGGTCCGGCTCAGCCAGAAGATCGGCATGGCCAAGGTCACGGCTTTGGCCAAGGCGATGGGCGTCGAGAGCCCCTTGCGCGGCGACAAGACCATGGCGCTCGGCACCTCCGAGGTCACCGTGCTCGACCAGGCGACCGGCTATGCCGTCTTCCCCGCCGGCGGCATGGATTCGCACCGCCATGCCATCCTGTCGCTCGCCGACGGCAGCGGCGACATCCTGTGGGACGCCAACCGCGACATGCCCCCCCGCCACCGCGTCCTGTCCGAGCAGGCGGCGAAATCGATGAACGAGATGCTGGTGCAGGTGCCGATCAAGGGCACCGCGCGCAAGGCGCAGCTGACCATGACGCGCGCCGCCGGCAAGACCGGCACCACGCAAGGCTACCGCGACGCCTGGTTCGTCGGCTACACCGGCAACTTCACCGCCGCCGTCTGGTACGGCAATGACAGTTTCCGCCCCACCAACAAGCTGACCGGCGGCTCCCTGCCGGTGCAGACCTGGCACCGCTTCATGGAGGCCGCGCACCAGGGCATCGAGCTGAAGCCGATCCCGTTCATCAAGGATCCCCTGCCGGCGCCGTCGACCGAGAAGGTCGCCGCGGTCGCCGATGCCGCCCCGCGGCCAGTGCGCCCGCTGTCGCTGAACAACGCGGCGCAGAAGCTGCTCCTCGACCTCGGACGCCAGTTCGAGACGGCCCCGCCGCTCGGGCCTGAAAAGGTCGCCGCCAACCGCCCGGCCTCCCCCGCGCCATCGCCGCAGTAAGCCCGGCGCTGCGCCGTCGCCGCACGGGCCCGGCCAGTGGCTTCGGACTTGCCAGCGGCGGCGGGAAGTGAAATGAGCCGCAACGGCCCGCCCTGGAACGAGACCGTATGCGCTTCCTGATCCTTCTCGCCGTGTCGATCGCGATCGCCCTCGGCCTCGGCACCTGGAGTGCCAACTGGGCGCTGGGGGAAGCCGCCGATTTCGGCGCCGTCGAGGTCGGCCCGTGGCGTGCCAACCCGCTCGCCGGCTCGGTCGATGCCGATCCCTATTCCAAGGCGCGCCTTGCCCGCATCGGCAATCTGACGCTCGGCATCGGCGAGGGCATCCTGTTCCGCGCCACGCGCGACAGCGGCGGCGAGGTGCTCAGGCGCGAATGCAGCTATGTCCTGGCCGGCCAGACGCCGCCCGCCCGCATCTGGACGCTCGCCGCCTTCGCGCCGGCCGGGCAGCTGGTGCCGGCCGGCGAGAACCGGCCGGGCTGGCTGAGCTCGCGCGGCCTGATGCGGGCGGAGGACAACAGCGTCGGCATCGCGATCTCCCCGGTCGCGCAGGCCGGCAACTGGCTCGCCGTCACCGGGCGGGGCGCCTATGTGCTGGCGCTGACGCTCTACGACACCCCGGCGAGCTCCTCGAGCGGCCTTGGCCAGCTCGACATGCCGAGCCTCGTGCGCGGAGACTGCCTCGATGGTTAGAGTGCTCTTCGCCATCGTGGCCGGCCTCATCGGCGCGGCAGCGGTCCACATCGCGGCGATCTTCGCCATCCCGGAGCTCGCCGAGAACAACGCCTGGGGCCGGCTCGCGCGCATCGCCGAGATCAACCAGGTGGCCCGCATCGACTCCCTCAGCGGCGAGGCAGCGGCCTCCACCGACAAGCCGGGCGCGCATGATTTTGCCTTCATAGACCCGAGCTTCGTCACCGCCGCCTGCCGCTTCTCCCTCGCAGAGGGTCCGGTCCGGCTCCTGGCAAACGGCCGGATCGACTTCTGGTCGGCCTCGATCTACTCGCGCTCAGGCGACAATCTCTATTCGATCAACGATCGCTCGGCCGTCGAGGGACAGTTCAATCTCCTGGTGGCGACTCCCGAGCAGCTGACCGAGGCGGGAACCTCGGACGAGCGCGACGAGACCGCCATCCCCGTCGGCGTCGACATCGACGAGGGCTATCTGACGCTGCGCATCCTGGTCGACGAGGAGAGCAAGCGGCCGGAAGTCGACGCCTTCGTCCGCTCGCTCACCTGCGATCCCGTGCCGCCACCGAGCGACGAATAAGGCGTTGAAAGGTCTGCCTCCGGCAAATCGCCCGAAGCGGCAGGGTCAGGCCTGAAGCTGCTCGAGCAGGTCAACCGCCGCCCGTGCGCCGCCGGTCATCGGCTCGCGGCGGATGCACGGCAGGATCACCACCTCGGCGGTCGCGCCGGCGGGGCGTGACGGCGTCGCCATCGGCGGGCGCTCCGGAAAGCGAAGTACGGTTGCCATTGCTACGAACCCTTGCCTGCCCCTGACGGATGCTCGTCAGCCTCTGACCTCCGGCAGACTATGAGCAGCCTACCTTTCGCGGAGCTAACGCTACGTCGCCTCGGTGCGCCCCGTGCCAGCCGGGCCTATCGCCCACTCAATGCGTACACTGCACCATTGCTTCCCGGTATCGGCAACTCTCTGAGACGCGACATCAGGCCGAAACCCTCGGGAAAGCGATCATGCTTAACAGCTTGCTAAGACATCTTAGCTAATTGTTTGCATCTGACGTTCTGACAAGCCCACCGGAGTCCCATGAAGGACAAGAGCCCGCGCATCTTCCGCAATCTTGAAAAGACCGCCGGACGGGACGGCTTTGACACGATCGTCGGTGCGGCCGTGGCTTCCTACGGCTCGCTGCGCCTGCCGAACGACACGCAAGTGCGCGATTTCGGCCGTCTGGTCGATCCGCTGTGGACGAAGATCACCCCCGAGACCCGCCGCTCCGTCGCCGCCGCGCTGTCCAACAGCAGCCGCGTTCCCCGGGCGATCGTCGCCCGGCTCGTCGCCGAGCCCATCGAGATTTCCGCCCCCTTCCTGATGTCCAGCCCGGTGCTGGAGCCCGCCGATCTCGACATCCTCAAGGCAAGCTCCGACACCCGCATGCAGCGGATCGTCGAGGGCCGCAATCCGATCGCCCCGGCGGCGCCCGCCTTCATGACTGAGCCCGTCGCAGACGAACCCGTAGCGCACGCCGCGCCCGCCGCCGCAGTGCCGGTAGCCGCAAAAGCCTCCCCGGTTGCCGCCCCCGTGGCAACATCCGCTGCAGCTCCGGCAGCCTTGCGTCCAGCCGCCGCCACGCCATCCGTGGCGCCCTCCCCCCATTCCGCGCCAGCCGTCGAGGCGACGCCGGCCCCGCCGCTGCTGCGTGCCCGCAGCGCGCCGGTCGCGACGCCGCCCTCACCATCCGCCACCCGCGCCGATCTGGTGCGCGAGACGCTGCGGCGCCTGGCGCTCGCCGGCCGCCAGGCCGGACCTTCGGCCGATCCCGCGCCCAAACTCGAGGACCTCGTCGCCCTCGCGGTGCAGCAGGACGCCGACCGCTTCTACACGGGCCTGCGCCGCAAGCTGATGCTGCCGATGGACATGCTGGGAAAGATCGTCGAGGATGAGACCGGCGACCGGCTCGCCGTGGCGCTGAAGGCGATGAACGCCGGGGCTGCCGACGCCCTCACCATCTTGATGATGATGAAGCCGCGCATCGGTCTCGACGTCGAGGCTTTCGGCCGGATGACCAAGTATTATCGCGCCCTGAAGGTCGAGGACTGCGCCTCTCTCACTGGCGCCGCACTGCGCCGCCAGACCGTCGCCGCCCCCAGCCTCGAGCCGCAGTACCAGGATCTCGAGCCGCTCGAGCGTCAGGCCCCCCGCCCGATCTTCGGCCGCCGCGCCAGCCGCCCCGGCGAGACCGACAAGGGCAGCAAAAGGGCCTGAGGTTATCGCAAACCGGGAAACATCGCGGAAGCGCTGCTCAAGAAACTGAAGTCGACACGACGTCTCTTCGAGACGGCAGCAGGCCCGCGGAGCGGGCGACTGACAGCCTATTTCAGCCGTGGGCTACTCGTGAAGTAGAGCACCGCAAGGCCCGTCACGACGATGGCCACAGGCCCTATGAAAACGACGGCCATATCGGGCGTCATCGGCTGAGCTCCCGCTTGAGATAGGCTCTGGCACACAGATGTAGCGCCACGCTACCGCCCATGCAACCGACGGGCATGAGTGGCAATATGCTGGCCGCCGACAGCGAAGACGCGTTGGAAACCACGACGTTGATGATGGGACCGATGCCGCCGACGATGGTCAGTCCGATCGCCAGGCCGTTCCCATAGGCCGCCGTCAGTTTAGCCGTTTCCTCGCGTGGCGATTTGCGATCCCGAAGGCTGAACATGACGCGGTTTCCGCAGGAGTAGCGGGCGGAAAGGTTTCACGGCCCGTGCGCGGGTGTCTACGGGCTTGCCATCAGGAGTTTCATTGTCTGAACAAAGGCTCTCCCCCTACCCCGGCCCCTAAGCCGCGTCGGGATCGATGATCTCGAGATAAGTTTCGGGCGCCGCCGTCTCGATCTCCACCACCCAGAAATCCGGATCGAACCGCGCTTCCTGCTCGAAGCGGCGGGTCAGCGCCGCGTCGTCCGTCACGGCCTCAGTCATGAAGCTGCGGTCGCCGTCGCCGGAGGACATCGTCTGGACCGCTGGACCGAAAAGGCGGATCGAGCCGTCCCGGTTCCGGGCGATGATGTAGATCGCCCCGGCCGCCTCGGCGCCCCGGCGCGCGACCGCGGCAAAGCCGCCATCGGCAAACACCCTGCGCAGCAGTTGCGAGACGTAGAGGTCGCTGGTCACGCGCATGCGATTACTCCCGCCGCGCCGGCGTCGCCGGCCTCAGGATCCCGCTCTACTGCACCGCGCCGATCGAGACCAGTCGCTCGAGGATTCGCTTGTTGGGCTGGCCGGTAACGTCGAGCCCTTCCAGCGCCTCGAAGGTGCGGATCGCCTCGCGCGTGCGCTCGCCGAGGATGCCGTCGGCGTCGAGCTTGGCGACGTCGGCATGGGTCAGGCCGCTCTGGATCCGGCGCACCAGCTCGCGCTCCGGCAGCGAGCCGGTGGTGCCGGGATCGCGCGCCTCGCCGTCGTTCGCGGTCGCGGCGGTGTTGCTGGCATAGCGCTCGGGCGCGGGCTGCGCGACCGGCACGGTGCCCGCCGAAGGCTCGGCGTCGGCGACCCGCATGTGCGCCTCGATCTGCCGCAGGAGCTGCGTCGAGGGCTCGCCGTCGACACGCAAGGCGTATTCCGTCTGGAAGGCCTTGATCGCTGCGGTGGTCGCCTTGCCCGGCTTGCCGTCGAGCGCGGCGCTATAGTGCCCCGTCCGCGCGAGAAGGTTCTGCACCTCCAGCACCAGCGGTACCGCCATCAGGCTCTCGTCTACCCCGGCATCGCTGGTGACGAGCGGCGCCATGTCGAGCGGGCCGCCGCGCGTCGCCATCATCGGCCGCGGGTGCCGGCTCGGCTGCGAATAGAAGGCGTTGCCGGCCACGAAGGCGAACAGCACCGCGACCCCGGCAATGCCGCCCGACAGCACGGGGCGGGCCGCGATCGGAGCACCGATCTTGCCGAGGAGCGCGGTCGAGCCGCCGATCAGCCGCGCCGAGACGCTAGGCCGAACGACGCGTCTGCCGGTTGTCCTGCGCGGTGGTTGGGCTTTTTTTGCGGGCATCGGTGAGCGCTACGATCTTGTCGTTGGAGGTCTGTAGTTCTGCGATTCGGGCGGGACAGTCGAGCGGAATCCGGACGCTGACGGTGGTGCCGCGGCCGAGCGCACTGGCGATCTCCATCGAGCCGCCGTGCAACTCGCTCAGCGCCTTCACCAGCGACAGGCCAAGACCCGTGCCCTGGTAGCGCCGCGCCGGGCCGGTGGAGGCCTGGACGAAAGGCTGGCCGAGGCGCGGGATGTCGGCGTCGGCAATGCCGATGCCGGTATCGGAGACGCGAACCAGAAGCGCGCCATCGCGCCGCTCCGCCTCGAGCGCAATGCTGCCGATGTCGGTGAACTTCACCGCGTTCGACAGGAGGTTGAGGAGGATCTGGTGGCAGGCACGGGGATCTGCGACCATCTCGGCCGCGCCCGATCCGAGCCTGACGTCGAAGCGCAGGCCCTTGCGTTCGGCTTCCGGCCGCATCAGGTCGACCGCCGCTTTCAAAGCGGACTCGATGCCGAAAGGCTCGTGCTGCAGCTCATAGCGGCCGGCCTCGATCTTGGAGATGTCGAGGAGGCTGTTGACCACCGAGAGCAGATGCTCGCCCGACTGGCGGATCAGTCCGACATATTCCTTCTGCCGCGGGTTTTCGAAACTGCCGAAAAACTCCTGGTCGAGCACGTCGGAGAAGCCGATGATGGCGTTGAGCGGCGTGCGCAGCTCGTGGCTGACCGAGGCAAGGAACTGGCTCTTGGCGTCGGAGCTCTTCTTGGCCAGCGCCAGGGCGTCGCTGAGTTCGGCGGTGCGCAGCCGGTCGGCGGTGACGTCGCGGGCCAGGCACAGCACTGCCTGCAGCGCACCGGCCTCGCGCAGCGCGATCAGCTTCAGGACGATGTCGGAGAACCCGCCGCCGGTCGCGCGCTGCAGCCGCAGCTCGGTGCAGACCGTCTCGGCACCCGCCTTGATGTCGCCGAAGGCCTTCAGGTAGCGGACGCGGTCGGTGACGTGCAGCTGCTGGAATATCGCGGCATCATCGAGCGGTCCGCCGCCGAAAAGGCTTTCGGCCGCCTTCGAGGCCGAGACAAGACGGCCGTCGGCGGCAAAGCGCAGGACCGCATCCGACAAGGCGTTCTCGATCAGCACGGTCTCGGCCGATTCCAGCGCGCGCACCCTCTGGCCGGCACTGCGGGTCCTGGCGAGGCGGAGCGTCTGCAGGGCGGTGAAGGCGAGGCCGAGGACGACGGCGAGCGGGGCTTCGGCGGCAAAGCCCGTCCCGGCGATCGCGCCGCTCCACTCGGCCAGCGCGACACCGCCAAGGGTCAAGCACGCCATGCCGCCGGCAAAGCCTGCCAGCGAGCGGCGTCCGGCGACCAGCGCCTCGACCGGGGCCAGCAGCAGCAGCCAGAGGAGGGGCGAGGCAAGCCCTGCGCCAAGGCCGGCGACAAGACCGATCAGCACGGCAAGGCTCGTCGTGGCGCAGGAAAGGACGAGGCCGAGGCGACCGGTAGAAGCAAGGAGCCCGGCGAGCGCAAGGCAAAGGCCGGCGACGATGATCGGAGCCACGACGCCGCGCGTGCCGAGTTCGGCAAGGCTTGCAAAAGGCGACAGCAAAGCGGCGACGAGGCCGGCGGCGACCAGGGCGCCGATCGCCTTGGCCTGCGTGCGGCGCGCGTCAGCCTCCAATATGGCGGGCGCGACAAGGCCCTCGAAGCGGCCGAGGAGAACTTTTGCGAGAGACCCGCCGCGCTTGGCCGTCCCCCTGCTGTCTGCCCCGATCAATCCAGTCATTCACAACCCGCGTCCGCTTCGATGCCGGGCCGGGTGTTCGACATCACGTGAGTCGAGGCGCCCTCGCCGGTTGAAACGATCATGGCCCCGAACGGTTTAAGGAAGGCATAAGCGCTTGGCGATTGCCGCCCGCCAGGCCCCCGCAGCGCGGCCCTCGCCACGGCCATCAAGCGCCAAGTGCGATCATGGTTAACGCAGTCTAAAGACGCCCGCCAAAACGCCAAGCCTTTGACTCAAATGCGTTTCAGGCCTGACTTCACGCCTTGATCCGCAAGATCGAGCGCATTTGAATCAAATTCGTCCACCGTTTTGAACGCCGCTTTCGCGCGGGCTCTGGCATGGTCTGTTTCACAGGGCAGACAGACGGCTTTCGCGGGCCGGACGATCCCCGGCAAGGCGCCGGCGGACGGCTCGGGGAAAGGGGCAAACCGATGCGTTTCATCTTGAAGGCGGCGTTCTTTCTCGGGCTGATCGCCTTCTTCATGCCTTTCGGCGGCGCGCCGAAGGAAGCCAATATCTCGATGGTCGGCGCCTTCGTCGGCGCCCAGCAGGCGATCGCCGACCTCACCGGCTTCTGCGACCGGGCACCGCAGGCCTGCGACACCGGACGCGAATTGGCGGTCTTCGCCGGCGAGCGGATCACCGACGGCGCGGCTTTCGCCTACAGCCTGGTGCAGGAGAAGGTCGAGGGGCGCGACGCCCCGACGGTCGCCGCCAGTTTGCCGACCGATCCGGTGAACACCGGCGCCGTGCCCGGTGCCGCCCTGCCGGCGATCCCCGCCGAGGCTGCCGCACCCAAGGGTCCACTCCCTTACATGCCGCCGAAGCGGATGACGGCAGAGGCGGACGTCGATGACGCCGCCGCGACCGCCGAGACGCCGGCGGCGACCACCGGTGCCCGGCCGCATCACGCCGTCATCCCGGCCATCCCGACCCCGGCCCCGCGGGTCTGACCCCTGACAAGCCGGCCGGAACCGCCTATATCCGCGGGAGCACCTTCAGCGGCGGACACGGCATGAACAGCATCGACGACATCGAGGCGGATTTCGAACTTCTCGACGACTGGGAAGACCGTTACCGCTATCTCATCGAGCTCGGCCGCCAGCTGCCGGACATGCCCGAGGCAACCCGCAACGACCAGAGCAAGGTGCCGGGCTGCGTCAGCCAGGTCTGGCTGACCAGCGAGACCGAGGCGACGACGCCGCCGCGGCTGACCTTCAAGGGCGAGTCCGACGCCCATATCGTGCGCGGCCTCGTCGCCATCACGCTGGCGCTGTTCTCCGGCCGGACCGCTCCCGACATCCTCGACATCGACGCCGAAGCGCGTTTTGCCAAGCTCGGGCTGCAGGAACATCTGACGCCCCAGCGCTCGAACGGCCTGCGCTCGATGGTCGGCCGCATCAAGGAAGACGCGAAGAAGGCGATGAGCCCGGCCTGAGCCGCCCACCGCCCGACGCGAAGCCCGCCCGGCCTCAACCGCCGCCGCCAACCGTCGGCCGGTAATCCGCCGATCCCCAGCGCCGGATCTTGCCCTCGCCGGATCCCCCGGCCTCGGCGGCGTAGCCGTAGTGCCGCGACAGCGCGCCGAGCCCGGCCTTCAAGAGCAGCTTGGCGGACCGTGCCGGCCATTGCCGCTCCCGCTCGACCAGTTCCAGGCCCTTCAGGAAACAGCAGACGTCGAGGACGACGCCGGCAAGCTCCGGCCCGACCGCGTCGAGCGCTGTAAAGACGCGCGCCTTGGCGTCTAGCGCGCTGTCGGAGAGGTCCCCCGCGCCCCCCGCCACTCCGGACGCGCGCGGCGTCAGCGACCAACGCTGGGTGACGCTCGGCGTCAGGCGGGCCCGGGTGAAATCCACCCGCAACCGCTCCCCCGCCATCGCCTCCGCCGCGCCGATGAACGGGGCCCCGTCCTTGCCGCACCGGGTGGAGAGCCGGGCGAGCGGCGATTCGTCGGCGTTGAAGCCGGAAGCTGCGGGCGGCCGCGGGCTCAACGCAGGCCTCCCGCCAGCTGGTCGCGCAGGGCTTCCGCTTGCCGCTCGTGCCGGGTCAGAAGCGCATCGAACCCGCCATCGTCGCGCCGCGCCTCGACTTGGCGCACGGCATAGCCGACCGAACTGCGGTGACGCCCGAACTCCCTCGCGATGGCCCGAAGCGACAGCTGGAACACCACATGCGCGAGATACATGCCGACGTGCCGCGCGGCGCAGACCTCCTGCCGCGACCGGCCGGGCGCGACGAGCGCCGCGGCGGGAACCCGCAGCATCATCCCGGCGACCGCCCGCGCAAGGTCGCAACAACGGCGGACGGCGTCGTCGCGGCAGCCGGCGGCTCCCACCGGTAGGACGGACTGATTGTCCGGAGCGGAGTGCGGACGTCCGCCATCCGAGGTGCGAGTTTCGGCCTTCGAAGGGATGCGGCTGGACGGACGGATGCGTTCCAACGGGCGGGAAAGGGTGTGCGACATGGGACCTCCTTGGGAATCGCAGACAGCATGCACCCAATCCGAAAATATAGGAATAATATCTTTTAGAAATTTTGCAGGTCGCGCCTAACTACGGCGGACCGGCAGCATCCCGTCGACGCCCAACAAGATTTAAGGATAGTTTTCCTCCACCCCTCGCCGCCGGTGCATGCTCGTCCGACCACCACCGGCGAGGGCAGCATGGACGAGATCGAGAAAATGGAAGCGGCGCTCCGGGCGGCCGTCCTGGCGCACCGGATCGCGCTGCACGCGCGTCTGCAATCGGAGACCAACGGGTTCGAGCTGCGGTTCCTCTGCGCCCGGCTGGGCTTTGCGGCGGAGGACCTCGACGCCATCGCCGCCAGCCCGGACGCCGCGGCGCTGCCGCCGGCCTTGGGGGAACGGTTGCGGCAGCGGCTGGCGGCCGAGGCGACGCGCCTTGCCCGGCTCGCCCGCGCCGCCAGCCCCGGCTACGACATCAACCGGCACATCGCGGTGCGCCGGGCGATCGGCTGGGCGAAGGCGGCACCGCCCCGGGTGATGCCTGGCACACCGGGCGAGAAGCGCTCCGGCTGGGTGCTGAACGGGCGCTTTCGCCGGACTCGCGGCAGCCGCCGTCCTTCGCCGCAGCGGCTCACGCCGGAAGGGATGCCGGCACCGCTTGGCGGCGGCTAGTCCTTTCGGATGATCCCACAGCCTATCTCGCCGTCCCGCCTTGACAGGTTTTGCCGCACCAGCCCAAATCCCGCGGCAATGCGGGCCAGGCGGAAGAGGAAAACCTCACGCCGGCCCTTGGGATCTGGGAGGATCGATATGCGCCATTACACCGCCATGCTCGCCGCGACCGTTGCCGCGCTTGCGCTCGCCCCCGTCGGCGCTTCGGCGCAAGCGGTATCGAACGACGTCGTGAAGATCGGCATCCTCAACGACCAGTCGGGCGTCTACGCCGATTTCGGCGGCAAATGGTCGGTCGAGGCGGCGAAGATGGCCGTCGAGGATTTCGGCGGCACCGTCCTCGGCAAGCCGATCGAGATCATCGACGCCGACCACCAGAACAAGGCCGACATCGCCTCCAACATCGCCCGCGAATGGTACGACGTGCAGAACGTCGACGCCATCATGGAGCTGACCACCTCCTCCGTCGCCCTCGCCGTCCAGGGCCTGTCGAAGGAGAAGGAGAAGATCGACATCGTCACCGGCGCGGCGACGACCGAACTTACCGGCAAGCAGTGCAGCCCCTACGGCTTCCACTGGGCCTACGACACCCATGCGCTGGCCGTCGGCACCGGCGGCGCGCTGGTCAAGGCCGGCGGCGACAGCTGGTTCTTCCTCACCGCCGACTACGCTTTCGGCTATTCGCTGGAGCAGCAGACCGGCGATTTCGTCAAGGCGAACGGCGGCACCATCCTCGGCTCGGTGCGCCATCCCCTCGCCTCCACGGACTTCTCCTCCTTCCTGCTGCAGGCGCAGAGTTCCGGCGCGAAGGTGATCGGCTTCGCCAATGCCGGGCTCGATACCGCCAACGCCATCAAGCAGGCGGCCGAGTTCGGCATCGTGCAGGGCGGCCAGCAGCTCGCCGCCCTCCTCTTCACCGCCGCCGAGGTGCACGGCCTAGGGCTCGAGGCGGCACAGGGCATCAACCTCACCGAAGGCTGGTACTGGGACCAGAGCGACGAGAACCGCGCCTTCGCCGAAAAGTTCATGAAGCGCACCCAGCGCATGCCGAACACCATCCAGGTCGGCACGTACTCGGCGGTGCTGCAGTACCTGAAGGCGGTGGATGCGGCGAAGACCGACGCCACCAAGCCGGTCGCGGCAAAATTGCACGAAATGCCGGTCGAGGACGTTTTTGCCAAGAAGGGCGTGGTCCAGGCCAATGGCCGCATGGTCTACGACATGTACCTCTTCCAGGTGAAGGCGCCGGCGGACTCGACCAAGCCCTGGGACTATTTCAAGCAGGTCTCCGTCGTCCCGGGCGCGGAGGCGTATCTGCCGGTCGACAAGGCCGGCTGCGACACCGCGAGCTTCCCGAAATAACCGGCGGCGGCGCGATGACGACAGCTGCAGCCCCCGTCCCCCGTCCCGCCCCGTCCGGCGGGGCGATCCTCTCGGCGCGGGGCCTGACCAAGCAGTTCTTCGGCTTCAACGCCGTGCGCGACGTCGACCTCGACATCCACGAGGGCACGATCCACGCGCTGATCGGCCCGAACGGCGCCGGCAAGACGACGGTATTCAACCTGCTGACGAAGTTCTTCGCGCCGACGTCGGGCACCATCACCTTCGCCGGCCGCGACATCACGAAGCTTGCGCCAGCCGAGGTGGCGCGGCTTGGCCTCGTGCGCTCGTTCCAGATCTCGGCGGTCTTCCCCCACCTCACCGTGCTCGACAATGTCCGCGTCGCGCTACAGCGCCCGCAGGGCCTCTCCACCCAGTTCTGGCGCTCCAACCGCCTGCTGCGCCGGCTCGACGAGCGGGCGATGGAGCTCCTGGAGGCGGTGAACCTTGCGGACAGTGCCGACCTTCCGGCGGTCGAGCTCTCCTATGGCCGCAAGCGCGCGCTGGAGATCGCCACCACCCTCGCGCTCGACCCGCCGATGATGCTGTTCGACGAGCCGATGGCCGGCATGGGCGCCGAGGACATCGGCCGCATCTCCGCCCTCATCCGCCGCATCGCCAAGGGCCGCACTGTGCTGATGGTAGAGCACAATCTGAACGTCGTCGCCGACCTCTGCGACCACGTCACCGTGCTCGCCCGCGGCGAGATCCTGTCGCAGGGAACCTATGCCGAGGTCAGCGCCGATCCGCGCGTCCGCGAAGCCTATCTCGGGACCGAGCATGAATAGCGCCGCCGTCTCTGCCTCGCCGCAGACCCGCCAGCCCTTGCTGGAAGTACGCGACCTCGACGCTTGGTACGGCGAGAGCCACGTTTTGCACGGCGTCTCGCTCGACCTCTTCGAGGGCGAGACCATTACCCTTGTCGGCCGCAACGGCGCCGGCAAGACGACGACGCTGCGCGCCATCATGGGCCTCCTCTCCCGCCGCACCGGCACCATCCGCATGGCCGGCCGCGACATGACGAAGGTGCCGCTCCACCGCACCGCGCATGCTGGCATCGGCTACGTGCCCGAGGAGCGCGGCATCTTCGCCAGCCTCTCGGTGGAGGAAAACCTGATGCTGCCGCCGAAGGTCGCCGAGGGCGGCATGTCGGTCGAGGAGATCTACACGCTCTTCCCGAACCTTGCCGAACGCCGCGCCTCGCCCGGCACGAAGCTCTCCGGCGGCGAGCAGCAGATGCTGGCCATCGCCCGCATCCTGCGCACCGGCGCCCGCGTCATCCTCCTCGACGAGCCGACGGAAGGGCTTGCCCCGGTGATCGTCCAGCGCATCGGCGACGTGCTGGTGCAGCTGAAGGCCAAGGGCATGACGCTCCTCCTCGTCGAGCAGAATTTTCGCTTCGCCCGCAAGGTCGCCGACCGCTTCTTCCTGATGGAGGACGGCCACATCCTCGAGAGTTTCGCCACCGCCGAGCTCGACGCCAAGATGGACCGGCTGCGCCAGGTCGTGGGGGTTTGACGCGATGACCATGATCTTCGGGGTCCCGCTTCCCGCGCTTGCGGGCCAATTGCTGGTCGGGCTGATCAACGGCTCGTTCTACGCGCTGCTGAGCCTTGGCCTTGCCGTCATCTTCGGCCTGCTCCGGGTGATCAACTTCGCCCATGGCGCGCAGTACATGCTCGGCGCCTTCACCGCCTATCTCCTGCTGCACCATGGCGGCATCGGCTTCTGGCCGGCGCTGGTCGTTGCGCCCCTCATCGTCGCTGTCATCTCCGGCGTGATAGAGCGGACCATGCTGTCGCGGCTCTACGGCCTCGATCCGCTCTATGGCCTGCTCTTCACTTTCGGCCTCGCGCTGATCCTCGAGGGCCTGTTCCGCTGGCAGTTCGGCGCCGCCGGCCAGCCCTATGCCGCGCCCGCCCTACTCGCCGGCGGCACCAATCTCGGCTTCATGTTCCTGCCGAACTATCGCGGCTTCGTCATCCTCGCCTCGCTGGTGGTCTGCCTGTCGACCTGGTTCCTGATCGAGAAGACGCGGCTCGGCGCCTATCTGCGCGCCGCAACCGAAAACGCGCTGCTGGTGCAGGCCTTCGGCGTCAACGTGCCGCTGCTCCTGACGCTGACCTACGCGCTGGGGGCGGGGCTGGCGGCCATCGCCGGCGTGCTGGCGGCGCCGATCTACCAGGTGAGTCCGCTGATGGGGACGAACCTCATCATCGTCGTCTTCGCGGTGGTGGTGGTCGGCGGCATGGGCTCGATCATAGGCGCGATCGTCACCGGCTACCTGCTCGGCCTACTCGAGGGCCTCACCAAGGTCTTCTACCCCGAGGCCTCGAACATCGTCATCTTCGTCGTCATGGCCGTGGTGCTGATTGCCCGGCCGGCCGGCCTGTTCGGACGGGAGGCCTAGATGTCCGCTGCCGAAACCGCCCCGGCGGTCCCCGTGACGTCCCCCGCCCGCCGCGCCGGCCAGCGGCCGCTCGGCCGCATCGGCCTTGCCGTGGCATTGCTGGCGCTGGTCGGGCTCGTTGCCGCGCCCTTCCTCGTCTACCCCGTCTTCCTGATGAGCGTCCTCTGCTTCGCGCTCTTCGCCAGCGCCTTCAACCTCCTCATCGGCTATGCCGGCCTCCTCTCCTTCGGACATGCCGCCTTCTTCGGCGGCGCGGCCTATTTCACCGCCCATGCAGTGAAGGAATGGGGTTTCGAGCCGCTCTCGGCGATCCTCCTCGGCACCGCGGGCGCCGCTGGCATCGGGCTCGTCATCGGGCTGCTGGCGATCCGGCGCCAGGGCATCTACTTCGCCATGATCACGCTGGCGCTGTCGCAGATGATCGCCTTCATCTTCCTGCAGACGCCCTTCACCCATGGCGAGGACGGCATCCAGAACATTCCGCGGGGCATGCTTCTGGGCGTCATCGACCTCAACCAGCCGCTCGCCATGTACTTCTTCGTGCTGGCCATCTTCCTCGCCGGCTTCGGCGCGGTCTGGCGGATCGTGCACTCGCCTTTCGGCCACATCCTGCAGGCGATCCGCGAGAACGAGAACCGCGCGGTGTCGCTCGGCTACCGCGTCCACCGCTACAAACTCGGCGCCTTCGTGATGTCGGCGGCGCTCGCCGGCACCGCCGGCTCGACCAAGGCGCTGGTGACGCAGATCGCGACGCTGACCGACGTGCAGTGGCAGATGTCGGGCGAGGTCATCCTGATGACGCTGCTCGGCGGCATGGGCACGATCCTCGGCCCGGCGGTCGGCTCGGGCCTCGTCATCCTCCTGCAGAACTATCTGGCCGCCGTCGGCTTCCCTGTGACCGTTCTCATCGGCATGATCTTCGTTCTCTGCGTCCTTGTCTTCCGCCGCGGCATCGTTGGCGAGGCGATCCGCCTCCTGAAGCGCTGACACGGCGCTTGCCTTTTCCTCTCCGGAAGCGCCGAACGGCGCTTCCCTTAAGCCTCCCGAAGCGCCGTTCCGCGCTCCCCTTCCGGAAAGCATGACATGACCACCATCGGTTTCATCGGGCTCGGCTTCATGGGCCACGGCATGGCCAAGAACATCGTCGAGAAGGGTTTTGCCTTGCAGGCGAAAGCCAACACCAAGCGCGAGGCGATCGAGGATCTGATCGCGCGCGGCGCCACGGAGAACGCCGACATCGCCGCCATCGGCGCGACCTCGGACCGGGTGGTGCTGTGCCTGCCGGGCTCCGACCAGGTCGAGGCGGTCATCGCCGGTCCCGGTGGTCTGCTGACGAACCCGAAACAGGGCCTCATCATCCTCGACAGCTCGACCTCGAACCCGGTCTCGACCCGGCGCCTGTTCGACCTCTGCGCCGAGAAGGGCGTGACGCTCATCGACGCGCCGCTCGGCCGCACGCCGAAGGAGGCCATGGCCGGCACGCTCGACACCATGGTCGGCGCGACGCCCGAGATGTTCGAGACGGTGAAGCCGCTGATCGAGACCTGGTCGGGCAAGATCGTCCACACCGGCGGCCCCGGCTCCGGCCACACGATGAAGCTCCTCAACAACTTCGTCTCGCTCGGCTACGCCGCGCTCTATTCCGAGGCGCTGGCGATCGGCGCCAAGGCCGACATCTCGGCCGAAACCTTCCACGGCGTCCTTTCCGGCGGCCGGATGGACTGCGGCTTCTACCAGACCTTCATGCAATACGTCGTCGGCCGCGACCGCGACGCGCACAAGTTCACCTTGAAGAACGCCCACAAGGACACCCGCTACCTCGTCTCCATGGCCAACGAGGCCGGCATCGCCAGCCATGTCGCCAGCGCCGTGAAGAACAGCTTCGCCACCGCCGAAGCCATCGGCCGCGGCGACGATTTCGTGCCGATGCTGTCGGACATCGTGGCGGAGCTGAACGGGATCAAGCGGGCCTGATCTCCCCCCTTGCGGGAGAGATGCCGGCAGGCAGAGGGGGTGCGGGCGACCAAGCGCCGGAGAGCGGCGGTCAGGCGTTGGAGAGCGGCCGTCAGGCGTCGGAGGGCGGCGGTTAGGCGCCGGAAAGCGGTGGAGAGGCGTCGGCGACCCATCAGAAGAATTCGTCATCCCGGACTTGATCTCTGCGAAACCAACGGTTTCGCTGGGATCCATTCCTCAGCGGTTGCGCCGCTCTCCCCGTTAGAACGGGGCGTTGTTGAAGCGGGAATGTCCACCCAAGCAGTCATGCCCGGCGGTTTGGAATGGATCCCGGATCAAGTCCGGGATGACGAACGTCGAGGGAGACCGGTGCCTCTGGAGACGCCGAACCGCAAGGCGGCGACGACGCACACGCAGACGCAGACACACACACCCACACCCACACGAACACACCCACCGGGATGACGAACCGCCGAGCCTCGCCTAGGCTCCCCTGAGCATCTCCCACCGCAGGACGCCCCATGCAGCTCTTCTTCGATCCCGCCCAGGCAGACCACCGCCCGACCCAATACGGCGTGCACGGCAAGTTCATCCGGCCGCTGGAGAACCCGGACCGGGCGGCGACGCTGGTCGAGGGGCTCGCCAAGCTCGGCCTTATCCACGAGACGCCCGTCGACCACGGCCTCGGCCCGATCCTAAAAGTGCATGAAGACCACTACCTCGCCTATCTCCAGGAAGCCTTCGCGCTGTTCCAGGAGCTGCCGAATGCCGGGCCGGAGGTGTTTCCGAACGTCCATCCCTATGTCTCGGCCGGGCCTGACTTCGCGCCGCGGGGGAAGCCGCGCACGACCGGCATTCTCGGGCGCACCGGCTGGTACATCGGCGATCTCTCCTGCGCCATGATGGAGGGCACCTGGCGGGCCGCCTATGCCTCGGCCCAGACGGCGGTGAGCGCCGCCGAGAGCGTGCGCGCGGGGGCAAGGGCCAGCTTTGCGCTCTGCCGCCCGCCCGGCCACCACGCCTATGCCGACCGGGCCAACGGCTTCTGCTTCCTGAACAATGCCGCGATATCAGCGGAGCACCTGCGCCAGCGCTTCTCCCGCGTCGCCATCCTCGACTTCGACACCCACCACGGCGACGGGACGCAGGCGATCTTCTACCGCCGCAGCGACGTGCTGGTGGCGTCGACGCACACCGATCCCACCGCCTACTACCCGCACTTCGCCGGCTATGCCGACGAGACCGGCGCCGGCGAGGGCGTTGGCTTCAACCTCAACGTGCCGCTGGCGCAAGGATCCGGCGATGCCGCGTTCCTGGCCGCCGTCGAAATGCTGGCGGACCGGGTGCGCGGTTTCGGTGCCGAGGCGCTGGTCGTCTCCGCCGGCTGGGACGCCCACCGCGACGATCCGCTGTCGAAGCTCGCCGTCACCAGCGAGGCCTATCGCGAGGTCGGCCGCATCCTTGGCGGGCTCGGCCTGCCGACGGTGATCGTGCAGGAAGGCGGCTACTCGCTCGCCGCCGTCGCCGAGGCCGCGCCGCGCTTCGTCGAGGCGTTCAGGAAAGCGCACCAGTAGGCGCTACTCCACGAACACCCGGCTGGAGGCGGCAGCCCCCTTGGCATCGACCACCGAGATGTCGACGAAGCCGGGCTCCCTCGGGCGCCAGGCCGCCTGTCGGTCGTAGAGACCGCGCAGAACAGGGGCGCCGTCGATGTACCAGGTGAAGGGCGGCGCGCCGTTGCGCACCTTGAGGGAGAGGTCGGCGGCAAGGCCCTCCGCAAGGCCGAGCTCGACATGGGCGGCGTCGGGCGGAAAGGTGATCTCCGGCCGCGGTCCCTCGCCCGGCCGGCCACCGATAGCCCCGACGCGGCGCAGCGGCGGCGGCAGCGCCTTGCCGGTGGCGGCGAGAATGCCGGGCGGCGGGCCGGGCAGCCGCACGCCGGGGCCGATGCGGGCAAAAACGTCCGACATCACCGGCACCGCCGCATCCTGTCCGACGAGGCCGGCGACCGGCGCACCGTCGGGGCGGCCGAGCCAGACGCCGACGACATGCGCGCCGTCATAGCCGATCGACCAGGCGTCGCGGTAGCCGAAGGAAGTGCCGGTCTTGTGCGCGATGGTGCCGGGCGAGCCCTTCACCGTCGCGGTCGCGCCGGCAAGGATCGAGGTGACGTACCAGGCGGCCTGCTCGGTGAGGACGCGGGCGCCGGGCTTGGCCGAGAGGATCGCCGCGGGGTCGGCATCGAGCCGCAGCGGCTTGGCCATGCCGGCATTGGCGATGCCGGCATAGATGGCCACCAGATCCTGCAGCGAGAGGCCGAGGCCGCCGAGGCCGATGGCAAGGCCCGGGATGGTGCGGCTGCCGAGCTCGGGATCGGCGCCGGCGCGGCGCATGCGCTGCACCAGCCGCGAGGGACCAACGGCGCTGAGCAGTTCCACCGCCGGCAGGTTGCGCGACAGCTGCAGCGCCCGGCGCGCGGTGATCAGCCCCTCGAAGCTGTGGTCGAAGTTCTGCGGGGTGTAGCCGGCGAAATCGGTCGGCCGGTCGTCGACGAGGCTCTCGGGATGGGCAACGCCGCGCTCGAAGGCGAGGCCGTAGATCAGCGGCTTCAGCGTCGAGCCGGGCGAGCGCTGCGCCAGCGTCAGGTCGACGAACCCTTGCCGCTCGGCGTCGAACAGGTCGGGCGCGCCGAGACTGGCGAGGATCTCGCCGGTGTGGTGGTCGGCGACCATGAAGGCGAGGCTGACCGGCTTCACCATCACGGCCACCCGGGCGCGGGCATAGGCCTCGAGCCGTTCCTGCAGCGGCTTGTCGATGGTCAGTCGGAACTGGCGCACCAGCGGCTGTGCCCGGTGCAGGCGGTCGGCGGCATGCGCGGCCAGCATCGGCATGGCGCGGCGGCCGGCCGGCATAGGCTCGGCGATGCCGCGCTGCGCCTCGCCGGGGGTGAGGATGCCGAGCTCCTCCATGCGGCCGATCACCTTGTCGCGGGCGCGTTTGGCGCGCTCGGGGTGAAGGTCCGGCCGGTAGCGCTCGGGTGCTTGCGGCAGCGCGACGAGGAGCGCCGCCTCGGCCACCGTCAGCCGCCGCGGCTCCTTGCCGAGCCAGGCAAGGCTCGCCGCCCGGATGCCCTCGATATTGCCGCCATAGGGCGCGAGTTGCAAATAGAGCTCGAGGATTTCCGGCTTGGTGCGGGCCCGCTCCAGCGCGAAGGCGAAGAGGATTTGCTCGGCCTTGGCGGCAAAGCTGCGGGTCGGTAGGCCCCGCATCATCCGCGCCACCTGCATGGTCAGCGTCGAGCCGCCGGAGACCAGCCGCAGATGCCGCACCGACTGCCAGGCCGCACGCAGGAACGCCTGACTGTCGACGCCGGAATGCGTCTGGAAGCGCTTGTCCTCCCAGGCCGTGAGCATGGCGACGAAGCGCGGATCGACCTCGGCCGGCGTCACCTGCAGCCGCCAGCGCCCGTCGGGATTGGCGAAAGCCCGCAGCAGCTGGCCGTCGCGGGCGTTGATGACGACGCCGGTCTCCGGCTCGGCGATGGCGGCAACACGGGCGGCGATGGCGTCGTCGAGCCAGTGCGTGGCGGCGAAGGCGGCGGCGGACAGCAGGATGAACGCGGCCGGGAGAATGAAGCGCTTACGCATGGGATCCACGACATGATGCCGAGTGGGGCGGCGCCCACCCCCCTCTGCCTACAGGCATCTCCCCCTCAAGGGGGGAGATCAGTCTCACCGCCGTCTGCGACAAGCCGATCTCCCCACCTGAGGGGGAGATGGCCGGCAGGCCAGAGGGGGGTGCGCCGAGCGGTCCTCGGCTGAACATTGGCCTCCGCCCCTACCGCAGCGCGCCGACCACCGTCACGCTCGACTGGTCGGTGCTGCCGCGGCGGTCGGGACGGTACATGTCTTCCACCACCGCAGCGGGGTGGACGAAGGTGCCCGGCGAGATGGCGCGCACGATGTAGGCGAAGCGCATCGCCCCCTGCAGCCCGCTTGCCTTGTTGACCGAAACGATGAACCGGTCGGCGCGGAACTCGGTGTGAGCGGCCGTGCCGGTCAAGTCCAGGAAGTCGAGCGCCGCGACGTCGCCGCCGCGCAGGATCGCCGGGTTGTCGATCTCGAAGCCGGCCGGCAGCGGATCGTTGATGATCAGCCGCGCAGCGTCGCCGTCCGACGGCTGGACCTCGATGAGCGCGACGAGACGGTCGCCCTGGCCGACCGTCGTCGGATCGGCCTCGGCGCCGTCCAGCGTGTAGTAGCTGCGGGTGATGGCGTAGCCGCTGGCATCGGCGGGTGGCGCGACCTTCGGCACGCCGGCGAGCGTCATCTCGGCGGAGACCTTCTCGGCGCCACGGTTCACAAAGCTCTTCGGCGTCGCCAAGGCGGCGATGTCGTAGGAACCGGCGAAGGCGCCCTCGCGGTCCTCGCCGTCGATGGTGAGGCTGGGTGGCCGGCTGGAGAGGAGCGCATGGGCGGCCATCAGCGACCAGGCGTCTTCCTGGGTCGAGGTATAGCGCTTCTCCGACCGCTTCAGCCCGACCTGCCGGACCAGTCCGGCGAAGTCGACGCCGTCGATCTGGCTCTCGACGCCAAGGGTCAGGACCGCGGCGCCGTCGCGCAGGGCCGTACCGTAGTCGCTGCGGACGGCGCGGGCCGGGTCGCTGTCGTTTTCGGCCGCGCCGACCGCCGTGCGGAAGACGCTTTCGGCGCGCACCCGGTCGCCATAGAGGGCGAGCGCTGCCGCAAGATGCGCCTTGGCGAGCGGCGTCGCAAAGTTCTGAACCTCGTTGTCGGCGTAATACCGGAGATCGCCGATCGCCGCGCGGCCGTTGCGGGCGAGGACGTAATAGGCATAGGCGACCGGACCGAAGTCCGGCTTCTCCGGCAGATAGTTGATGCTGTTCTTCAGGTTGTCGAGCGCCAGCGTGAAGCTCTCGGCGGGCACGGCGTAGCCGGTCTCGCGGGCGCGGGTGAGGAAGTCGGTGACATAGGCATCGAGCCAGAGATCGCCCGAGTCCGGCTGCCAGAGGCCGAACCCGCCGGAGGACGACTGGTTGGCAAGGACGCCGGAGATCGCGTCGTTGACCCGCTTGGCGACGTCCTCGCCGCCGGAGAGCCCGGCCGCGAGGATGGTCTGGTCGAGGTAGACCAGCGGCATGGCGCGGCTGGTCAGCTGCTCGGTGCAGCCATAGGGGTAGCGGTCGAGCGCCCGCACGACGCCAGCGACGTCGAAGCCGCCGAGGCCGGTGATCGAGACTGTCGCCCGCGCCGTGTCCGGCACGAAGTCGGCGAAGATGTCGTCGCCGAGCGTCAGCGTGCCGCCCTTGGCGGCGACCTCGAACGCTGATTTCGTCACCGTCTCCGGCGCGATGGAGCGCACCGGCAAGCCGAAATTTTTGGTGAGGACGGTGCCGTCCGGCGTCGTCATCGCCAGCGTCATGCCGGCATCGCCGACTGTCTCGGCGGTGACCGGCACCAGAATGCGCTGGTGGCCCTTTTCGGAGAGGGTGAGATCGGCGGTGGCATTGGCCTCGAGCCGGACGATGCCGTCACCGCCGGTGAGCGCCAGCCGGACCGCACCGACCGGGCCCTCGACATGGGTGATGTCGATGGAGATGCGCGAGGTGTCGCCCGGCGCGAGGAAGCGCGGCTGGCTGACCTGCATGACGATGGGATCGCGGACCACCATGTCCTGGCTCGCCTGGCCGACGCCGGTCTTCGACCAGCCGACGGCCATCAGCTTCAGCGTGCCGTTGAAATCGGGCACGGTGACGGGAATGCTGGCCTTGCCGTCGGGGCCGATGGTGACGATGCCGGAGAAGATCGCGACGAGCTCGTCCATCGGCGGCGGCGAGACCATCGAGGCCCCGGCGTCGCCGCCCGAGCGGACCGCGCCCGGCGCGCCTTGCATGCGGTCGATCAGTTTCGAGTAGAGGTCGCGGATCTCGACGCCGAGGCGGCGCTGGCCGAAATAGAACTCCTGCGGCGACGGCGCCTCGAAGCTGGTGATGTTGAGGATGCCGACGTCGACGGCGGCGAGCGTGACATAAGCGGTGTCGCCCGGCGCGACGCCGTCGACGGTGAGGCCAACATTGATCGTCTGGCGCGGCACGATCGTCGCCGGCGCATCGAGCGAGACGGCCAGCGCCCGTGCGCCGGGATCGACGGCGGCGTGGGTCAGGCCGATGGCGCGGCCCGGCATGCGCTTCTCGGTGATGTCCATCGGGCGGTAGAGCACGGCGGCGACGTAGACGCCCGGGCCCCAGTCGCGGGTGACGTCGAGCGTGACGTCGCCGCCTTCCGCCGGAATATCGGCGCTCTGCATAGTGATGACGCGCTCGTCCATCACGAGCACCTCGACCTTGCCGGCAAAGCGCGGCTCGACATGCACCACGGCCTTGTCGCCGATGGCGTATTTCGGCTTGTCGAGCGAGACCTTGAGGATATCCGTCGTCTCGGCGGTGGCGGCCGCGACGTACCAGCCGGCGTCGAAAGTGACGCTTGCCGGCAAAGCGTTGCCCGCGGGGTCGGTCAGCACCAGTTCGTAGCCGCCCCATTTCACCGGCACGGCGATCCGGCCGAGATCGGTCTCGGTAAGGTCCAGCGTGCCGCTCGCGACCCGTTCCTCGGTGCGGACCGGCTCATAGTTCCAGCGGCCATTGGTCTGGTACCACTGGTAGTCGAGGTTCACCTTGTTCAGCACCCAGGCGACCTTCGGCAGCGCGGCGCGCTGCATCGCCGGGTCGAGCGCCACCACCTCGAACGCGGCCTCGGCGCCCTCGCCCACGGCACCGTCGAACAGCGGCTTCACGCCGATGCGCGGCTTGGTGCCGGCGAGCGGCAGGTCAAGGCTCTGCTCTACCGGCCGGCCGCCGGCATCGGTCACCCAGACCACGACCGAGGCCTCCAGCGGCCGCGTGGTCGAGGGCGCCTCGAAAGGCGCGACGACGAGATCGGCATGGCCCGCCTCGTCGGTCGTGCCGGGATCGAAGGACATGCGCGTCGCCGTCGGCGCGTCGTCGGCAAGGCCGAAACTGTATCCGGCAAAGCCCGCGACCTCGGTCGCCGGCTGGATGACGGCGTCGGCGGTGACCTCGAGACCCGGCGCCACGGCACCGAAGAGATAGCGCACGTCGAGCGAGGCGGTCGGCGGCGCGGCGGAGTCGAACACCTCGGCGTCGAGCCCAAGGTCGAAGGCGATCTTCTGCGGCTCGAAATCGTCGACGAGGACGGTCTTCTCGGTCAGCGAGGGACGCTTCGGATCGGTGTAGAGCGCCATTTTCCAGGTGCCGCGCATGGCGTTGTCGGGGAAGACCACGGCCCAGTCGAAGCCGCCGGCGGCTTCGTCGACGATCTGCTCGCGCGAGAACTCGACGCCGTCGGGGCGGGTGACGATGCCGGTCAGCGTCAGCCCGGTGACGCCCTCGCCGCGCGCGTCGCGCATCATGCCGGTGAAGAAGGCGGTGTCGCCGGTGCGGTAGATGCCGCGGTCGGAGGTCAGGAACACGTCCAGCGCGCCGGCGGGCGCCCTGCCCTCGACGCCGCGGTCGGTGAGGTCGAAGGGCGTCGCGGTGAGGTCGAGGAAGGAGAAGTCCGCGGCCTCCTTGCCGGCGGCGGTGAGGACGGCCGGCCGGTCGCCGGCGGTGCCGCGCATCAGCCCGGCGGACAGCCTCGCATAACCCTTGTCGTCGGTGGTGACGGTGCCCAGCACGTTGTTGTTGGCGGCGATGAGGTCGAGCTTTATGCCGGCCAGCGGCCCGGCGGTGCCGAGCGAGCGGGCGAAGACATGGAAACCGTCCTCGGCGGCAAACGTGGTGAGGCCGATGTCGGTGAGGACGAACCACTGCGTCGCTTGCGTCTCGTAGGTCTTCTTGCCGTTGCGGGCCTTGGCCGAGAGCAAGTAGACGCCGGGCTTCAGGTCCTTGACCAGCGCCGAGACGGGGATCGCGGTGACGACCTCCTCGTTGGTCTTGCGGGCGACGTCGACGACACCCTTCCAGACTTCCTCGCCCTGGTTCGCGGCGATGTCGTCGACCTCGTAGGACGAGAACTGCTGCAGAAAACGGCTGTCGGTGATGGTGCGGGCGAGCTGGCGGTCGCCGACCCGCATCAGCCGGGCCTCGATCACGTCGGTATTGACGGTGGTGACCGGGATCGACGCCTCGCCGCCGGCCGGCAGGACATAGGCGTTGGAGGCGAAGCGGGCGGTGGGATCGCGGTCGCGGACGTAGACCGAGATGTCGGCCGGCTTCGTCAGCATCTCGCCCGAGGCGGCGAGAATGCCGCGGCGCGCGAGGATGCGGTAGCGCGCGCCGTGTGTGACGCCATCGACGCAGATCTGCGAGCCGGTGGCCGAAACCGGCAGGCTGTCGCCGCCCTCGACCGAGATGAAGTCGCCGGCGGTTTCGGAATTGACCAGCGAAGGCGCCAGCGGCTCGGAAAAGTTCAGGCAGATGCGGGGATGGGCGGCATTGTTGTCGACGGTGTTCTCAGTGATGCGGAAGCCATGGCTGCCGATGGCGTCGGCGAGGCGCTTCTCGGCGCCGGCGTCGGCGACAAGCTTGACGCTGGCGCGCCAGCTCTTGATCGCGCCGACCCAGTCCTCGCCGAGCGACTGGCCTTGCGCCAGGAGGTCGAGGGCCGCGGCCTTGCCCGCATCATCGGCCGCGGTGACGTAGGCGTTGATGGCGGACGGACCCCGGAGGGCGTCGTTGTCGGATTTCTGCTGGTAGTCTTCGGAGGTGAAGGCGAGCGTTGCCCGCGCGAGGCCGGTCCAGGCCTCGGACAGCATGGCATCGCGCTTCAACGCCTCGCGGTAAAGCCGGGCGCGCTCGCCCGCATCGCCCGCCGCCGCGGCATCGGCGAGCAGCGTGGCGTCGTCGAGGCTCGTGTCCTTCTCCTCGTCCACCACGGCAAGGCGCAGCTGCGCGGCCGCCTCGATCTGCGCGCGCGGCAGGAAGGCGAGCTCGGCCTCGCGCTCGGCGACCTGGTCCTCGGAAACCACGACGGCCGCGGCTATCCGGCCGGACGTTGCGCCCTCCGAGAAGCGCAGCTCGCCGATCGATTCCTTGAGGAAGCACCATTTGGTCTTGGTGTTGAGGGTGAACGCCTGGCAGCGGTCGTCGGCAAGACAGGCGGTTTCGCAGATGTTCGCGTCGACATTCTTCAGGATGTCGTAGTCGCCGCCGAAATAGTCGGACTTCGGCGAGGCGACGATGCGGCGCTCGGACTCCTCAGCCACAGAGGTACCGGCCGAGAACAGCAGCAGACCCGCCACGAGAGACGCGCCGATGCCGCGCAGTCCGCCTCTCATGCCGATGTCCCGAATGACCCGGATGCCCATGACCGATCCCCCGCCGCCGCAGACTGTTCCCACGGGAAAGCTAGTCTGCTTCCCCGTCGCATACCAGCGGTTTCATGGGCGGTTGGCCGTTGCCCACATGGGCCTCGCGTCCGCCATCGACCGGGCGACGGCGAGCGGCAAAGCGTCCAGCAGCGGCAGTGGGGATCAGCTGCCGGTGGCGCCGGCGACGGCGGGCAGCGGCGGCGTGCTCGGCACGGCAGAGGGACTGTCCGGGCTGAAGCTCAGGAGGAATTCCGGCAAGTCCTTCAGCGGCTTGGGCGTCGAGAAGAAGTAGCCTTGCATCTCCTCGCAGGACTCGCCGAGCAGGATGTCGCGCTGCTCGGCGGTCTCGACGCCCTCGGCGATGACGGCGATGCCCATCGCCTTGGAAAGGCCGATGACGGCCCTGACGACGGCAAGGTTCTCGCGCTTCGACAGGTCGCGAACGAAGGACTGGTCGATCTTGACCTTGTCGAACGGAAATTTCGATAGGTAGCCAAGAGAAGAGTAGCCGGTGCCGAAATCATCCATCGAAATACGGATGCCGAGCTTGCGGAACGCCGTCAGCACCGAGAGGACGCCCGCGGTGTCGTGCAGCAGGACGCTCTCGGTCACCTCGAGCTGCAGCCGGTTGGGCTCGAGGCCGCTGGCCAGGACGATGCGGCGCACGTCGGCGAACAGCGTCGGGCTGCGGAACTGCACCGGCGACAGGTTGACCGAGACCGAGAGGTTGGCCGGCCAGTCCGCCGCATGCCGGCAGGCGGTCTCCAGCACCCAGAGGCCGATCGGCTCGATCAGCCCGACCTCCTCGGCGATCGGGATGAAGTCGGCCGGCGAGATCATGCCGCGCGTCGGATGGCGCCAGCGCAGCAGTGCCTCGAAGCCGGAGACCAGGTGCCGGGGCACGTTGACGAAGGGCTGGTAGGCCAGCTCGAGCTGGTTCTGCTCGAGCGCCTTGCCGAGGTCGATCTCGGTGGCGCGGCGCAGCCGGATTCGCTCGTCCATCGCCGGCTCGAAGAAGCAGTAGGTGTTGCGGCCGCGGCTCTTGGCGGCATAGAGCGCGAGGTCAGCGCTCTTCATCAGCGAGAAGCCGCCGCTGTCGCTGGTGTCGGTGACGCCGCGCGGCGCGGCGCCGGCGACGACGATGCCGATCGACACGCCGATCGAAATCCGGTGATGCTCGATCTGGAAGGGCTGGCCGAGGGCGGTTGTCACCTGCTGCGCCAGGACCTCCGCCGCGATCGGCTGCAGCTTGCCAACCTGGACGATGGCGAACTCGTCGCCGCCGATGCGCGCGACGAGATCCTCAGCGCCGGTGGACTCGAGGAGACGCTCGGCCACGGCCCGCAGCAACTGGTCGCCGACGGGATGGCCGAGCGTATCGTTGACGAACTTGAACCCGTCGAGATCGAGGCAAAGCACGGCAGCGGGCGGGCCCTTGCCGGTATCGCGGTCGACTTCCTCCAGCCGCTCGCGCAGACGGGTGCGGTTGGGCAGGTCGGTCAGGGGATCGTGGTTGGCGAGGTAGGTCAGCCGCTCGGCGGCGGTATGGCTCTCGGTGATATCCTCGAAGGTGAAGACCTGACCGCCAGCACTGATGATCTGGCGCGAGACGGCGAGCATGCGGCCGCCCTGCATCTCGCGCGTGAAGAAGCTGCCGTTCGCCGCGGTGAGGACGCCATCGAGGTTCGGGTGCCGGGCGATGGTCGCCAGCGGCTGGCCGAGTTCGAAGGTGCCGAAAAGCTCGGTGAAGCGGCGGTTGAAGACGACCAGCCGGGCCTTGCCGTCGAACATGCAGAGGCCCTGCGTCATGTTGTTCAACGCCGCCTCGAAGCGGACGTTCTGGATGGCGATCTGTCCGTCGTAGACGTCGGCCTGCGTCGCCACCTGCGTTTCGATCTTGCCGAAATGCTGGGAGATGCTGTCCTGCATCACCGCGAGCGCGGTCAGGAGCTCGGCGGTCTCGCTGCCGCCGCTCGGGGTGATCGTGTTCTGGAAGTTGCCGGCAGCGATCGACTTGGCGATGGCGAGGGCGTTGCGCATGGCCGGAACGATGGTGCGCGACAGGCTGTAGGAGATCGCCACGGCGATCAGCATCGCCAGCCCCATCGCCATCCAGGTCCGGTCGACGGAGACCGCAATGAGACGCTCGACATTGTTGCGCACGCCATAGGCGTCGGCCGCAAACACCCGCACCGCGGCGTCGACCTCCTCGTTGGCGGCGCCAAGCTCGCGCAGCAGCATCCGGCCGGTCAACGCGCCGTTGCTCGCCTTCAGCCGCATCAGCCGGCGCTGGATGGCGTCCGTCGCCGCCCGGCCCTCCTCCGAGATCGAGCCCTCGCCGGCGACCGAGAGATCGGCGATGACGGCGGCAATCTCGGAGCTGAAATACTGGCTCTGCGCGGGAGTAAGCGGTGTCGCGTCGTTTTCGCCCTTCTCCCGCCGGAAGACGGCGTCGAGCTGCACCATGTGATTCTGCGCCGAACGCAGGCCGTTACTGGACAGAAGTGCGTCATCATAAATCTGCACGGCGAGATCGCCGATCCGGATCTGCGAATGCTGCGCGAACACCCCGACCACGATGGTCACGATGGTCAAGCAAAGACATCCGAGCAGAAGCTTGAGTTTTATCGACATGCTGAGACTGCCGGGACCGTCATCACGCCGCGGCACTCGGGGCGTGCGCGCGCCGATACTGCTGCAGCCAAGGGCGCATCAGTATTGATCCGGTCGTCGCGGTCTGGTTGCATGCCTGGTCCGATTTCGGGCTTAGTCGGCTGAACCATGCCGTTAAACCCCCCAAGTTTCCCTTAATAGACTTTAGCCGGGCAAAAGCTTTCGACAGCGCGCCTACTGCTTTCGGACCTCATCGCCGTTTTTCTTCAGATGGCACCCGGCGGTATTTGCCGGCGGAGGAAAGCAGTGACCTTGCCCCGGCGGAACCGCCTTTTGCGTGACAATGCTTTACGCCCGGCCGCGGCTGTGGTCAGGAAAACCTTTTACGTCAACAGGATCGCTCCCCTGGAAACCACCCTCTCCGCTCCCGTGAAGACCTTCCTCGAAACCCTCGGCTTCACCGTCAAGGGCGAGGTCGGCAGCTGCGACCTGATGGGTCTCAGCAGCGACGCGCCGCCGCTGGTCGTCGTCTGCGAACTGAAGATGAGCTTCAACCTCGAACTGGTCCTGCAGGGCGTCGAACGGGCGGCGGTGGCCGACGAAGTCTGGCTGGCGGCGCGGCTGTCGAAGAAGGGCAAGGGACGCGAGGGCGATGCGCGTTTTAGAAACCTCTGCCGGCGGCTCGGCTTCGGGCTCCTCGGCGTCACCGAGGCCGGCGCGGTCGAGGTGCTGCTGAGCCCCGATGCGGCGGCGCCCAAGCGCAATCCGCGCAAGCGCTCGGCACTGATCTCGGAGCACCAGAGGCGGCGCGGCGACCCGGTGCTCGGCGGCGGCTCGCGCGCGCCGGTGATGACCGCCTACCGGCAAGCGGCGCTGACCTGCGCGGCGATGCTGGAGGCCGGGCCCCTGAGGCCGCGCGACATCACGCCCGTGGTGGAGAAGGCGCCGACGATCCTCCGGCGCAACGTCTATGGCTGGTTCGTCAATCCGACGCGCGGGATCTATGCGATCACCGAGGCCGGCCGCGCGGCGCTGCAGCGCTGGCCGCAGGCGCTAGAGGCCACGCCCGACGAGCCGCTCGCGCCATGACGAAAGCGGCCCGGACAATGCGCCCGGGCCGAGGGAAAGCGTTGGTGCGGCAGGCTGCCGGGATCAGCCGAACTGGCTGAACAGCGGCGTTGCCGCCTGCACCTGCTCGGGCATCGGGGTTTCCTCGGCCGCCGGGCGGGCGCCGAGATAGTCGAGCTTGCCGAGCGGCACGCCCTCGGCGCGCAGGATGCCGTAAGCGATCGAGACGTGGAAGAAGAAGTTCGGCAGCGCGAACTGCTCGAGATAGTCGGCGCCGCGGAAGCTGCGGGTGCCGCCGCCTGCCTTTAGCTCGACGGTGCGGTCGGCGCTCGCATCCACTTCGGCGCGGTCGACGCTGCCGAGGAAGGCGATGGTCTTGGCGATCCGCTCCTTCAGTTCGGCCATCGTCGCCTCGGTGTCGGCAAAGCTCGGCGCCTCAACGCCGGAGAGCCGGGCGCCGGCGCCCTTGGCGCTGTCGCTGGCGAACTGGATCTGCGCCGAGAGCGGCTTCATGTCGGGTGCGAGGCACGCGGTGACGTAGCTGTTGGGGTCGATGCCGTTCTTCTCGGCGTGCACGACCGCGAGATCGAGGAGCGTCGACAGGTTGCCGAGCATCCGCGTCATGATGCCGACACTGGCGCTGTGGATCGAAAGGGACATGGAAATCTCCTGCAGAGGGAACGGAAACGAGGGAGCGAGCACGCTTGGGCTCGCGGCGAGCCCGGCGGATGTCAGCGGGCGGCGGGCCCGCCGGAGGAAGGCTGGCCGGCCGGGGCAGAGACGGCCGAGCGCGGCTCACCGAGCAGCAGCACGACGACGCCGGCGGCGAGCAGCGCCAGCACGCCGCCGAACAGCATGGCGCCGGAGACGCCGATGCCATCTACCACGAGACCGCCGAACAGCGCACCCGAGGCGATCGAGATCTGGAAGGTCGAGACCAGCAGCGCCGAGCCGCTCTCCAGCGCATCGGGCGCCGCCTTGAACATCCAGGTCTGCACCGAGATCGGCACCGCACCGAAAGCCAGCCCCCAAAGCGCGACGAGCCCGATGGTGGCGGCCGGGACGTGGCCGAAGGCCGCGGTGGCGAGAAGCGCCGTGCCGAGCATCAGCGTGGTGACGAGAAGGCCGGCGCGGACGTTGCGGGCGACCAGTATGCCGCCGAGGAAATTGCCGGCAATGCCGGTGGCGCCGTAGGCGACCAGCACCAGCGTGATCGTCGACGGGTCGAGCCGGGCGATCCCCTCCAGCAAGGGCGCGAGATAGGTGTAGGCGGCGAAGTGACCGGTGATCGCCAGCGCCGTGGCGACGAGGCCAAGACGCGCCTTGGCGACGCGGAAGAGCGCGAGGAGATCGGCGGTGCGCACCACGCGCAGCGCCGGCAGGCGCGGCAGGCAAGTGATCTGGACGAGGAGCACGACCCCCGAGAGGACTGCGGTGAGGATGAAGGCCATGCGCCAGCCGAAGGCATCGCCGACGAGCGCCCCGGCCGGGACGCCGCAGACGGTGCCGAGTGAAATGCCGGTGAGGATGACCGCCGTCGCCCTTTCCGCCGAGGCGGTGTGGACGAGGCGCAGGCCAAGGCTGACGGCGAAGGACCAGAAGCCGCCGATGCTGAAGCCGAGCAGGATGCGGCCGGCGAGAAGGATCGTCAGGTCCGGCGCGAAGGCGACGATGAGGTTGGAGACGATCACCAGCGCGGTGAGAAGGCAGAGCACCAGCTTGCGGTCGAGCTTGCCGGCGGCAACGGTGAGGAAAGGCGCGGCGATGGCGCCGAGGATGCCGGGCATGGTTACCATCTGGCCGGCCGCCCCGGCGCTGACGCCGAGGTCGGCGGCGATCCGGGTCAAGAGGCCGACCGGCAGGAACTCGCTGGTGACGAAGGCAAAGGCACCGACGGCGACCGACAGGACGGCGAGCCAGGAACGCAGCAGCGATGTCGCCGGCAAAGCGTCGGGAACGCCGTCTTCAGTGATTGAAGTCACAGACATGGGCCGACTCTCCGGGATGGGGGATCTCGAAACGCCCGCGGCAGAGCGCAGGGCGAACGAAGGACACCCGTGGACCGCTGCTGGAGGCAGCGGCCCACGGGCAGAGCGGCTCCAAGCCGGGTCACGCGCCACGGGCCATTGGCCAGCCGAAGCGGTGACCTCCGGCAGAAGCCGAGGCGAAAAGGATCAGACGGAAAGTGCCGCCGGACGAATGTCGGGACGGCGACAGGCACCGATGAGTTTTATACTCATCGGTATGTATCTAGGAGAGGTGGGAGTTGTCAACGGTGGATGCGCGATCGGCGGTGAATTGTCCGAAGCTCCGGCAGCGGGCGGACCAACCGTCCTCGTGCGGCAGCCGGTCAGCTCGGCCAGGCGCGCAGCGTCATCTCGGCGACCTTGTAGAGCGCGGCCCGGTCGGCGCCGGCGACGGCCTGGACGGCCATGCCCTGCGCCACGGTCATGACGTAGCAGGCGAGATCGACCGGGTCGGAATCGGGCGGCAGATCGCCCTCTTCCTTCGCCCGCGCCAGCCGCTCGGCCAGCGCCTGCTCGCCGAACTTGCGTTTCTCGATCACCGCCTTCTGCACTTCGGCGGAGGCCTCGCTGCAGGCCATGGCGGCATTGATGCCCATGCAGCCGCCGGGATTGCAGGTGGCCGTCAGCGCATCGACATAGGATTGCAGCATGAACTCGACGACGCCGCGCGAGGTCGGCTTGTCCATCGCCACGCGGAAGAAGCCCATATAGCCTTGCTCGTAGCGCTCAAGCGCCTTGCGGAACAGCTCTTCCTTATTGCCGAAGGTGCCGTAGAGGCTCGGCCGGGTGATGCCCATGCCCTCGGTCAGGTCCGTGAGCGAGGTGCCCTCGTAACCCTTGCGCCAGAACAGCACCATTGCGGCTTGAAGCGCCTCGTCGACGTCGAACTCGCGGGGCCGGCCCATTGTCTTGGTCTCCTAAAAGAAAAATACTGACCGGTATATAATAGCGGTTGACAGGCTGTACCAGAGGCACCTATCTGGGACCTATACCGACCGGTATGAAACGTCAACTAAACGTTCCGTAACCGGTCGACGCCGCCAGCGAGGAGCATTCTCATGACCCATCGGCCCCATTTCCGCAACGTTCTTCTCGGTGGCGTCGTGCTTGTCGCAGCGCTTGCGGCCGCGTCGTCCGTGATTGACACCAATGCTCTGTTCGGCCGGGCCGTCACGCCCGCGGAAGCTGCGGCGCCGGCCGCGATGCCGGCCATGCCGGTGTCGGTCGCGGTTGTTACCAGCCAGCCGATCACGCCGTGGAACAGCTTCTCCGGTCGCCTCGAGGCGGTCGACCATGTCGACTTGCGCTCGCGGGTCGCCGGCGCCATCGACAAGGTGAACTTCAAGGAGGGCGCGCTGGTCAACAAGGGCGATCTCCTCGTCACCGTCGACCCGCGCCCTTACGTCGCAGAGGTGGCGCGCGCCAAGGCCGCCGTGACCGCCGCCGAGTCGCGTGTCGCGTTTGCCCGCAGCGAGCTCGACCGCGGCAAGAAGCTGGTGCAGTCGCGCACCGTATCCGAGAGCAATTTCGACCAGCGGATCAACACCGAGCTCAGCGCCATCGCCGACCTCGCGGCCGCCAAGGCCGGGCTGCAGACCGCCGAACTCAACCTCAGCTACACCGAGATCCGCGCGCCGATCGCCGGCCGGGTCGGCAAGATCGAGGTCACCGCCGGCAACCTGATCGAGGCCGGCCCCTCCTCCCCCGTACTGACGCGACTGGTGTCGCTGAGCCCGATCTATGCCAGCTTCGAGGCGGACGAGGACGTCGTCGCTAAAGCCTTGTCCGGCCTGCCGGTCGGCCCGAACGCCCGCGATTTCGTCTCGAGCATCCCGGTGCATATGGATGCCGGCGGGCGCACGGGGGTCGTGGGCAAGCTGCAGCTGATCGACAATACCGTGGACGCCGCCAGCGGCACCGTCCGCGTGCGTGCGGCCTTCGACAATGTCGACGGCAGCCTGATGCCCGGCCAGTTCGCGCGGCTCTCGATGGGACGCGCCAAGAACGAGGACGCGCTCCTGATCTCCGAGCGCGCCGTCGGCACCGACCAGGACAAGAAGTATGTCTTCGTGATCGGCGCCGACAACAAAGCGGAATACCGCGCCGTCGCGCTCGGCGATCGGGCCGAGGGCCTGCGCATCGTCACATCCGGCCTGAAGCCGGACGAGCGCATCGTCGTCAACGGCCTGCAGCGGGTGAAGCCGGGCGCCGAGGTGGCGCCGGAAGTCGTCGACATGCGCGCGGCCGAGCCGGCCGAGCTGCAGGTCTCCGAGGCGACGCCGCCGAAATAGCCGATCTCTGAGACCGCCCGGCCCGTCCGGGCGGTCCGATCCAACGCCATCACACTGCCAGGGCGCCCTCCCCTTCGGGAGGCCTCGCGCTCTCAGGGACCTTGCGCGCCATGAACATCTCCAACTTCTTCATCGACCGGCCGGTCTTCGCGGGCGTCCTGTCGTTCATGATCTTCATCGGCGGCTTGCTGTCTTTGACGGCGTTGCCGATCTCGGAATATCCGGAAGTCGTGCCGCCCTCGGTGGTGGTGCGCGCCAACTATCCCGGCGCCAACCCGAAAGTGATCGCCGAGACCGTGGCGACGCCGATCGAGGAGGCCATCAACGGCGTCGAGGGCATGCTCTACATGGGCAGCCAGGCGACCACCGACGGCCTGATGACGCTGACCGTCACCTTCCGCATCGGCACCGATCCCGATCAGGCGCAGCAGCTGGTGCAGAACCGCGTCAGCCAGGCCGAGCCGCGGCTGCCGGAGGAGGTGCGCCAGCTCGGCGTGACGACGATCAAGAGCTCGCCCGACCTGATGCTGCTCGTCCACCTGACCTCGCCCAAGGGCCGCTACGACGTCACCTATCTCCGGAACTACGCTCTCCTCAACGTCAAGGACCGGCTCGCCCGGATCGACGGCGTCGGCGACGTGCAGATGTTCGGCTCCGGCGACTATTCGATGCGGATCTGGCTCGACCCGCAGAAGACGGCCGAGCTCGGCCTCTCGGCCAGCGACGTCGTGACGGAAATCCGCGCCCAGAATGTCCAGGCCGCCGCGGGCACCGTTGGCGCTTCGCCGGGCGAGCCGGACGTCGACCTGCAGCTCTCGGTGAACGCGCAAGGCCGCCTCGCCACCGAGGAGGAGTTTGGCGACATCATCGTCAAGACCAGCCCGTCCGGGGCGATCACCCATCTCCGGGATGTCGCGCGGATCGAACTCGGCGCCTCCAGCTACGCACTGCGCTCGCTTCTGAACAATAAGCAGGCCGTCGCCGTGCCGGTGTTCCAGGCCCCCGGCTCCAACGCCATCGAGATCGCCGACAAGATCCGGACGACGATGAAAGAGATCAAGGCCGGCATGCCGGAGGATGTCGACTACGAGATCGTCTACGACACCACCCAGTTCGTCCGCGCCTCGATCGAGGCCGTCGTTCACACGCTGATCGAGGCGGTGATCCTCGTCGTCCTCGTCGTCATCCTGTTCCTGCAGACCTGGCGGGCCTCGATCATCCCGCTGATCGCCGTGCCGGTATCGATCGTCGGCACGTTTGCGGTGATGCATCTCTTCGGCTTCTCGATCAACGCTTTGAGCCTGTTCGGCCTGGTGCTGGCGATCGGCATCGTCGTCGACGACGCCATCGTCGTGGTCGAGAACGTCGAGCGCAACATCGAGAAGGGGCTGAACCCGCGCGACGCCACCTACCAGGCGATGCGCGAGGTCTCAGGGCCGATCGTCGCGATCGCGCTGGTGCTGGTCGCGGTGTTCGTGCCGCTCGCCTTCATCACCGGGCTCACCGGCCAGTTCTACAAGCAGTTCGCGCTCACCATCGCGATCTCGACGGTGATCTCCGCCTTCAACTCGTTGACCCTCTCGCCGGCGCTTGCCGCCCTCCTCCTGCGCAGCCACGACGCGCCGAAGGACCGGCTGACGCGGGGCATGGACTTCCTGCTCGGCTGGCTGTTCCGCGGCTTCAACAGGCTGTTCGCGCGCGGCTCCAACGCCTATGGCCGCGGCGTCGGCGGCGTCATCTCCCGCAAGACGCTGATGATGGGCGTCTATCTCGTCCTCGTCGGCGCGACCGTCCTGATGTTCCGCACCGTGCCCGGCGGCTTCGTGCCGCCGCAGGACAAGCAGTATCTCGTCGGCTTCACCCAGCTGCCGGACGGCGCCTCGCTCGACCGCACGGAAGAGGTGATCCGCCGGATGAGCGACATCGCGCTCAAGGTTCCGGGCGTCGCCAACGCCATCGCCTTCCCCGGCCTGTCGATCAACGGCTTCACCAACTCGTCGAACTCCGGCATCGTCTTCATCGGCCTTGCCCCGTTCGAGGAGCGCACGACGCCCGAGCTCTCGGCCGGCGCCATCGCCATGACGATGAACCAGAACCTCGGCGCCATAAAAGAGAGCTTCAGCGCCATCTTCCCGCCGCCGCCGGTGTCGGGTCTCGGCGCGATCGGCGGCTTCAAGCTGCAGATCGAGGACCGCGGCGGCCTCGGCTACGACGCGCTGGACACAGCGGTGAAGGGTTTTCTCGCCAAGGCGCAGACGGCGCCGGAGCTGGTCGGCCTGTTCTCCTCCTACCAGGTGAACGTGCCGCAGCTCTACGCCGACGTCGACCGCACCAAGGCGCGGCAGTTGGCGGTGCCGCTGCCGGAGATCTTCAACACGCTGCAGATCTATCTCGGCTCGCTCTACGTCAACGACTTCAACAAGTTCGGCCGGACCTACTCGGTGCGCGTGCAGGCCGATTCGGCCTTCCGGGCGCATGCCGACGACATCGGCAAATTGAAGGTGCGGTCGACCACCGGCGAGATGATCCCGCTCTCGGCGCTCCTGAAGGTCACCGAGACGGCAGGGCCCGAGCGGGCGATGCGCTACAACGGCTTCCTCTCGGCCGACGTCAACGGCAACACGGCGCCCGGCTTCTCCTCCGGCCAGGCGCAGGACGCCGTGGCAAGGATTGCGGCGGAAACGCTCCCGGCGGGCATCAGCTTCGAATGGACCGAGCTGACCTACCAGCAGATCATCGCCGGCAATTCCGCGGTGCTGATCTTCCCGCTGTCGATCCTCCTCGTCTTCCTCGTCCTCGCCGCGCAGTACGAGAGCCTGGCGCTGCCGATCTCGATCGTCCTCATCGTGCCGATGGGCCTCCTCGCCGCCCTGTTTGGCGTCTGGCTGACGGGAGGTGACAACAACGTCTTCACCCAGATCGGCCTGATCGTGCTGGTGGGGCTGTCAGCGAAGAACGCCATCCTCATCGTCGAGTTCGCGCGCGAGCTGGAGTTCGAGGGGATGACGCCGATGAAGGCGGCGGTGGAGGCGTCGCGGCTGCGTCTGAGGCCGATCCTGATGACTTCCTTCGCCTTTATCATGGGCGTCCTGCCGCTGGTCTCCTCGACCGGGGCCGGCGCCGAGATGCGGCACGCGATGGGCGTTGCGGTGTTCTCGGGCATGATCGGCGTCACGGCTTTCGGCCTGTTCCTGACGCCAGTGTTCTACGTGCTGGTGCGCGCGCTCGGCGGCAACAAGCCGCTGAAGAAGAGCGGCGACGCCCCGCCGGCGCATGCGGCGGTGCCGATGGCGCTGACGCACACCGACAGCGGTCCGGCCGCAACCCACTAGAGGCTCCGGGCCCTCCCCCTTCGCACCGGCCGCCCCCCCCCCAGGCCGGTGCGGACAGAAGGCGCGTGCCGCAAGGCGCGCGCCTTCGCCGTTTCAGGCCGTCAGCGTCCTGCCTGCAGAGCGCCAAGGCGCGCTGCCCCCCCCCGCGGCAGGGGGCTCAAGGGTTCAGCATTTCAGTGCTTTGCAGCTGCCGGGCTTCTGAAGACAGGCAGCGCCGGAGCGCCCGGTCGGCTCGCGCCTAGTCCAGCGCCTTGCCGCAGGCGAATCTCCTGAGATCCAGCGCCCGAACCGGGAACGGGCGGAAAAAGTCGCCGAGCTGGGCCGTCGGCTTCAGCCCGGCAAAGCCGTTGTCGAGCAGCGCCGCCGCCTGGTCGCCGCGCGCCTTGCCGCTCGGCGCGCCGAAGACGACCGCCACCAGATGCCGGCCACCGCGCGCGGCGGTGGCGACGAGGTTGAAGCCGGAGGCGCAGACATAGCCGGTCTTCATCCCGTCGATGCCGGGATATTTGCCGATCAGCGGGTTGGTGTTCTTCAGCCGCTTGCCGTCGACGGTGACGGCGGGCGCGTTGAACATGTCGATAGAGCGCGGATGGGCGCGCTGGATGCTGATCGCCAGCACCGCCATGTCGCGGGCCGTGGTCACCTGTCGCTCGTCGTGCAGGCCGTTGGCGTTGACGAAATAGGTGGCGTTCATCTTGAGCCGCACCGCCTCGGCGTTCATCGCCTGGACGAATCGCGCCTCGGACCCTCCGCCGAGCGTCTCGGCGATGGCGACCGCCAGATCATTGGTCGACCGCAGCAGCATGATGCGCAGCGCATCCTCCAGCCGCAGCTGCTCGCCGACCTTGAGGCCGAGCTTCGAGGGCGGCTGCGACGCGGCGAGCGCCGACATCACCACCGGCGTATCGAGGCTGGCGCGGCCGGCTTCGATCGCGGTGAGCGCCAGATGGGCGGTCATCATCTTAGTGAGCGAGGCCGGGTGCCAGGAGGCCGCGGCATCCTCGGCATAGAGCACCGCGCCGGTCTCGGCATCGACGAGGATGCGCGGGGTCGCGAGGGCCGGCAGCGCGGCAGAACAGGCGAGCAGCGCCGCGAGCGCGAGCCGCACGGCAACGCGCCGGTGGCGAAGGGGCGTCTGCCCCGGTGTCAGAACGGTCAAGCTGCAACTCCCGCGGCGGGATCGGCCGGCGCGCAAGCGGGCCATTCTCGGCCAAGGTCGATCGTTCGGCGCACCATCACGCCAGTTCGCGCCGCGCCGCAAGCGCCCTTCGCCGCAGAGTTCCCGGCACCACCGCGAATGTCGCGCCGCTGATGACGCAAGGCCACACCCCACGCCCGCAGAATGCCGGCCGCACCGCCCCCGCCCCGGCGCCATCCCCACCCTTCGAACGGTCACGATCCACAAACGCCAGCTTCTTCTTGACAGCCGCGCCGCCCGAACTCTATATCCCGCCCGGTCTGACGCAGTCGGCGCCGGGGCGGGGTAGCTCAGTTGGTTAGAGCAGCGGAATCATAATCCGCGTGTCGGGGGTTCAAGTCCCTCTCCCGCTACCATTTGATTTCATTGACAAATCTGCCGATAATCCAGTCGTCTAGACTTCTCTTTATTCGTATTCTGTCCTCATTCTGTCCTGCCGGACTTCGAGGTCCTCCATGTCGAGTTCTCAGGAATCGGAAAGGCCGCTCCAGGGGACGGCCTCCGTGTCAGTCTTGGGTTTGCTGAGGATATCAGGCCAGCGCTCCCTCGAACATGGATGGCTGGACCACTTTCACCGGCCTCGGCTTTCGAAGGGTCCTCGAGAAGTCCATCGTGACCTGCGCCGTCGCCGCCTCCAGCCGCCTGCAGGCAACCTCGAAGAATCCCTCATCGATCTCGATCCCGATGAACCGCCGCCGGAGCTTCAGCGCCGAGATCGCAAGGGTCCCGCTGCCGACGAAGGGATCCACGACCAGGTCGTCATCGTCGGTGAGGCGGTCGATAAGCCAATCACCATGCAACTGAGGTCGGGGGCACGGGTGACCGATCGACCGCGGCGTAGGCTGCGCGCCGGGTGCACGTCCGGCGACTAGCTTCATGTCCTCCGAGTAGGCCGGCGCAGCTCCGTACACATACGCGATGTCCCCGCCCATAAGGATTCTGCCATGCGGAGACGGCAAGGCGTAGGGCAGCTCGATCGTCCTGAGGAATGGCATTTCCGCCGGAACCGGACCCAAGATCTTCGGATCGCTGTCGGTCCTCATCACGACGACGAGACGCTTGGGCTCGACGAGGGCTGTCATGGTTTCGGCGAAAAGCTCGAACGGCCTGTCCGATCCAGGGATCAGGCCGGCGGGCACGTTGGGCCATACGGGATCGGTGATGTACACTGCGTCGGCCTCCAATGTCGGCAGGACTTCGCGACAGTCACCATGGATCAGGGTGACATCGTTGATCGTGAACGTGCGCATCAGTCAGCGCTCGCACGCCGGGTGCCTCGGGCGACCCAGCGGCCGCCGCCGAGATCCGTGGGCGCGTCGCGGACGAGCGGCTTCCCGTCTCTGCCGATCTGACCGGGCGGCCAACTGAATCCCAAGCAGTGATCCGCGTTGCCGTAGTTCACGGCGAGTTCAGCGATCGCCTCGTCGATTTCGTTGACGGTCCCTTCGACCTCGTAGTGGACGAAGCCCTCGCCGTGGACGCCACCGGACTTCCGGATCGTGGCACCGCGTGGTGAGGTTCTGCCGAATCTCCGCCGCCAGTCGGCGTAGACAGCCCCGAAGTAGTCTCTTGAAGCGATGAACCAGAATTCAGGCGTCTCCCCCAAGGCCTCGGACATCGCGACGGCGGTCGTCCCGTTCACATCCACTCTGTCTTCGAGCAGACCGTCCGTGTGCATCTGAGTGAGACCGAGCGCCGCGCAGAGTTCGACACGCGTCCAGCCTTTTTCCTCCATGATCTTCTTGATAGCGATGCTCGGCTCGGGGATCGTGATCGCGCTCATGACCTGCCTCCCCTCCCCATCCGGTATTTCCGGCGCCGGACGTCCCTGGTCACCTCTTCGATCCCTTCGACTTCGCGCCTATAGTCGTCGCTGTCTTGCGCAGAGAGCTCGCTGAAGGTCCTTTCCTCTTCCCGTTCCTCGTCATCGAGATCCTCGGCAAGCTCGCGAAGGCGGACGATTGTTTCCTGACGCAGCCGCATGCTGTCCGGCACGCGACCGAGCGGCAAGCGGCGGTCGATGACACGCCAGTAGCTGGCGAGGACCCGCAGAATATCCTCGTCGGTTCGCGTGACGCCTCTGCTCATGTTCGCGATGACGGTGGGCGGCCAGCCGTGCGGGCCCAGGATCGCCACCGCCTCTTCCTGATTGATGCCGATCGCGCGAAGGGCATCGGCCAGCGTCGTCTTCGAGAGGACGGCCATCACGCGATTACCTTGCGGATGTCGGCCATTCGCCGGGCGAAGTACTCGGATGCGGCCGCCTGCATTCCGTCCAACGTGACGCACGCATCATCGGGACCGCGTTGCACGGTACGGATCGACAACTCGAGCGACAGCTGGTTGCGGAAATAGTCCTCCGGCTGATCGTACAGAATGGTGAGCGCCGGCGTCTCCAAGTCAGCCAGGTGCGTCGTGATCATGGGGGTCTTCGCAGGGAAATGCTCTCGGAACGCGTTCAGCAGGTACGACAGCACGACGAAAGCGGGAGCAGTGCTCGTCGCTACCAACATCGAGATGGCGCTCTCTTCCCACGAGCCGCCGCGCAGGCGGTGGCTCATGGTGATCCGCGTCGCGGTGTAATCGGTGATTCTCATCTGAATGCTCCCAAGGGCTGCGTGGTGCGGACTAGCGGTCAATCCCGCCTATCCGTATCCCCTTCTATTACGACTCAGCCGATCGGGCAATGGTAAAAGCCGCGACTGGCTTGCAGATCAAAGCTTTCTTTTTGAGATGACTTTGCGATTCAGAGTATTTTAACCCCAGTTTATCCCGTCATCCCCCCAGCAATTCCCCCCACTACTTCGGAAACCCTGGGGGAAAATAGCCGTTTTCTGGGGGGAATTACGTCGGGGAACCAAGGGTTCTGAGGTGGGTTGCCGCTCCAGGAGCAAGGAGAACGTCGATGCCGAGACCGTCCGACCACCCGATCACCGACGAGCCAGTCAGCCCGATCGACCCGAAACAGGATCCGGATAATAAGGCAGAACTGGAATCCGTGCTCGTCGATGATGCCGACGATCTCGAAGGGAGCGAGGATGACGAGGCGAAGCGGCTAGAACGCTTCGACCAAGACCTTTTCGAAAGCGGTGGCCCTTAGGCCGTCAATTCTTCGACCGAGATACCGAAATGCTTTGCCAAGGCGGCGGCTTGCCAGTCCTGCAAGACGCGGCCGAACTCCATGCCGCGCACGACATTCTCGGCGATCCTGGTACCAGCGGCGACATCCTCGATGCTCTGGTTGGCGGCCAGTCGCAGACGAACGATGTTGACGGAGACGCTCATAGAGCCTCGATCTGTGCTGACAACGCGTCGCGGGCCCGGTCGAGCACTTCCATCTCGCTCACACCTTCACGCGCATCGATCAGCACCGCCTCGAGGTCGGAGTAAATGTCGATCGTGAGCCGCGCCATTCTCTCGCTCGGCTGGAATGGATCGAACGTCGGTGCTCCCGTGATCCTGGCATCCAGCTCGACGAGCAGGCTCTCCATCAGCAGCCCGTCGTGGGTGGGCAGTGCTTTGATCGAAGCACGCTGTTCGGCAATGAAGCGCTCGATGACCGTCCGCAAATCCTCCGGCATCTCGTCGCTCTCCCCGTCTTCATCGAGTCATCATATGGAACGTCGCGGCCGCAAGCGTAGCAGGCTTCCTCCCCTTGTCCGCAGACGCATGTGTCGCCACGCAGCCGCAGTCGACGAGACCCGTGTTTTGGCAGGAATCGCAGAAAGGTAGCGTCATGCCGGCTTTCCTTCGAGCGCTTCGGTGGCGATCTCGAGGATTCCTTTGAGTTCCAGGGGGGATCCGTATTCGCCGGCCGTCTCGAATGCCTTGATCCCGTCGCGGGCGATCTCGGCGATCCGACACATGGCAGCCTTCAGATCGATAACCGGGTCCGCCGGCAAAGCATCGTCGCCGTCAGTCCGGTCGACCGGCGGCTCCAGACGGTGCTGAAGGATCCGACCGGCCAGCCACTGCGATGGCGGCTTCGGTGCTGAGTTCGCGTTCTCGAGGTGATCCCGGCTCGCACGGAGGTGAGCGAGCGCTGTTCGGGAGATCGCGAGAGAAGCCTCGATCTGGCGCATCTGGGTCTCACGCTCGGTGATCGAGGCCACGTTCTTCGCGATGGCGGCGCTGACGCGCTCGAGGTCGGTCGGCGGTCGGATGGGTGTGGCAGATGCGTTCATGCTGCTTCTTCCAAGGTCTCGCGCAGCCGGCGCATCAGCACCAGGCGCTTCCGGGCGGACATGATCGTAAGCTCTGCCTCGGCGATCTTCCGGTCCAGCTCGACGGCGAATGCGGTACCCGCAGGGAGGGCCGCCTGGGTCGGGCGCCGGACGCGGATGCGATTCCGCTCCATGAACCGAGTGACGGCCGTCTCCGTGCGCCCGAGGTAGGCCGACATCTCCGCGGGACTCCTGCCCTGCTCCGCAAACTGGCGCACCCTGCGGCCCTCTTCATCCGTCCAGTGCCGGTAGTCTCTCATGTCGCATTTCCTTCTTCGGGCACTGCCGGAACAAGGCGCAGCGTTGGGTTGTGGACCGCTCGGATGACCTGGCGGATTTTCAGATGGCTCCGGTGCGAGGGTGGGATCAGGACGCTGACGTTCTGCGCTTCGGGATCCGCTGAGATCTCGGCAGCGAGACGCTGAAGCAGTTCATGGCGCTCGGCATCCGCACGCCGAACACGGCTTTTCCAGAACTGAAGCTCCCTTGTCTTCTCCTGCAACAGCTCGCGAGTCGTCGGCACGACTGCCTCCGAGGATCCGCTCATGACGGCACCGGCAAGCGGTCTGGCAACGTCGAGAGCCATCTCGAGTCGTCGTCGCGGATGTCGCGATGCGAGCAGTGAATCCACAGCTGCAGCATTGCCTCCCGGGCGCTCGGGCATGGCTTCGGGATTCGGAAGCGGCGGCCCAAATGCCCGTGCATGATGCCGGTCCATCCCTCGGGCGTTGACGCGATGCGGACCTGGACTGACGGATCCTTGGGATGACGGCTGACGTAGATCGTCATGCCGCGATCCGCCGGTGTATCTGCATGCGGTCCAAGGCCTGCGATACCGCAACACGCGAATAGCCGACCGCTTCGGCGATCGCGGTGGGTGACATTCCCTTGTCAACCATCGCTTGGAGCTCGGCGCGTCTGCCGGTCAATCCCAACCTCGGCGCGTGATGCACCTTCGGACGCAGATCCAATTCGCGCACGATCCGATGGACGGTCGGCATCGTTATGTTGTTCAGGCGGCTGATGTCGACCTGAGACAGGCCGGCGGCGATTCCGGCACGGACGCGGCCGATGTCCCCCTCGTCGTAGGGTGCTTTCCTCGCTGTCGCTTCCGGCAGCAGCTGTTCCGATGGGCGTGCCGGGGTCGATTTGAGCCGGATGTCGCGCACGATGGGCTGCGGCATGCGTCCAGTCTCGACCAATACGCCGATGACGGTCACCTGATGGCAGCCGACCTGCTTTGCGATCCGGCTGATCCTCCATCCTTTGTCATGCTCTTCGCAGATCCGCTCGCGCTGCATTTCCGTCAACGCCCGTCGGCATCCGAGTTCGCTGATGCACTTCGTTGCCGCTTTCTGCGAAACGCCCAGCAACGTCGCGATTGCCGGCGTTGTCAGGTTCGTTGCGCTGAGGTTGATAAGATCTTCGTCTCGGTCGGTGGTCCATACCCGCCTGAAGTTGTCGTCTTCCATGAATTTATCCGCATGCGTATGTCGAATTCCAATGCTTTCACATTAATATTTTTCTGGATAGCCTGATTCGTAAAGTCTTTCGACTTTCGAAACATTATTTTTCCCGCATCATCCGCTTGCCGCTTTCGCGCGACAGTAGGATGTTTTGTTTGTCCAAGCCGACTAGTGCTTGCCGACCCATCCGCCAAATCATGGATTTCCCGCATATTTCTCAAATACGCGGCACATTTCCAAAATGCGCGATTTTAGTATTCGGAGATAAAATGAGTAGAATCCTTCGTTCCCTCGCGAAATCCTTGCGACGGATGTTCCGTGCCCTGACTCGGCTCGGCCAGTACGGCGTCGGCTTCCTCGGCGGACTTTTCACAAGCCTGCTGGATGGAGGCGGCGATGGCGTCCCCGATGAGGTCGTCGTGGAAGAGGTTCAGGACGCCCCTGCCCCGACCGCTGCGCCCAAGCCTCCTCGTCCGGTAGACCTGGCTCAGCTGTCCAAGGCGGCGTTGCTTTACTTGGAAGCCGGCCGTCCGATCAGCGACCTCTTCGACCCGAAGGATCTGAATCAGGTCTCTGCCCAGGTGTGGGTCCAGTCGCTCGACGAGAGCGGCCGTCGGGCGCTCCGGCATGTCTCGATGGCAGCCCTTGGTGAACATCTGCGCATCGGCGGCCGGCGGGCGGTCGGGCTACCCGCGTTCCCTTTGACCACGGCACCGGCGAACAGGAGTGCCGCGGCAATGGCCCAGCCATCCCGCTCGTTCAAGCTTATCGACTTCGAAGATCTCGGACGGAGGGCTCAGATCTAAGAGAGACCGCGGCGTGCGAAAACTCGGTGCGCGGCTGCGAGCTCCTCGTGGAGTTCGGCAACCTGGGCTTCCAGGGATGCGGTGCGCTGACGCTCCGTGGAAAGGGCGGCGACCAGGCGGTCGGCGCTCTCCTTGCTCACGACGCGGATGGTGCGGCCAGGCATACGGCGACCGCGCATCGGAGCACGGGCAAACGAGGCGGCGCAGGAAATGACGAGGGATTCGATGAGCGGAATTAGCATGTCGGGCTGTCCTTGAGACGGCTTCTGTATTCACGGAGGAAAGCACACATTGGTTGAAAAATCGATAAGCGGGCATGAGCGGATCAGGCAACGAGAGATCCGGCGCCAGGTCGCAGTCCGTGTCGCGAGGCACCGAGCGGCTCATCCAGATCGGCCTCGTAGCGTTGCGGTTGATGCAGCGATCACCCAGAGCCTAGGCGACCTCATTCTGGAAATGGCCCGCCGCCAGGAGGCGGATCCGGCGATCGTCGCCGTCATCCGTCGCGTGAAGGACCTGGCACTCGCAAGACTGGGCGGAGGCGAAGAGGCAAGGCACGCAATCAAGGTTAGATTGAACGGAGTTGCTCGGGTCCGGAAGGATAAAACACCGTTACCACCTAACTCTAGTGACAATCCGCAATCCCGGTGAATGTACCCGTTACGTCATCAGTCGTTAACAATAATTTCAGATTGGCCAACCCGGCACCCCATACATTCACTTTCGGGCTTGGCATTGCTACTTGAAGAGACCATAACGGGTCCGTAGCTGGCTTGGGCCGGACGCCCGTCACGCAGGACGGAAGATAGGCCTGCCGGCTTGGGCCGGTTTCTCGGGGGCTTCAGGGAAACGCTCTGGAGCCCCTTCGATTCATGGGATACGAATGTCTCATGACCGAGCATTCTCCGCACCGCCTGACGAACCTGAAGCGCTCGGAGGATATCCGCGCCATGTGCGACATCGTTGGCCTCCCATACACCGACCTCGCGCTCCTGATGGGGGTTACCGAGGCAGTCGTGAAGTCATGGGGCCGTGGCCGAAGCCCGCCGAAGCCTGGCTTCTATCAGCTGCTGCAAGACCTGATCGATTACCAGACCAGCAGGGATGACCGGGTGCCGAATGTGGTCCTGGACCATCCGGACATTCAGGACCGCATCGAGACCCGAAGGCAGATCTGGCGCCGCCTCGACCGTCGTCGAATGGGCGATGCGGCCGTGCTCCGAGCGTGGCCGTGATCCTTCGATCACGAACAAGTGTGTCTTGAAGACGCAATTTCGCCCGTTGGTCATTGACATGCCGATCATCGTCAGCGCTATAATCTCTCAGCAAATCCCGAGTCGAGAACTCGACGTTAAAAGAATAGAAGCCCCGCATCGGGGCTTCTATGAGTCTAGGACTCCTACTGTTAGAGACGTCGGAATCGTTCATCGTTCCCGCCCCCATGGGGGGCAGGAACAAGAAAGTAACAGGCCCTTCGGGCCACCCGCCGGGGGCTGTCGGGGGTCAGCACTCTCGCCCGACCTTCGAGCCACATTCTTCGGCCTTGCCCGGCTCATCCCCATCCGCGGCGAGTATCATTGCTGCCCCGGGGGACGACGACGAGCGGGGCATGAACGACTGATGGAGATGGACAGATGGCGGAGAAGGCACACACACTACCCACCGAAACCGCCGAGCAGCAGGGTTCCTGGATCCCGTCCGCCGCGTCGACGCTGATGCATGGGGACCTTATCCGCATCCGTGAACTCGTCGACAAACGCCAAGTCTGCGGCACCGTGCAGACCGTCCTGAAGACGACGGTCAAGCTCAACGACAGATGGCGGGAGGTCCTCGAGCAGCAGCTCAAGGTCACTGTCGCCAAGGTCTACCGTGTGGAGGAAAAGTACCTTTGGGCCCTCACGACGAGCGTCACCCTCGACGACGTGCCGACCGCGATCGAGAAGGCCAGCGAACGTCTGCAGCGTGTGACGAAGAAGGACGCCAGCCACCGCCGCCAGGTCTACCGCGATCCGGCAACCGGGCCGGCTGACCGAAACCAGGACGCCGTGGCGCATTCGAGGCCCTTGGTCCGCCGGGACTTCTCTGACCTGGTCATGTCGGGCGAGCAGTACGGCCTGGACCCGGACAAGATCGCGGAATCCATCTGCGCAGCCCCGGAATTCTTCCGGCACAAAGCTCCGGCGCCCACGTTCGACGAGGTCGAAGCTTGGATCAATCAGACCGCAACGCCCGCAAACTGGGTCAGGTCATACGTCGTCGCCCTGCTCGAGACGGCCGCATCCCAGCTGACCGAAAGCCCTGCCGCGGCGGCATCTTCGGTGCAGGAAAGCATGGCCGCATGAGGTCTTTGTCTATCCCGGAGTCGCCTTTGTACTTGGAGCTCGTGGCGGCATGTGCTAGGTATAAGTCGACATTCGAGCGAACGTCACACCTTGATGCCCTGGCCGAGATACCCTCTCGTCAGGGCATTTCTTTGTCGCGTGCCAGCACTCATCTGGAGCCGTTCCCGGAAAGCGACGACCCGGATCCGGACGCCGAGATCGAGGACGACCGGGACGACGATCCGATCTCGAGCGTCGGCGACAACGACTTCATCGAGGACCTCGACGGTCCGGTATGGAGCCGCTGATGGCGCACTACTCGATCCATGGCCTGAAGAGGCTGGGCAAACGACTGCACCTGCTCGGCAACGTACTGCCTGACGGAATCCAGCAGCAGATGGACAACACGGCCATCGAAGCGATCAAGGTCATGGCGCCGCTGGTCCACGCGGACATCGAGGGCGGCCCGAATAGATTCATGCAGATCAAGCCGGGAAGCCGCGCCTCTTCGGTCATTCCCAGCGTTCGCAAAAACGGAGCTGATAAGGGCGTGGCATCGAGTCGGGTGTTCGTGCAGCCGGAGCAGTCCAGGATCTTCAAGTTCTCGCTCGACGGCGACCAGACCCGCGAGCACGGCGATGTCGGCAACGCGACGAGCTACAACTTCACACCTCTGGCGGGATTCCTGCGCGCACGTCAGGGCATCAACCTGACCGCCACGGGGAATATGCCGACGGGCGCGATGAAGAAGCTTGTCCGGCGCTCGATGTCGACATCGGAGAAGCAGGTCGCCTACGACGAAAGCGAGGCCAAGAAGCCCGAGGCGAAGCGAAAGACGAAGCCCAAGGTCATTACCAGGAATCCCGGCGACCAGGATGACGTGTTCTGGGGCAAGCCTCGGGGCCGCGGACCGGACGCTAAGATCGGATTCTGGCAGCGTCCGAAGGTCAGGGATCATCCGATCGAGCTGCTCGTCTCCGGCGTCAAAGAATCCCCGTACGATGGCGACCAGCTCGTGCCCGCATGGAATGAAGGCGTCACCATCGCGGCCGACAAGAGCGACGATAACATGGTGCGCGCCGTCGACCATGCCGTGAATAAGGTGATCGCCGCGGTGCGCTGAAACCGGTAGATCTGAGGCTGAGGCTTCGGAGATACGGAATGCCTAGCGAGCGTATGAAGGGTGCAGATGCCAAGATGAGGCGGGCCTATGCCCACCTTACGGCTCTGATCGATGCCGAGAAGCGCTTCACCGATAGCATCCGTGTCGTCAGGGAAGAGGCGGACGGGACAACCCGGAAGCTCGTCCTGCGGTTCGATGACGATCCCCAGAATGAAGATGTCAGCGTCATTGTCGGCGACCTGGTGCACAATCTTCGCTCTGCCATGGACTATGCCGCCTGTGCTCTGGTCCTGGCGCACGCCCCCGAGGCCAACCTCAGCAAGGTCCAGTTCCCTTTCGGAGACCTCGGCAAACCGCTGAACCATGAGCAACGCCGACGTATCGGCAGGATCGGGAAGGAAGGCGAGGCGCTGATCGAGGCGATAAGGACTGATGGCGGCGTCAGCCTCGACATCCTCCATGAGATGGGAAACCAGGACAAGCACCGCCTGGTCGTCGCATCCGTCATCGAGCAGCACTCGCTCGAGGTCATCCTCGATTTCAGCCAGGGCATCGTCACCGGCCACTTCGCCTCGCCCGTGATCGATCGATGGAAGTGGGGCGAGCCCCTGCATGACGGCGACGTGCTCGGGTACGACGACACCTCGACACCGCAGTTCGAGACCCGGTTCGCATTCGCCCTCGGCTTCAGCCTCGACGGCGACCACCGGACCTTCAAGCTGCACGACCTGCATGACATGGTGCACGCGGTCCATCGGTCGCTCGAGGCCATAGGGGCACGCGTGGGGCATACCCCGGTGCCCTGACGCTGCCCGGGGTCGGTGGGGCAGGCCTACCCCCCAGGGGGCCCCACCCCCCTCGACGCTTCGTGGGGGCTTTTGGCGGAGCTCCCGATTTTTCTCTGACCGATTCCGCCAGCCGGTGCCACCGCCGCCGCCGGTCCGACCCCGCTCCTGATCCGCGTTCGGAATGGGCCTGTCCCCCTATGGGGGAAGGCACCCCCATCCGGCCCGCCTTACCGACCGGTGGCATGGGCCCTGGATCCGGGACATCGATCCGTGCCCCGGCCATGCCGCATCCTCGGTGCTCCGATCAGCCTGAGCTCCCTCGATGGCCCGACGCCCTACCCCGATCCCGGTCGGACCGCGCCGCACGCATGCCGACAAGGTCACCGCCGCCATCGACGGTGCCGAGAAGCCGCTGCGCGTCGTCAGCCAGACCTGATTCATGCAGCTCACCGGCATCGACCGGTCCACCCTCAGCCGCTGGATCGACAAGGGCTGCCCCACGGTACGGTCGGGCAGATCCGGGAAGGCGACCGACGTGGACGTGAAGGAAGTCTGGGCCTGGCGGGAGGACCAGGTCCGCAAGGAGGTTGCGGCCAAGTATGCCGACAGCGGTGAAGGCCCCAGCGACATCGACGCCGCCAAGCTGGAATTCAAGCTCGAGCTTATCAAGGGCCAGAAGATCAAGACGGCGATCGCCACCGCCCAGGTTCATCACAATCCGACCCTGCTTCTCGTTATCGGCATCATGATCAACGCCTTCCGGACCTCGATCGACGGCCTGGCCAACAGGATCGAGCGGGAGAACCTGCAGGGCCTCGCGCCGTCCGTCGTCCGAGATGCCAAGGACGGCATCCAGCTGCAGTGCCGTGCCGCCCTGCGCGAGGCGAAGCAGATCATCGACCGGGGAATCAGGAACGCGACGAAGAACAAGCTGCTGGAAGCCGGGGCCGAGATCGACGCGATCTTCGACGGCGACGAGGACGGAACCGACGATGGCGAGGAGTAAGGGCTCGCGCTTCCGTCCGCCGCTCCGAACCATTCCCGGCGTCGTGGACACCAGGGACATCCGGTTCGTCGAGGCAGTCCGCAAGCTTGTGACGGCCGGCGACATCCCCTTCATGGACGCCGTCCGCGTCCTGTCCCGGACCGTGATCCCCCGCAATCCGGTCAGGATCGCCGACTGGGTGCGGAGGAACCTCGTCGTCCCCGGCGGCAAGACCAACCGCCCCGGTCCGATCCTGCTGGCCCGGATGCAGGGGGCGATCGCGGACCTCTTCCAGGATCCCGAGGTCAAGCAGGTGACGTACGTGAAGGGCCCCCGCATCGGCGCGTCGTTCCTGTTCGCCTCTGCCATGGCGTACTTCGCCGCGCACCTGAACCAGCCGGTCATGTTCTACGACCGCGCCCTGAAGAACAGCCGCACGTTCTACGAAGAGAAGTTCCGGGCGATCTTCGAGGCCTCCGACCGGATCAGCGATCTGCTCCCGGAGGAACGCAGCTCGGTCGACCGCCAGCGCTGGACCGACAGGATCCTGAAGACCGGTGCCGGCGTCCGCTTCCGGTCGGTCTCGGACAAGATCAAGTCGGACAACGCGGTCAAGCTGTTCGCGGACGAGGCCGGCGACATCGCCTACCGCAACCGGGGCGACACTGGCGAAGGCTCCAAGGTCGACCTGCTGAAGGCGCGTGTCCAGGAATTCCCGGACGGCATGGTCATCCTCGGCGGCACGCCGACGGCCAAGGGCGAGTGCACCGTCTCCGAGGAATACGCGAAGTCGAACCGCTGCGAGTGGTTCATGGAGTTCAAGTGCTGCGACCATGTCGGCGAGTTAGTCACCGACGTCCGGGAAGCCGTCAGCCGCGGCGTGAAGTACGGCCCGGGCCTCCGGTACACCACGAACCCGGACGGCTATGCGAACGACGTCTGGTACGAATGCGGCAACCCGCGCTGCCAGGCCGAGATCCCGGAGACCGACAAGGTCCCGCTGATGAACACCGGCTGGTGGCAGCCGACGACCGACAAGGGCGAGCCGGGTCACTGGGGCGTCAGATCGTGGATGATCCACTCCCAGGATCCCAAAGGCCGCTGGATCGACATCGCCGAGGCTCACCGGGCCGCCTGCGATCATCCCGACAAGATGCAGTCCTTCGTGAACCTCTTCCTCGCACGGGAATGGGTGGCACCGGAGGCCCGGTCGATCGACATTGCCGACCTGATCCGGAACGAGCAGCACTTCGGCATGTTCGATTGCCCGGGCTGGGTCCGGTTCCTGTTCGCCGGCATCGATGCGCAGCGGGGCTCGGACACGGATCCGGATCGTCCGCCGCGAATGGAGGTCGTCGGCGTCGGCCTCGACATGCGGCGCTGCGTCGTCGGCCACTGGGTGATCAAGTCCCAGACCGTCATCGACCGCGACACGAAGAAGGAGATCTTGGTCCCCGTCCTGCCGTACTCGCATCAAGCTGGTGTGCAGATCGCCGCTATCCTTGACCGGAAATATTCCTGCGCGGACGGCAACATGCCGCCGGTCATCCTGACGGCCTGCGACGTGGGCTATGAGATGGAACAGGCCACGGGATTCGTCCGGTCGCTGCAGTCCGGACAACGCGTCGTGCCGGTGCGGGGCTTCGGATCTCTGAGCGGCGGCGACACCCTCGTCGGGCGTGATGCCGAGCATCAGTCCTACATCTTCAAGAACGGCGTCCGGGTTCAGAAGCTCGGTACTCAGGCCATCAAGACGTACCTGTGGGACACGCTCGGCCTGCCCTCCCCGGCCCCGCAGTCGTGGACGTTCCCGGAGGACATGGCGCCCCACTTCTACAACGACATGCTGGCCGAACACCGGGTCGAGACCCCGACCGGAAGGCTGAAATGGGTGACGAAGGACAAGTCGAAGTTCACCGGTGAGGTGTTCGACTGCACCGTCTACGGCCTGGCTGCCGAAATGATGGAGCGGGAATGGACGAAGTTCGGGCGCGACATCATGACCCCGACGATCCGTATCACCAGAAGGGCGATCGAGCAGGCGGTCGAGGCCATGGCGTCCACCATCGTCGAGGCCGCCGGCGCGGTCACCGCAGCGGTCGCCGGGTCATTGAACCGTGCCGCCACCAGGTGCAACGACCGCCGAGATCTTCGCCCATGTCTGGAAGTGGCCGATCATCCAGTCCGCGCAGCTCGACCGCGAGCTGAACGTCATGTCCGCCATGGTGAAGGCCGGCCTGATGCCGCCTCGCAAGATGGTCGAGGACTACTTCGGCATCTCCTACGACGAGATGATCAGGCAATTTGCGGAGGATGCTGCCCGGTGCCAGGCGCTCGGGCTGAAAGTCTACGCCGCCGAGTGGTCCGCCGACACGACGATCGCCAAGATGATCCTGCAGGCCGTCGAGGAGCAGGAGATCCATGAGATCGATCATAGGAACGCGGCCAAGCTCGACAAGTCGGTTGTCCCTGGCTCGATCGACTGAAAGATGTCAGCCTAAGCGGAAAGGCTGGAGGTTGGTTCTTGTTCGCGACTCCTACGTTTGCCGAAGCTGCGGCCAAGCTGACCGTCTTCATCAACGGCACAGTCATCCCGTTCAGGAGCATCCCCCATACGGTCCAGCGGTTCTGCCCACCGCTGTTACTCCACAATGATCACGACGTGCTCGATCTGGCGGTGTCCGGATCTGCATTCCTGCTTCGGTTCAAGAACCGAAATTTCCTGGTCTGCACGCACCATCAGCTAGAATTCAAGGACTGGGACGCCACACCAGAGGATGTGATGATCGTCATCCAGGAGAACGGCAAGAATGTCGGTCTGACGCCTAGCGGCATCAACTCGGTGCACGTGGACGATCACTACGATCAGACGAACGGCGACATCCGTATCCTTGAATTCCAGTCAGGTCCCGCAGTCCGCAATCTCGCGCCCCATTTCCTGGATCTCGACATGGAAAACGTGGCGACGCTGAGCAGCGTAGCGCCGGCTGATATCGATCTCCTGTTCGCGATCGGCTATCCGACCCAATTCCGAGATTACGACCCCATCCTGAATGGCGCCTTCGAAGCCATAGGACTGAACCTCATCTCGAAATGGGTAAAGTTGTATCTGCGGACATCGGATCGTGCGGCATCGCGGATGGGGGACACCCGCATACCTGTCCATACGATCAAATCCCATCATCCAGACGATATCGGAAACCCCGACGGGCTGAGCGGTTCGCCGGTCTTCTTCATCTGGAAGGACAGTCGGAGCTTTCGGTACCTCGGCTTTGCCGGGATGATAACCCATGGTTCTTCTGCCGGATCATTCCTTCTCTACGATGCTGATACGATCAAGAAGCTGCTGCAGGAGATCGTACGGTCTCCCCTTGCGCCTCCGGTGTGATCCGGAACGCCCCGGAGCCTTGGTCAGAGACCAGTCGGAACATCTGTCTCCGGCAAGACGCCTGGAAACGAGACCTGTGACATCCACCTGATGGTCACGCAGTCTTCGCGTGTGAAAGGCGTGGTTGCGACATCTGCATCCACGGTAGCGAGCGCATGAGCTTTCGCCTCTTCCTACACCGACTTATCCAGCGCAGACATCGTGATCTGACCGCTGACGTATTCCCCGAGCTTGGACATGTCATCGGCGGTGAAGCCGGCATCCATTGCGGCACACTTCTGCGCTTCGAAGAACGAGCCGTACAGCATATATAACGCGGTCTTCGGATCGTCCGCCTCGGTATTTTCGTCCTGCTGGGTCGACGGATCGTCCTGAGCCGTTGCAGGCCATGCGACCGCAAGCATGGCGACCATCATCACCGTTCCGAAGAATCTCATCACTGCTTCCCTGCGCCAGGCCGGATGTCACCCGGATAGGCCGCAGCGCACAAGGGCATGGGCGGTCCGGCAGGCCCTTTGGCGGGACATCGATCCGTGCCCCGGACCCATGCGAGTCTTTCCGAGAAGCCAATCCAGGATTCTCGAGATGTCGCAGCCGCAGACCCAGCCACCGCGGCAGACCCAGAAGCGCGATCCGATCTTCGGAATGCGCCTCGCGTCCACGCAGGCGAATTCCTAAAAGGATGACGGCTCCGTCGTCGTCACCGCCACTGAGACGCCTTGCCGCTGCGCGGTCTATATCCCCGAACTCGGCGGGTGGATCTGGGTCGAAGAGGTCCTCGACGTCACCGGTCTGCGCGCCGAGGACATCACGAGCTTCGTCGGCTGCCCGCTGCTCGACAGCCATGACCGCTGGTCCGTCCGGTCGATCATCGGCGTTGTCGACGAATGCTAGCGCGAAGGCACCAGCCTGCTTGCCCGTATCAGAATCGCCCCGACCGAGACGAGGTCCTCAGCAAGGTCCAGCACCGGATCCTGCAGAAGGTCTCCGCCGGCTACGCCCGTCTCGACGGCGCGACGATCACCATGCGCGAGGGCGATGTCCCGCTGTTCCGTCAACCGTTCGCACCGCGTGAAGTCTCCTTCGTCGCGGTCCCCGCCGATCCCAACGCCCATGTGCGAGAAGACCAGTCGGGCACCGCACTCGTCACCAGGACGATCCTCAACCCAACTCAGGAATCCACCGACATGAACGTGCTCGCCATGCGCTCCGCCCTCGAGGCCTTCAACACCGCCATGACCGCGGCGATGGCGGCTCCCGAGACCCCGGCAACTCCTGCTGCTCCCGATGCCGCCGCTGTTGCCGAGGCCACCCGTGCCGCTGCCGAGCTGGCCGCCCGTTCGGCTCCCCACATTCCAACACCGGTGGTTCCGGCGGTCGTCCAGCCCGTCGCCGCTCCCGCTGCCGGCACCCGCTCCGCCGACGACCTCGGCAAGATCGCTGGCTTCCGCGCCGTCGCCGAGCTGTACGGACGCACGGCCGAGTTCGCCTTCTCCAACGGCGGTTCCACCGTCAACGCGCTGCGCGGCATGACCGAGCGCTACTCGCAAACCACCGTGCCTCCGATCAACGGAATCTCCACCACGCCGGGCGCCGGCCAGCGCTCGGATGAGCAGAACATCTCCTAGGACGAGGGCGTCGCCGGCCGTACCTGAGTAGTTTCCGATCCTGTCGGACTCAATGATCTTGGCTAGGCTCGGCGCACTTGAGGGATCCGGAAACTCGGCGCGTCAGCCCGGTCGAGCGTATCCTAAACCTTCGGAGTTCAGGATGACGGTCGATCGCGACATGCAGAAGGCAATCCTGGACGAGCTGGAGTGGGAGCCCAACATCAATGCCGCACATATCGGCGTCACGGCTGCCGCCGGCGTGGTGACGTTGACCGGCCACGTCGCCGACCTGAACCAGAAGCTCGCCACCGAGGCCGCCGCTGGTCGCATCCGCGGCGTCCGGGCCATCGTCGAACTGATCGAAGTCGCCGTCCCGTCCGAGGCGCGGATCGACGACGAAACTATCGCCGAAGCGGCTGTCGACAGGTTGGATTGGAATGGGGCTATGGCATCGGGCAGGATGCACGTGAAGGTCGAGAACGGCCGGATCGCCCTGACTGGCCATGCGGCCTCGGATCAAGAGCGCCGGTCTGCGACGACGCACGTGCGAAGCCTGGCCGGTGTGACAGGAGTCACCAACGAGGTCACGCTCGACTCCCATGTGGATGCAAGCTCGATCCGCAGAGACATAATGCATGCGCTCCAGCGATCGAACTTCGATCCGAACCAGATCAAGGTCACCATGGACGGCGGCCAGGTTCGCCTGACCGGGCGCGTCGATGATGCCGAGGAATGGCTCATGGCGGCGGCGATCGCCCGTGCTGCTCCTGGCGCGACCGACGTGAAAAACGACATCCTGATCGGCGTCGTCGCGAAATGAAAGGCCGTAGAGCCGTCCGGCATACACCTGGCGTCAGGTCCAATCCGCAAGCTTGCCCATGTCGTTCCGGGGAAGTGCGGCTCCGAAACGGAAAGTTTTGGGACGCTCGGCTGCTTCAAGCCGTTCGCCGGCGACCCTCTCGAGTAGACCTGAAGCGCTGCGAGATCGTGCGCCTCGTCCGCAACGACGAATGCTTTCAACCGTCCGTTCTCGCCCAGCCTCACAGCGACCGCTGCCACCCCTTCGATATCCCACAGGATGCCTGCCACCCTTTCCGGCCAGACGTTGTGTCCGCCGACCTTCACCGCTCCGTCCCGGCGTCGGATTGGTCTGATGCTTCGCTCTTCCAACCTTTCGACATGGTCGGGCAACTGAGCGAGTTCGCCCTTCCGTCCGACGAGCTGCCAATCGTCTCCATCGCTTGAGAATTCCCAGCGCGGCAGAAGCTCATATTTGACCGAAGGAATGTCCCGCATGGCGATAGCCCCCGTTTCCGAAGATCCGTAGACGTCGACCACACGGCAGAAGCCGGAAGCTAGAAGATCGCGGCCCAGGCCGTCGTTCAAGGAACCGGCGGAACTTACGGCTACGCATTCAGCTGGAACGCTTCTGTTCATCCGGAGGATGGCTTCCCACTGCTCGGGTACAGCTATGACCATGTCGCCCGGAAGGAGACCCAGCGGGCTGCCGACTGTCCGGTCCACTACCGCAACACCGAGCGAAGCCGGCAAGAGCGCCGTCCAGACGATCCCGTAAAGATGGCTCGCAGGCACCAAGGCAACCACGCGTCGGCACCGCGAGAAACGGGTAGCGTGGTGATCTGCCTCGTCCTGGAGATCCACGATGTCGTGCACGCAAGTTTTTGGGGCGCCCGTCGATCCCGAGGTCCTCACCGCCATGGCAGCTTGCCCCCCTTTCCGACTGCGTTCGATGCAGTCGATCCAATCGCCTACGTTTTCCGGGGGCGCTTCCGGCAGGGCGCCGTCTTCGAGCAGGAATGTCTCCGCCAATGCGCCGAGCGCCCCGAGCTGCTCCAGGGAGTCGAGACCAAGTCCCTCGCCGATCGATTTGTCGTCAGGCCAGTCATTTGCGGGTAAAGGGCGCGATGAATTTCCACGCACCCTTCGCACTTCGACCCTGACAATCGCGCTGGCGATGCGCCGAAGGACATTTCGATCGAACACCGGTACAATCATGCAGCGGTGCTGACGAAGGTACCGTCGAAGCGGTTCACGCGATTGCGGCCGCCTTCTTTCGCCGCGTATAGTCGTCCGTCAGCTCGCGTCAGCAACGCGTCGGTCGAGCCTCCCGCTTCCTCCAGCGTGGCACATCCGAAACTGGCCGTGACCTTCAACGCACCGCCTTCGAAGTGGAGTTCCAGCGCTTCGATCGCTCTGCGCAACATCTCGGCATGCTCAGCCGCGGCGATCAGATCATGCTGGGGCAAGAGGACTGCGAACTCCTCGCCGCCGAGGCGTGCGAACAAGGCACGTCGCGGAAGCAACCCTGCGCAGACATCGGCAACGCGTTTCAACACCATGTCCCCCACGGGATGTCCGTAGGTATCGTTGATGGCCTTGAACCGATCGAGATCGAGCATGACGAGGGATAGCGGAAGCCCAAGCTGCCCGAGTCGGTTTCGCTCCCGCTCCAGCGTCTGGCTGAAAAGCATCCGATTGGCAGCGCCCGTGAGATAGTCGCGGGTCAGAAGGCGGCGCAGATCGTCGGCTGCCGCTTCACCGCGAGGAACATCGCGCAGAATCACCAGGAAACCTACAGGCGCAGCGGCTACTCCGTCCCGACGCGAGATAACGAGACGCTGGCACCAGAAACGCTCTCCATTCGAGCGCATCTGCCAACTCTCCTGAAGGTGCCAGCCATCGCGGGATGCCAGCTCCATCTGCTCATCCAGAGAGAGGCTTTCGTCGCCCGGGTCGTGCCCGAGCGTAGCAGCCAACGATCCTCCAACGAGATCTTCTCCGCCACGACCCAGCTGCTGCGTGAAAGCCTCGTCGAAGCTTACGATCACGCCATCAGGGGACATGACGATGACGGAATAGTTGTTGATCTTGTCGAGTAGCGTTCCGAACCAAACATCCGCCTGCCTCAGCCGCTGTTCCTGCGCCACCTGACGGCTGATATCGCTCAACGTCACCATCAGGCGATCCGGGCCGAGCTTCACGATGGAACAGGACAGCACCACGGGCTCGCCGATCCGACCCTTGCCCAGCTCGACGGCAATGCGATGGTTCTCACAGACACGCCCCGCCATTTTCGGGAATGCCGCGACCAGGTTCCGGAGTTCAGGCGCGTGCTGCTCGAATGCGAGGAAGAGATTGCCGACGTCCCGCTCGCCGGCTACCGGAAGAAGGAGCTGCATCGCATGCGGATTGATCAATCCGATCTCACCCGCAAGGTCGCACTCGATGAGGCCGACCGGGCAAGCATAAAGGAACTCGAGCAGTTTCTCTTCATCCGAGGCCAAACACATCTTCCTTCGTATCAGCGCTCGATGAGGATGTACCGTCGCGGACTGGTCGCCGAAGCGAGAAGGCGGAGCCTGACCCGTGTGGGACGCATTCGCAAGGTGAGTACATAAGGGACGATGTCGTCGAGTTCGACTTCGTCCTCGAAGCGCTGCGCGACCATGAAATTGTTCATGCATTGGCCCACGGCCTCAAAGAACGGAACGCCCATGACAGTCTTGGGATCCAGCCCCGACAGGCGTGCTTCGGTGGCGTTGTAGACTTCAACCGAGGTATCAGGTGCGAGCCCGACGACCCCGAAAGCGAGCGCGTCGCATCTGGACGTGCCCATGATTTCGAGATCCGCCAGCGTGACGGTTTCGAACGTCTCGTTTTGCAAGGTCAATTCCGGTACTCCCAAGTTCCGTGCGTTCACTAATGGATCCCGGTTAACCGCCGGATAAATATTCGGAATATGCAGGTTCTACGTCACTTGGATAGCGGCGTTGTCGTGCCCCGGGAGCGGCTTGAACGGCGCCCCCTTTCGGCGATTTCCTATCACGCGACGTGCCGGTTCGGCAGACACGGCGAAACCCTGCACCTCGCCTGGGTGCGCGTGCTGGAAGCGTGCTGGCATAAGCATTTTCACGGGTTTCCCGAGAACATCCGCGGCGCCGTACCCGAACATCTCCTCCGCCGCCCTATTGAAGACCAGAATCTCACCGTTTTCGTCGGTGCAGATCACGCCGTCGCCTATGAGTGCGAGGATGTCCGATCCGGAAGGTGCGAACGTCGTGTGTTCTGGAACGCTCATCCGACAGGAACCGGCGGACCGGTCTCGAACGTGGCGACCGACAGATGGTCTACGACCCCTTCGACGCCACGGACTCCTTCGGCAATCACGCGGGCGGCGTCCTTTCCGCTGGGCGAGGCGACCCTGCCCCAGAGATGGACGACACCGCCGTATACCGTGAGGCTGAGGTCGGTTCCCTCGACTCCCGTTTCTTCATGCAGACGCGTCAGTACGCTGAGCCGGATCGCATCGTCGCCCGAAGCGGTCTCGTCCATTGCCGCCATGGCGACGGCCTTCAGAAGATCCGTGCGGCTGACGATGCCGACCAGCATGCCGGCATTCATCACCGGAAACCTCTTCACCCGGCGTTCCGCCATCATCCCGGCAATGCGGCTCAATGGCGTGTCCTCGTCCACCGAGACGGGCTCCATGGACATCACGTCCGCCACGCTCCAGCCATGGCTCTTCACATAGGCTCGCGCACCCTCTTCGGGTGTCGGTTGCATCGGCTGCGAAACCACGGCCTCCATGCCCAACTCCAGGCGACGCAGGACGTCTCCTTCGGTCAGGATTCCGACAAGAAGACCTTCGTCGTCGAGAACCGGCAGGCCACCGACGTGCCGGTCGAGCATGATGCCGATCGCGTGCCGTATGCTGTTCTGCGGCGAAACACTGACCACCTTCGTGGTCATGACATCCCGTACCTTCATCGTTCCTATCCTTCTGGTTGGACTGCATCCATCAGACTGGAGCTTCGCAATCGGGCGATGACGGATGTTCGTCCCGTCACCGCTGCTGCCGTGAGTCTCGCGATCTCCGCCTCTTCGTTGGTCGGGATGATCAGGATCTTCACCCTGCCGCCGATGCCTTCGATCCGGTCCTCGCCACGATCGTTCTTGGAGACGTCGCACTCGACCCCGAGCCATCCGAGCCGCCGGCAGATCTCGGCGCGGATGAGCGGGGAGTGTTCGCCGATGCCTCCCGTGAAGACGAGGCAATCGAGGCCGGCCAAGGTATTCGCCATTGCCGCCGCCTCGCGGCTCACGCGGAAGCAAAAGAGATCGATGGCCTCACTCGCGTTGGGGTCGGTACTGTCGACGAGGACCCGCATGTCGCTGGAGAGACCGGACACCCCCAGCAGTCCCGACTGGTGGTAGAGGACATCTTCCACCTGCTCGACGCTGAGCCCGTGCGTCTCCTGCAGATAAAGAACGATTCCGGGATCGAGAGTGCCGCAACGCGTTCCCATAACGAGCCCGTCGAGTGCCGAGAAACCCATGGTCGTGTCGACGCTGCGGCCATGCTGCATGGCGCACAGGCTGGCGCCGTTTCCGAGGTGTGCGACGACTGTCCTGCCCGCGGCCAGCTCGGGTGACATCTCTGCAAGACGGCGTGCGATGAAGCCGTAGGACAGGCCGTGAAACCCGTACTTCCTGATCCCCATTCTTTCGTAGCGACGCGGGATCGCATAGCGGGTGATCGGCGGCTGCAGGTCACCGTGGAACGAGGTGTCGAAGCAGGCGACCTGAGGCAGTTCCGGTCGCATTGCACGGATGGCACGCATCGGACCTAGCGAACGTGTCTGGTGCAGAGGTGCCAGAGGAACCAGACGGCCAATCGCCGCCAGAGCTTCCTCGTCGACGACGACGGGTGCGTCGAAATCGAGGCCGCCGTGAACGACACGATGGCCCACGGCCGCCAGCACCCTTCCCGCAAGCTGCCTGTCGATTTGCTCGAGCAGCGCGCCGAAGATCTCTTCCCGAGATGAATCCTCAGCGAAACTCTGTTCGTGAACATGCACACCGGCGGCGTCGAAAATGTCGAGCCGTGGGAGTGGGCCGGTATCCTCCACAGTCCCCTTCGCACGAAGGACCGGCGACGCCTGCCGGCCCAAGTCGAACAGTCCGAACTTGATGCTCGAGGACCCTGCATTGATGGACAGGATGGCCGTCATGACCGCTGGGTCCTAACCCGGACATGCGACGACGCCACTAATATCAGGGACTCAATCACCGGCGTTCGCGGCAGCCTGGTACGGCCACCTCCATTCGCTGATCTCCGGCATGTCCTCGCCATGCTCGAGGATGTAAGCATGATGCTCCTTCAACTTACTTTCGAAGTGTCGGGTAGCCTGTGCTCCCGCTTCTCCAAGTCCTGGCAGGCGCTCGATCGCTTCGAGGGCGAGATGGAAACGGTCGAGCCTGTTGAGGACGACCATGTCGAAGGGGGTCGTGGTCGTGCCCTCTTCCTCGTACCCCCGGACATGGAAATTCCGATGGTTGGCGCGCTTGTAGGTCAGCCGATGGATGAGAGCGGGATACCCGTGGTAGGCGAAGATCACCGGCTTGTCCGCGGTGAAGAGAGCGTCGAAGTCTTCATCTGCCAGGCCATGTGGATGGTGGTCCGGTGTCTGCAGGCTCATCAGGTCGACGACATTCACCAGACGAACTTTGAGGTCGGGAAGCGCCCGTCGCAGTAGATCGCTCGCGGCCACGGCCTCGATGGTCGGGACATCGCCGGCGCAGGCGAACACGACGTCCGGCTCCTCGCCTTCCGTGAGATTTCCAGCCCAATCCCATGCCCCGGCACCGGCCGCGCAGTGCTTCTTCGCTTCCTCGATCGTCAGCCATTGGGGCGCTGGCGCCTTGCCGGCGACGATCACGTTCACCCGGTCGTAGGTCGCAAGGCAATGGTCGGCGACGCACAGCAGCGTATTGGCATCCGGCGGCATGTAGACGCGGACGACGTCGGCCTTCTTGTTCACGACAAGATCGACGAAGCCCGGATCCTGATGGCTGAAGCCGTTGTGATCCTGCTGCCAGACGTGGGAGGTCAGGAGATAGTTCAGCGAGGAAATCGGAGCCCGCCATGCCAGCCCACGGGAGACCTTCAGCCATTTGGCATGTTGGTTGAACATGGAATCGACTATGTGGATGAAGGCTTCGTAGCAGGAGAACAGGCCGTGTCGCCCGGTCAAAAGGTAGCCCTCCAGCCAGCCCTGACAGAGGTGTTCGCTCAGCACTTCCATGACGCGACCCTGGTGCCCCAACGAGACATCATAGGTTTCGATGCCGTCCATCCAGGCTCTGTCAGTCACCTCGAACACGGCATCGAGTCTGTTCGATGCCGTTTCGTCCGGACCAACGATGCGGAAGTTCCGAGCTTCGGCATTCAGCTCGAATACGCTGCGGAGGTAGCGCCCGAGGACCCTTGTCGCTTCCGATAAGGCATCTCCCGGATGCGGGACCGTAACAGCGAATTCGGCGACGTCCGGTCGCTCTAGTACCTTCCGTAGCTCACCGCCGTTGGCGTGAGGATTGGCACCCATCCGTCGAACTCCCTGCGGAGCGAGCGCCGCAAGTTCGGGCATCAACCGCCCGGTCACGTCGAAGAGGTCTTCCGGCCCGTAGCTCCGCATCCATTCCTCGAGGAGGCTTCGATGGCCTTCGTCGTTGCGAGTGTTGGTGATGGGCACTTGATGGGAGCGCCAGAAACCTTCCACTCTCTTGCCGTCGACCTCCTTCGGGCCGGTCCAACCTTTCGGGCTGCGCAGGATGATCATGGGCCAGCGTGGTCGGATGGAGGATGCTCCCGTCGCAGGCGCTGCGCGGATCTCGGCGATGCGATCGAAAGCCTCGTCCATCGCTGCCGCCATCAGCACGTGCATGGCGACAGGTTCACTGCCTTCGACGAAGAGCGGATCGTAGCCGTACCCGACGAAGAGGCTTCTCAGTTCTTCATGGCTCATTCTCGCAAGAATGGTCGGATTGGCGATCTTGTAGCCGTTGAGATGAAGGATCGGCAGAACCACCCCGTCGGTCGCGGGATTCAGGAACTTCGTCGAATGCCAGGAGGCGGCGAGCGGCCCCGTCTCCGCCTCACCGTCTCCGACGACGCAGGCGACCACCAGATCGGGATTGTCGAAGGCGGCACCGAACGCGTGAACGAGCGAATAGCCCAGTTCGCCACCCTCATGGATCGATCCGGGCGTCTCAGGCGCGACGTGGCTCGGAATGCCGCCGGGAAATGAGAACTGGCGGAAGAGCCGCCGCATGCCGTCGGTGGATTGCGCGATGTCGGGGTAGACCTCGCTGTAGGTGCCCTCGAGATAGGTGTTGGCAACCATGCCCGGCCCACCGTGACCCGGCCCGCAGACGTAGAGGACGGACTGGTCCCGATCCTTGATGATGCGGTTGAGGTGGGCATAGATGAAATTCAACCCGGGTGTGGTTCCCCAGTGTCCGAGGAGACGGGACTTCACGTGCTCTGCCCGGAGGGGCTCGCGCAGTAGCGGGTTATCCAGAAGATAGATCTGTCCGATCGACAGGTAGTTGGCTGCCCGCCAGTAGCGATCGATCAGGGCTACCATTTCGGACGAGATCGCGGGATCCTCGCTCTCTGCGATCTCGGGGCGTTCCAGAACGACATTAGACATCATGGGATCGGTTCCTGCGAGCTATCCTGTCCGAGATCGGTGTCTCGGCGCGGCTTGGTATTTAGAATTCGATCGGGACCTTCCGCTGCTCTCCGGTCATGGCGGCGTGATTCACGGATCGTGCGGTATCGGAAGCCCTGGATCTGCGTCGAGCCTGTCCGAAAGTACCGCCTGAACGTCCGGCTTATGAGGATCGGAAACTACTCAGAGATCCGCGATCGAAGGACGGGATGCATCTGCCGGACCGGGGGAAAGCAGATCCGCCTCTCGAGACCGGCTGCAGGAAACGATTTCGAACGGCCGGACCGTCCTTCGTCGCCGCGAGTGAGTAGATACCGATCCTGTGGGCGCTTTTGCCGATCCACTAGTCTGAAGATGCCGAACCCTCCCCGTCTCTCGTGGAGCGCCGTTTCCGGGAAACGGCGATCGTCGGCATCGAAAGATCTGCATCATGAACGCCATCGACAGACAGACGGACGGGTCGCCTCCCGCTGGCACCAGAAAGCTTGGCCTTGGAGCCCTGACTGCGATCGTCATCGGATCCATGGTCGGTTCGGGCGTATTCAGCCTGCCGCAGAACATGGCGGCGAGTGCGGGTCCGCTCGCCATCATCATCGGATGGAGCATCACCGGCGTCGGGATCCTAGCACTCGCCTTCGTCTACCAAGGTCTGTCGAGGCGAGTGCCGACCCTCGATGCCGGTCCCTATGCATATGCCAAGGCCGGCTTCGGACCGTTCATAGGCTTCAACAGTGCCTGGGGTTACTGGATCTCCGCTTGGCTGGGCAACGTCTCCTACGCCGTGGTGATGTTCAGCGCCCTCTCCTACTTTCTTCCCGATTTCGGTGACGGCAACACCTGGCAGGCCATCGCCGGTGCGTCCGTCGTCCTTTGGGCGATCCACTTCCTGATCCTGTCCGGCGTCAGGCAGGCGGCTCTCGTCAACCTGATCACCACAGTCGCCAAGATCGCACCGCTCGTCCTTTTCATCGGAATCGTCGTGCTGGCATTCCGCATCGACGTGTTCTCGCTGGATTTCAGCGGATCGACCAATGCCGGCCTCGGCAGCCTGATGGAGCAGGTGAAGAGCACGATGCTGGTCACCCTCTGGGTGTTCATCGGCATCGAGGGAGCAAGCGTCGTCTCGGCGCGGGCCGAACGTCGGAGCGACATAGGCGGCGCCACTATGCTCGGCTTCTTCGCCTGCATCGCGATCTACTCGCTGGTGTCGCTGCTTTCGCTCGGCATCATGGCGCAGCCCGAGCTGGCGGCACTCAAGAATCCGTCGATGGCGGGCGTGCTGGAACACATTGTCGGCCCCTGGGGCGCGATCATCATCAACATCGCCCTGGTCGTCTCCGTGCTGGGGGCGTTTCTCAGCTGGACGATCCTGGCGGCGGAGGTTCCGCATGCTGCTGCCCGCGACGGGACCATGCCGAAGTTCTGGGGCCGCGAGAACGGCAAGGGCGCACCGGCCGTCTCGCTATGGATCACCAACGGGCTCGTCCAGCTGTTCCTGCTCGTCACCTTCTTCACCAGCAGCACATACCAGGCGCTGTTCTCGATCGCATCGGTCGCGATCCTGGTCCCGTACGTCTTCTCGGGCGCCTATGCCGCAAAGTTGGCGATCACTGGCGAGGCCTACCAACCGGGAGAGCGCAGGAGCAGGGATCTGGCGGCAGGTGCCGTAGCCACCGCCTACGGAGTCTGGCTCGTCTACGCTGCCGGCCCCTCCTACCTCTACATGGCCGCCATCCTCTATGCACCGGGCATCGCGTTCTTCGTGCTGGCGAGGCGCGAGGCAGGCCATCGCATCTTCACTCCGGTCGAAGCCGTCCTGGCGACGGGCCTGGTCGTCGCCGCCATAGCGGCCGCCTACCAGCTCTCCACCGGCGCCATCAACCCTCTCTGATCAAGGATCCAATCATGAACAAGCTCGGCGTCCACTCCGAAGTGGGCCGGCTCCGCGAGGTGCTGGTCCACCGTCCCGATCTCAGCCTGCAGCGGCTGACACCCCTCAACTGCAATTCTCTCCTGTTCGACGATGTCCTGTGGGTGAAGAAAGCCCGACAGGAGCACGACGTCTTCGTTGACGCGCTTCGCGAGCGGGGAACGGTCGTCGTCGATTTCGGCACCTTGCTGGCAGAAACGCTGGCCCTTCCCGACGCACGGAAGTGGCTGCTGGACCGACGCGTTTCGGCTTCGGCGATCGGCGAAGACATGGTCGACGAGATGCGCGGCTGGCTGGACGAGATGCCGTCTAGGGAGCTTGGCACCTTTCTGATCGGCGGCATCGTCCGGGGCGAACTTCCCTTCGTTCCGGCGGGCCTGGCCGGGCGAACGATGGAGTCGAACGACTTCGTCCTTCCACCTTTGCCGAACCAGCTCTTCACCCGCGACAGCTCCTGCTGGGTCTACGGCGGGGTGACGATCAACCCGATGTACTGGCCGGCACGACGGCCGGAAGTGGCGAACGTTTCCGCAGTCTACAAATTCCACCCGCGGTTCGCCTCGGCCGAATTCGAAACCTGGTGGGGTGATGCGGACGACGTTCAAGGGATCTCCACGCTCGAGGGCGGAGACGTCATGCCGCTGGCAGATGGAATCGTCCTGATCGGCATGGGTGAGCGCACGACGCCTCAGGCGGTTGCCACGTTGGCAGCACGTCTCTTCGCAAAGGGCGCAGCAAAACGCGTCATCGCGGCGCTGATGCCCCGCGACCGCTCCTTCATGCACCTCGATACGATCTTCACGTTCTGCGACCGCGACCTCGTCACCGCCTTCCCGCCGATCGTCGATCGCATCCGGGCGTTCTCGCTGCGTCCCGGGGACGGGCCGACCGGTATCGACATCGTCGCCGAGGAGGCCCCGTTCCTTCAGGTCGTAGAGGAGGCACTCGGCCTCAAGCTGCGCGTGATCGCTACGGGCGGCAATGCCTATGAGGCCGAAAGAGAGCAGTGGGACGACGGCAACAACGTGCTCGCCGTCGAGCCCGGCGTGGTCATCGGATACGACCGCAACGTCTACACCAACACCCTCCTGCGTCGTGCCGGCGTCGAGGTGATCACCGTCTCAGGCTCCGAACTCGGACGGGGGCGTGGCGGCAGCCACTGCATGTCCTGCCCAATCAGCCGCGACCCGATCTGATCGAAGGAACACATCACATGCCCGTCAATCTTCACGGTCGCAGCGTCCTGTCCCTCGAGGACCTTTCGCCTTCCGAAATCCGCTTCCTGATTCAGCTCGCCGTCGAGCTGAAGGCCGGAAAATATGCCGGTACCGAGCAGCAGCGCCTCCAGCGCCGCAACATCGCGCTGATCTTCGAGAAGGACTCGACACGGACCCGGACCGGGTTCGAAGTCGCAGCCTACGACCAGGGCGCCCACGTCACCTATCTTGGACCGACCGGCAGTCAGATCGGGCACAAGGAATCGATCAAGGATACGGCTCGGGTCCTTGGCCGCATCTACGATGCCATCGAGTATCGTGGCTATGGCCAGGAGATCGTCCAGCAGTTGGCCGACTTCGCAGGCGTGCCGGTCTACAATGGCCTGACAACGGAAGCGCATCCGACGCAGATCCTCGCCGACTTCATGACGATGCGCGAGTTCACCCACCAGCATCTCTCGGACCTCGCCGTCACGTTCCTTGGGGACGGCCGGAACAACGTCGCCCGCTCGCTCGCGGTCGGTGCCGCCAAGGTCGGGATGGACATGCGGATCGCGGCGCCGAAGAGCCTGTGGCCTGATCCCGAATTCATCACGCACCTGCAGGAACTCGCCAAGCAGACCGGCGGCAAGCTGACGGTTACCGACAACGTCGCCGACGCCGTCCGGGGAGCGGACTTCCTCTACACCGACGTTTGGCTGTCGATGGGGGAGGACGAAGCTTCCTGGCCCGATCGCATCCGTGACCTGACGCCATACCGCATTACCGGCGAGGTCATGGGAGCTACAGGAAATCCATACGCCAAGTTCATGCACTGCCTGCCGGCCTTCCATAACGCCGAGACCGAGGTCGGGGCCGACATCATGGCGCGCTACGGCATCGACTGCATGGAGGTGACGGAAGAGGTGTTCGAATCCGCGTCGTCCGTCGTGTTCGACCAGGCTGAAAACCGGATGCACACGATCAAGGCGATCCTCGTCGCCACGATCGGAGGATGAGGACGATGCGCCTCGTCGTCGCCCTCGGGGGCAATGCCCTTTCCAAGCGCGGTCAGCCGATGACCGCGGAAACGCAGCGGGCGAACGTCAGGCAGGCCGCGTCCTCGCTGGCCGAGCTGATCCTTGCAGGGCACGAGGTCGTGGTGACGCACGGTAACGGGCCGCAGGTCGGCATGCTGGCCCTACAGTCCGCGGCCGGCCCGGAAGACGGCCGCTATCCCCTCGACATTCTCGGAGCCGAAACCGAAGGGATGATCGGCTATATCATCGAGCAGGAACTGCGCAATCTCCTGCCGAAGAGCGTGCTTCTGGCGACGCTTCTGACCCAGGTACGGGTGGACGCCTCCGACCTTGCCTTCTCGCATCCTTCAAAACCCATCGGTCCGGTCTACGACGAGCCGACCATACGCAGGATCGAGCGCGAGAAAGGATGGCAGTCCGCCAGAGACGGCAACAGCTGGAGACGTGTGGTCGCATCACCTGAACCACTCGAGATCCTCGAGTTGGGCGTCATCAGGATGCTGCTGGACCAGAAGGTCGTCGTCATCTGCACCGGCGGCGGCGGCATTCCCGTTATCGAGCTTCCGGACGGCAAGCATGTCGGGGTCGAGGCGGTGATCGACAAGGATCGTGCGAGCGGTCTCCTCGCACGGCAGCTCGACGCCGACATGCTGATGATGCTCACGGACGTCGATTCTGTCTACCTGAACTATGGTCGACCGGATGCCCATCGCATCGCCCGTGCGGATACCAGCGCAATCGTGCCCGACCAGTTCGCAGCGGGATCAATGGCGCCGAAGATCGAAGCAGCGATCACCTTCGCGGAATCGACAGGTCGCCCGGCCGCAATCGGTCGGTTGGAAGACGCGATGCTGATCCTTGCCGGCGAAGCCGGAACGACGATCGAAGCGCCGCACTGGACGCCGGAAAATCACAGCCGCCTGCGGAAGAACGCGAAGGAACTGCTTTCCGCTGACCCGGGATCGGTCCTGGCGATCTGAGACGAAGTTCAATCGAGACGAGAAAGTACCTGTCGGGACGATTACTGCAGAATGACCGCAGTCCGGTTGAGTATTTTCCGACGGTGCACAGCGCCGCGTCCTCCACTCTATAGCTGTCACCGCGGTACTCGGCACCTCGCGTCTTCCGGTGAGTACCGAGAGTGGGCGCGTCGATCACCAGTCGACGCCACCCAACCAGTGATCTGATGAATTTCGCGTCGATCGCCGGTTCGTATCCCGCAGCTGCTCGAAGCCCGGAGAACGTCCGGAGAAAGCCACCATGTTCAAGAGAATCCTAGTTCCGATCGATCTCGCAGAGCCCGGCCTCTCGGGGCCTTCCATGGACCAAGTCGCACAGCTCGCGAAGGCCTCGGACGCAAAGGTCCGCCTGATCCATGTCCGACGCTTCATGATCGAAGCCGCTCTCGCCTACCTGCCGCCGAGCTTCTTCTACGACGAGGAAAGGGATGCGCTCCGCGATCTGGAGGTCTTGGCCAAGAATTTGGGGCTTCCAGCCGACCGGACCTCCGTCATCAGCCCGACCGGCAGCGTCTACGATCACATCATATCGGCAGGGACCGAGTTCAAAGCCGACCTCATCGCCCTCGGCTCCCACAGGCCGGCAATGAGCACGTACCTGCTCGGCTCGAACGCCGCCCGGATCGTGCGGCACGCGACATGTTCGGTACTTGTCGTCCGCTAGAAAGCCGGCCCCAAGAAAATGAAGGTCGATCTGGCCTCTGCGAAGCGCACGTAGTTCCCCGGGTGACGCGACGTCCAGCACCCAACCGCCAACGCTCGAGGTCCAAATGATTGCTCATTCAACCAGGGGTCGACGACTTCCGCCGGAAGTGAACGGTACGGAGGTCTCGCTCCCTTCCTTCACCAAAGGAGCGGGCGTCGTCGCTCTACTGTCCCTCGGGCTCACCGTGCAGGCCGACGCCCACGTGAAATGGTTCGCGCCGTACATCGTCGGGGCACCGCCGGCTGGGGTCGGCGTCACGCTGGTCAACACATGGTTCTGGCTCGGCATCGTCTTGGTGCTCGCCTTCTTCGTCGCGACGCGTGCGATCGAAAAGAGTCAAGTCGGGATGAAAATCCTTGACGGGTTGGACAGGATCTCCGACCCACTCTGGAACAGACTGGACGACTTCGTCCGGGTCGTCATCGGCGCTTTCTTCGTCGCAATCTTCGCTGTCGGCGGCGTATACCTCACGCCCGATCTCACGACGCCTTCCGAGTGGGTCTCCTGGCTCCAGCTCCTGATCGCGTTCGGCGTCTTCTCCAAGCGCACCATGCCGTACTCCGCGGCGGGCATCATCCTGCTCTGGGTACTCGCGCTCCAGGACTACGACCTGTTCCACCTCCTCGACTACCTCGCGCTCGGCGTGGCTGTGGCCGCGTACCTGGTGCTGGCCTCGTCGAGCAACCCGAACTGGTACAAGCACCGCTTCGAGGTCCTTCGCTGAGGCGTCGCCATCGCGTTGATGTGGTCGAGCCTCGAGAAGTTCGCCTACCCCGACTGGTTCTACCCGCTTGTCGTCGAGAAGCCGTTCCTGACCTTCGGGCTGCCACGCGACGTCTTCATTCCCATGGCGGGCGTCGCCGAGTTCACGATGGGCTTCGGCCTCCTCTGGACACCGCTGATCCGGCGCCTTTCCGCGATCACCCTCTTCGTAATCTTCAATGCCGCCGTCTATCCCTTCGGCCGCATCGACATGGTCGGGCACGCATTGATCATGGCGATCATCGTCGTCATTGCGGCGGATCATACCAGGGAGCTTCATTTTCTCCCGACCCTCAAGAAGTCCCTCCGGAGCATTCCTGTCGGATTGGCGACGGCACTGGTCCTCTTTGGTGGTGCATACTGGGGTCTTCATCTGACCTTCTACGGTGCCAACGGCAGCGTCGGCACTCCTGCGGCGGTCGTCGCCACGCATTCCTTCGACCCGCAGCATCCTCACGCCGCACCGGCTTCCGGGGTAGGCGATGTGCCTTCGTCTCCTGAAGCAAGTTCCACCGGGACCGGTCACGGCGGCATGATGGCGACGCCCGGTACCCAGGGCACGGCAACCGTGGAATTCGAGGCGGCCATGGAAAAGATGCATCAGCCGATGGCAGATGGCATGCGCGACAAGGATCCCGACGTGGCCTTCGTCCTGGGAATGATCCCGCACCATCAAGGGGCGATCGACATGGCGCGTATCCAGCTGAAGCACGGGCTCGACCCCAGCAATCGCGCCTTCGCCGAGCATGTCATCGTCGAGCAGGAGCGTGAGATCGTGCAGATGCGCCAGTGGTTGGTCCAGCACGGGAACTGATGCCCTCACCGCCTTCGGCACGACCGTTCCGAAGGCCGGCAGGATGCCTCCTCAAAGGAAACTGTCCATGTCCAACGTCTCTTCGGATCCTTCCGAGCGTTCCCGGCTCCGACAAGCTGCCCTCTCGCGCTGGGACAACGAGGGCGGCGCCATCGGCACGCTCGCTGGAACGGGCGTAACGGGGGGCGAGGTGCCGATCGAGGTTCCTGTCCTGACCAACGCGGAACTCGTCCATCTGCGCGTTCGAGTGATCGCACTCGAGAACCTGGTGATCTCCATGCTGGTCGAAGCCTCCGATCGGCAACTTGATCGCGCACGCGAGATGGCGGCTCTCGTTTCGCCGAGGCCTGCCTCCACCCAGCACCCACTGACCATCCATGCGGCCGAACACATGGTCGATATCGTGCAGCGGGCATCTCGTTTCCGGGCGCTCGCCGCGGAAAGCAAGTCCTCCTGAGAGGCTCGGCGACAGCCCATAGCTGCTCGGGGCCGGTGCCAGAAGCACCAGGCATCCAAGCGGAATTCACGGCCCTTCCCTCACATCGGCTGACCGCGGTGGAGTCGAGGGTGAGTAATTTCCGATGGTGCACGCCTCCCTGAATTCTCGCCATACCTCTCAGTCGGCGGCTTCGCGGAGTCGGCGAAGACATTCGCTCGAGAATATCAGGCGTCGATCTCCAATTCGACATTTCGACGTTACGCCCGGCACGCTGGTATTCGGCGCCCTTGTTCCCGGGAAACCACCGCGCATGCGAAAATCATCATGCCCAGAAGGTTGAACACCATGCGCGACATTCCGACGGAGCCGCTCCTGATCGCCCCCTATCTTCGATCGGTCGAGTCCGTTCTGTCGGATTTCCATACGGACGTCGAAAATGGCCTTGACGATGCCGAAGCTGCGGACAGGCTCGGTCGGGAAGGCGGGAACGTCCTCGCCGGCAAGCCGGGGGTCCCCCGGTGGAGGAGGTTCCTGAGCCAGTTCACCGACGTGCTGGTAGTTCTTCTGATCGTAGCGGCTTCGATATCCGGGGGGCTCTGGTTCTATCAGGGCGACTCGGATCTCCCCTATGAGGCGATGGCGATATTCGCGATCGTCCTACTCAATGCGGTGATGGGGTATTTCCTCGAGGAACGCGCCCAGAAGGCAGTGAACGGGCTGCGGAAGATGTCCGCACTCCATGCCAACGTCATCCGCGGCGGAACTCGCCAAAGCATTGCCGCATCCGACCTCGTCGCCGGCGACGTCATTCTCGTCGAGGAGGGCGATACCGTGCCGGCCGATGCGCGACTCATCATGTCGGCTTCCCTGCAGACCGCGGAAGCAGCGTTGACGGGCGAAAGCGTTCCCGTATCCAAGGACGTCTCCGTCATCCAGGACGAGTGCGGCGTCAGCGACCGCGTGAACATGATCTTCAGCGGCACCGCGGCGACGTACGGTCGCGGAACCGCCGTCGTGACCGCGACGGGCATGAAGACCGAGATGGGCCGGATCGCCGGCCTTCTGGACGAAGCGCCGGAGGAGACGACGCCGCTGCAGAAGGAACTCGACCGCGTCGGACGTCGCCTCGGCCTGATCGTCGTGGCGATAGCCGTCGTCATGATCGGGACGATCCTTCTCGTCGAGGACATCCAGGGCCTATCGGGGGTCTTTTCCGTACTGATCCTCGGCGTAGCGCTCGCGGTCGCCGCTGTGCCCGAAGGACTGCCGGCCGTGGTCACGGCGGTTCTCTCGGTCGGCGTCCAGAGGATGACGAAGAGGAAGGTGATCGTCAGACACCTCTCTTCCGTCGAGACCCTCGGATCGACCAACGTCATCGCTTCGGACAAGACCGGCACGCTGACGAGGAACGAGATGACGGTCCGACGCGTCGTGACCGCAACCGGCTCGGTGAAAGTCGCGGGTACCGGTTACGATCCGTCCGGGACCATCCAGACGGTTGGCGACCGGGCGATCGAGGGCGACCTTCGTTCGGAAGCCGTCCTGGTCCTCGAGGCCGCGACGCTGGCGAACAACGCTTCACTCCAATCCGAAGAAGGCACTTGGTCGATCCACGGAGATCCCACGGAAGCCGCTCTTATCGTCGCGGGGCGGAAGATAGGTATTTCCGAGGAAGGACTCGCGGCCCGCTTCCGACGCCTCGCTGAACTGCCGTTCTCTTCGGAGCGCAAGCTCATGAGCGTTGCCGTATCGGATGCCGATCGCCCTGACACCGTGACGGTGGCGACCAAGGGAGCCGCCGATGTTCTCCTGTCCCGTTGCTCCAAGGAGGCTGCGGGAGGCGAAGAGCGGCCGATGACGCCCGAGCGGCGAGTGGAGATCCTGCTGGCGAACGAAGCGCTGGCCAGCGAAGCGCTGCGAACCCTCGGAGTCGCCTTCCGCCGGCTTCCCAAGGATGGATTCCTGCCCGAGGCACTCGGCGAAGATACCGAGCATGAGCTGGTCTTTCTCGGTCTAGTCGGAATGATCGATCCTCCGCGGGACGAGGCCCGGAAGGCTGTCGCCCTTGCCAGGGCTGCCGGCATTCGCCCGATCATGATCACCGGCGACCATCCGATGACGGCGACGGTCATCGCCGCGGAACTGGGTATCGCGACCAACGGGCGTTCGGTCACCGGAAGCGAGATCCGGAAGATGACGGACGAGATGCTGGACAGAACCGTGGGCACAGTGTCGGTCTATGCCCGCGTGGATCCGGAACACAAGCTCCGGATCGTCCAATCGCTGCAGCGTTCCGGAATGACCGTCGCGATGACAGGGGACGGCGTCAACGACGCCCCTGCCCTCAAGACCGCCGACATCGGCATCGCCATGGGCATCACCGGTACGGACGTGTCCAAGGAGGCCGCGGACATGGTTCTGGTCGACGACAATTTCGCGTCGATCGTCGCCGCGGTCGAGGAAGGACGGGCGATCTACGGCAACATCCGCAAATTCCTCCGCTACCTCCTGTCATCGAACTTCGGGGAGGTCATCACCATGTTCTTCGGCATCCTCCTTGCCGACTACATCGGCCTGACCGAAGCCGGAGGTGGCGGCTTCGTCCTGCCGCTTCTTGCGACCCATATCCTCTGGATCAACCTTCTTACGGATGGTCTTCCCGCACTCGCTCTCGGGATCGATGCCTCCGATGCCGATACGATGAAGAAGCCGCCCCGGCCCCGCGGCGAACGGATCGTGACGATGCGGATGTGGAGCGGGATCGTCTTCATCGGCACGGTCATGGCCGTCGGTACCCTGGCGATCCTCGATGCATCGCTGCCGGGCGGTTTCATCGAGGGATCCGGCACTCTCGATCACGGTCGAACCATGACGTTCACGACACTGGTGTTCTTCCAGCTCTTCAACGTCCTCAATGCTCGCTCGGACATCGTCAGCGCGTTCCATGGAATGTTCCGGAACGGCTGGCTCTGGGGTGCCATCGGCCTCTCCGTGCTCCTTCAGCTGGCCGTCCTGTATGTACCTTTCCTGCAAGCCGCCTTCTCGACCGTCGCCCTCGACGGGTGGGACCTCGCGACGTGCATCATCGTTGCAAGTTCGGTCCTGTGGATTTGGGAGATCATCAAGTTCGGCATTCGGGTCGGGCGCGGCGGCGAGGCTCCTTCGCTTCAGGTGGCCGTAGTTGCCGCCTGAGCAGATGTCCAGAGACCATCCCAACGAGGACAAGAAGCCGATCCAGCCCCCGAGC